>JAAXGN010000115.1 GCA_012267415.1 Candidatus Poribacteria bacterium | reverse complement strand
TTGCATCATAGTGTTTCTTAAAATCTGCTAATGCTTGGTTGTATGACCATCTGGCGTAGCCACACTGTTGGGCAAACCATTTACGCTGTTTGTTATTAGGATTTAATGCGATCTTATGGGTTTTCTTTGGCATAATACTGATTCCTTGAAAAGAACCTGATCCCTACTGTTATCGTGTGGTAGGTGTAACATCACCCACCCCTGAATCAGTCTTATGATTATACTATCTTTTGCACAAAAAATGCAAACGTTTTTTATTGCCTAAACAGTGTTGGACCCAAGTCTAAAGACTTGGGCTTGTCTGTTTAATCGTCAAGGCCGGTAGGTGCGATTTCCTAATCGCACCGGGTCCTAAGCGAGTGACTCGGACGAAACAGATTATGGTAAACCCCTTTCACTAAAGGTTTTCGCGTAGGATTTCGGTGCGATTAGGAAATCGCACCTACCGGTCTGGGAACACTTGTATAATTCCTATTTAAATTGACGCTTATGGATCAGAATATTAGTTGCCTAATCCTGATAGGTGTGCTATGATTAGATTATGCATCAAAACGAACATAGTGCCATTCGGGATGTAGCAAAACCTTCAAGACTCCGCTTCGTAGTTGGCACGCTCCTTTTCGGTTCAATCCTCATCATCCTAACCTGCTATTGGATTATCTCAGCAGAGAACCGTGTGGTATGGGAACTGACAGATTTCTCTATCTTTCCTACCGTGCTGTTCACATTTTTTCTGCTGGCTGCAATCACCCCTCTTCTGAGAAAATACCTAAAGAATATTGCACCAACTTCGCGTGAACTGGCAATGACCTATATTATGGTCTCTGTCGCAACAGCACTTGCCGGACACGATATTGTGCGACAATTAGTGCCGATGATAGCAAACGCAGGTTGGTTTGCCACACCTGAAAATGAGTGGTCGGATATCTTCTTCCGTTTCTTACCCACATGGTTAACCATTACGGACCGAAAGATACTTCAAGGCTATTTTGAAGGCGATGACACTTTCTGGCGACCTATCTATATGGAGGCGTGGTTTGTACCGATAGTTGCGTGGAGTGCTCTGGTGATCGTCCTTCTGTTTATGATGCTATGTATCAACATCATCATACGGAAGCAGTGGATAGACCATGAAAAACTGAGTTATCCATTAACAACACTCCCCGTAGAACTCCTTGGTAATACATCAAACCTTTTTCGCAATAAACTCATCTGGCTCGGATTCGGTATTGCCTTTGGATTAGAATTACTTGCGGGTTTAAATTACCTTTTCCCGGTCATACCGTCTCTAAAGATAAAGTATCAGCTCTTCTTTGCAGATCGTCCTTGGAATGCGATGGGACGTTTACCCGTATATGTGTATCCTTTTGCAATAGGACTCGGGTACTTAATGCCATTGGATTTAGCCTTGTCATTTTGGGCATTTTATCTATTCTAGGGACTACAACGCGTCTTTTTCAGCGCAACTGGATGGACAACCGCGATAGGATTTCAGACAGAACAACGTGCAGGGGCATGGATCGGGATTGGATTACTCGCTTTATTGACAAGCCGTAGAGAGATACTAAAGGTATTGGGAGGTGTTTTCTCCTTTAGATCCAAGGATCCCTTGTACCGTCTTGCAGTTTTCGGTCTGCTGTTCGGTTTAGCGTTTGTTTTAATTTTCTGGTATTACGCAGGATTGTCCCCCTGGGTTGCGCTTGGGTATTTCGGTATCTACTTGATACTGTGTATCGGCATGACACGTATGCGTGCAGAACTGGGTCCTCCGACTCATGAGTTACATAGGGTACATCCTGACCGAATCATGCTACTGTTTTTAGGTAGTCGTCCACTGGGTGCACAAAATCTGACCAATACCACACTTCTATCGTGGCTTGCTTACGGGTATCGTTGTCATCCGATGCCGCATCAACTGGAAGCCTTCAAAATCGGAAGACATTTCAGTCTTCGTGAAAATCGGTTAGTTGTTGCATTGATAGTAGCATCTATTGCTGGCGCGGTCATATCAATTGTCGGTCATGTGGCTCTTTACTATGAGTTCCGATTCGCACGATGGGGAGTCGGGGAGTTTAATCGTCTACAGAACTGGATTACTTCACCGCGTGCACCGAACCTACCCGCTATCCAATATATCGGTTTTGGTTTCGTCTTTACAGTAATCTTGACAGTACTCAAACGGCAGTTCTTGTGGTGGCCCTTCTATCCAGTCGGTTATGCCGTTGGTAATGGTTGGGCAATCGGTTGGATGTGGTTCTCAATATTCTTGGGTTGGCTTTTCAAGAGAATACTATTCACAGGAGGTGGTGTTCGTGCATATCGCCGTGCGCTTCCACTGTTCTTAGGACTTATCTTTGGACAATTTCTTGCGGGTAGTCTCTGGAGTCTCTTAGGAGTACTGTTTAACACAAACATGTATACGCTTTTCCCTTAAAAGTCTTCTAACGCCTCTTTCTCCGACGCGAACACACCGATGCTCTGTGTCAATCCGATGGTATTAAAGATGGTTCTTACTTGTGTAGCGGGATGTGCTATCCGCATGGATTGTCCTTTATCTCGTGTTTTCCAAAGCAGTTTGATAATTGTGCCAAATCCGCTACTCGTGATAAAACTCTGACGATCAAAATTGAGTAGTAGTTTTGTTGCTTCCTGAACATCACTATGCGCATAAGCATCATTCATAGCGTCTTCAGATTCATTTGTTAGATATCCTGTAATGTCAAAAACTGCAACATCTTCTTCAAAGCGTATAGAGACTTGTGGTTGTGCTCTCACATTAACCTCCTCAAGGATAGGACCTTGAATTCAATATGGTAAAATATATGATAGTCATTGGATATGAAAAATAAAACTCAAGGTTTGAAATGCTGAATTTGTTTTTACAATATTTTTTAAACATCCGTGAACGTGCGTTGTAGGGGTGTATGCTGTGGTTGCTCATGCCTGATAGTTCCGTCGTCAAGATGTAACCAAGTTTTAAATTGCCGTTCACCTTCTTTTAATTCTATTACGCGTGCTCCACGTGGGAATCCATCTTTACCGTAGGTGTTATATCCGGTTGCCCTCCCGTAGCAAAGACGAATCCCGTGTAAATCTCCCCAGAAGTCGTTGATATGCTCATGTCCCACAAAAGTACCTAACACATCACCCGCTTCGTGCAAGGCAGCAAACAGACCCGTATTTACTCTTGGCGCGCATATATCTTCATATTTTGCCCCGTAACACGTGTGGAAATCCCATACTTCATGATATTCAGGTATCGGGATGTGAAAAAAAGCGAGTGCCGGAAGTGGATGTCCGGCATCTTTAATAAATCTTGCAGATTCATCAAGATACCATTCAATCTGGTCTCTTCTAATCCAATCGTAACCGCCTATATCTGTCGGAGCATAACTGCCTGAATCGATAAAATACAGCAGCGCAGCAGGATTGTCGTCTTCTGAGTCCTGAACTGTCAGAACAAAATTTCCAACACCTGATATATCCTCCGGCCCCGGTTCAACGAGTGAAAGATCACTCTCCTGCATGACTACCATCAACTCATGACGGCTTGCCGTTCCTTCATCGTCGTGATTTCCAAAAACCGCAGTCCAATGGGTGTTGCACCGCTCCATGATCTTGACAACCTGACGCATAGATTCACTTGCATCATCACATCCTCCACCAGACAATATATCCCCAGTCAACACGATCAGATCAGGTTTTTCTGCTCCTGCTATACTTTCCATCAGTTCAGCGGATTTCTGGTCAACAGGCTCTCCGTTTTGCCAGTGTATATCCGTATACTGGACAATCTTAAAAAGACCGTCTTGGTTAAACTTTAACTTCTTATCCATCATTGGTGATTCACCTCCCGTATAAATATATACATTATACAGAAAATTTGCAAGCAAAATTAAACTATATACACCAATATTGACAAGTTTTCGTTTTGAGTGTATAATTACCTATATTACAATAATCGGGAGAAGAAAAATGGACGAAAAAGTATTCCACGTTGGTGGTGTAGAACTTTGGGTAGATAACCGCAGTTTAGGAGAAGATGGGGGTCCCACCGTGCGTGTGTTCGGTAGAGCAGATGGTGAGAATATCCAACTCCTACGATTTGACTGCTTCCGTAAGAACCCGCATTATCATTATGATCCATCAGGTAAAAACGATCATAGAACACTTGACAAAGAGACCGTTCCGGATTCAATAGCATGGACTATTGAACAACTCGGAAAACATCTTGCTGAGATGATTAATACTGCAGGTTATACCAGTGTCGCAGACCAAGTTGACCAGGCTGCGGTGAAAGAGATATTACCTGAGGTTGAATCTCTCATGCGTGGATAAACATTTTTAGAAACATAAACAGATCCATAGGAGGATTTAAGTGAGAAAACGTTATGTTATAAGCACTATTTTGACTGCTATGATTATTATAGTTGGCAATTGTGTAGCAGGTACGGTTCAAGATTTTGGTAAATGGGAGACAGGTGAACTTCTCCTTGAAAACTACAGTTTTGAAGATGATGTAACAGCATGGGAATTAGAAGATGGTTCCTGCTGCGACAGAGGTGGGTTGTACACAATGGAAATTGATGAGGATAACCCACAACACGGTGACAAATGTCTTAAAATTGTAGGTGTACAAGCAACAGGCACGAATTGGCATGCAAAGATTAAACAGTTGAATGTATCCATGGAGGGTGGTAAAGAGTATACTGTGATTTTCTGGGCGCGTGCAGAAAAACCGAGACAAGTCTCTCTGAGTGTTCAGATGCAACATGATCCTTGGACAACATGGAGAAGTGCGGATATTGACCTTTTAGGTGATGAGTGGATGGAGTATTCTCACACATTTACCGCAGGAGCAGATGTTGATAAAGACATGTGGGTTGGGTTATCCATCGCGCAATCTGATATTGATTTCTGGCTTGATAATTTCCGTTTCTTTGAAGGACAACCTGATGATGAGATACCTCTTGATGGAGAACCGCAATCCGTTGATGCAAAGGGAAAGTTAACAACACAATGGGCATCTGTTAAGTCAACGCGGTTCTAACTCTTCTCGGATATATACGGTGCGGTCTATTGACCGCACCGTCCCTGCCTTATGTGATTTTCAGTATCATTCAATAATTACGTTTCTAAAGGTTAACGAAACACGACATCCACGTCTATACTTTTGTCCTTTCCACTCGTCCATTTTTCTGGCAGCGATTCCGTGTAACCATTTATCTCGTAATTAATACATCGGGACTTACATTTGTCATAGTAAAACATCTTCTCGTATGGTGCGAGCACACTTTCCGCGTCTGCTGTGTCCTCCGCGCCAGCTATATAATTGGCGCGATTCTGAAAAAAGTGTGGCAATGACTTTACACACCTTTTCAGGTTAACGTTGGCAAAAATCATGTATCGTGCTATAATTCATCTAAATTATAACATGTATACAGAAGGAAATACAACTATGAATGATACCTCAATAGAATTGTTAGAATCATTAACCCAAGCAGATGGAATCCCTGGTTATGAGGAAGAAGTACGAGAAGTTTTTCGTGAGGCTGTCTCTGATGTCGGTCCAATAGAAACTGACAAACTGGGGAGTATTTTCTGCACACGCGCTGGAACTGCAGAACAACCGAGAATTGTACTTGATTCACATTTAGACGAAATCGGTTTCGTTGTGACGAACGTCACGGATAAAGGATTCGTCAAGTTTTTACCTCTCGGTGGTTGGTGGGGACATACACTCTTAGCACAACGCGTTAATATCAAAACGAAGTTAGGTAAAGTACCAGGCGTGATCGGTTCCACACCACCGCACCTATTGTCAGGATCACGTGATAAAGTCTTAGAAATTAAAGACCTTTTTATTGATGTCGGTGCTGAGAGTGAAGAACAGGCAGCAGAGGAATACGGGATCTTGCCCGGTTGTCCGATTGCACCTTATAGACCCTTTATGCGATTGAAAAATGAGAAGTTACTCACCGCAAAAGCGTTTGATAATCGCGTCGGTGTTGCACTTGTAATAGAGGCACTGCAACGACTTGAAGAACATCCGAACACAGTTATCGGTGCGGGGAGTGTGCAGGAAGAGATTGGGTTGCGAGGCGCGAAGACAATGGCTGCCAGTGTAGAACCTGATCTGGCTATTGTTCTTGAGGGCCCACCCGGTGACGATACACCAGGACTAAGCGTCGGAAATTCGCAAGGGAAACTGGGGGACGGCGTGCAAATTCGCATCATTGATTCATCAATGGTTGTCAATCCGAAACTCGCTGATTATGTGGTTGAAACAGCAAAACAGCATGACATACCTTATCAACTCGGTGTGCGTCAATCTGGTGGAACAGATGGCGGTGCTATCCATGTATTCGGTAGAGGTGTACCTTCTGTCGTGCTCGGTGTGCCATCACGGTACATCCATAGTCATGTCTCAATCATCAACATTGATGACTACAACGCAGCACTGAATTTAACGATGCATCTTGTCCAACAAATTGATACCTCTGTTTTAGAAGAATTTCACTACGGGTAGGATTATTTGAAGCAACTTTTATGGTTAAGTTTACAAAGAATTACACACGTATTCTGTAGGAGCGATCTCCGAATCGCGACCTACAATTGTATGTTGACTAAGCACTATAATAGTTTGGAGGAAACGCATTGGAAACGACCTTACCGAAAGTCTCATTTTGTAATCACGAAATCAGCAAGTTAGTGATCGGAGATAATCCGATTTACGGTTATTCCCATTTTAATCAGCTGCTTTCACAGCATCAGAAAGAGTATCACACACCGGAACGTGTTGTTGCGACACTCAAAAGAGCAGAGGAAGCAGGAATTAATGGTTGGCAGAATAGCGTAACAGAACGATCCATGTCAGACCTACAACTATACCGTGATTCAGGTGGCACGATGCACTGGTTTTGTCTTAGTTGGGCTTATGTGTGGTATGACAACCCTGACCAGGTCTTTGAAGATGCAAAACATAATCCCTTTGGGATGGCACCTCACGGTGGTGGCGTTGGGCAACGTTGTCTGCAAGAAGGCAAGCTTGATCTGTTGCGGGATATACTTAAACGGATACGTGATACAGGTTGTCTTGTCGGTTTATCGGTGCATGACCCGAAGCTGTTGCATATCGCTGAAGATGAAGGTTGGGATATAGACTATTATATGACAGCACTCTATAATTTACGCGGTGGGAGTCAAAAGTTCATCGAGAAATTCGGCTACCCACCTTTAGGTGAAATCTACGCGCGTGAAGACCGTGATGAGATGGCTAAGGCGATACAACGGACAGAAAAACCGTGTCTCATTTTCAAAGTATTGGCTGCGGGTAGAACAATCGGAAGTCCACAGCAGATTCGTGAAGAATTGAAATTTGCCATAGAGAATTCTAAACCTAATGACGTTCTCTTGCTCGGTATGTATCAGCAATTTGGAGACCAGATTGGTCAAAACGCCCAATTGGTTAGTGAACTCTGTGCAGAAAAAGGCTAAATCGGTTCATTATTGTTGTCGTGGACTGTCCGTTAATGCCAGTTAATGCCAGTTAATGAAAATCGGGATTTCAAAACCTTACCCAGAAGAAAGGAATGGATTATGGCAGATCATATCGGTGTCAGATTTAACAAAGATCTCGGACGACCTTTATCAACCACAGCATCTGAACTTACGAAAACCAATGCTGATGGCAAACCTGTTGTGCCTTTGACTCAGGAACAGAAATATCTCTTTGATAAAGATGGATGGTTATTAATACCGGGAGTGCTAACGGATTCTGAGATTGAGGAGATGCGAGATTTCTGCTATCAGTTGAAGAATGCACCTGAAACCATTTCACCGTCCTACCACAGGTCTACTTATGGTGGTCCTTTAGAAACACTAATAGATCATCCTGTTGTTGTTGCATTTGCTAATGAGTTTCTGGCATCACCCTACCTAACTTCAGAGTCGTGCTATGGATTTCGGATGGAGACGAGTTTCTTAATGTTGCGTTCAACGTCTGACGATCCGCCTCGTAAGTTTGGGCCACATAATGGTAACGGTATGTTTCGAATGCCAGGGGATTGTCATCAATACCAATGTCTACCGGGACAGGCATATAGTGGATTGACGCGCGTCGTTTGGGAACTGAACCCAGTTGGCAAAGAGGATGGTGGCACTTTGTTTGTCACCGGTAGTCACAAATCTGCGTTTACTGCACCCGCAGTCGTCCGGAAAAGAGAATGGGAGTTTTGGGACACCTATTCTTGTCCGGCAGGATCTGTCATTTTCTTCACAGAAGCAATAACACACAGTGGTCAACCGTGGCAAAATCCTGACACTGATAGAGTCTCAGTTTTCAATGGATACAACTCGGTTGACAAACGATGGAAACTCTCACTCCCACCCCAAGCGTTGATTGAAAGAATGCCACCGAGACGACAAACGTTATTCCGGGATGCCTATGTAAGTGGAAATGTAACAGGTAGATCGTTTAGCATGTCATTGTAATATGCAATATTAAAGGCGCAAAATATGCTAAGGTTTATATGCGTCTGAAGTTGTAGATATCGCAGTCATGTAATTCAATGGACGGATCAAATGAAGATTAAGATTTAAATTGGGTAATTATCGTGTTGGGAAACCTGCATTATGCGGTCTGGGAAACCCAGCCCCTACGATCGTTTTGACGGGTTGGATCACCAGAATATTTATTTAATCTTCATATGATATGTTTTGTAAGAGGGAAATGTAGTAATGACACCGAAACAACGTTATCTATTTGATGTAACTGGCTACCTTCATCTGAAAAACGTCATCACTGGTGATGCATTGGCAGAAGCTGCTGAGGCAGTTGATAGATATATCACGACTCCTCCCGATGAATTGCCACCAGGATTTGAGCAGCGCGGACTGCATCAGCACGGGTTTGCCTTTGATAAATCGCTTGAGTGTTTAACTATGCACACTGCACTGTGGCCCATTATCAAGGAGTTGACAGACAATCAACCGCGATTTGCAAGAGGTTCGCTCAAGCATGATAAGCATGATTTGTGGAAAGCGGGAGAGAACGCGCATGTTAATCCGGGTGGACTACACTGTGCTCGTGATGATTACGGACGGTATAGCACAAGGTATGAAGTTAACAATGGTCGTATCTACTGCGACAACTTTGTCTGTTTTCCCTATTTTACCGATGTATATCCTGGTGATGGTGGACTCATTGTCATCCCCGGTTCACATAAGAGTAAATTTGAGCGTCCGAAGCAGCTGCTAAGACTTGATGAGACAGATGGGATTGATCCGATTGATGATCCAGTTTTTGTGAATATCACGCCGAAAGCAGGTGATATTGTGATCATTTCAGAGTTGTTAACGCACGGCGTTTTACGTTGGAAACCAAAGGATAGGGATCGTAGGTTTCTTGTATTGCGTTATTATCCACAATTTTCTGGAACGCATAATTTGCCGCAGCCTATTCTGGATCGCTTGTCTCCTGAGACGTTGGAATTGGTAAAATCTGCACCGTATAGACATATCAAGGAGATTGTGAAGCAGGATGAGGTTACGTTGACGGAGTAGAACAGACATGAACATTGAACTTGAACAAATTTCACTTGATGAAAAACCGGTTCTTCGCAATCTTATGCAGTTTTGCTTTCACGATTATAGTGAATTTAATAAAGAGGATGTTGGGCCTTATGGACTGTTCAACTACAAATATCTCGACCACTATTGGACAGAACCTGAACGTTTTGCTTACTTTGTAAAAATTGACGGAAAATTGGCTGGATTTGCGATAGGTAGGCAGATCCATTCAGAAAACGGTGAGCGCATAAACATACTTTCCGAATTCTTCATTCTAAGGAAATATCGGCGAAAAGGAATAGGAATGGAAGTTGCTCATCGACTCTTTGCTAAATTCCCGGGTAAATGGTCGATTGAACAGGAAGCAGAGAATTTACCTGCACAGACTTTTTGGCGAAAGGTTATTAACGAATATACAAGAGGCAACTTCACGGAAGTTCAACAAGAGAAAGGACCAGTCCAAGAGTTTGAGACACCAGGATAGAACCGTGTTGAAAAGGTGTTGTATCATGCGGCAGTTACCATCTTGTTATGTCCGACGAGAGATATTTACCTTTGTACCCCATCCCATTATTGCAAGCAGGACGAAAGAAAACATAAGTTTGTTCCTTTGTGCCAAATACTTTACACAGTCCATAATGGATTTTGAACTTGACATTCTCCATTGAATATGTTATCGTATTGTTAACAACACCTTCAATCTGCAGGAAAACTATCCACCGATAATTATGAGGAGGAGAACATAAATGAAGAAAGAACAAATTGTCTCCCAAGATTCAGACGTGATGCACGGCACCTTAGTTTTCGCTGGCACGCGCGTGCCAGTTGAAAGTCTGATTCAACACCTCATTGCAGGGGACTCACTTGATGTATTCCTTGATGATTTCCCGACAGTCTCACGTGAGCAGGCAGTTGCTTATTTACATAAGACTCTGGAGTTTGCTCATGCGCGTGTTGCTTGATGAGCATTTACCTCATAGACTGAGACAACTTTTTGTCAAGAAAAATAAAAAGGAGTATTCAATGCAACACAGATATAAATTATACTTGATTTTCCCCTGTTTCACTCTTGCCTTCCTTCTCCTATTTTACACCATAAACACCACATCTGCACAAACGATCCTCCCCGCAGAAGACATTGCAGAAAAAGCATTAGCATCGACTGTTTACTTGGAAATGAAGGATACAAACGACAAAACATTGGGTATTGGCAGCGGATTCTTTGTGAAAACTAACATTATTGCAACCAACTACCACGTGATTGAAGGTGCAGCAAACGGTACTGCAAAGTTGGTTGGTAAGTCCAGGACATACAAGATTAAAGGGGTTACAGCAGTTGACCAAGACAACGATCTGGCACTCCTAAAAGTAACAGCATTTGGCATCAGATCGCTTTCTCTTGGTGATAGTGATAAGGTTCGGATTGGTGAGACGGTTTACGTAGCGGGTAACCCGAAAGGATTGGAAGGCACGTTTTCTGATGGAATTATTAGCAGCCTTCGAGATGAATTCATAAATCAACGTCTGCAGATGACTGCACCGATTTCTCCGGGAAGTAGTGGTGGCCCTGTGCTTAACAAAAAAGGAGAAGTAATTGGTGTGTCCGTTGCTGTTCATCGCGCTTTGGATGCGCAGAATCTCAATTTTGCGATTCCATCAAAACATCTTAAGAAGCTGCTGGAGAAATCAAAGTCAGCGAAACCTTTATCGCAAGGAAGACAATCAGCATCTGCTAATACATATTTACGATGGGGAAATATAAAGTATGAATTGGGCGATTATGCGGGGGCTGTTATAGACTATACTATGGTTATCCTTCTACAACCAAATAATTTTCAGGCATACGTCCGTAGAGGAGTATCAAAGTTTCACCTAGAACAACACTCTGCTGCGATTGTAGACTATGACATTGCTATTCAACTACAACCCAATATTGCTGGGATATATCTTCTTCGAGGATATGTTAAGGCGGAATCAGGACGACCTTTTGCTGCCATCACAGATTTTGACAATGTTATTCGTCTACAACCAGATAGTGTGAAAGCATATATCAGTCGAGGACTTGTGAAAGTTTCATTAGAGCAATACATTGCTGCGATTTCAGATTTTGACATTGCTATTCGCCTACAACCAGATAGTGTGGAAGCATATGTCAATCGAGGACTTGTGAAGGTTTCATTAGAAAAATATATTGCTGCGATTTCAGATTTTGACATTGCTATTCGCCTACAGCCAGATAATGCAGAGGCGTACACCAGACGGGGAGGTGTGAAAGCATTGTTAGAACAATACTTTGCTGCGATTTCAGATTTTGACACTGCTATTCGCTTACAGCCAGATAATGCAGAAGTATACATCAGGCGGGGACATGTAAAGAGTGACTTGAAACAATATGCTGCTGCGATAAAGGATTATAACATTGCTATTCGGCTAAAGCCTGATTATGCCGCTGCTTACTATGCTCGAGGAATTTCGAAACTTCTATTAGGTCACAGACTGGAAGCAAATAGAGATCTTCAATATGCTTGGTTGCTTGCGATGCAAGCAAGGGACATAGAATTAAAAACCACCGTCGAAGAAGCCCTCCGTATTCTCAATGAGTAAGGAGAATTAGGTCAGCAGTGCACTTTTAATATATTTCTTTCTGTGAATGTATGGAAGTTATTACAAGTTGTTCATCACCTTAATCCGGTTTGGTGAAAATGCATGTGCGATTTAGCGATTTCTTTTCCTGGCAATTGAATGCTGCTGTGCATATACTTGATTTAAAGTCATCGGCAATTGGAGAAAAAACAATGAACGCCTACATTAACGTAAAAAACTTCGGTCCAATAGAAAAGGCAGAGATAGACCTGCGTCCACTGACGGTATTTGTCGGTGAGAGTAACACTGGTAAGACGTATCTCGCCGCGCTCATTTACGCATTACATCAACATTTTGATGGATTTTCAAAGATTCCTTGGGCAGACTCTATTGCGTCTCATTTTAGTATTGCTTACCGTTTACGAGATCACTATTCACAAAGTAAGAAGGAAGAGTTAGAGCAAGAAATGTTAGAGATACTTGAAAAGCTAAACACGCCTGGGCTCCCTTTCAAATTTTCCGATTTACCTCAGCAGGTGTCCACTCGGTCAGAGTCTCGCTTGACAGATAAGGAAGACTTCCCAAACGAGCTCAAACGGTGTTTCGACTTTGAATCTGTTTCTAGGTTAATTCGATTCACCGACAGTCGAGACAACAAAATGAAAGTTTCACTGTCGGTTAGCGAGAAGGGGCAAACATATTGGGATTTTGAGTTGTGTGTCTCTGGATCCACCAAACCTACTATAACCGGTCACATCAATCCAGACCTTATTCTCTTTGACGCGAACCGTAAAACTGAGTTACATGAAATATCCGATGTTGAACGTCTATTTAGGTCTTTACATATCCATCAGAGACAAACAGGAAATTCATTCTACTTGCCTGCCGCTCGGAGCGGTATCATGCAAAGCCACGGAGTGATTGCCAGTGCACTTATCAAACGGGCTACCCGTATTGGTTTGGATCGTTTTGAAGTATCTACATTTTCAGGTATGATAGCAGATTTTCTGGAGCAGGTTGTCCGTTTCAGGGGACGTAACGGAAAGTCAAGGAAAATAAGCCGCGTCGCTGAACAACTGGAGTTGGACCTGCTGGAGGGCAAAATAGAGGTTGAACGTGCTACGTCAGATGCGTATCCGGAATTTCTATACCGTCCAGATCAGGCAGAAGAACCACTACGGATGAGTCATTCCGCTGCGATGGTGTCCGAGCTTGCGCCTTTAGTCCTTTACCTGCAAGGTATTGTTGGACAGGGAGACCTGCTCATTATTGAAGAACCTGAATCTCACCTTCACCCAGGTGCACAAACCAAAGTTGCCCAAACCCTGGCGCGTTTGGTCCAAGCCGGTGTTCGCGTCCTGATTACCACACATAGCAACTGGCTCCTTCAACAAATCAGCAACCTAATTCGAGAGGGTGAATTGCAGAAACTTGGAAAATCTACAAGTGAAGATGCAGACTTCTTGAAGCAGGAGGAGGTAGGTGCTTGGTGGTTCCATAAAAACAAACCGGTTACAGAACTCCCGTTTGACCTTATTGAAGGTATAGAGCCGGAGGATCATTTGGATATAGCAGAGGATCTCTATAACCGATCGGCAGGGCTCCAAAATAGAATTGAGCAGACAAAAGGGGAGAATGCAGTTGAATCTGAGTAAAGGACTTACGCATGTTCAAGAGCAGGTGTCTCCAGATAGTCTCACTAACTCATGCAGCGGAGAAGGATGTCAGGTATACCTTACCGACTTACCCAGGCAGAAGGTCGTGATAAATGTAGAAAAAGAGTTTGACTCACGCAGAGATAACCGGCAAAGGTGCGACCGTCTGCTGTTTTATAGAAACGCCGGTAAAAACACCTTCGTCGCGGTTCCAATTGAACTTAAAAGTGGTAAAGCCAAGGAATCGGAAGTCCGTGAAAAGTTAGAAAACAGTTTGAAGTTTGCCACTACTGTCGCTCCGGATCGAAAGGCGAGTGGGAAAACCTTCTACGTTCCAGTTCTGTTTCATGGACGTGGTATTAACTGGACGAATCCAAGACATCGACAATTAACGGTAAATTTCCAAGGCAAAACTGTAACGGTTCTGATAGGTCGCTGTGGGAGAAAAAAGAACCTTGCGACCTTGCTGTTCGAGGCAGGTTATCTCTAATTTATGCATGTCGAGTCAAGTATTCAAGCACTTCATCTTGCATTTTCAAAATTTCAGTCCGATATCCAGTTGAGATGAACGAGAATTCTTCAAGTGTTGCCTTAACCCGCAGTTGTGATAGCAAGTCTTGAAAATACGCTATGCGTTCTTGACTTACTTTAAGTTCTTTGTCATTCTGAATCATTTTCTTATATCTGGAAAACGAACGCAACGAAGTGATACTTACAAATTACCCGCGACCTTGATCCGATTTTGCGCGCGGGCAAGGGCAGCTTCTACTTGGGGGCGATTTAGGTCAGGTGCATCGGCAGATAGTTGTTCTTGGGCACGGGTAAGAGCACTCTCAGCACGAGGAACGTCTATATCCGATGCCCACTCAGCTGTTTCAACCAATACGGTGACACCGGTCCGTAGTACCTCAAAAACCCCGCCACTCGTTGCCAGATGACGTGCTGTGTCCGATGTTTCGTTAACACGGATTTCTCCGACATCTAATGCTGTGAGAAAAGGGATGTGTCCCGCCAGAATCTGAAAGTTCCCTTCAACTCCGGGAGCGGTTACGCTCGTAACATCCCCATCAAATATCATCTTCTCTGGTGTGCGTATTTCAAGGTGAAAACTTCTATTTAGCATATCATTTAATCCGCTGCTTCTTCTAATTCTGCTTCTTTCACTTGCTCAAACGCTTTCGTCAATCGTACCAATGTAACGTAGTGACTGTTCTGGTAGGTCATCGCAATCACCGTTAAGAATTGCTTGACAACCTTGCACTGTATCCTCAATCTTCACGTATTTACCGGGTGTTCCTGTGAATCGTTCAGCGACAAACATCGGTTGTGTGAGGAACATCTCTATCTTGCGTGCTCTATTCACGACTAACTGTTGATCGTCTGACAATTCATCCACACCGAGGATGGCGATAATGTCCTGCAGGTCGCCATATTCCTGTAATACCTGCTTGACTCTAAATGCAGTTTGGTAATGCTCTTCACCGATGATCTCTGGTGATAGGATACGTGAACTTGAAGTGAGTGGATCCACTGCGGGGAATCTACCTTTCTGAACGATGCTTCGCTCCAATCGTGTTACTGCGTCAAGGTGTGCAAACACTGAAACGACAGCGGGGTCGGTATAGTCATCAGCGGGAACATAGACTGCTTGGAATGAAGTGATTGATCCGTGTTGGGTAGAGGTGATACGTTCTTGCAACTCCCCCATTTCTGTTGCAAGTGTTGGTTGGTATCCGACAGCAGAAGGCATGCGACCGAGAAGTGCTGACACCTCACCCCCTGCTAACGTGAAACGGAAGACGTTGTCAATAAATATGAGAACATCTTGTCCCTGTTGATCGCGGAAATACTCCGCCATAGAGAGGCCGGCAAGTCCTACACGGAGACGCGCACCTGGCGGTTCATTCATCTGACCAAATACCATCGCTGTTTTGTCAATCACGTTGTAATCATCAAGCTCAAGCCAGAATTGGTTTCCTTCGCGCGTCCGTTCACCCACACCACAGAAGACAGAGTAGCCACCGTGTTGTGTGGCAATGTTGTAAATCAGTTCAGCCACCAGAACGGTTTTACCGACACCAGCACCGCCGAAGAAACCGACTTTTCCACCCCGAACAACAGGTTGGATTAAGTCAATCACCTTGATACCTGTTTCTAACATTTCGGTAACTGTTGTAAGTTCTGCTTGCGGGGGTGGTGGTCTATGAATAGAATACCGTTCGGATTCACCAACTTCTCCTCTTTCATCAATGGGTTGACCTGTAACATCAAAAACGCGTCCGAGTACTGCATCACCGACTGGGACGGTGATCGGACCGCCAGAATCGGTAGCGACTGTGCCTCGGACTAATCCATCGGTCGTATCCATAGCAACTGCACGCACACGATTTTCACCTAAGTGCTGCTGAACTTCAAGCACCAACTCGCTTCCGTCGTAACGTTGTACTGTAACAGCGTTTAGGATATCTGGCAATTTGGCTTCTGAAAAATCTATGTCTACTCGTGCGCCGACAACTTCTAATATTTTACCTTGATTCATGTGGGATTCCTTATATTCGCTGACGGCACACGGCGTGTGCCTACTACTATTAACCTTCCAGAGCGGCTGCGCCACTGACAATTTCCGATATTTCTGTTGTGATCTGCGTCTGACGTGCTCTGTTACGTTGTAAAATTAATTCGTCAATAAGTTCTCTTGCCTTTTCAGTAGCGTTTTGCATCGCTGCCCTTCGCGCAGCTTGTTCCGCAGCATTTGAGTCTAATAACACCTTCCACATCTGCATGTTTAGATCTTTATGGAGTAGCATTTCAAAGAGTTCTACCTGTCCCGGTTCATAGACATAATCTAAGAATAACGTATCACCTTCGGGTTCTATAGGTTCTAAAGGTAAGAGTTGTTCAACAAGCACCGTCTGAAGAATAGCAGACTTGAAGTTGTTGTAGATAACCTCTACCTTGTCAATTGTTTTGTCAGTATAAAGGTGTTCAAACTCGTGGACGACATCCACGGCAATTTGGAATTCAAGCTGACGAAAGATATTGATATAAGAGTCAGTTATATCATAACCGCGTCTCTCAAAATGTTCTTGTGTACGTCTGCCGATGCAGATGAGCGTGACATCTGCACCATCTTCTTCGTAATGCTCTATACGTTGGGTTGTCGTCCGTATGACGTTACTATTAAAACTACCGCAAAGTCCACGATCACCAGAGACCGAAATGATACAGACATGCTGCACCTCACGTTCTTCAAGCAGAGGATGTGTCAATGCTTCTTCCTCTATGTCCATCTGTGAGATGAGGTGACCAAGTATTGTTTTCAATTTGTCAGCGTAGGGGCGGGTTGCTAATATACTCTCTTGTGCTCGGCGGAGTCTTGCTGCAGCAACAACGCTCATTGCATCTGTAACCTGCTCAATGTTCTTAACACTGGTGATCCGTCGCCGAATTTCACGTAATGTTGCCATCCTCATTCACCTTCTGTGTGAGTTTCCGCTGTTTCCTCTGCGGCGGGTTCATCTGCTGGTACTTCCTCGGTTTTCGGTTGTTCAACTGGTGTATTGCTCCAATTCTCCTTGAATGCTTTGACCGCAGCATGCAATGCCTCAAGTGCTTCGTCACCTAACAGACCCGTTTCAGCAATTTCTGTGAGGAGTTCTGCATGATTCCTGTCAAGATATTGTAGGAATTCAGACTCAAATCGCGCGACTTCAGACTCAGGAACATCGTCTAAATAGCCGTTTGTACCACAAAAGATAGAGGCAACTTCTCTTTCCACAGGCATCGGTTCATATTGTGGTTGCTTTAACAATTCCACGAGTCGCGCGCCACGATCTAAGAATGATCTTGTTAACGCATCCAAATCGGATCCGAACTGTGCAAACGCTGCTACCTCTCGGAAACTTGCAAGGTCAAGTTTTAGTGTTCCAGCGACCTCATCAGATTTCATGGCTTTTACCTGTGCATCACCACCTACACGCGAAACAGATGTGCCAACATCAATAGCAGGTCTCACACCTTGGTTGAATAGGTCTGTTGTGAGGTATATCTGTCCATCCGTGATGGAAATAACATTTGTTGGGATGTAAGTCGTCAAATCACCTTCAAAGATCTCAATAATCGGCAGTGCCGTTAGGGATCCGCCTCCAAGATCGTCACTCAGTTTTGCTGCACGTTCTAATAGACGTGAGTGCAGATAGAACACATCACCGGGATACGCTTCACGTCCTGGGGGCCTACGGGAAAGTAGGGACATCTGTCGGTATGCCCACGCGTGTTTTGTCAAGTCGTCGTATATGATGAGTGCGTGTTTACCGTTATCCCGATAGTATTCTGCCATGGATGTACCTGAATAAGGTGCGAGATATTGTAGCGGAGACGGCGCACTTGCTGGTGCTGAAACAATTGTCGTATATTCCATCGCATTATGTTCACGAAGGGTATTCGCAACTTGTGCAAGCGTAGACCCTTTTTGACCAATCGCAACATAGATGCAGTAGACATCTGTATTCCTCTGACTCAGAATAGCGTCAATTGCTATTGCAGTTTTACCAGTTCGGCGGTCACCGATAATCAGTTCACGTTGTCCTCTACCGATAGGTGTTAGACTGTCAATAGCCTTCAAGCCGGTGTAGAGCGGTTCACTCACAGGTTGACGTTGAACGATTCCTAACCCTTTCTGTTCAACGGGGAGTCGGTGTACTGTGTTGATTTCACCCAAACCATCAATGGGTTCACCGAGAGCATCAACCATCCGTCCGAGCAGTGCTTCACCGACGGGAACTTCTGCCAATCTACCTGTTCGTCTTACGGTATCACCTTCATGTATGAGTTGGTCTTCACCGAACAGCACACAACCGACGTTGTCTTCTTCAAGGTTAAAAGCGATCCCGTAGATATCGTTAGGGAATTCAATCATTTCACTCGCCATTGCGTTAGCGAGTCCATGCACCCGTGCGATACCATCACCCACCTCCAGAACAGTGCCGGAATCATAGACATCCACGTCCTGATCGAACTGTTGCAGCTGTTGTTTTAGTATATTTGATATTTCGTCCGGTCGGACTTCTCTTGCCATATTTTTAATCCTCTGTGAGAAGTAGTTGTCGGTCTTCGGTTCTCAGTTAAAAGATTTCTTGTCATACCATTTCTATTAGATTTTTTCTCATTACCGGTAGTTAGGAATGAAACAGTGAACGGCACAAACTGAAAGTTTATGCTACAATTAAGAGGCATTGTCAATTAGAAATGGTATAATAACTATTACCCTTTTGCAAGTTGTCGTTTCAAACGTTGAAGTTGGGTTGTGATACTTGCATCAAAAACGGTGTCGCCTAATTGAACAACAAACCCTCCCTGAATTTCTTCATCGGTTTCGGTTTCCAATCGCACCTGTTTACCTGAATATGCACTTAATTGCTGAATGAGTTGTTGCTCTTGATTATGTGTAAGCGGCACAACTGTGGTTACTTTGGCGACAACCCTACCAGCCGCTTCATCAACAATTGCCGTGAAGACATCCAATATGCTGACAAGGTAACGTTCACGTTGTCTTAAGGCAAGCAGCTTAAAGAAGTTAATCATTAGCGGATTCATTGATTCAGAGAAAAGCTGCTGAAATGTGTCGCTTTTAAATTGGGGTGACAACAGCGGCGTATTTAAGAACTGATTCAATTCCTCAGACTGTTCAATCAGTTCTTGAAACGTTTCAACATCAACGGTAATAACGTCCAAAGCATTCTGTTCAACAGCCGCTTCGTATAAAGCACGAGCATAAGGTTTTGCAACCCGAATGTCTCTCATCGTTCGTTTTCATCCTAAAACTTATCAAAAATCTTTTTTATCATATCAGATGGTTCAACTAACGTCATCACCACCCATGCCAGGTAAATTCCTATTGCTGTAATACCGATTGTGACGACAGCCTCCAAACCATTACTAAAACTCTTAGCAACCAATTCAACAATCAGGTGACCAATGCAAAGTAGTAGATAGAATCCAGCTACGATTCGTTTCATTTAATTCACTTCCCTGACCTTTAAAAGTTGTCATTACAGCTCGGTTGATGTCTCTCATTAAAAGGACTATCTACTGACCTGAACCCGCTGATAACCTACTAATAGAAGCGTCAATAATACTTTGATGTCTCTCTGTATTGAGTTCTGCACGAATGATTTTGCTGGCTGCATCAACAGCGAGTTCAGCGACAACACCGCGTAGTTCTAAGATCGCATCGTCTTTCTCGCGTTGAATTTCTGCGCGTGCGCGGGTGATCTCATCTTCAGCTTCCTGCCGTGCTTGCGCGACGATCTGCTGCCGTTCACTGTTTCCTTGATCAATCGCCGCTTGAATTTTGGCTTGCGCCTCATTTTCAATATCACCTAAACGTTGCCGTGTTTCAACGGTGAGACGATCTAATTCCTCTCGGTCAGTTTTCAACTGTTCTAACTGATCTGTGATTTCAGTTCTACGTTCCTCTAATAGTCCACCAACTTTACTGAAAACAGACTTCCAAAGAACAACAAGCACTACCAGAAAACCTACTGCTTGAACAACAATCGTTTCAGGTTTAATCCCCAAGTCAGATAATAGTCCACCACCTGAAGGTGCATCTGCTGCAAAAACACTGCTTATGCAGACACCCATTAGAATAAAACAACTTGCGTATATTTTTTTCATAAACGGTCTCTACTTTGTCCACTTGCTACGCTCAATAAGAAATTGTTATGTATAGAAACTGCGAGCAATAGACTTAGATACTCCAACGTGATGGGGCAGCTATAGATATTATGCCCCAACCTGTTAGAGATGATATGTTATTATTGTTCGTCATTATTAACACTTGCATTGTTGTCACTAGGTGGAGCTACATGGGAAGCTTCAATTGCATCTTTTACTGTAATTGTGTTTTCTTTTACATCAACACCGGGCAGTTTCGGGAGTAAAAGAAAAAACATAAGCAACGAATAAATTACAAGTGATTCAATGAGTGCCAAACCGATAATCATAGCGGTTTGAATTTTCGCTGCTGATTCCGGTTGACGTGCAATACCTTCAAGTGCAGTACTCGTGGCGGCACCTTGTGCTCTTGAGGCAAAAATAACTGCGATTGGCAAACCTAAAGTTACACCAAATGCTAATACTGCTAAGTAAATCATGAGATGTCCTCCTTGGACAGAAATAGGCAAGTTAACGCTTGCCACATAGTTTTTTAATGATGCGCTTCATGCGCGTCGTCATGGTGCTCTATAAATAGCACGATATATATTGTTGTTAAAAGTGTGAAAACAAACGCTTGGAGTAAGCCACCAAACATAGCAAAAAACACCATCGGCACTTGAACTGGAACCGGAAGGAAGTAAGCTCCAATTGGAATTATGCCGAGTCCTGTAAGTTGGATAACAACAGATTTTTCACCAAAAATGTTGCCAAATAGACGGATGGCGAGTGAACCTGCTCGTGATAGCTGGGCAACTATTTCAATTGGGAACATCAAGAATCCTAACCACGTAGGATTCCCAACAAGATGTTTGATGTAACCCCCAAACCCATTTTCTTTGATAGCGATAATTTGTACACCAATGACTGCGGTTACGCCGAGGGCAAGCGTTGTATTTAAATCTGCTGTTGGGGCTTGAAAGCCAGGAATAAGTCCGATATAGTTTAGTGAGAGTATGAAAATGAAAAATGAACCAACAAATGGGAGATATTTTCTACCGCCTTCACCTAAGATTCCACCAAAGAAATCCATTATACCTCCGACAAACACTTCTAATAACGTCTGTCCATTTCCTTCTGGGATCCGCTTCAAGTTGCGGGTTACGAGAAAGAAAAATATGGATAAAAAGAGTACCACAAATAATGTGTTTGGGATTAAATCCGGTTGATGCCACTTTCCCGGTTCAGGAAATATATTATTTGGCAGTAACTGTGATATAGGAGAGAACCAAGAACGGTAACCGTAATGTTGGATGGGGGCTTTACCCTGTTCTTCAACATCGGATCCATCTGGTGATGCATCCTCTGCTGCGAATGTTCCGGTCATTGCTAATAGGCTGATAGCAATGACCAAGCATATAAACGATATTTTTTTCATGTTTTATATTTGACTTCGTTTAGATTTGGAATATATTCTCTAATCCCTATGTATTTTGTCTTGTTGATCAGGATCTTTATTTCTGAGTATTGTTATCATCAATCCGATTGCTTTGAGAATGATAGCACCTTGAACTAAGATGATACCGCCAGCAAATGCGTAGATATTCAGCCATTTCGTATTAAACAAAAAATAGAGGATCACACCGAGTACTGTATATTTGCCAAGTGCTATGAAACCAAGTAGATATTTCGTTTTCTGCGTTTTCCCAGGTCGCAGCAACCTACGTATCACGAATTCAATTGACCAGAATAGACTGATACCAATTACGCTACCGATAAGAAAACTGGGGAGTGCGGCAAGTTCAAAACCTAACAACACGCCACCAATTACCACGGTAAGGACGATTGTTAAGGTATAAACTTGACGGATAAACCGGTCCCCAAATTCAAGTGTGGGACCCATTTAAGTAGGTGACTCCTTTGTCAAAAGAACAATAAATCGTTTTTGATTCTCAAAAACTTTGTTAATTGTTGTCTTTAATATCTTGAGCTTTCTCTGCTGCCTCACGTTTCTGTTTTTCCATACGTTCCATCTTACGGTTCCAACGGGCGACTGATCGGAACATCTCTAAGAACCCCGCAGCAACGCCAATCGCAAACCCTATATACCATCCAATATCTTCGCTACCTAACTTTCCACCTATCCACTTACCTCCAAAAAAACCGATAACAATAGCAAGAGGAAGTGTTATCCCAATTGACGCGAGGTCAAACATCCCTACATTTTCATATTTGAACTGGTCTAACCGTCGTTTAAGCATGACGTTTACTCCGATATTATGAAAATGGTGTTGGGACGTATCTCATCTATAAGCAACGCTATAAATTATACTACAAGATTCGGGTTAATGCAAAAATTTTGACACAATTTCTTCAGTTCAAATTCATTCATCGGGATGCGTAAGTTCAGCACTTCGGGAAAATTATCTTGCATGTGTAAAATATATATAGCATAATTAATATAACTACAGATAGACCGATTCCTTGATGAATTGCAAGCAAAGTATAGACCACAAACTGAATAAAGGTGAAGAAATGGTTAACCGCAAAGACATTCAAGCTACATGTAATGATATTGTCCGAGAATTTGAACCGCTGCAGGTAATTCTCTTTGGGTCTTATGCGTATGGGACACCGTCTGAGTATTCGGATGTTGACCTGTTAGTCGTAATGCCGATCGCAAATTCGGAAACGCGAGACCAAGCAGTAGAAATACGTCAACGAATTCCACGACGATTCAGTATGGACATCCTTGTGCGTTCACCAGAAGAGATCGCCTATCGCCTCTCACACAACGATTGGTTTCTCCGAGAAGTCACTGAAAAAGGTCAGGTGCTTTATGAATCCGATGATTTTTATTTTAGACCACATAAAAAAGAGAATACTAATATGAATCCTTTAACTTTGGAGTGGATTGAATTAGCTGAGGAGGATTATGCTATAGCAAGATTAATCCAACGTGAACAACTTGCAATGCGGAACGGTATGTGTTTCCATGCTCAGCAGTGTGCAGAAAAATATCTAAAGGCATGGCTCCAAGAACATAACATCCCTATACCAAGGACACACAATTTAGAGGAATTGTTAGACTTGATTCTACCGACAATACCATCTTGGCATTCTTGGAAAAGTGATCTTGCAGTCTTATCAAAACATGCAGTGGACACGCGATATGTAGGTCAATCTCCGACTGCTGCAGATGCTGAAAATGCCATGCAAACCTGTGAAAAGGTGCGCCAAGCGGTGCGGGCCGAGTTAAAACTACCAAATTAAAACGTGTCTAATATTTGTATGTCATTTCTACCTATTTGATAAGAATCAGAACTGCCCAATGTTCTTCGGTCGGTGCTGTTAATGTGATGCTATCACGATACGAAATTTCCTCTTCCTTTCTCCACTCACTCTTATTAATGTTTAGCCATCTGATTATTGACTTTTCGGCATCTAAATTTTTACCAACACTTAAGTTAATATCTACTGAACCCCCTTTTGGAAAATAGACCGCATATTCTTTTCCCGGATTTGCGATGGTATACGCTTCGTTTTCTTCTCTATTGGAAAGCAGTTCATTATTCGGTTCACAAGTAAAGATATCTATCTCATCTGTTATCATCCGCATACTTTTGAGACTCGCTTGTGCTGTCTCGGTTAAACCGAGTCCGTTTGGCGGACGGTGGAACCGTGCCGATGCTAATCCTCCGAAGATATTTCGCCAGAACCGTTCCAATCCGTTTCGCGTCGTTCCGTATTTGCCTGTGTCAGCACCGTAAATCTTAACACTGTTCATGGGACGGATCGGGTTAAGTTCAGCTCTATATTTCTGTGCGTTATCCCAATGCGTCTGCTGTTTCTGCATATTATTCTGTGACACATCACAAAACGAATATATTTCTGGATGGTCCTTTGTATTGCGATGTTGTTCATGGGAGAGTTCCCACGGATTCCAACTCTCCGTAGTTTCAACGCCACGTCCGAACTCCGCAGCTCGATTCTTGATATATGTTGACCAGTATTCACCCCATGCTGGTGTAACGGCTGTCTCGTTGTCCATGCAATAAAGTATATGTCCATAAGGAAGTGTCTCTGCAAGTAGTTTATCCACATACTGTTCTTGATATCTTAGGACGATTTCCTGATTGTTCTTTTTGGGTACAGACCGGAAAAAGTCATTCTTCGCTGCACTGGGGTGGCTATTAACGACAGTGGGTAATTCTGTCTCTTCTGCGGTGTAGTTGCTATTGTTTTTAGGGTTGAACGGATTGACATCCCAATAATCTCTATAATAGTTGAACGTTGCCCACACCTCAATCTGGACGATAATATCCATTTCGTGTGTCCACCTGATAAAGTTACGAAAACGCGTCCAGAATTCATCGTTCCACTGATTTAGGTCATATTTATCACCGACTTTTTTGAAAGGAGGGACATCCCGTTCCTCAGTCCACCCCATCGTAGACCTGACATAGTTTCCACCGACAGACTTTAGTAACTTAAGATGTTCTTTGAGATTCGGTATTTGGAACAGATTATCATCCACAGAACCGCCGATGAGTAGAACGGGTTCACCCTTATACTGCCAGTAACGCGGGTTTTCTTTGTAAATTTGGATTCTGTTTTTATCCATATCTAAATCTCTTTTTGCTTGGGTATCCTGTGCGACAGAAGTAAGTGCTGTGATAATCAGTAGAACCAACACAATTTGGTATAAGGTATTGTATTGACCACGCAGCCGCTTCATAGTTCACTCCTGAACATAAAAGATATACCAAAATATACACAACATCCCATATTATACCATGTTATTTTGCAGAATATAATCGGACCTTTCATGTGTAGCACGGATATCCGTGAAGACTCTGGAATCCCCGTCTACCGTTAATTCCTCTGTTTTCAAACCCGTATCGCAGGCATTATTAAATAGGATATTATCTTGTCCGCATGTGCGGCAACTATAAGAATCCCTAATTTTATGTATACACTAATGCAGCAGTCGTGCTATAGTTAAGCTATGTCTCCTCCATATTGTTTTAAAGAAGGAGACTTTGAATAATTCATCTCATAGTGCGAGGAAGTGACGAAAAAGAAGATAACTACCATGAACCGGTATTTCCCTTTAGTGTCGATCTTAGTCCTGAGTAATCTCGGTCCTGAATAATCCTATCGGAAGGTGTTGAAAAACCTTCCGATAGGAATTGAAGGAGTTTTACAATGCGTTTGACAATTACAACGTGTATATTGTTACTGATTCTTTCAACGGTGAATATCAGTGCTAAAATCGTATTTGAAACAACAGACGGTATCTACATCATGGACGATGATGGCAGCAATGTCACACGACTCACCGAGGCAGTGTCGCCTGGTCCTCCGTGTTGGTCTCCAGATGGTACGCAGATTGTATTTACAAAACGGGATAATCCGAGGAACTTGGAAAGAAGACATATCTACCTTATGAATGCAGATGGCACTAAGATCCGACAACTGACAACCCTAAATGATTCCCTGAGAGATTCTTATCCATCGTTTTCACCCGATGGAAAATCTTTTGTTTTCGCAAGGCTCGAAATCATAGAAAATAGGTATATATCTTATATCTGCGTAATGGATATTGAGAGCGGACATATCAAGCTCAAAAAGACCATCGAAACAGGTGTAAATGATCCTGAGTTTACACCGGATGGTAGGCATATTGTGTTTTCAGGATCACCCAGTTTAGGACAGAGCGGTGCTAATATCTGGATCATGGACGCTGATGGTCGTAGCAGGCGCGAGCTCTTACCGCCACTCAAAGAAGGTAATCCGTTGTTGATCAATCGGTTTGATGCAAAGTTTTCACCAGATGGCACACAGATGCTCTATTTTCAATCTGAAACAACGTTTGAGAGGATAGATGGCGTAGGACATATCATCCCCCAAGCATATCGCTATATCATTTACAATCTCATAACCGGTCAGTCAAAGGAACTGAGTATACCGAAAAACTATAAACCGTCTGGTGTGGATTGGATGGATGGTTCTAATGCAATCGTATTCAGCGCATGGCAGATAAAGTTGGATGAAGTTGTAACGAGTGAACGAAACTATGACATCTTTAAGTATGATATTTTGAGGAGTGAACTCACACAACTAACAGATGATGTCAATAGAAATGACTATCAACTGGATTGGATCAGTGATGATGTGTTATCTGTAACCCCATTAGATAAAAAAAAAGTCCGATGGGGAACGTTAAAGCAGTGAAAACTGGTTTTTGACAAAATAGATGGTTTGTAATTTATGGACGAATGGTTTGTAGGAGGGAACTCCGATTCCCGATTATCAATGTGTTTCCTCGCGATTCGGAGATCGCTCCTACAGAAGAAGTGTCAACCTATTTGGTATTTCACTATGAATAAAGTTTCTTGCCGTTACTGCACATGACCTCTATGCACCCTTATGCATGGTATTAGAATGAAATTCCGAAATACTTGTGACACTGTTAAGCAACATTTGATCACTTAGACCGAACGCATCTGAGATTTTTAATTTTCCCTTATGCTCAATTGTATCCAGCAAATGTTGATTTGACACGACATGGACAGAGTCGGCATGTTCTTGAAGTTCTTGCAACCCCTGTTCTGCTTTTTTAGCAACTCGTTGTCCTTCAAAAGCAAATGGACGTGTCACGACAGCTATTGCTAATACACCTTGTTCACGTGCAAGCGATGCAATTTTGGGGGCGACACCCGCTCCTGTTCCACCACCCATACCTGCTAAAACAAAGACGATGTCCGTACCCGAGACGATGTCCGCAAGCGTGTCACTGTCTTCTTCAGCTGCTTTCTTACCAATTTCTGGATCTGACATGCAACCGTTTCCTTGTGTAGTGTTAACACCTATCTGTATAGGTGTAGCATCTTCACATTTTTCGAGTGATTTTATATCTGTATTGACTACGTAGAATTCAAGATCTGACAATTCAGATTTAATCATGTGGTTGACAGCGTTTCCACCTGCACCACCGACACCAATGACTCTGATTTTAGTTCGAGTTTGTTTGGATTCTTCACGTTTAGATGACATAGTTGTTCCCCTTTCAATGTTAACACCAAACTCTGTTCGCAAGAGTTCACGTGTCTGTCTTAATTTAGTTTTGATTGTTCCTGTCGCTAATCCGAGTTCTGCGTGTATCTCTTTGATACTCCACAATTCCAGGTAATATAATTCCGCAATCTTACGGACATGAGTTGGCAGGTGTTGGACAGCTTCTGTCACAGCCTCACAAAGTTCTGTCTGACGAAACCGTGCCACTGCGTCACGTTCAATATGATTAGTTAATTCATCAAGACTACACAAAATTTCGCTATCTGAATGATGACGTGAAGTGTAATATCTCTTGCATGCGTTGTAAGCAATGCGATGTAACCATCCACCAAAACTATTAATGTTCCGAAGTCCATCAATATTTTCCCATACAGATTGCCACACATCCATGAGAATTTCTTCGGCATCTCGTCGTTGTCTCGAATTTGCGACTATCACTTTCCAGATTCGCAGACTATAACGTGACATCAGTTCTGCAAATGCGATCTCATCACTTGCTTGAGCAAACAAAATTAGTTCTTCATCTGTCAGACTGATATACGTTGATAGATCGTCTTGCATAAACATTTTCCAATTGGAATTTGACGTATAGAGTGGACTATATTAAAGGCAGGTTTAAAAAAAATCGTATTTTAAGGGAACTTAATGTCAACGATTATAGATTGTAGACGCGATTTGTCCTTCTTGTCAAGACAAATGACAACGTAGGGTGCGTAAAGTTTTTGTAGAAACACATGAGTAAGGTTTTTGTAAAATACCAAGCCCCAGAGGGGCGAAAGGTATATAGAAAACGGTGATAATACCAGAATAAGCCCCAGAGGGGCGAAAGGTGTATCCTGTTACGGAAATAAATACACACGTTCTATATACCTTTCGCACCGCTGGTGCTTGGTATTTTGCTGTTCACACGTTCTATACACCTTTCGCACCGCTGGTGCTTAGATTTTATTGTTCACACATTCTTATCTTGGTAATCTTGAAATCCCTGGGAATGTCTAAATGGCATTCATACCGTTGATTTCTTGATTTGGTAAATCCTGGTTCAGACAAGTAACCAAAACTTTACACACCCACAACGTGAATGTGTGACAGAAACTTTACACACGCGCAAAACAGTTCTGTAGTTTTATCTTCGTTGGATCAAGACACCCCAATGTGCTTCGGTGGGTGCGGTTAATGTGATGGTATCACTGAAAGGGATTTCCTCTTTCTCATTCCATTTGCTGTTGTGGATATTTAACCATCTCACTGACACTGTATTGGCATCTGTTTTCTCAGCATCACTTAGGTTTAGGTCTACTGAACCCCCTTTTGGAAAATAGACAGCATATTCTTTTCCCGGATTTGCGATGGTATACGCTTCGTTTTCTTCTCTGTTGGAAAGTAGGTCATTGTTCGGTTCACAGGTAAAGATATCCATCTCGTCCGTAATCATACGCATACTCTTTAAGTGTGCTTGTGCGATTTCGCTTAACCCTACACCGCTATCGGGACGGTGAAATCGCGCAGATGCAAATCCGCCGAAGATGTTTCGCCAAAACCTTTCCAGTCCATCTCTTGTGCTGCCGAATCGTCCCCCATCAGCACCGTAAATCTTTATGTTATTGATGGGACGGATGGGTGCCAGTTTCCTACGAATCTTCTGTGCGTTATCCCAATGGCGTTGTCGTTTCTGGTGATTATTCTGTGATATATCACAAAACGAATAGGTTTCAGGATGGTCAAACGTGGCTTTATGTTTCTTATCTGACAGATCCCACGGATCCCACATCTCAGTGGTTTCAACGGCCCGTCCTGCTTCCTTTGCTTTTTTCTGTATATACGTTGCCCAATACTCACCCCAAGCAGCAGTGACGGCAGTTTCGTTGTCCATGCAGTAGAGTATATGCCCGTAAGGCAGTGTCTCGTCAAGAAGTTTATCTACAAACATTTCCTGATATTTCAAGACGTTCTGCTGATTACGCTCTTTCGGTACAGACCAGAAAAAATTATTCCCTGTTGCTACGGGATGGTCTTTTACAACAGTGGGTAACCCAGTTTCCTCTGCAGTGTAATTGCTGTTATTTTTCGGGTTGAAGGGGTTAGCAGCCCAAGGTTCACGGTAATAGTTAAAAGTTGCCCATACTTCTATCTGGACGATGATATCCATTTCGTGTGTCCACCTGATGAAGTTGCGGAAACGTGTCCAGAACTCTTCGTTCCACTGATTAAGGTCATATTTATCCCCGACTTTTTTATGAGGTGGCACGTCGCCTTCATCAACCCAACTCATTGTAGACCGCACATAGTTGCCACCGACAGACTTCATCAGTTCAAGATGCTCTCTGAGATTCGGTATCTGAAAGAGATTGTCTTCAACCGAGCCACCGATGAGTAGAATCGGTTTACCTTTGTATTGCCAGTAACGCGGGTTTTCTTTATAAATCTGAATCCTGTTTTTATCCATCTCTTCTCCCTTTTGGTCTTTAGTATCTTGTGCTACTACTGAGCAAACGGATACGAGTATTAGCAAAGCCAACACAATCTTGTTAACGAAGTTCGGTCTCCACAGACTTTTCATAAGATTATCTCCTGAACATAAAGGCTTATATTAATAAAAAGATATTTAGCGAACTGTATTCTCTACATTATTTCTTTACGCGCTTACAATGATCTGTTTCTATTTATGTCAACAAATAGAGTACCTCTCATATTACATATTATAACATGATTGAGGGAACGGAAGCAACTAACCCGTTTATGATCGACACACGGATATCCGTGAAAACTCTAAAATGCCCGGATAACCTTTGCGACGAGACGTTGTCTGAATTTGGAGGCATTTGGATCTCCGAGGATGATGAAAAAGTCGGTGCCAGCATAGCCAGAGCGGCGCAACGCAAAATAGATATTAGCCCCATCTTTTTGCCAGATTAAACGACTACCGAGGCTTAAGGCAGGACTGAAATCATAGCCGAGGGTTAGGATCTGCTGATAGTGTCTTTCAAAATGCCATTGGATACTGGAGGAGAGACCTGCAGTAAAACTGTAAACACGAAGATTCAGGTTTCCACTAACACGACGTATCCTCTTATCCGCTCGTTTACCCCAACTATAGCCAATTCCGATATTGTTATACTGATCCGAGGACCGTGCATTCAATCTGATGTTAATAACACTATCAGAGAATTCTTGGAATCGTCCCCCATACCAACTTAGATAAAGTCCATAGTCACTATGTGACCAGAAATTTGAAAAGACCGCGAAATCTCGCTGAAATAACTCGCCTTCATAATTGTTAGCAGTTATTCCATTTGCACCAATGAAAACACTGCGGATGAATCCCTGACGCCATTCGTTTGAGAAAATCCCTTCTAAACCACCTCCCCGTAGACTGGTGTACGGTTGATAGCCGAGGTTATTTACATAGTCAGGGTCCACAAAATATCCCCATAACGTTGATCGAAAAAGCGAACCGTTGAATTTTAGATTGACATTTCCTTTTCTTCCATCTGATTCACCCTCCCAACTTTGTGTGAAATCTGATGATATGGAGAACTTACCGTGTCTAACACTACCTGAAAGGTGCCCTATACTGTTTGTGTCCGTGTCTGGACGGTGGTGCGTTAGAAAACCCGCGATGATGTGAGAAGTGGCAGTCAAGGATTGTTTGGCGCGTAGAATAAAGTTCTGATTGTTGCGGTGATAGGTGCCTAATGTGCCGACTGATGTGTTTTTTGCTACTTTTCCAAAGAGTTTAATCCCTCCGTCCATATCCATTACCCGCTGGGAATAGAAAAGATTACCAAGATTATAGACGTTTCCACCTTCGGAAAAGAATGGACGTCGGTCATCTACATAACGTTCACTATAAGAAAAATCAATACCCTCTACAGATTGTTCAATGTTATCAAAATCTGGGTTGGCTGTGCCGATAAGACGGAGTTGTGGTGTAACTTCATAGCGTAGGTCTGCTCCTGCACGGGCAGCATATTCTCTCTCATCGGTTTCTGTTTCACTGATACCGCTAATAAGGTAGGGTAAGAATTTTAGGTCACGTTTTCGCGGCGGGGGTAACACGTCAATCCAGTGTCCATCGTTTTCTCGGAATTCTTGAACGCCAAGATTACACCACCATGAACGTTCGCCGGTGCGCTGTTGAAATCTGTCAAGGTTTATTCCCATCCGAACAGGTTCTGTTGTGTCGGGGTAGTCGAGTATCTGCCATGGGATTTGCATTTCTACAACCCATCCATCTTCTACTATCTGTGCCGCAGCTTTCCAAAGTCCGATCCATTCACTTTTTGCAGCGCGTCCTGTGGCGAGATGCGCGAATTTCGTGCCGAGTGGATTTACCATGAAGAAATTCCTGTCAGAAAATTGATGTGTGTGGAATGGGTCAAGACTGAAGGAAACCCAATCATCTCCTCTGATTCCCGTTTGATCTTTTGTCTGACTCGCCACAATTTTGTCGGGCATGTCATCATAGAGGTGAAGCCCAACGTAGATGGATTTATCTGTGTAAACGATCCTACCAACAGACTGATGCATAGCAGGTTTTTCGGTCCGTTCATCAATAAAACCAACGGCTTGTGGTGCATCTTTCCAGCATGCATCATTGAGAACACCATCAATGGTGGGTGATTGTTCAGTTTTGATGGCGGGGAGTTCTTTCTTAACGGTTTGTATATTCTGTGCCGCGATGTTCTGTCCGTTTACGATTAAAATAAACAGTAGTGTGATGAACAGCACTATCGCATAATTTGTTTTTAGTTTCATTAATTTGTGCCCTCCGTGATAAATGCTTAAAAATTACAAATTCCAAAAACTGATGTCTTTCATAATGTTAAGATAGGATAGAAAAGCGGTAGGGTTGCATAAAATACGATTACAAAGAGAATATGAAGATTCTGAGATTTATATGAGGGGTATGCACAATTATTTGACACTTCAACACAGACAGCGAATTGAAGTTTACATCACGCAAATGAGTGAGAAAAGAGTTGTATCTTTTCCAATCAAAAAAGGGTGCGTAAAGTTTTTGGCATTAACCGACATATTCATTGTAGGAGGGAACTCCGATTCCCGACAGATCGCGATTCGGAGATCGCTCCTACAGGTTTTCTGTGCCTATTTTGCCAAATACTTTACACACCCTTAAAAAAAGCTAAACTTTTCTTGTTGAAAGCGATATATATAGTAAGAGGGTGATCACCTCGTTTTCATAAAGTTTGACATTTATATCACAAGTTGATTTTCAATCATCAAGAAATCATCGACAGAGTCGTTGATATGAATATAGGTCTCTGTTTATGGAGACAATGGGAGAATAAAAATGTATAAGCAAAATGTACCCCTGATCGCAACTGCGATAATTACACTATGTTTACTAAGTTTTCCTATCAGTAGTGATGCTTTTGAAATTGAATCACTATGGTCTGACTATGGACCGGTTGCCTACGATTATGGCAACGATGATATAGCCTTTACTGTAAAAACCGATGTACCCTATTCAGGTATAGATTGGTATATTGATTTTTATGACGGTGAAGGTTTTCAGTATCAAGAGACTGAAGATGGTGATGGTGTAAGGAAATACGACGATTTTTCTCATCATGACCTCTCTGGCACCCTCACGGAGCAAAAATATACAGTCAAAGCTTGTGCTTTTTTATATGGTGAGGATGCAACTTATTTTTCGGATAGCAAGACGTATGATCTTTTCGTCTTTAAACCGATGACGGAATCGCAAACGGAGAGAGAGAAAAGCGATGTGTTAGCAACGGTTTTCTCTGATATATCTGGTTCCCTAACGCTCTATAGACAATACTATGACGGTAGTAATATATCTATGGAGTGTAGTGGTTACGTATGGAATCACAGAAATAATGATGTCCGTATTAAGATGGGTGGTGTATTCCGACATGAGATACTTAACAAAGATCTTGATGAATTAGAATATCCTCTGCCACAATTATGGGTTGAACCTGGTAATACTTATGGTCCTCATTCAAGTAGTGATCGTCCTGAAGGTCCGTTCTCGTTTCCTTGCTCCTGGATTGGTGAAACTGAAACATGGGAATCCTCTGCATACCTACGCATTACGCTGGAAGACGGAACTAATTATGATAGTTATCATATACGTAGTGATGTGAGTTTTAAACAAACATTCAATTTAAACGCTGACAATTTTAGCAATGGCTACGAGTAAGGCGTTTCACAATTGTTTATTGGAGGGACGTTGTCCCTCCAATCGTCATAAGGAGAAAAACCATGCGTTTACTTATGACAAGTATGCTAATCTACCTCTGTCTTTCCACGATAGCGGATGCTAAAGTTCTTTTTAAAGCGAGTGTGACTAAAGATGGACCTTCAGGTATCTTTACGATGGCTGATGATGGTAGTAATATCGCCCCGCTAATAGGACCAGATGGTTCGGGGCCAGGATACGCACGATGGTCTCCGAACGGGAAAAAGATTCTATTTAAAAAATTTGAAATAGGAGTTGGTAGAGCTTTTTTTCTGATGAATCTGGATGGCACAGATCAACAACAACTGACGATCCGTGACAAAAGATTAAACTCTGAATATGATGGTGGTGAATTTTCACCTGATGGTACGGCTATTGTTTTTAGTTACACACATTATGTTGAGATTCCCGGAGGTAGAGGACCAAAAGTAGCTCTTCAGATATTCTACTTGAAGGATAATCGTATAGAAACGATAGCTGATGATACAAGAGCGACTGCAAAGGATTGGTCCCCGGATGGAAAAAACATTGTGTTCGCTACGGGACGAAGTATCGGTGGTGGCGGCACGACGCTTTGGATTATAAGGGCAAACGGCACAAATTTACGTCCATTGATACCAGAGCCTGCGGCAGATCCGGCAGGTTTGATTGTACATCGGTGGTATCCCAAATGGTCTCCTGATGGTCAAAAAATATTATATACAGAAAAGGAATATATCTGGGAAACCTTCAGAGATGAGGAAAACAACCGCAATATTATCGCGCTTATACATAAGGCACATCGGTATCTAATTCGGAGTAAAAACGTTGGTAGCACTGTCCAGGAGTTAAAAATACCGAAGGATCTGGAATGTATGAGTATGGATTGGATGGATGATGGCAAATCGGTGATTTTTTGTGCTCATCAGGTTCAGCTAAACACACGTCCTGTGATAGGGGAAGGACGTCCCCGAGGCATTATCTATAAATATGATCTTGCGACATCGGAAATCACGCAACTCACACATAATTCGTGGTATTATGAAACGGTAGATTGGATCAGTGATGATGTGTTATCTGTGACTCCATTAGGCAAAAAAAAAGTCCGATGGGGAATGCTAAAGCAGTGAAAATTGCGTTTTGAAAAAATAGATGGTATGGTAATTTATGGAAGAATGGTTTGTAGGAGGGAACTCCAATTCCCGACTATCAGTGTGTTTCCTCGCGATTCGGAGATCGCTCCTACAGAAGAAGTATCAACTTATAATGATATTTCACTATAATTGGGTTTGTGTCCAAAAACTTGCAAAAACTCCGGATCTTCCTTAACATCCGAAAATTCCGGTGTTTCAAGGAAAGAAGTGTAGTAACTATCCAAATAATTGTAGGAACTTGTCTTATAGAAGTCTTCTGCCATTTTTAGATAGTGTAACGTATTTTCTCGGTTTTTCTCAGATGCCCAGATGCTGATAGCAAGCATAAAGTGACTATATTCATTGAAATTTCCCATATCAACAGCGACTTGTAGCCAACGTTTCGCCTCGTTATACTTCTTACTCCATACCATACAACACCCGACATTATGAACAGCCCAAATAAGTTCATACGTATTAACAGGAAAACCTGCATCCAGTTTTTTCAACTCTCCTTCCATGTATGTGTTCAGTTCTGTGTAGACTTGATCAAAACGTTCCCAATTTTCCTGTGCGTTATACAATAGAAGTTTATTCTCGCGGACAGCCAGCCAGAATCTGAAATAGTTCTTCCGTCCGGGTTTTCCGTTTGCACGTTCCAACTTTTCTAATTCAAGCAGTGCTGCATCTAACCTGTCGTTTCTTCGTAAGATCTCTGCTCCGAATTGTAGGAAATTACAACGGGTATATTGACTTACTTCAGGATTCTCTAATCGTTCAGAAGCCTCAGTATAAAGTCTAAGCCATTCATCAAATCGACCTTCCGCTTTCCAACATCCAGCAATGCTCAGATTGGAAATAACACGTAACACATGCTTTTCTGAATTCTTACATGCCCATCGGTAAAGTCGTTTCTGTTCATCAATTGCTTCCCGACTTTTTCTAAGATGAGCAAGCGTATTGACTAACCCTTTATGTGCCCAAAAACGCTCTTCATCATCCGGTGCGATGTCCATATATTTACGGAGTAAAGGTAGTCGCTTTTCCATACCGATACTCCCCATATACGGATAGATATCATCAACTGCAAAATGCACCATCTCAGGTGTGATTTCCCCTTTAAATACTTCTTCAATTTCATTGGATGCCTGCTTAAGGATGTCATCTCTTGATTCTGGGTCAGATTTGACTTTTTCCAAGTATGCATCAAACATGTTGCGTAGTTGCTCTAATTGGTTCATAATGTTCTCCTTCAGATTTTCTGGTAATTGTAAATGACGGAAGAATTCTTGGTCTAATAGGTCTTTGTCAGTTTGTAAACGTTTTCGTGCGCGTTGAAGACGGCTTGTAATTGTATTGACCGACACTCCCATGAGTTCACCGATTTCTTTGGTTGACATTTCCTCAAGATAATAGCATGTTATGACCTGCCGTTCGCTCTCAGGCAGTTTATCCAATAATTTCTGTACAAGTTCATGATAATTCTCTCTTTTGTCTGCCTCCTGCTGTTCTATCATGTGGTGTGCATAAGAGGATTCCTCTATTTCTTCCAGTCGGGTATCCTCAAGAGATTGGACATTATGCTTCTGTTTCCGTATCCAATCGATGCAAAGTCGATTTGCGATAGCATAGATCCATCCTGCGAATTGATTGTGATTCTTGAGGGTCGGAAGCCTACTGTATGCCTTAAGGAAGGTGTCTTGCATTATCTCTTCAGCATAGTGAAAATCGTTGATGTTTCGCCATACAAGTGAATGTATGCTTTTTTGATATCTTCCGATCAAGATTTCAAAAGCAGCGTCGTCTCCTGATAAGATTCTGTTAATCAATTCAACATCGTCTTCTTTTTTCACAAGACATCCTCCAACGGCACACGGCGTGTGCCTACTACTATTAAGCAAAATATACTGATTTTGAACAATACCTTCGCCAAAAATAGATTTTCTGTTAAATTGTCTGTGTGTTGTAGTACAATAAACGTCAACTTAAGGAAATTAATCTGTTGTTAGTGTGTCTTTAGTCCCGTAGGGACGATATGTTTATAGAAAAACGTTATTCTAACTCTCTTCAGTCCCGTAGGGACGATATGTGTATATTAGACGCACAAGATAAACATAGCGTCCCTACGGGACTAAAGAAGTGGTGGTCAATCTTGTTCTATAAACATAGCGTCCCTACGGGACTGAAGAGTGGACACTCCCAATCACAGTGCATATTAATGATAATTAAAAACACTTCAGCAAAAACCTGAAGCTATTTTTATTCCTGTAAACCTACAATATCACAGATCAATGGTAGATCAACACTATATGCTCATTTAACTGAAGCATTCAGAAGCATTCAAAAATGGCGAAGGTATTGTTTGAACTGAGGCTATTTTAAATATTCGTCAAACCATTTTAGGACACGATCCCAATAATCGGCAAGTTTTTCGTTTGACCAGAAGCCGTGCCAATGGTCTGCCTCTTTGTATTTCAACAACACGACCTCTTTCTCAAGATTCGCAAGTCCCATGAACATTTCCTGTGCTTGTTCATAGGGTATGAAATCTTGATCACCGTGAATCAAGAGCAAAGGAGTCTCAACCTTGTCCAGATGGAAGACGGGCGAACCATCAATATAACGTTGTGGAAATTCCCATAGGGAACCGCCCATTCCTGCCTGTCCCGTCTCGTGCCAACCGACACTAAGTCCGCTACTAAGGTATCCACTGATTAAGTTGCTTATAGATGCTGCAGCGACTGCTGCTTTAAATCGCGTTGTCTGTGTGATAAGCACATTTACAGTATATCCCCCGAAACTGTGACCGATGACACCCAACCGATCCCCATCTACCTTTTTAGTCGCAATTGCGGCGTCAATTCCTGGTAGAAGGACACTCGCAAAGTGTTTAGACGGTTCATTCTTCGGTACTGGGAAGTCGGGTAAGAAAAGTGCATAACCTCGTGAGACAAACATACCCGGATGGGCACCCCCTATGTTCTCACCGAAAGCAAAGGTGTTGATCTGTGACGACGAATGCGTCTCTCCTGCATAGACGTTCACAATCATCGGTGCGGGGTCTTGTTCAGATGCATTAGGTGGTAGCACGAGGATTCCTGTAACCTTCTGTCCATCTTCCAGTGTCCACTCAATGAGTTCACTTGTGCCAAAGTGAATTGCCTTTAAGTGTGGATTAATATTGGTAATTTGCTGCGGAGATTCAAAAGTAACATCACTCATCCAGATATTCTTCGGTTCTTGACTGTTTTCTATAACATAAACAAATTCTCCGGTTTCCTCTGCCACATCTTGATGAAAACGGCCTGCATGAACGTTGCGATGTTCGTCTTTGTAAAGTAACGTGATTGTCTCATCCATGAGGTTAAGACGATAGAAACCGTGATCATAAGTATTAATTATGATATTGTTGTTTACCGTCAAAGGTGTATATCCTTCACTTGGATAGAATACATCATGCGCTGAAAGATCAAAGTTTTCAGTCAAGTTTCGTATTGCATCGCCGTTCAGAGGTACTTTCCATATCTGTCCTCGTGCAATGCAGAGAAGTGCTTCGCTATCTGCTGTCCAGAGTGGGGGTTTATATGACCGTCCGAGGTCAACGTCAAGGTCTTTTGTGAGATTACGGATCGTGCCTGTCTCTACGTTAACAACATAAGCATTCCCTGATGCTAATTTACCTCCCTCCCCGTCGGTTGTCCATGCAACGTGTTTTGAGTCCGGTGACCAATTGACAGTAATTCCGTAAGCAAGACGTATCTTCCGTGCAATAGGTTTAATTTCCGTGGGGGAAGTCTCACTTAACTCCTTTGGTAGTGGTAAAATGTAGAGATCATATATCTGTTGTTGTGTATCGGGTGTTTCGGAGCCTAAACCCACAGTAACAGCAACATATTCTCCGTTAGGAGCAATATCGCAACTCCTAATATTATATTCCTTCATCAACAACATTGTCTTGCCGGTTTTAGTATCGGCAATAGCTAAGTTTTTATTTGATCTCCCTCGTTCTTCTTCTTTGGGTTGCGCGTTTTCTTGTGTTGACTCATCTTTTTGTTTTTGACGTTGTTTTTTAGGCCAATCCCAAACCACAACGAAAGACGGTTTAGACGAAGGCTTGGATGAATTTTGCGTTTTGTCCTGTATAGATTCATTGTCGACAGGGTATTCAGTAATGGATTTGAAAAGAACAAACCGTCCATCTGGTGTCCATTTAGGCACTTCAAAGCCGAAAAATGTTTGAACTGTCGCTGATTCGAAACTCTGCATATCATCAGATTCTCGGTTCCAGACATGTAGATGTGGTTTACCGGTCCGATCAGTGTAAAACGCAAGACGTTTTCCGTCAGGGGACCATCTTGGTGCCCAACTTGAACCCCAATCCGGTGTGAGGTTACGATGTTCACCTGTCCGTGTATTCGTTACCCAGATCTTTCCGTACGCCATTTCAATCATCACTCCCGTTTTGGAGTATACTGAGTTTCCACCGCCGCCTTCGTACTGTTCCCGGTTCTGTGTGTTGTAGGCAATCCAGTTTCCATCGTTGGTAATATCAATCGGGACCCTTCCGACAAAAGTGTTGTATTTGAGCAAATCATCAAGTTTTAAAGGGGTCATTTCTTCTCCACGCTAATGGTTGTTGATGTAAAAAACATAAAACATAAGAATAAGCCACAGCAAATGTTAACAATGATTTTGAAATTCATTCTATTCTTCTCCTATGGGTAATATTTATAGTGGACTTCAGAATCTATGATACACTGCACAACGGGCGAGGAGACCTCGCCCCTACGCAGGGTGGTCATCGTAAACGTTGAAATATCTCTTTAATTTTTGACTTTATTATAAAATATGGTTCACACTCTCCATATTTAAAGACGCAACTTTAATCAGAAAACGTGCATTATGGCAAAAAAAATCATAAATTGACGGCTATGGGTAGCGTGTAGACGAAACCCATAGCCGTCAATTGTGGAGAATCAATACTGAATGCAATATAGATGCCGAAAGTATTTACCTACTTCTGACCCAGAACCTTCAGAAACTCCGAATCGTCCTTTACATCGGCAAATTCAGGTGTCTCAAGGAAAGCAGGATAGTACCTATCTTGATTCCAATAATTCAGCACATAATCGGAAGCGATCTTTAGGTAATGTAGAGTCTTTTCCCGATCCTTTTCAGTTGCCCAGATGCTGACAGCAAGCATAAAATATGCCCAATCGTTTTTATGCTGTAAATCAAGAGAGATTTGTAGAAAACGTTTTGCTTCTTCATACTTCTGCGTCCACACCAGACAACACCCTACATCATGTGCAGCCCATATTAGATCGTTGGTTTTTACAGGATAGCCTGCCTCATGTTTTTGCACTTCAAGTTCAATATACCTACTGACATCTGCAAAAACTTGATCATAACGATCCCAATCTTCCTGTTTACCGTATAATAAGAGTTTATTCGTTCTCACAGCCAACCAGAATCTAAAATAGTGTTCCCAATCTTGTTCTTTGTTAGCGCGTTCCAACTTTTCAATTCCGAGAAATGCATCATCAAAACGGTCATTGTGTCGTAGCACCTCCGAACCGATTTGCAGGAAATCGCAACGTGAGTAGTCACTCACTTCAGGCTTTTCAAGACGTTCTGATGCTTCATTATACATTTGGAACCATTCATCAATACGTCCTTCGTCTTTCCAACATCCCGCGCTTGTGAGATTGGAAACAACTTCTAACACATGTTTATCTGACATGTTTTTGCATGTCCAACGGTAAAGACTTTTCTGTTCATCAATTGCCTCTGTGTTTCTATCCAGACACGTAAGGCTATACACTAAGTGTTCCTGTGCCCAGAAACGTTCTTCATCATTTGGTGCTATGTCTTGATACTTTCGTAGCAACGGGATGCGTTTTTCCATACCGATTTTGCCATAATGCGCGTATACTTTATCCACAGCAAGGTGTGCCAATTCGGGTGTAATTTCGTCCTTGAGTGCCTCTTCCACCTCGTCAAAAGCTTCCTTGAGAAATGCCTCACCTGCAAGGATATCCTCTCCAGAAATTGGATAAGATTCCACTTTTTTCATGAATGCATTAAACTTGCCGCGAATTTCCTCTATTTTATCAGACATTATATCTCCTTTTTGACCACCCCATAACTCTCGGACCGTGTGTTCCTCTTTCTGTAGGCGTTTACGAGCACGGTGGAGCCGACTTTTGACCGTGTTGGTCGAAACACCTAAATGCTCTCCTATGTCCTCACATGATTTCTCATCAAGATAGTGAAGCGTTACCGCAGCACGTTCGCTTACTGGTAACTTTTGAAGGAGGTTATTGACAACTTCGCGTTGCCGTTCACTCACGGATTCTTCCTGTTGATGTGTGTGGTATTGTGTATAAGCCAGGTCCTCTAATTCCTTTGTTGGCATCGCATCTAACGATTCCATGGGAATCCGCTTTTTTTCGAACCAAGCGAAACAGTATTGCGCCGCGATCGCGTAGAGCCATCCTGCAAAACTATTGTGTTTTTTCAAGGTGTTGAGCTTCTGATACACCCTGAGGAATATATCTTGCGTGATCTCTTCAGCGATGTGGTAATCCCCGATCTTTCGCCAAACAAAAGCGTGGACTGACTTTCGGTATTTTGGCACAAGTGTATTGAAAGCAGATTGGTCACCTACCAATGTGCGTTGAATCAATTGTACATCATCGTTTTTCATGCTTCAGCTCCAAAAACATTCTGTCTTTCATAATGTTAAGATAGGTTAAAGAAGCGGTAGGGTTGCATAAAATGCGATTGCAAAGAAAAAATGCTGATAATTATCCAATATTTGTAGCACGGGGAATGCCATTGGGCGAATGCGCGCATGGCATTCGCCATGATTCATACCGTTGATTTCACTGCCAGTTTGCGCCTCTTATGGCACAATCTGGATGAAGATTAAGATTTAAATTGGGTAACATCTCGACGGGCAATGAATTGCCCTACTACAAACGGGCGGGCTCGTAGTAGGGCAATTCATTGCCCGTCTATTACCCACAGAATCTTTTAATCTTCATGCAGATTGTGCTACATAGGTAGCAACTTGAACTACTATAGTATATTATAGCATTATTGGACACTATTAACGACAGAATATAGGCGAAATATGCTATTGGAAAACATTTTAAAAAATGGTATAATTAGAGAGTCGTTGACGAAGATGATATTGGTTATTTTTTTCAGAACAAAATTATAATAGACTTTAGAAGGAGATGTAATAGATGCGACACGTATTCACCTATTGGATATGTTTGGTCTTAGCAGGAATAATAGCACTTCCGTTAAGTGCACAAGAAGCGAACGAGACTAAACCTGCTACAGAGCAATCAACCGAGAAAAAAAAGAAAGAATATGAGGATTTCAGTAAAGTTATAGAAGATAGCAAGACGTATCAAGGTTTTTTCAATCTGTATCAAAAAAAAGAGAATTTGTACTGTGAGATTCAACCTTCACAGTTGAACGAACCTTTCTTATGTATGATTAGCATTGCACGCGGTATAGCATCAGGTAGAATCCTTTCAGGTATGACATTAGATGAATGGTTGCTTGAATGGAAACGGGTAGGTGATAAGGTACATCTGGTGCGTAAGAATGTCCGTTTTCGTGCGGATAAAGACACGCCTATATCAGAAGCAGTGAATTTAGGATACAACGATTCGGTACTTTTTGCCCTTAAACTGGAAAGTGTACATCCGCAGCGGAAAAGTCTTTTGGTCAATATTAGTAACGTTTTTGTGTCTGATCTTCCACCATTGTCGGGAAGTGTAGGGGGTAGATTTGACAAAGCGCGTAGCACATGGGGAACGGTGAAGGCTTTTCCTAAGAATGTTGAGTTGAGAGTGAATGCTGTCTATTCAGGAAGTGGTTCAAGTACGACGATACCTGACACTCGCGGTATTCCCGTCACTGTGCACTATAGTCTTGCGAAGTTGCCGAATAACGACTATCAACCGCGTTTAGCCGATGATCGACTTGGACATTTCATGACAACTGTGAAGGATTATTCATTGCAAACGAGCGATGATCCTTACATCCGTTATGTGAATCGGTGGCATTTGGTAAAAGCGGACCCGAAAGCGAAACTTTCGCCTCCCAAAGAACCGATAATTTTCTATATTGAGAAATCCATTCCTCACCGGTATCGTCCTTATGTGCGGCAGGGGATTTTAGAATGGAATAAGGCATTTGAAAAGGTTGGGTTTGTGGATGCAATTGAAGCTCGCATTCAACAGGATCATGAGGATTGGGACCCAGAAGATGCGCGCTATAATACGATTCGGTGGATGGTTGGCGGATCATTTGCGATTGGACCGTCTCGTGTCAATCCGCTTACAGGTCAGATTTTGGATGCTGATATACTTGTGGGTGAGAGTTGGACGCGATATTGGCAGCGAGAATATACAACTTTCTTTGATGAAGTAGCACATGAAAAAGAGCATCCTGTCGATCATTCTTCACGGTTCCACTGTGAGTTCGCTACAGGTTTAGAACGACAGATGAGATTCATGGCGAGTGTATTGCAAGCCAGAGGTGTGATGAAAGATGGTGGAGAGATTCCCGAAGAGTTTATCGGACAAGCACTCAAGGCGTTGATAATGCACGAAGTTGGTCATACATTGGGATTACGACACAACTTCAAGGCAAGCACAATATATACGCTTGATGAGCTGAACAAAAAGAAAGGAGAAGCACTACACGGTTCTGTTATGGAGTATGATGCTGTCAACATCTCACTGGATGTCAAGAAACAGGGAGATTACTATACCACGACAATAGGTCCATGGGACTATTGGGTGATTGAGTATGCCTACAAACCAATTGATGGTAACAAACCTGAAGCAGAATTACCAGAATTAGGTAAAATCGCATCAAAAGTTGCGACTTCAGAATTGCGTTTCGCCACGGATGGTGATGCGTCTATGTATCAGTATAGAGATCTTGATCCGTTGGTGAATCGGTGGGATTTAGGTGCTGATCCGCTTGAGTTTGCAAAACGTAGACAGCAGATCATATCTGAACTTTGGGGTGATATTGCTGACAAGGTGACGAAAGAGGGTATGGGTTATCAACGTGTGAGACGTGCGTTCAGATCGCTGCTGGGTGAATATACTTCGTCTATGTTTCTTGCGTCAAGATTTATAGGTGGACAGTATCATCACAGGGATCATCGTGGAGATAAGGATGGACGTTTGCCTTTTGTCCCTGTTTCTGCTAAGAAACAGCGGGAGGCACTGAATTTCATTAAGGAGCATGCATTGTCTGATAAGACTTTTGATTTCCCGCCTGATCTTCTGAACAGTCTTGCAGTTACGCGGTGGAGTGATTGGGGAGCAAGTAGTGGTAATTCTTCAAGGTTAGACTATCCCCTTCACAGTGTGATTCTGCGTAACCAGAATATGATTGTCGCGCGGCTCCTTGACCCGAATGTTCTTGCACGTGTTCAAGATACAGAGCTGAAGTTTTCTGAAGAGGAAGATGTGTTTACGATGCCGGAACTGTTCACAGGTATATCGGATGCTATCTGGGTGGAACTTGATAAGAATGCAGCTGCAAAGCAATGGACGAATTCTGATGCGTTTATCTCAAGTTTCAGACGTGGTCTACAACGTGAACATTTGAAACAGTTGATTAAGCTGGTATTGGACGCGGAAAGTGGCACACCTGAAGATGCAAGGTCACTTGCACGATTGCATCTGCAAAGGATCAATGAACGTATAGTGAAGTTACTGCAAGCATCTAAGAATCAGTTGGATGATTATAGTGTAGCGCATCTTGAGGAATCGCAAGTCCGCGTTTCAAAGGCATTAGATGCTGGTTTCCAAGTTGAGACAAGATAGAATTTATCAAGAATGAAGATTAAGATATAGATTGGGTAAATATGCCGACAGGCAATGAATGGTCCTACTACGAACCCTCCTGTTTGTAGTAGGGCAATTTATTGCCCGTCGATTACCCGAAGGATTATTTATTTTTCATAATTGGCAAATCGTTGCAATGTAGGTAAGATTTTGGCAAGAAATCTTGCCTACAAGACACTAATAGAGTGTCTGCTCTATTTTGCGAGTAAAGGTCGCGATTCGGAGATCGCTCCTACAGAACATACCTCTTTGTAGGAGGGAACTCCGATTCCCGACTATTTGGATATACATGAAAAATAGGGTTAGACACTCTACTAATACAATAAACTCATGACAGGAGTATCCGCATGAAAACGTCACGTCTATATGTTCAACTTAGAAAGTCTATGTTCATCTTAATACTATTATGTGTCGTAGCGATAACATCTGCTGATGGTGATCCTCCGGACTATACACAATTTAGTCTACCAGAAGGTGCGATTGCACGACTCGGTAAAGGAGACATTGAGGATATTGCAATTTCTCCAGACGGTAAACGGTTGGCAGTCGCAAGTCGTATTGGTGTTTGGCTCTATGACACACAGACGGGTGATGCTTTGTCTCTTTTTACCGGTCATGAATCTGCCGTGCGTTCTGTTGCATTCTCACCCGATGGCGTAACAGTTGCCAGTGGAAGCGGGTTAGGAGATGATAAATCCATAAGACTTTGGGATACAAAGACTGGTGAACACAGAATGATTTCTTTCGGAAATAGAAATGACGTGGGTGATTTAGCGTTTTCTCCTGATGGACTTTTACTCGTTAGCGGTGATCGCAGCGGTAATGTGATTTTATGGGATACGACAACAGGTGAACGTAAACATAATCTTTTAGGAAATTCAGAGCAGGTTTTGGAAGTCGTTTTTTCACCTGACGGTAAGGCTGTCGCCATTGCCAGTTTAGACAACGATATACACGCATGGGATGTGGAAACTGGACAACCTAAACATAAATATAGTGGACACACTGATAGTGTCTATACTATAGCATTTTCTCATGATGGTTCTAACTTCGCAAGTGCGGGTACTGATGGGACAATACGGTTCTGGGATCCTGAAACTGGACAACTTAAAAAGACAATTCCTGTACCTGAAACTGGACTACCTAATAAGACAATTCCTGGACTGGAAAAATGGATTGATTCAATTGCTTTTAGTCCAGATGGTAAAACTCTTTTGAGCAGTTCTAACTATAGTGAAAGCATTAGGTTGTGGAATGTCATCTCGGGTGAACAGGTTAAGTCTATTACGCCTCCTAATTTTGGTGCTGTTAAAATCCTGTATTCTGCAGATAGCGATACGGTTGTTTGCATGAATCTAAGCGATAATATCCATTTTTTAGACTTTAAAACAGGAACGAATAAACTGAGCATTAAAGGTCATTCTTCTGCTGTTGATGTCTTAGCTATTGCAGTAGATGGTAAGACATTAGCAAGCACAAATGGAGCCTGGGTCAAATTATGGGATTTAGAGACTCGAAGTCATAAGTTGACTCTAAAAGGACATGCTGAACCCGGTATTGCATCCAAACACTCCCTGGCATTTTCTGCTGATAATCGTACTGTTGCAAGTGCGGATTTTGACGGTATCATCAACCTATGGGATTATACTTCTGGGGAGCATACGTATACTCTAAAAGTTGACACGGGTGCAATCCGCTCACTTGCGTTTTCGCCAGACGGTAAAAAGTTTGCATGCGCTGGCGAAGATAACACAGTCCGTATTTGGGATGCTGAAAACAGTGAAGAGATACACAAACTTGTAGATGTTGGTGATGTATTTTCAGTGGCATTTTCTCCTGACAGTCAAACTTTGGCAAGCGGCAATAATAATGGTGATGTGCATTTATGGGATGTGAACACAGGTAGTCAAAAACTGACTTTTAAAACAGAGGGGAATGGTGAATCTATTGCATTTTCACCAAATGGGATTCTGATCGCAAGTTCGGGAAAGAATGTTAAGTTGTGGCATTCTAAGACTGGTGAAGAAATCCTCACCTTGGGTCAAGACCCTATGCAAAATATAGGACAGCAATTGAGATTGGCAGCGGGAAATCCTGAACAGATGAGAAAATTTCATGAAAGTCTAAGAGATACTGCACAGGTTGTTGCATTTTCTCCTGATGGTAATAAACTTGCAGTTTTACGTGAAATGGATGTTATCCGTTTATGGGACATAGAAAAGCAAGCATTAATAAAAACTTTTGAAGGACATAAAAGGGATGTGCATACAATGGATTTCTCTCCAGATGGAAAGTTAATCGCAAGTGGAGGTGAAGATGGAACAATATTGCTATGGGAAGTGCCGCAATGAAAGATGGCTGTTGTTTATTGACCATAGGCGTCAATTTAGCGATTCCCAAAACCAGGCCTGTAGCACCTTCATCTTGATTGTGCTTCTTTTATACAACAACATTCATCCTACATTACCCTTTCCGTCCATCGAACATCGTGATAGTGCCGTAGCACATTCATCTTGATTGTGCTTCTTTGGACAACAACCATCCTTCATTGCGTCTCTCTGCACAACATGGATAAGTACCAATTCTTTGCAGAAACTTTATGGCATGGGATGCCGTGCTGCGTTGCACAATCAAGATGAATGTGCTACGGCTTGATAACGCCAAATACTAAGCAGATAACTTTATCGTGTGGGATGACGGGCTTCGTAGGGGCGGGGTTTCCCCGCCCGCGTATTACCCAATTTATAACTTAATCTTCATACGGGACTGGAGAAACTTGATGTATGAGAAAACCCCTTAAGTTTACACCCGATAAATCATGGCGAATACCAAACGCGTATTCGCCCAAGCGCATTTGACGTTGATTTGGCTGAATACCATAAGGCATTCATAGCGTTGATTTATGACAAACTAATTAGTCACAATTCCCTTCAAACGAGAAACACCATCGGTACATTAAATTTATCCCTGATTTTATCCCTGATTTTACCCTATTTCAATTCCCTTCAAACGAGAAACACCATCGGTACATTAAATTTATCCCTGATTTTATCCCTGATTTTTCCTTTTTCAATTCCCTTCAAACGGGAAACACCTTCGGTACAGCACCCCTTCGGAAGCAAGGCACTGTAGGGGATATATTAGCAAAAATCATACGCGACGATTTTCAGTCAAGCTTGACTATCCAATATTCGTCAAATTGCCTCTGACCCCTATGAACATTGAACTATACGCGGGTAAGTGAACAATCAGGCTCAAAATCCAGTCACAATCCCTATTCTTGAGCTTTTCTATACTGAAAACACACACTATGACAATCGCGTATGGGTTTCTATAATCATTATACATAACATCTGCAAAATAGTCAAGCAATATTATCATAAATATGATAAAATATTTGCTGAAAAACAAGCATAACTTCTTTTCTACATTTTGCCATTAAAATATCGTAGCGTAAACTTTCAGTTTGCGCCGTTTTGACACAAACTAAATGAAGATTAAATAAATATTCAGGTAATTTTAATTTCACCAGGCCGGTAGGTGCGATATCCTTATCGCACCGGATCCTAAGCCAAAACCTTCAATGAAGCGGGTTCGGAAAAACCCGGTGCGATAAGGATATCGCACCTACCGGGTTTGGGATATTGAGAATTACCGAATTAATAACTTAATCTTCATAAAGTTTGTGCTACTTATGTAGCAACTTGGGTAATTATAGTAAAATTAAGGAAACAGTGAGGACCACCATGAAAAAGTCAGATTTGTATCAACAATTGAAGAAGATAGTTATCATTACAATATTATTGTGTGTTCAAGGCTTATTTTGTGCTTATGGTGAACCTGTTGACATTACCAAGATAGGTTTGCCAGAAGGTGCAGTCGCACGACTCGGCATAGGTGGTATTCAGAATATAGCGATTTCTCCTAACGGTAAACAGTTAGCAATTGCGAGTCAAATCGGTGTTTGGTTGTATGATACACAGACGGGTGATGCGGTTGATTTTCTTGATGGACATGAAACATCCGTTAGATCGGTGGCATTTTCACCAGACGGGATAACGCTTGCCAGTGGTGGTGGATTGGGTAAGGACAAGTCTATACGCCTCTGGGATATAAGGATAGGTGAACACAAAATTCTGTCATCAGATAATAGGCGTGATGTTCATGCCTTAGCGTTTTCTCCTGATGGACTCTTACTCGTTAGTGGTGAGGGGAGTGGTAGTGGCGATGTTATTATATGGAATGTTACTACCGGTGAACGTAAACATAAACTCTTGGGAAATAACTCACAAGTTCTGGAAGTAGCATTTTCACCTGATAGTAAAACAGTTGCAGTTGCCAGTTTAGATTCTACGCTTCGTTTGTGGGATGTTGAGACCGGACAGCTCAAACATGAATGTATGGGTCATAAAGACTGGGTTGGGTCGGTTGCATTTTCACCTGATGGGTCCGTTATCGCAAGTGGTGGTCGTGATGGAACTATTCGTTTGTGGGACGTTGAGACTGGTGAACATAAGAGCACATTTCAAGGTAATTCTAAATTGATAAGTACAGTGAAGTTTAGTCATGATGGTGATTTCCTTATGTGTGGATATGCCTATAATAAAGATATACAGTTTTGGGATGTTGTTACAGGAGAGGTCAAGAAGGTAATTCGTGCTCCTGACAAAGGCATAACTGAACTCCTGTTTTCTCCTGACAAGAAAACGCTTATCGGTTGGCATTGGGTTGGTAACCTTCATTTCTGGGACATTGATTCTGGTACACTCAAATTCAGCATCAAGAATTATACACGGAATGCCCGTTCCGTTGCCTACTCTACAGATGGGAAAACATTAGCGAGTACAGCTGGAACTGGGATTATTTTGTGGGATATTGAGACCAGAACCCAAAAAACGACACTTAAAAAAAAACAGGGTGGAACAGAGACTATCGCTGCAATATCATTTTCTGCTGATAATCGCACAATTGCTGGTGCTGATTGGGATGGTCTTATCAATCTATGGGACTATTCGACTGGTGAACATATACAGGAGTTGGAAGGACATACAGATGGAATCCGTTCAATTGCGTTTTCATCAGACGGTAAAATGTTAGCAAGTGCAGGCAATGACCACACAATTCGTGTATGGAATGCTGAAACTGGTGAACCGATGCATGTGCTTGAAGAGGTGAAGGGACGTGCTTTTTCGGTTGCATTCTCACCGGATAATCAAACCTTAGCAAGTGGTGGTTTCAACGGTGTAGTTCGTTTCTGGGATGTTACTACAGGTGAACAGAAGATGATGATACCAAAAACTGGGAACGGTTACTCTATTGCGTATTCTCCAAATGGGGTTCTGCTTGCTACCACAGGTATTATGTCAGTCAAACTGTGGCATGCCAAGACCGGAGAAGAGATACTTGAATTGGATTACAATACAAAGATGATGGAAGAACTGCAATTAGGAGCGAGAGATCCTTTGAAAATGAGAGAAATAATGAGGGATTTTCACTTAAACATGATGCATGGACCAGAACATCTTGCTTTTTCTCCTGATGGCAGCCTGCTTGCTGTAGTCCGTGAAAAAGGTCCTATAAATTTGTGGGAGATAGAAACGCAGACTCTCAAAAAGTCATACACTGGACATAAATGGTCTGTAGAGTCAGTTGCTTTTTCACCTGATGGGAAGACATTCGCAAGTGGAAGCGTAGATGGTTCAATACTTATCTGGGAAGTTCCATAATGGAGGATTAAAAACACTAATGGAGATAATCCAATATTCACCTGACTTTCTGACTCCTTTGACAGCGTTTTACAATGATTTTACAGTAGATGTTCCTCATTGTTACCCAGTCAAAGAGGAGGATATAACGTTTGCTACGAGTGGTGTTACAGGTAAATCCAAGTATTATGATGCGGATGATATTCATTCAGAAATGGCATTCGTCGCTGTGCAAGATGGCAGAATCTTAGCCTTTATCCACATCGGTCTGTCAGATGATAACGAAAACAGAGATGGCAAAACTGCACATATACTGTTTTTTGGATACGAAGTCGGGGAACGACAGATAGGAGATGCAATTCTTAAAAAGGCTGAAGGTTTTTTACAGGATGAAGGTGTAACGAAGGTCTATGCGTTTTCAAGACACCATCGGTATCCGTGTTATCACTTCGCTTATGCGCAGCTGTCGGATAGACTGGGTCATGTAGAAGCACTGCTGGGATACAACGGATATAGAAGGACCCATGGACAAGCATTTTTTGATTGGGAGAACTTCAATGCTACACCAACACCTCCCGATATTCCCGTTTCCCTTTCTGTAGAATGGAAAGATGGACGTGGAAAACTGCCTAACTGTAACATAACAGCACATAAGGACGGTGAAGAAGTAGGTGTTTGTTGGTCTCTCTCTGGTGGAACATTTTCTTCACATCCCGATGCACAGGAATGGGTTTATACGGATTGGCTTGGTGTAGACGAAGCGTATCAAGGACAGGGTCTGGGTAAATACTTGCTCTTGTATTCTCTTCAAGAGATGCCTAAGGTTGGTTACCGACACGCTTCCCTCAGCACAGACTGGGGTAATAATAATGCATTTCTATTGTATAGCAACTGTGGCTATAGACTTGTAGATTGGACGTATGCATATTCAAAGAATCTTGAGAAAAAAGCAGAAGTTATTATACCCGTTAAAACTGAGAATAGATTCAGTGAAATTGTCAGTTATACACCTGATCACTTAGAATCTTTAACCCAATTTTATAATCATCAGGTACAAGGTTTACCCAACTGTTTTCCTGTCAGTGCGGATGAATTCGCTACAGTTTTGGGAGGACTCAGCGAAGAAACTGAAAGAAGTAAGGGAGATCTTGAAGAGGAAGCCTTATTTCTGATCAGGAATAAGGAGAAAATAAAGGCGTTTGTTCACGTGGGATTCAAAACATACCATGAGGATAATGAAGATCGTGAGAATGAAAGAACAGGTTATATTCGATTCTTGGGTTGTGAACGCGGGGAAAGACAGGCTGGACAGATCGTGCTTGAGAAAGCGGAAGTCTATTTAAATTCCTTTGAAGTTAAATCTATTGAAGCATTCACATCTCGTGATGAGTCTCGTTATCCTTTCTTCAGTTTTGATTATGCCAATTTGACAAATTATCTTGATCATATACAAGGATTATTGGGTAATAACGGCTATAAACCGAGTGATGGTTGGGTTTTTCTCAATTGGGAGAACTTCTCTGTTGAACCGGTACTGCCTGATGAGTCCGTACATACAAGTGTTACGTGGGAAGAAGGTCGTGGGGAACGTTCAAACTGCACCGTAAAAGCACACAAAGGAAAAACAGAAGTTGGGGAATGTCAAAGTGTCTCTGCTGGTGTGTTTTCAAGACATCCGGATGCACAAGACTGGACTTATACTAAATGGCTTGGTATTGAGAATGGTTTTCAAGGAAAAGGATTTGGGAAGTTCTTACTTCAGTATTCTCTAAGAGAGATGAAAAAGGCAGGATATCGTCATGCATCTATAAGTACTGATTTATCCAATTATAGAGCGATTCTGTTTTATAGTAATCTCGGATATAAGGTTGCTGATTGGTCGTATGAATATGGGAAGACTATTAGGTAATGTCTTTGTAGAAATTGGCAGATAAAACTTGTAGGAGCGATCTCCGAATCGCGACCTGTCGGGAATCGGAGTTCAAATCAAGAAATCAACGGTATGAATGCCTTTTAGCATTCCCCGGGTATGAATGCCATTTAGGCATTCACCGCCTACAAAGTACTTTGGGATTAATGACCAAAACTCTACACCCACATAGAATTACCAAATATATGCTAACTTTGCAAACATTTGGTTGACGGTCTCATCTGCTTCCTGATCACCGTAAACAAGATAAAAGGTGAAGTCATAAAGGAACATGTATTTGAAGACCGCATTGAAATTTGGTTTGTGATTACCACCTGAGCGTAATCTGAATGTAACCCATTTCTCATTGCCTAACTCTAAGTTGGCACTTGATCGTAAAGAGAATTTGTAGCTCGATCCTCCATCAGAAAATGTCTGCCAAAGGTTCTCACCTTTAATGCCGATAGATAAGAATTGGAAAGGTATGATATTCATTGCGGTTGTAACGAATGTTGCTTTGGCGTCCTCAAATTGTCCGTATTGACATACAACTAAGATTCGGTCAGGATTCTGACGGTTGTAGGTAGCTTGGGCTGCTACGACCCAATTTTCATAATCATCAAAGAACCAGTTTCTGTAGAAAACACCGGTCTGGACTTTTTCACCTAAATCAAATCCGACAAGTTGAAAGTGGTCACCTCTAATCCTTTCACCTGCATGGTTCCATGATGTTTTCTGAACGGTTTCAAACTTAATCGTCTGCAGAAAGTTATTCTCAAAATGCCAATTATATACCCCCCAGAAACTGGGTTGTCTAACACCTTTAAGGCGGACAAATCCGTTGATTGGGTTAAAGTGATCAGTAATGTCTCGATATGCAAGGCTAAAAATGGGGTTTCCTCTGCGATTGATTTCTGTCAATATAGCGCGTTGATTGGGGTGATCGGGTTCCCAGCTGCCAGCATAATTGGCGATAAAATTGAATGCCATTGGCAAGCGAATTCTGGTGTCTACTGAAGCAGCTCTGTTATAGTTTTCTTCTAACTCTTTTGAAGCAAAGAAAACACCAACGGAGGATGATTCTCCAACATCCCACGATCCTCGTGCTAATGTGTTATAGCTTCCATCTTTCGATTCAATGACATTCATCAGACCATAGGTAGCTCTACCAGTCTCACCGATTAGTTTTGCACCGTAGTCAATTTCTCCGATACGACGACTATAAAAAAGAGAAATAGGTGATCTAAATATCCGACCATCTTCTTGAAAGAATGGTCTTCGATCAGTTAACCGTTGTTCAAGGTCTGATAGGACAATCCCTTGCACTTCAGACTCAATGTGGCTAAAGTCGGGATTGATTGTCCCTATGAGGGAGGTACTTGTGGTAATCTTATATGAAGCATCAAATCCTAATGCGGGTTCTAATCTATCCATCAAGACATCAGTTTCAGATGTATCTTCCAGTTTTGTAGAAAAATATCCCCCAAGTTCAATTTTCTTCCTAATGTTCTTTGGATTGAATTCAAGGTTTGTCAGACTGCCGAATTCATTTGCGTCCGTAACGTTGATGCCTGTATCAGCCCAAGTACTGGTGCGATCAATGCTCTGATGACGACGAACTAAGTTTAAACCCCATGTTTGCTTTGCGGTGCGGGGTAGGTCAAGTAACTGATATGGAATTTTCATTTCGACAGTCCAGACAGAATCCTCTATGTTTGCGGCGGCAATCCATTCGCTATCCCAGCCGAGGTCGCCTTGTTTCTCGTCTCGTTGCGTGCCAAGAGGGTTTACTGCAAAACAGTAAGTTCTACGTCGGTCATGATACGTATCAAGATATGCCGCAACATGATCTTCAAACTGAAAGCTGCCGTCTCTACGTGTCTGCGTTGTGATTATGGTTGATTTCGGTTGAAAGCACTGGAAACCGAAATAGATCGCAACATCATCATAACCTATATATACCTGTGTTCTATCAGGTACGGTCGTCTCAAATTCGGCAATTATGAACTCTTCAATGGGTGTTAACTGTTGCCATGTAATGTCATCGAGTTTTCCATCAATCACTGGTGCGGTTTGGAGTTTCTGTGCTTCTATCGTCTGTGCCTGTGTGTTTAAGCACAATAAGAACGATGAGACAATGAAACTAAAACAGATAGTTCGAAATGTGTTAGAGTATGGCATTTATTGTCCTCATTTATGTGTAGGTTATGTTTGTTTAAAACAGAAATCTGATGCTACGTAAAATAACGGTTGGAAAATCATGATAAAATGATCTTTCTGTCGAATTTAACTTAGCACCAGATATTCTTATTCTGTCTATTTGTCATCTATTTTCTTTCAGTATCCCTTTCTTATTCTATACATGTATTATAACATGAAATTGACGAAAATGAAAATAAAGTTGATTAATTGACTGTACTTTCAATACTCACATCCTGCAGAACTTTTGTAGCCTGTATTGCCATGTCTGCTGTTGGGTCGCGTTTTATGATACGTTTTAACTGATATACAGCACGATCATCACCATCTTTTGCCAGTTCCAATGCTTCCTCAAATCCTTTCATTGTATAGCTAAAATCTTTTGGAATTACTGTTAAGTCAAAGTCTTCCCAATAATATTTTAGTTCATCGGATTCCCAATTTTGATAGACATCCTCCCATTGTAGTGAGTTGAATATGTTGAGATGCGGTTCAAGCATGTGTTCAGCAATTGGATCATCAATGGCTTGGTAACGGTTATCTAATGAAACTCGGAGTCTATCTTCGGTCAAATTAGGTAATGCTTTATGGATAGTTAATGCGGGGAATATCAGCGTATCCCCTATTTCATAGTTTGTCGTATGCCATTCACCTGATAACTCGTCTGTGTTGACACAAAGACCTCCTGCCCCAAGCGAGAAGTGATGTTCCATGACTTCATTGATCTTATGGGAACCGGGGAGAACCGCTAATCCACCCAACTCTATTGGACAATCACCAACGGGTGCCCAGCATGTATAGGTCTGGAAGTTTCCTTGAAAGTGTACGAAGTCTTGATGTATCGGTGTTGTATGTTCAGTATATTTCGGATACCATAGACGCGCGATTTTTTGTGGATGGGGTAGCACTTCTTTGCCAATAATCTTTTCTACCATATTGACGACTTCGTGCCAATGTCCTGAGTGGTGGAATGTTTCTAACTTATATACTTCGTGGTATACATCGGTATATTCGGGGTCACCTTCGGTGCATTGTGTAGATATATCAGCGATGCCGTCCATTGGGTCAGTATCTGCTACGAGCCAACCACCCTTTTGCATTGTTGTTAGCATTTCTCGTCGCAATTCCCAGAGTTTATCTGGATCCTGCAGTTTCTTGAAGAAGAGGTAGCCTGATTCTGCCATCCTTGTGCGGAGCTCCTCAGGATCATTCATTGCGTCGTTTGAGATGTGTAGTTCTTTTAGTTTTTCCATGTGTTTTCTTGCCTTAACGTTTGCATATTTAATGAAGTATTTGAGTATACATTGACTAAACGCATTTTACAACATTCTTTAGTGGACTGTCCAGTCAAATATTGCACCGAATTCTTCCAACCAACACCTTACGTTTATTGATTTTTTGAAAATTATCTCATTCTTATTAACTTTTTATGATATAATGTATACTGTAGTATGATAATTTGCACAAATTGTAAAAATTACCTACCAATTACCACACAGGGGAGATATCATGAAACACAGGTTAACCCTTATACTTGAAAAACAGCCAGAGGGAGGGTTCACGATTACGTGTGAGCAATTACCTGAATTAATAACTGAATGCGATACGTTAGATGACGCAATAGTTAATGCCATTGATGCATTTTGTTCTGTTGCTGAATTATATGAACAGGAGAATCGTGTTTTACCCACGCTTCTACAATTTCCCCTCTTAACCCAATAATCCAAAAATCCACCTAAAGCATCTAATCATGCTCCAAAGACCTTTTATCCTGAAAATCCTATAATCCTGTAAATCCTGGTTCAGATGTCATCAATTTAGGTAAACATCGTGTGCTTTTGAAAGAAGACTTGACAGAGCATTAGTTCTTTCTAATAAGTATCTCATTGTTTATAATATATTTCTGGAAAGATCAATTTTAAGAAAGGCTTTTTGGCATAGAATGCTCTTGTCTTAGAACCATGTCCTCGTCCCTTTGTTCTTGGTTGAATATATACACCTAATCTACCACTGAGTGCAGAAAATCCTTTAGTTTTGATTGTATTTCTAACCAATTCATAATCTTCCTTAACTTGATCATACATATCTTGATCATCCAAGTCAAAAGCGGACACACAATGAAAAATAGACCGTTCTTCCTGTTTGCTTTCCCAAATCCTGGCTCCAACTACCAACCTTTCTAACTTAGCCAGCAAGTGACTTTCAGCAAATTCTGTTATCAAAATATCATCAGCTCTGATCATTGTTACTTGCATTGTCTCTTTGAATGTCAATTTCCCATTTTTTAGGTATCTTAAGGAAATCAACTTTAACTCCCAAGAACCCGCATTAGGTTGTTGCAAGGAATTAATTGGTAAGCCAATATGACTTTCAATAACCTGTCCTGCCCAACCTTTATTCTTTCCACCACCTCTTTAAATATTGGTATTTCATATTTTTCAGCAAGTACGCAAAGATCCTGACCAATAATTTTAGTTAATTCACTAATCCCTTCTTGTCTTTCCAAATGTTTCACTTCCTATCAATTGTTATCTTCATCCTTCTCAAATAACCGACTTGATAACTCATCAATACGCATTTGAGCAATTTGATTGTATGATTCATTTTTTTCAATCATTATCCATTTTCGGTTATGCTGTTCCGCGACGACTGCTGTTGTTGCAGTTCCTGAAAATGGGTCAAGAATCAGATCGTTCTCATTTGTTCCTGCAAGTAAGATTCGACTGACGACTGAAAGTGGTTTCTGCGATGGATGTTTACCGTGCTTACGTTCTGATCGCGGTGTAAGGGGTATTTCCCACATATTACGCATCTGCTTACCACTGTTCATCTCCTTCATCACCTCATAATTAAAAGTCCAATTTTTCGCCTTTTTGCTTTCGTTGTTTACTGCCCAAATGATGAACTCGGTGGATTCTGTGAACATGCGACAAGTAATATTCGGTTGAGCATTCGGTTTATACCAGACAATCTGAGAGATAATCCGTCTATCAAAAAGGTTCTGAAGAATAAAACCAATTGTAAAGATACAGTGGTATGAACCAAAGATGAATAGATTTCCGTTGGTCTTTAGTACTCTAATAACTTCTCTAATCCAATCGACCGTGAACTGAAAATAGTCATCCTTAGAAAAGATGTCCCACTGTTCTTGCATTGTTACATGTGAACTAAAAGCCCATCCTAAACCCTTCGTTTTTGACATATTGAAAGGTGGATCGGTAATGCAGCAGTCAATGATCCCATCTGGTAATGTTGGTAGGACCGTTAGACAATCACCTTTGACAATCTGATTTACGGGTAGATTTTCCTCTTTTCCTGATAGTATGGTTTGTGAATACGTTGAACCTTCAATTGGGGAATCCTGTATTTCATTCTCTTGCAAAGTCTGCGATTCGGTATCGGTTTTAAGTGGATGAATTCCAGTTGATAGATACTGAATCAAGTGTGCTTTGTTTAAAGATGAATATCCTTTTAAACCAAGTCTTTTTAGTTCTTTCTTTAAATCGATGATTCGCATCTTTTCTAATTTCATGTCTTTGGTTTTATTCCTTATTTATACTCTCTTTAGTCTCGTATGAAGATTAAATAAATAGTCAGGTAATTTTGATTTCACCAGGCCGGTAGGTGCGATTTCCTAATCGCACCGGATCCTACGAGGAAACCTTCAACGAAAGGGTTGGGATAAACCCGGCAGAATACGCGTTTGGTATTCTGCATTGATTAGGAAATCGCACCTACCGGCCTGGGAAAAATCGGTTTCACCCTATTAATTTCTTAATCTTCATTAGGGACGCAATGTTTATAGAAATATAATGGACGAAATACATTAACAAACTAAGCTGGAATTTGAATCACTTCACGACTGAGTATACTCTGGCTTATTGCTTCTAAAACGCGCATGTTTTGATATGCATCTTCAAGACTTGAATGCGGTTGTGTTCCTGCCTGTAATGATGCTGCCCAATGTCGCATCTCTTCAAGGTAACCGGGTCTATTGATACCGTGATATGCTGTGTTGAGATTCCATTCTTCAGTGGGTGTATCTGCATATCCGCCGCCGTGACCAAGCCATGTTGGCACACGGTAACGACGTAACTTTCGTGTTTCAAACACTTGAAGTGCTTGATTATTTGTCCCCTTAATAAATACCATCGCTTCCAAGACAGGACCGGTACCGAGTGTCATTGTGCCAATCCCACCACTTTCGTAACGTAGATTTACTGACATGGATACAGAACCCGTAGGTGGGTCAACTTCACCTGTCGCATAGACTTCACTGACCTGTCCCATAAAGAATCGCATACAATCTGTTGGATGAATGACTTGATCCAGCATGAAATGCCATGCAAAAGGTGATCCTGCTTGATTGACGCGTGGTCCCGGGGCAAGGTAACGTGTATGATATTGACAAGCTGTACCGAATTCGTCTTCGTCAATAAGACGTTTTGCAATCTGATGTGCGGGTGCATGCCGCCACATTGTTCCGACCATACCTGTCTTCCCAGTTTCAGCAGACGCATCGACCAACATTTTTGCTCCTTCTGAAGTGGTTGCTGGTGGTTTCTCGGTATAAATATGGTATCCGTTCTTTAAACACGCAATGCCGATGTCACGATGTAGTTTATCTTCTGGTCTACCGACAACGGCAACGGCATTAAGGTCTTCATTCTTGAACATCTCATTGTAGTCGGTGTAATGACGTAGTGCCCCGAATTTTCGAGCGTTTGCCTTTGCTTTTTCTTCTACAAGATCGCATGTGGCGATAAATTCAAACTCAGGGATATGTGGTATACACTGTTGTAAAATAGATGACATTGAACCACATCCGATAAAAGCAACTCTAATTTTATCCATTATATAATACTCCAAATAAGTGTTTTCTTCTTCCTGAACCTGCTAATCATCCGTTGAAACATTGGACTGCGTCTCGCGTTGATTCAGCTGTCTGCGTACCATCACTTCAATATAATCTGCGATCTTTTCATGTGCACGCATTGCTCGCCAACCGATGACTAACCATAAAATTGATGTAACAATACCAATCAGAAACATAAATGTGGCTAATCCGCCTATTCCTGGTCCCATCATTTTCTCCTTTTAATATAATGTCCTAATCACAAACTGGCGTGAAAGGACGTAATGAAATTGAAGTTTCTCCTGTCGTAATCAATTCAGTGATAAGTTTTCCTGTTATCGGTGCAAGCAAGATACCGTTTTTAAAATGTCCCGTTGCAATGATAACGTTTTCATGTCCGGGTAGATAACCGAGACATGGACCTTTTTTGTAATATGGACGTAACCCAGACCAAGTCTGTACAAAAGCACTATCTGTCAGTTCAGGTGCGATCAATACAGCGGCATCAATCATCTGTTTGACACCATCAACCGTAGTCGTTTTATCGTAACCGACGTATTCTACTGTCGCGCCGAGTAGTATCTTACCATCTGTGCGTGGTACGATATAAATACCGAGGCCATCTATTGTGTGTTGAAATAGTGGCGGTATCGTTTCAAGAAGAACAATTTGTCCCTTGACTGGCAAGACTGACATGTGTAGGTCAAGCTGAGATGTCAGGTTACCTGTCCAACATCCTGCAGCGATGACGAATGTATCGGCATGTATCATATCACCGTTGACAATCGTTGCTACAACTTTTCCATTTTCTCTGACGAATCCAGTGACGGGATTTCCTAACACGAATTTCGCATCGTGTTTGGCTGCAGCACTTGCTAATGCAGTGACCATTTTTGGATTGCGAACATGTCCATCTTCTGGGAACAGCACAGCACCTACAATTGATTCTGAAATAGCAGGTTCTAACTCCCGTGCTTGTTTTGAAGTAAGAACTTCCGCAGAGAAACCCCGGTTAACTCTCCGTTCTGCTAATCCAATCAGACCTGCTGCTTCAGTTTCGTCAAAAAAGACTGAGAGTGTACCGGAGCGAATGAATTCTATGTCAATATTCGTTTCTGACTTTAGTTCCGCAGACAGTGATGGATACAATGCAAGACTTTCTCGACATAACATAGGATAAGGTTCATGCGTTGATGCGTGAGATGTGAGTATACCAGCCCCAGCCCAGGATGCTTCTGTACCGACTCGTGCTGCTTTTTCAATTAAGATTACATCAACATGCCTTTTTGAGAGTTGATATGCAATTGCACATCCTATTATACCGCCACCGATAACTGCTACATCTGCACGATTCTGTTTCAATCATCTGCTCCATCTTTTATACTTGACTTTCTTCAATTGAATAGTTTATCATGATGTATGTAATTTGTCAATTTGACGTTATAATACCATTTCTATTAGATTTTCCATTATTACCGACTTTCGGGAACTGAAATGGAGGACGACACAATCTGGCAGATTGTGGCAGAATACGCGTTTGGTATTCTGCATTAATAAACAAGTATTATCAATTAGAAATGGTATAAGTATCCGTATAAAAGTAAAATGATAGACAAAAGGTAAAGGTTTTTGAATGACACTTGGAAAGGTTACTGGGACAGTCGTAGCAACACAAAAGGATGAGAAGCTTGTTGGTAGTAAACTACTGATTGTCCAAGATGTAAATTTAGATGGTGAATTAGATCGCAAATACACAGTTGCAGTGGATGCTGTTGGTGCGGGTATAGGTGAGATCGTGTTGGTTGCGACTGGTAGTTCAGCGCGTCAGACACATGTAACCAGCAACAAACCGGTTGATGGTGTTGTGATGGCAATCGTTGATACCATAGAGGTTTGTGGCGAGGTTCGCTACATGAAATAGAGAGAACGGCTGAAATGGAACAGACGCAATTGTTCCGGGAAAAAGCAGTCGATGATGAACTGCCGTTTAAACTGGAGTTAATCAAGCAGATAGGATGGTTGGTGCGACTTCGCTGGATTGCAATCGGTGGTGTTTTTTTCACTGTGACGATTGCGAATTTAGTTGGGGATATAATTTCGCGCCCCATTCCGTTATATATCATTGCTGCACTGATGGTGCTGTATAACTTTGAACCTCAGATGTATCGTAAAGCACCTGAGCAGCAACGGCTGAGTTCAATTAGACGTCAAGCCTGTATTCACATTATCCTTGATCTGTTTTCATTAACTGCACTCATCCACTTCAGCGGTGGTGTTGAGAATCCTTTTATATTCTATTTCGTATTTCACTTAATTATTGCGAGCATAATCCTATCAAAACGCGTCAGTTATATCTTAGCGGCGTTGAATACAGTTCTCCTCAGTTCACTCATTTTTCTTGAGTATTTTGAGATCATACCCCATTACTCTCTAAAGGGCTTTCTACTCGATGGTTTATGGCGGAATCCTGTTTATATATTTGGTGTGCTTTTCGTCTTTACCAGTACACTTTTCTTTTCTGTATATTTGGCAACGACCATCACACAGACAGCGAGAGAACGCGAAGCAGATAGAAAGCGGATGGAACAGCAGCTTATCTTTTCAGAAAAGATGGCAACTATTGGTGAATTGGCTGCCGGGGTTGCACATGAGATAAACAATCCTCTTGATGGTCTCTTAAACTGTATTCTCCGTATACAACGGGATCCTGCAAATGTAAAACAGACACAGGAATACCTCGATTTGATGGAAGAAGCAATTAGACGTATTGAGGCAACGATAGGTAAACTATTAGATTTTTCGAGACCGCATGAACTTTTACTCACAGCTGTCAATATTAACGAAGTTGTTAATGAAACAATTGGGTTGCTTGAATACGGTGCCTTGGAGAAAGGCATACACATTGAGACAGGCTTTCAGGAACAGATCGCACGACTGCACGGTGACAAGCATCTATTGGAACAGGTCATCCTCAATCTTTCGTTGAACGCAATTACGGCAATGCCTAAAGGGGGAACGCTCCGATTTGAGACGGGGGAGATGAGTTTAGACCCGTTGATAAGACAACCGATTGTGTTTGTGAAGGTTATTGATACAGGTATCGGTATCTCTGCATCTGTTCAAGACAGGATTTTTGATCCATTTTATACGACACAGATCATGGAGAAAGGTACTGGATTGGGCCTGTCAGTTTCTGACAGAATTGTACGACAGCATCAAGGTGTCATTGAAGTAGAGAGTGAAGAAGGTAAAGGGTCGACATTTACGGTAAAATTGCCAATTGCACGTGAGCATAAACAGGAGGTGTGACATGAAAGTGCTTGTTGTTGATGATGAAAAATTGAAACGCATGACGTTAAGAGATGATCTGCGCGAATCTGGATATGATGTCATAGCGGTAGAATCGCCTCTGATAGGTCTCCAACTCTTACAACAGGAAGCATTTGATGTGTTAGTGACCGATTTGCGAATGCCTCAGATGCATGGCATTGACTTCCTGAAAAACGTAAAGAAAGAACACCCACATATTACTGTAATCGTAATGACAGCTTATGCCAGCGTTGAGACAGCGGTTGAAGCACTCAGATTCGGGGCATATAATTATATCAGAAAACCATTTTCAAGTGATGCGTTGATCTCTATGCTGGAAAAACTGAAAGCCTTGAAGGGGAAGACCTCATTAGAGATGTCAAAATCGTCTGTAAAAGCGAGTGTAAGAAATCCTGAGTCCTCACTTTACCATACACTCATCGGAAAGAGTCAACAGATACAGGAGATATTTGATCAGGTACCGAAAATAGCAGCTGCAGACAGCAACGTAATGATTTACGGAGAAGAGGGTACAGGCAAATCCCTATTAGCAAAAACGATACATCTTCAGAGTTCACGAAAGCATGCGCCTTATGTAAGTCTGAATTGCTACGGTCTCAATGCTGATGCTGTTGAATCAGAATTGTTTGGAGATGATTCTCGGCAAGGAAAACTACAGTTATCAACGGATGGTACACTTTTTATCGCGAATGTAGACACAATTCCCATTTCTTTACAAGCGAAACTCTTAGCTGCTTTAGAGGATAAATCGTTAGCAGTGCAATCTGAGGAAGAGCCTCTTGCAATTGATGTACGTATGATTTCAACGAGTCGTGAGAATCTTAAGGATCGGACCAGAAGTGGTGAATTCCTTGAGGATCTCTATTATCAATTGAATGTCATTCCTCTGTATTTACCTCCGCTTCGTGAAAGGAAAGGGGATATCCCGATGCTCATCAACCATTTTATTGATATATTCTCATCTAACCAACCTGTCCGTATCCAACCTGAAGCGGTTAGGGTCCTCACAGAGTATTCATGGCCCGGTAATGTCAGCGAACTTGAGAATATCATTGAAAGGTTAGTTGCGGTTAACAGTGGTACTGACATTACGGTTGAAGAGATTCCTATTGAATATAAGTTGCCGACTTCTCAGAAATTTGATGACACGCCAAGTCTGACCTCTTTTCATGAGATAATTAAGACGACAGAGAGAGAATTGATTGCTTGGGCAATGCGGAAGACAAAAGGCAACAAGACACAAGCGGCGCGTTTGCTCTCTATGAAGCCTTCAACTTTTCGTGATACACTTGCCAAACACATTCAACATATCACCTTGGAAGATTGACAGTCCTTTAGAACACTATAAACTTAATACCTAAGTATGCGTCTTATCCAATAGCAGATTTCATCTACAGATTTAATTCAAATAAGTGTTGAACTATTATAACCCAAGTTGCTACCTATGTAGCACAAACTTTTAGTTTGTGTCAGAACGGCGCAAACTGAAAGTTTACGCTACGATATTTCGGGAATTATGAACTTTTCTTGCATAAAAACAGCATTTGTCTGCCTAAAAATTTATAGGTAGCAATTTAGGTTATTATAAATGTTCTATCTCAAAATAACAGAGGATTTATACTAAATAACATATTTTGCATTTTAAGGAGTGGCTAATGCTTCAATGGAGAATTGGGTTTGTCTTGACAGTATTACAGTTTTTTGTAATTTCAAATATTGGGGCGCAGGTACCAGAAGAAGTTGACCTATCTCAACCCCTGACGTTAGAACAGTGTATCCAATTAGGTTTAGAAAGAGCCACCAGCATGCGGAATGCACGGCTGAGTTTGGCTATTCAGGAATTGCGTGTGAACAACGCTCGTGCGAACTACTTTCCAAGGATTACATCCTCTGGTCGTTACGATTTTTCTGATCGTCTGGATTTCGGATTTGAACCAGAAAACTACGATTTAGGTTTGACAGGACAATATACACTATGGGATAATGGTCAACGCGAGGTAAGTTATGCTCAAACTAAGGAAGGATTGACAATTACCACGAACAGGAACGAGGGAATTAAACAGAATCTAATTCTTCAAATAACGCAAGCGTATTACGATGTTCTTAAAGACTCAGAATTAGTGAAAGTAAGTGAGGATGTATTAGAACGTTCAAAAGAGAATACAGCACAGACCGTTGCCTTAGAGAAGGCGGGTATACTGATCCCTGCAGATGTTGCTACTGCTCGTGTTCGTGAGGCACAGAGCGAACTGAGTTTGCTGAATAATAGGAATTCACTGCAGATTTCTCAGGCTACACTACCGAGACTGATGGGATTGGATCCTGGTCTACTCATTAACGTTGCTGTTGATGAATCCTTTCAGCAATACATTGAGCGGGGGACTATTGAAAAGATAGAAATCACAGTTGAGGAAGCGATAGAAATTGCGTTTGAAAATCGACCTGAGTTTAAGGAGAATGAAGCGCAGATAAAACAGCAAGAATGGAGTCTTACACTTTCGAAACTGCAACGTTGGCCCCGGCTGAGTGCAAATGCAAACTACAATGTCAACCTTGATGATTATCTTCGCGAACGTCAGAACTTCTCCGATTTTCGTAGTTGGAGTGTAGGGGCATCCCTTAACTTTACACTCTTTGATGGTGGTGTCTTGGGAAATAGGGTCAGAGAACAGAATATGCAATTAGAACAGGCACGAGAAAATGCAAGTGACTTAGAACGTTCTGTGGCACTTGGCGTCCGGCAAAGTTATCTGAATTTGAAACGGAGTGAAACCGCTGTAGAAATTTCAAATACACAGGTGGTAAATGCTCAGAAGAGTTTTGAGGTAATTGAAGGTAGATATAAAGTGGGCAAAGCAATTCTGCTCGAAGTGCTTGATGCACAAACAAGTTATGCACAAGCCTTGAATAATCAAGTGAACGCCTTTTATGATTACAAAGTGGCGAAAGTGCGCTTAGAGGACGCCATGGGGATTCTACAATGATGAAATTATTCCGAAAAAAATGGGTGCTGATAAGTTCTGTTGCGATCCTGCTTATCGCTGCAGTGGTTATTGGTGCAACCCGTATCAATGGAAGTAACAACAAGGATGATGACGAGGTCGAAAGAGAAGTTGTTCATCGTGGACCTTTTCGTGTAAAAATACAGGAATCTGGTAGTCTCCGTTCACGCATTGAAGTAGATGTTAGGTCAAATGTAGAGGGAGAGATCACAGATATCATGGTTGAGGAAAGTGATTTGGTCGAGGAGGGACAACCCTTGATGAAAATTGATGCTAAACAGATATTAGAAGACAAACGACAAGCGGAAGCGTACCGTGACGCTCGCTTGGCGGAGCTTGAACAAGCGGACCTTCGCATAAAAATTGCGGATCAGCGAGAACAAAGTGATCTACTTCAAGCACAGAACGCAGTAGCCAAAGCTGAAGCGTCTCTACAATCTTTCGCTGTTAACAGACAGCAACGCATCAATGAGGCAGAAACACTTGTTGCAACGACACAGAACCTACTGAACCGTGATCAAATATCATTGAAACAAGAAGAAATTTCATTAACACAGGCAAACCTTACCCTGGATCGTGCTAAGGCAAGTGTTGAATCAACTCAAATATCATTTCAGACGGCGAAGTCAGAACATGAGCGCAATACTGAGTTATTTGAACAAGAGTTGATATCTAAACAGACTTTAGAACAATCAGAGAAACAGTTTGCTTCGACTAAAACGCAATATGAGACTTCACAGAAAGAGGTAGAATCACAGAAAGAAACCATTAAATCACGGGGAGAAAGCATCAATGCCATGCGTGAAGCGATTAAGAGTAGAGAAGCGACACTTGCCTTAAACAAAAAGAATGTAGAGACAGTCAAAGCATCACAAGATGCGCAGGAGAAGCAGTTAAAAGCGGATTTAGAAAACGCACGGACACGCCTGAAACAGACAGAGGAAACGACTGAGGAAGAGAAAGCCTTAACTAAACACTCTAAAGTCAGCGCGCAAGCGAATCTACTTCAAGCAGAAAGTCGCCTCAAATCTCAGCAGGAGCGGTATGAATGGACAACTGTAACTGCACCAATGTCTGGCACTGTTACACGTCTTTCCGTTGAAGAGGGGGAGATTATCACTTCAGGTAGATCGGCGTTTTCCCGGGGAGAGGCAATCATGCGTATTGCTGACCTAACGCAGATGATTGTTAGAACCCAGATCAATCAGGTTGAGATTGGCAGAATTACAGAGGGACAACGGGTTGAAATTAGGGTGGATAGTTATCGGAATAAAGTCTTCCAAGGTAAAGTGAGTGACATCTCTCCAAGTTCCACACAACGCGGTCAATCCGGTGGAAATGCTGTGATTACATTTGAAGTGGAAATAGAGGTAGAGCAACCAGACGAAGAATATGAACTGAAGCCCGGTATGTCAGCGGATATAGATATAATCGTCTTTGAAGAACCTGATATACTTCAAATTCCGATAGCAGCGGTATTAAGTCCAGAGGTGTTTACTGTTAAGGCTACATTGGAACAGACTGGTCTTGGACAGTTTCAACAAGGACAGAAGTTGAAAATCCAGAATCTGATTGGTACCCAGTTTTCCGCACAAGTGACGAAAGTACTACCGAAGGAGACCCGTCGGAACCTTGAACTGCTTTTTGACGAAACCCCTAAAGGTATGCGTCCTGGTCCAACTGAGATTTCACTTGTTCTATCTAATGGCAAACAAATTTCAGGTATAGAAGCAGAGATAGCGAGTCAACGTAAGCATTTTGTAAAACTCGACACTGGAGAATCATCAAAGAAAAAAGGTGAGGAGAGGGGTGTCAAAACGCATATAACCGTAGGGAGAAGAAACAATACACATTTTCAAGTTTTAGCTGGATTAAAAGAGGGGGATCGTGTATTTGTTCCTTCTATGATGGAATTAACCAAAGGTGAAGGTGAGAATAAGAAATAAGAGATACTAATATGTTAATTGATGTCAAAGACATAACAAAAATTTATGAGATGGGTGATGTACAGGTTCATGCGCTGCGTGGGGTGACTTTCACAGTTGAACCGGGTGAGTTTATCGCAATAATGGGACCGTCTGGTTCTGGTAAATCCACTATGATGGATATCTTAGGATGTTTGGCAACACCGACTGCAGGTGAATACTTTCTTGAAGGAGAAGAGGTAGGAAAACTGTCGGACAATCGTTTAGCAGACATCCGCAATAAGAAGATCGGTTTTGTGTTTCAATCGTTTAACTTATTACCGAGAACGAGCGCGCTCCATAATGTTGAACTTCCGCTCATTTACTCAGGATTAGGACGTAAAGAACGGAAACGTAGGGCATTTGAGTCTTTGGAAGCAGTCGGTTTGGCGGACCGAGTGGACCATAAATCTACAGAGCTTTCTGGTGGACAGGTTCAACGTGTTGCGATTGCGCGTGCACTTGTGAATAATCCGTCTCTCGTATTTGCCGATGAACCGACGGGTAACTTAGATACACGTTCAGGTGCTGAGATCTTGGCTATCTTTGACCGTCTAAATGATGAAGGTAATACGATCATTATGGTTACGCATGAACCCGAGGTTGCTGAACATGCACACCGCGTGCTTCATATACGTGATGGTCTCATAGAGCGAGATGAAAGGCGAAACTAATCCATCCAGAGAACGTATCCATATTACGACTCCTTCTCGGTTACACTTCTCGCTGATTGACCTAAATGGTCAACTGGGCCGTATTGATGGTGGATTCGGCTTAGCGATCAATGAACCTAAGTTTGAGATTTTAGCAGAACCTGCCGATGACATTCTTGTAGAGTCAAAAAACTATCGTGAACGCGCAACATCCATCCTAAAAAACCTACAGACAACCTACCGATTTCCCGGTCTCAAACTACGATTCACCTCCGAGGTTCCTACGCATTGCGGTTTCGGTTCCGGGACACAACTTTCTCTCGGAATTGCGTCTGCTGTTAACATGCTATACGATCTTAATCTAAGTGTCACTGAACTTGCTATTGCTGTCGGTCGTGGTGGTACATCTGGCATTGGTATAGCGGCGTTTGAACGTGGTGGTTTTATCGTTGATGGTGGGCACAAGTATCCTGAAGAGAAGTCGTCTTTTCTACCATCTTCTGCGGCAGGAAACATTGCGCCTCCCCCTATCTTGTTGCGATACGATTTTCCAGATGTTCCTCTTCTCATCGTCTTGCCGAACTGTTCTCGTATCTATGGGGAGGCAGAACTGGACCTGTTCCGAAGGTTATGTCCGCAACCTGCATCAGTAGCACCGAGGTTGTCACATCTGTTGTTACTACAGATACTACCTGCAGTGATTGATAAAGATATGCTTAGTTTTGGGAAGGTATTAAACGAGATTCAGACGTTTGGTTGGAAAAGAGTAGAGATTGATGCCCAGGGTGTAGAATTACAACACACGGTTGATTTTTTGAAGGAGAATGGTGCCTTAGGTGCGGGTGTGAGTAGTTGGGGTCCCGCAATTTGTGCTCTCAGCGAGGATATTGGAAAGTTGAAACGAAAAACTGAGAACTTTCTTTCTTCATTACCGAATGGTGGTAATTGTTTCGTGGCAAGTGCTAACAACACTGGGGCAGAAATTAGAAAAGTTGGCTAAAACAGGATTGTTTAAGCCAACGATCTTTCTTTTACCCTTGAGCGGGTGCGTAGTATGGATTTGTTCCGGATGCATGGTCAGTTGTATCAATGACGTGTTTGATTTCAGGAAATTCTTCTTGAATCATTGCTTCTATACCATGTTTTAATGTAGCATTTGCCATGCCGCATCCCTGACATCCGCCGCCCATGTGTATATAGATAGCATCATCTTCCACGTTTAACAGTTCAATCTGTCCCCCGTGTGCTGCGACAGCGGGGTTAATCCGTTCATCAATCAGTTCTTGAATTTTCTGTGCTTTCGGATTGTCCCATGTTGGTGTATTCGGGTTGTCAATTTTGAATCCGCTTGAGTTCAGGTCTTCGACATAGTCGATCACAGCTCCTTTAAGGTCATCTGCACTTTTGGCATCAATGAGAACCTTAAAAGAGCCTGTATCCATGACAATGTCATCTGGTTCTGGTTCAGTAGCCAAACCGAGGCTATATTGAAAAGCAGTAGCAGATCGTCCTTCAATGCTAATGCGCAATCCTTCAACATGAACTTCTTCAGCTTCAATGACAGATTGAATTTTTTCCTTCGCAGTATCTGTTATGTCCAAAATAGACGTATCAGATCGTGCGATTTTCTTGAATAGGTTCTTCATAGTTCCCCTTTGTGAATAGGTCCTTAGGGTGTATGGAACTAAGCAGCTGTTTTATCAGCCGTATACTCAGCCCGGAATTCACCCATTTCGTTGTAAAGGTTGCTTAGCTGCGAAATTGCGTAGATTTCTAGTTGTCGGATTCGTTCACGTGTGACGTCGAGTGCATCTCCGATTTCACGGAGCGTTTTTCGTTCGCCATCGTCGAGTCCGTAACGCATTATCAATACTTGTTGTTCGCGTTCCGAGAGTTTGCTAAGAAATTGCTCTACCAGATCGTGTGTGATTATTTTCTCTATTTCCCCATCTTCAGATGAGGAAGCAGGGTCTTCAATGAGATCACCTAATGTTGCGGCTGACCGAGAGCGATCATCCCCAAGCGGTAGATCCATTGAGATGGTATCAGCATTGAATGCAAGGATCTCTTCCACTTGTTGAATTGTTAGATCAAGTGCCTCAGCGATCTCAGCCCGCGTGGGTTCCCGCTGCAATTCTTGACACAAAGTTGCGTGGGTAGCGTCAAACTTATTCATCTTTGCGACGACATAAGCAGGCAAGCGGATTGAACGTGCGAAATTATCAAGCGTTCGCATGATAGATTGTTTAATCCACCAGATAGCGTAAGTGCTAAACTTAAAACCCTTCCGATAATCGAATTTGCCAGCAGCCTTGATAAGACCGATATTTCCTTCTTGTATTAGGTCTTCAAGAGGTACCTTGTTTCCCTGATACCTTACAGCGATAGAGATGACGAGGCGCAAATTTGCTTGCACTAATTCATCTCGTGCGGTGGTATCACCGGTTTCAATTCGTTTAGCCAATTCAACTTCTTCTTCGCGTGTTAGCAGTCGGTGTCCCGCTACACTTCTTAGCCAACTGGTAAGAGCAGTTCTATCACTACTCTTATAGTCGTTTGCATCTTCGGTATCCTCCGGATATACTTCATCTATGTATGTGCCGGCTTCATTGATGTCTTCACTGTCACCGAAAAACTCGGTTTCCATTCTTCTCCTCTCCTTGTGATAAAATTTCGTAATAATCTGCCAAAAAGTTATAATACATTATACTATAACGTTTTGTCAAGCAAATAGTTTAAAAAAAAGCATAAATTTGTAAAAAAAATGAAGATTTAATTTCATATATCCGAATTAGTCTGTGAAAAACGGTTTTGAGACGGCTTTTTTGTTTAGAAACGAACTATTATCTATTAGTATTGTCTTAAGTCACATAGACGGTTTGAATAAACTAATTTGCTACTTTTATCGTCAAAAAGTGTCAAGTAACAGCAAAATGTTCAGTGCGATTAGGAAATCGCACCTACCGTGGATGATGTGGATTAGGAAATCGCACCTACCATGACTGTATGAATGATATAACAAATGCGATTCTGATTTTAGAGTTTGGTTTTATTACGTACAAAAGCAATCTAAACGTTATACAAGGGAATAAAATAGTATGTATGGAGCAGCACCGAAAAAATCGTTGGTCGATGTATTGAGAGATGCTAACCTAATTTCTGATGAAGTTTACCAAGAAATCCATGAAAAGATCCTTGAAGGATGGGTCAAAAAACCGATCCAATCAGATCAATCTGCTGATTCCGATTCGGAAAGTTATAGACAGATTTTGGAAGAGATTGAACAGGCAGGTGAATCTGAGGAAGAAATCCTTAATGAGTATGTCTCTCCTAAGGTATTGGAACTTGCTAAAAAGGGTCGTGAATCTGGCACGTCTATCATGCATCTTGAGGACCTGAATCCAGAGGAGGATGCCCTCAATAAAGTGCCTCCGAGTTTTGCATATAGAAATAAAGTCGTTCCTGTTAGGTTGGATGGTAATGTCTTGACTGTAGCCATCGCAGATATTAACGACATTGTGCTGATTGATGAGATAGGTTATGTGACGGAGTGCGAAATTGATCTTCGAATTGCAGACGAAGATGATATTTCAGAAGCGATTGTAAGGTCTTACGGTAGGGATGCAGCATCACTTCTGAGTGCCGGTATTAAAGGTCCTGTTGGTGCAGCCTCTACAATTGAACGTGCAAGCATTGAAGACTTCGGAATTGATGAAAGGGACTTAACCGAAGACCCGACAGTCGTTGATGCGGTATCACAGATGATTATTGATGCTGTGCGGGCAGGAGCAAGTGATATACACATTGAACCTTATCCAGAAGAATTGAAGATTCGTTTCCGCGTTGATGGTGTTTTGGAAGACCAAGAGCAACCCCCCGCATACCTGCAGTCTGCGATTACATCACGTATTAAGATTATGGCAGATATGGATGTGGCAGAACGTCGTTTACCACAGGATGGTAAAATCAACACGGAGATTGGTAGTTTAGGGAGACGTCAAATTGACCTACGTGTATCTACTGTACCTACCGTTGCTACACAGCATAGTGAAAGTGTCGTGCTGCGTATTCTTGACAGACAGTCTATTGAATTCGGTTTGACACAGCTTGGACTTACCGATGAAAACTATGACCTATTTCAACGGATGATACATAAACCTCACGGGATTATCCTTGCGACAGGTCCCACTGGAAGTGGTAAGACGACATCTCTGTATGCATGTTTGAAAGAGATCAATACACCTGAAGTCAAAATCATTACGCTTGAGGATCCTGTGGAATATGAACTGGAAGGTATCAATCAAATCCAGGTCAACCCTGAGATTGGTTTTACATTTGCCAACGGTTTACGGCACATATTACGACAGGACCCTGATAAGGTATTAGTCGGAGAGATTCGTGATGAAGAAACAGCAGAAATGGCGATACACACATCCCTTACAGGACACCTTGTATTCAGTACGTTGCACACGAACGATGCTCCCGGTGCTATAACACGTCTTATTGATATGGGTGTTGAACCGTACTTAGTTACGTCAACAGTTGAAGGTATCATTGCACAACGTTTAGCACGTCGAGTCTGTAAAGCATGCTGCACAATGTATACACCATCGGCAGAGGAAATCAGTGTTCTGTTTAGATCTAACGGTGTCAACATACCTACAGATCTTAGGATCCCCCGCGCAAACGATGATGGATGTAAAGAGTGTCGTGGACGCGGTTATAGAGGTAGGATTGGAATATTTGAAGTCTTATTTATGACCGAGGAGATGCGAGCTTTAGCACTCAAGCAAGCCTCAACCAGTGAACTCAGACAACTTGCTGTCAAGTTAGGAATGAAGAGCCTACGTGAAGATGGATGGCAAAAGGTAGTTGCTGGACATACAACCGTTGATGAAGTTCTACGGTTGACTCAGGAAGATGCTTACGACTATGAAGATGAGAACACTGGGCATTTGCGAACCGGTTCTGAGTTTGGGACGGATAGTAGCATCAGTGCACAATAGTTGAAGGCATCAATTCACCATAAACAGAGTAGACTTACAATGAGAGAAAAGACATGCCGAGATATCAGTATGAAGCCGTAACCCAGACTGGTCAAAGGATCAATAGTACATTAGAAGCGGATTCCCGTGCGGAACTTATCGCGAATTTGCAACAGATGGGGTATTGGGCAACAGACGTTGTAGAAGAGGGTGAAGCACTTGAAACGAAAGCGAAACGTATTTTCAGTGTCGGCACGCGCCGAATTAAATCTGCTGAGGTTGAGTTTTTTACCTATCAATTAGCAGCCCTAGTAAATGCACACGTCGCACTCCCCCGTTCTTTAGAGGTTACATTAGAACAGATAAGCAATCCAGAGTTGCATAAGATCGTCGCGCAGGTTAAACATGACGTTGAACACGGGGCGACCTTTAATGATGCATTGGCACAACACCCTAAAGTATTTTCTGAGCTCTATGTCAATATGGTAAAGGCTGGTGAAGCAGGTGGTGTCCTGGGAGAAGTTTTAGAACGACTTGCCGAGTTTGCTGAACGACAACGGGTCCTCAAAAACCAGGTTGTTTCAGCACTTTTCTATCCTGCCATACTCTTTGGTCTGATGATTACAGCTATTATCGTACTCATGATCCTTGTTATCCCGAAGTTCACGGAGATGTTTCTTGAGTTTGATAGTGAACTCCCTTTACCCACACTGATTTTAATTGGTATTTCAGATACATTTGCTGCGTATTGGTGGGTTGGATTGCTGGGAGCTGCTGTTATAGGAACAGCACTGAGACAGTATCTTAAAACAGAAACTGGGAAGATAATGTTAGATCGCATCAAACTCAAAATACCACTTGTTGGTCCGGTCTTTAGTACATTTGCTATTGTCCGTTTTACACGGACCATGGCAACACTCTTAGAGAACGGTGTACGTATGCTACCCGCCTTACAAGTGGTAAAAGATACTATTGGGAACAGAGTCTACAGTAATATCGTAGCCAATGCTGAAAGAGAGGTGGAACAAGGGTCAACACTTTCACGGGAATTAGGAGAAAGTAAAGATTTTCCTTCACTTGTGACACACATGATTGCAGTTGGTGAGGAATCTGGAGAACCTGTCACCATGTTGTCAAAGTTATCCGAGTATTATGATATGGAGATCAAGAAGAGTCTTGAAAGGTTAACCAGTTCTATAAGTCCATTAGTTATTCTGATTATGGGTTTGCTCATCGGGTTTATTGCTGTAGCGATGATTCTGCCGATATTTGAAGCACAAAATGTTATAGGTAGTTAGGACATTTCCCGGTATGTATGAAGGCAGTATATACGAAGTTCTTTAAACTATTAGATTAGTTGCTTGTCTAATTATAGAAATGAGAAGTGTCTATTTGGTAAAAAGACTATTGTAGGTCGCGATTCGGAGATCGCTCCTACAGAATCTGTTTATTGTAGGCGGTGAATGCCTAAATGGCATTCATACCGTTGATTTGAACTCCGATTCCCGACTTTTTAGTTCCATCAAATAACACTTGACTAAGCACTAGACATAAAATTGACAGATACTAAAAGGAGTTAATCAAAATGTTAAAGCAGTTTAAAAAGGACGAATCAGGATTAACACTGATTGAATTGACGATTGTTATCGTTATTTTGGGTATTTTGGCGGCATTTATTGCGCCAAGGATTATCAATGCACCTCAAAAAGCAAATGTCTCAAAAGCAAAAATAGAAATAAGTAATCTATCCACAGCACTACAGCTCTATGCAACTGAAGTTGGCCAGTATCCTACGACGGAACAGGGTTTAAATGCGTTGTGGCGTGCTCCGAATCCTGAACCACCGAACTGGAGTGGTCCCTATTTAACACAAGAGATTACAAATGATCCGTGGGGAAATGCTTACGTCTATGTGACACCAAGCAACAATTATGGATACGATTTTGACCTGATCTCCTACGGTAGAGATGGTAAACTGGGAGGTGTTGACTTTGATGCGGATATTACTAACTTTATCGCAGAGGGAGCGACAGATTAAAACCCAATACACACATTCATCCCTGATAAAAACCCGCACAGGGATCTGGTGTCATATCACACAGATATGTAAGCGGAGAGGATTAAGTGGTGCGTCCGGTTTTAGCATGATGGAGATCATGCTGGTTTTAATCATCATCTCCATCTTGACGACTATTTCAATGCCTGCCTTGCGCGGATTTGCAGCATCAAGAAGACTCCGGACTGCTGCACAGAAAATCGTTGATACTTTCACATTTGCTCGTGACATGGCGATTACAGAACGGCATACACACCTTGTCGTATTTGATCTAACAGGGAACAGATACTGGTTAGCTTCAAGCGAAACTTTCAATACGCAAAATCCGATGGCTTCTGCGGGGAGAACGGCAAACACACCTACTACAAACAATCAACAGGCCCCCGTTTCCCGAACAGGCGGTGTCATGGGTGTCCCGCAATCACTCACTGAAAGGATAACTATACCTTCAATGACTACGACTTTCGGTGGGACAACCCAGGAAGTAACGACAGGTGCAGGGTTCGTATATTTTACGCCGACTTCTACATCACAAGACACCGTAATCTACCTTCAAAACCTTAGAGAACAGGTGGTAGCAATTACAGTTGAAGGCGTTACGGGTCGTGCGAGTATACAGGATATGTCAGCGGAACAGTTACAAGCGGCAGGAATAAGGAATTAAAATACTATGCGGTTTCTTAGAATTTCACCCAGCACAGACGGTTTCACATTTGCAGAAATCCTTGTAACGATTACGATTATGGCTGCAGTGTTTCCAGCACTGCTGAAAGTATTTAACGATGTCTCACGGAACCAGCGTCTGACTGATAACAGAATGACCGCTCTCTATCTGATGAAGTTTAAAATGGCGGAAATTGAGATGAACGGGTTCCCAGAAACCGGTGAAAGTGGTGGAGAATTTGGTGAAGGTTCCATCTTTCAGTGGCAGTCTGCTGTCCAAGATGTTCAATCTGAAGAATTTGATGGATTGCGGCGAATTCAATTAACAATTATGTGGGACCATTTTGGTCAACCGAGATCTATCAGTACATATTCCTTTATTGCAGACAGATCATTACAGCAAACACAGAACTAAGGTATTGAATCTAATACCCCAGACTTCTCTCATTGGGAATTTAAGTATGCGATATGTAAACCCTAAAAGTCAAAGCGGACTTACGTTGGTAGAATTGTTAACATCCGTTACCATCATTATAATCATGGGAGGTTCCACCTACGCAGTCTTTAACACAGCGATGGATGCTTACAATCGCACGCAGGCGAAATTGATCCAGGGACAACGTTGTCGTGTTGCTTTAGATCGTTTTGTCACCGATCTAAGTCAAATTCAGACGGATACATCTGACGAATTGCTAACGATCTTCTCTCAAGATGTCCCTACATCTTCCGGGAATAGAGACATTGTCAGTTTTGTCACATTAGTTAAGACAGATCCAGATGTATTTGCTGTGCAGTTAGAGGGGCCGCGTCCTGTACCTATGCCTCCTTTGAGTGATGTGCGGCGTGTCGTATATTATATTGGACCGAAGATTCCGTATGAAGAAATTGAAAGCGGATCAGTTCCGCCACCGATTAACGAATCACAAGGGTCAAACAGTAGTAACGTACAACAGCAGGAAGAGAGACTTACCCTATATCGTGTCGTTTCCACAGCATTAAACCCAGAGTTTATTGTCGCGACGATAATGGATGCTGGTGTAAAGCCTACTGTAGATGAAAATGGGATGCCGATTGCGTTTACCGTAGAATCTTTGATAGATGGCATCATAAACTTTGACCTTAATTATATAGATGCTGAATCGGGTGGGATGTTTGAATCTTGGGAACAGACAGATGTTATCCCTGTTGGTGTCCAAGTACTTGTAAGCGTCATTGATGAGAACAGACAGAACAGAACGTCTGTTCAACCTGCAGCACAGAACCCTGGTGTCATAGGACAAGGTGCATTAACGCAGTCTACGATGGTATATATACCTGCTGGTGCCACCGATACTGCACAATAGTGCTTTGTCAATTCCTATTGAAACTGGCTTGTAGTAGGGCAATTCATTGCCCGTCGTGCCAAACATGGTTAAATAATGAAAAGATTTTGTCTAAAAACTAACTTTATCTCTGATTCAGATGGCTTGTCACTTGTCTCGACGCTATGGATATTGACAATCCTTTCAGTCGTAGCGATGCAGCTGCTATATTCATTTAATCTTGAGAATAAAGCACAGAGCAACTTTTCCGAAAGAGTGAAGTATCATTATGCTGCTAAAGCAGGATTTGAATTGGGGTTAGCAAAACTACGTAATGATGAAACAAGTTTTGACTCACTCGGTGAAACTTGGGCGGCACCAATTGAAGAGGTGATAGACGATGGCATTCAGGTAGGTGGATTCCTTACGTTTCGTACTGCTATCACTGATGAATCCTCAAGGATAAATCTAAATACTGCCCCAGTAGAAACAATTCGGAATCTGCTCCTGCTATCAGGTGCCCAAGCAGAAACAGATTTATCCACGGACCTTGCAGCTCGGATTGTTGAAGGTCGTCCCTTTCGCACTGTCCGTGACGTTGCACGTATTGAAGGCATGACAGAACAGATTCTGTATGGGATACAGGTACAAGCTGCCCCCACAAGTGGGTCAGAAGAACAGGTACCGCAGACTGAATTAGCACAATTGCCGCAGTTAGCACAGATTCAACCGAGTTCTGGTGGAATTGTAACCTTAACAACCGTTCACTCGCTTGACGCGAATACGGATACAAATGGACAAGCGAGGGTAAATATCAATTCTGCTAATGCACAACAAATATCAGGCATTAGAGGTAATAATAATCAAAATGTATTCTCACAAGGGGAAGCACAAGCAATTATACAAGCACGGGAATTTAGTGGTTTAGCTGCACTCTTAGATGTACCGGCAGTCTCAAATCAAGTTTTCAATAACATTAGTGGCCGCATCACAATTCAGGAAATAGATACGGGTAATGAAGACGATAACGGTTTTGGGCCAGGAAATCAAGGTGGCGGCAATAACAACCAAGTTAATATAAACAACGCTGACGAGGATGAATTGGAAGAATTACCCGGTATAGATCAAGGAATCGCACAACGAATTGTTGCACATCGTGATGCACAAGGTGATTTTCAATCCATAGATGCTATCAGAGATGTGAGAGTTCTGACGATGCAAGAGTTTGCAGGTATTGTTGATAGGATTACCACAGAAGATGGACAGACTGTTGAAGGACTGGTCAATATTAATACTGCACCCGTTGAAATATTACAGTTGCTGCCGGGTATGGATCAGGCAAAAGCACAAGCGATCAAAACTCGCCGTGAAGAGGAAAGCGAAAACCAACAGAACAACAACCCAGAAGATAATGTCACCGGAAATCCATTCAGTAACATTTCACAACTCCTGCAACTTGATGAGATTGACAACCAAACTTTCAGACAAGTTGTAGATTATGTTACATATCGCACACGCGGTTACCGAATTGAATCTATGGGAGTTGATGCAACCGGTAAGACGCTTGCAAGGTGCGTTGGCGTGGTTATCAGAGAAGAAAATCAACTGAATGTCCCTTACTGGCGACAAGATTAAGTGGGAAGTATAACATCATAGTATGAGGTTAAAGATGGCAAACACACAAGTCGTAGCAATTGATATCGGTACTGCTACAGCAAAAATAGTCCACATAGAAAAAACCCCCGATGGGTTACATATCCTGAATTCGGGGACAGAAACGTTCACTGATCCTGATGATCCAACTCACGTATCAGAAACAGTGCGTAGTTTGTGGAATCAACTTAACATCAAAAGGAACTTTTTTAACAAACACAAAATAGATGTTGCAATTTCAATTCCGCGTTTATATGTCGTAACCAAGACTTTAGCGAATTTACCACCAGGTACAACAGATGCACAACTCCCGACGATGATTGATATGGCTGCAGAAACAGAACTACCGTTTCAGAAGGAGAATTCTGTTTTTACATACCATGATATAAGACGTACTCCGGATTCACTATCTGTGGAGTTGCTTTCTACCCGTCGAGATACAGTATCCCGGTATATGGATGCTTTAAAAGAGATGGGAATTACACCCTCTGCGGTTGTGCCTTCAATGTTAGCGATCGCCACAATTGCTCGTCAGAGTCTCTCAGATACCACTGGTCGCACTATAATCGTTGATATTGGAGCCGGACTTACAGACTTCTGTATTATGCAAGGTGAGTCCCTCCAGTTTTCGCGTGGTTTCACTGTAAGTGGTAACCATTTGACGAGAACATTGATGACAGAAATGGATATTGATGCTGAGTCAGCAGAAGAGGAAAAGCAACAGATTCCTGCTAATCAACCTCCAACGCGTACCTGGACAAGACGTTTCATTGCTGAATTGGAACGGTCCATCGGTGCCGCAGAACGCGAGACCACTATGTCTGAACCTGAAGCGATTTCCGAAATACTGTTATGTGGTGGCGGTGCACGAGTGCCTGAATTAGCTGAAACATGTCAAGATCACTTTCAGATACCTACTCGTCTTTGGAACCCACTAAATACAGGTGTTTTAGATACAAGTAATCTTGCAAGTAATCCTGATAGTTACGGTGGCACTTTCGCTGTTCCGTTAGGGATCGGTCTACATGTAATAGAGGCAGAAAAACCGGTATCTCTTTTACCGACAGAAATAGGAGTCAAACGTGAAGAGTCCTCTCGTAAACATCAGCAACTGATTGCAGCGGGTTTTGCGGCGGTTATTATCGTAATTATTGCTGTATGTGGTGTTACGTGGAGTAGAGCGCAAAAGTCCAAAGAGTTGAACTTAGATAACATGATCGCTACATACCGAGGGTTAGAAGCGGATGCGAAGAAACAGCTTTCTCTTGAATTGGTTTTGGCTAATAAACTGAGACACAGTGTTACACCTATTGATGTCTTGCATGTCCTAAGTAAACTCTTTAATGATCGCACGAAGGTCGCTTGGAAGACTTTTGAAGCAAACAACCTTGACGATTTTACCAAAACGCGTATCACATTTAGTCTACAAGCGAATGCTCATGATTCCATTGATTCAATGATCGGTGTCATGAGAAACTCAGAAATCTTCAGTGATATAGATGCGGGTGAGGTAACGACAACCGGAGATGAACGTAGACCCACATTTGAGGTGAAGATCAATTGTAAATTGGCAACAGATGCCGCTCAGAAAATTGCACAGATGCGTTACCCAAAACCTGAGGTAGAGTTGATTGAACAGGTTGAGGAGGATGTTGATATGTCTCCACCAGATCAGAATACAGATTTCTCAGATGAGGATAAAGAACGAGAGATGGAAATGCAAGATAAATAATGCAGAACTAAGCAATACGCGGTCGGGAAACCCAATAATACACGGGCGGGGAAACCCCGCCCCTACGAAACCTGGCTCCAACGATAATGCATATAGAAGGATACAACAGAAATGAACTTGAATCTTCAACTTACAAATACGACAAAATTATTAATAGGAATCTTAGGTGTCGTCCTTATTATCGCTGTAGCGACGCAATGGGGACCAGACATGTATAAATTAGTTTCCAATCCTGAGTTTGAGTCTAAGCAGATAAACCTACAATCTACTAAAGACTTGGTAATGGCATCTGAATTACTTAAACCTATTCAGTCAGGACTATATCAAAAAGTCGGTCTTGCAGATAATAGTGAAGGCACTAATATTTTTACGGATGATTTTCCGAATACAGTTGTTCGAAAAAAGATCAATGGGATTATTAGAGAGGCTGGCATCCCACGTAACTATCAATTGAATATAGAACCTGTGCCAGGAAAGAAATCTGAACCACTCACAACGCAAGCCAGACGCAACCTGATTGTCCTTCTTTACCAGAACAAATTAGAAGCAGAACGTGAAATACTAACATCTGAAATGGAAGCTGAAATAGCAGATGAATCATACACTGAAGAGGATATGATGGATACGTTGATGAATGCATGGTTAGGTGAAGAGGACCTTGAAGAAGCAGAAGAAACAGAGGATACTGAAGAAGCAGAACATGACGTTCAGGATAATGTTGAACAGGAAGAGAACGAAGAGTCTGAGGCTACTCAAACTTCCGATGCTACAGAGAAGGAACAGATGGGATCTGATGCACAGGAAGATGATGCATCAAAATGGGAGTTTGCTTCTCTCCCGGAATCTATACCAAGTTCTATAAGGATTGAACTCATAGAACTACTGTTAACGAAGGTAGAACAGCATCTTGTCGGTGCAGACACAGGTCTTTTTGAAAGTGAATATTTTAAGACAGAAACTGTGGCTACGCCAGGTTTCTTCGGTATTGGTGCCAAGAAACCTACCGTTACCTATAACTTTCGTCCGAATAGTGATATTTTAATGAAATTAACAAATCTAATAGATAATGATGTAGTGGAACTGAATAGGGATCAACTGACATCGGATCTACTTGTATATCTTGAACAGATTCAATATCAGATCACCGATCTTACCCAGAAGCTGCAATTGGCTCCTACCACTTATTCACCAGATAGTTATACGATTAAAGTGAAGTTTAAAACTGAATTAGATAAGCTTGTTAAGTTAAATCGTTTAATTGAAACGAAAACAAAGTGGTTGATGGTAAGAGACCTAAAAGTTTCCACCGATAGAGATAATAAAATAAACGTAGATGTACTTATGATTGCGAGGGTTTATCAATGATGAAAATATGCAAGGATTTAGTTTGCTTGATGTTTGAACAAAAAATGAGAATCTGCTTAGTTGTGCTGATAGGTTTCTGCTTGATAGCTGGATTGCCAGATGATGGACATGCACAGAACCAGGGACAGATGGAAGTTACTACACGGGATGAAGAAACTGGAGAACCGCTTACGTTTACGTTCAACTTTACAAGTCGAGATCTGAAAACGGTACTTGAATGGTTATCTCAACAAACCGATCTAACCATTATCGCCAACGAAGGAGATATTTCAGGCAAACCATTTGCTTTGATAAATCTGAACAATGTTACACTTGATGAAGTGATAGAGAAAATTAAGACCGTACTTGCACAGTACGACCTCACATTTGTCCGAGTTGATAGCACGTTGCTTGTAACGACATTTGAGAAAGCAACTGCAATGAATGTTCCAGTAAAGATCATTGAAGCTAATCCAGAATTAGTTGATATGACTGATGAGATTCAGACCTATATCATCCAACTTCAAAATGCTGATGCTACTGAACAAGTCAATGCTCTGAAACCTTTGTTGAATAAACAAGCGAATATTTTTGCGGATGCTACAAACAACGCTTTGGTAATAACGGATGTATCCTCAACTGTCCGGAGAGCCGTTAACATATTACAGTTCGCGGATGCAGGAGACCCTTCGTCTTTAAAAATCGCTATTATGCCGTTAGCGTATGCAGATGCGACATCAATAGAGAATACAATGGATAACCTGTTTGATGAAAATGATGATGAGGAAGATATAAAAGCAAGCGTGCCCATAGGTGTTGATCCTGAGGAGATTAAGCAAGCATTAGAAGAAGGATTAGGTATAGAAATAGTTGAAGGCTATATTAAGGTGTTTGCAGATGAAAACTCAAACTCTGTGATTATAAAAGCATCTGAGGATAACCTTGTTATTGTTCAAGAAATAATTCGACACCTTGATACCGCACCTGAACTGAGTACAGAAATCAAAACCTATCGCCTTCAGTATGCTTCAGCAGAAGATGTTGCTACCACGCTTGAAGAACTTATCACTGGTGAGAATATACGTAACGGTAGAAGGTCTTTTGACAGAGAAGATATTTTGGAAATGCTTACCTATAGACGGGATAGAAGAAATCCTGAAAATATCTTCCAAGGCATTGTCGGTTTGGTCAATATCACAAGGGATGACCGTTTAAACTTGGTCATTGTTTCGTCAGACTCGCGTAATTTTGTGCTCATAGATAAGATTATCAACGAATTGGATCAGGAACAGTCACAGCAAGAATATAAGAAGTACTTGCTAAAAAATGCCAACGCTGAAGGTCTCAAGACCCTTTTAGATGACCTATTCGAAGCGGGTGCCGGTGATGACGAGGATCGACCATGGTGGGAAAGAGGTAGAGGTGATGATTCTTCATCTGAAGGTGGATTTGGCGTCCAAGGACAAGTGAATATTGTTTTTGATGCAAGGTTGAATGCACTTATTATCTCAACTGCTAAGCAAAATTTTGAAATGATAGACGGTCTTATTGAAGAGCTTGATGTTAGCATGCCTGAGCAGGAGTGGGGGACCAAGATATTTCGTCTGAAATATGCTGATGCGGAAAACGTTGCAAATTTACTCAATTCCCATTATGGTGGAAACACTGGTGGTACGAGCAATAGATGGGATGATGACTGGTGGTGGATTCGCAACCGAGGTCAGACATCTACACAATCACAGACGCAAGGTTCATTGGCAGGAAATGTTTCCGCCGAACCTTTTGTAAATCTGAATGCTGTCATTGTATCAACAGGAACAAAACGAAACTTTGACATGATTGAAGCATTCATCAAACAGATTGACGTCCCTACCCCAGAGGATCAGGTAGAGATTACAGAGACAATTCGTCTGGAATACGCCACAGCAGATGCGATTGCGACACTGCTTTCACAGGTGTGGCAAGACCAACAGTCTGAAGATGACGGGTTCGGTTTTGGAAGATTCTTCAGGCAAGCGACTACTGCTGACGAACCGACCGACATCAACTCGTTGTATGGTAAGGTAACTGTCTATGCTGATCCAGATACGAACTCGCTTGTCGTAACCACGCGACGCCGCTATATGGAACAGGTGAAACTCCTCATAAAGCAGCTCGATTTTGTCCGAGGACAGGTTCGAATTGACATTAAGATCCTTGAAGTAACACTTGATGAAGCAACTAAACTGGGTATTGAAGTTACTGCGAATGAAAGAAGGTTGGGGGGTCTTGAACTTGCACCGGATAATCCATTGATTGGTGAAGCAGATGCACAACTCGGTCTCACACAAGAAATATCTGGTTTCAATTACAGTCTGGTAACCAGAGAATACATGGCACTTCTTCACACACTGATTCGTGAGAATAAAGTAAAGACATTGTCCACGCCTACAATTACGACCCGTGATAGTCGTCCTGCCACATGGAGCAGTGGTCGCAGAATTCCATATCTCCAGAGTGTTGACACGAACAGTATTCTTGGTGATACTGCAACGCAACCGCTATTCAACTACGACTTTATTGATCCGCCAGTAGGTATCAATATCAGTCTGACACCATACATCGCAAAATCGCAAGCAGGAGAAGATGGGAAGCGGACAATTGGGTTAGATATAACAAACATCAGTGCAAGTAATTTTATTGAGTTTACTGATTTTAATGCCCCAATAACCGATGACAATAGCCTTAGTGTCTATATTGATGTAGAAGATGGACAGCAGTTGATCGTGGGTGGTATTATACGTAAGAAGCAGAAGCAGGTAGAGAACAAAGTGCCTATTCTTGGTGACATTCCTTTACTCGGAAGACTCTTCAAGAGTACTGAAACTGAAGTGCAAGATACAGAGATTGTATTCTTAATAACACCTCATATCATTGACATAAAGAATCCTGCCGACCTTGAAAAGTTGAAAGAAAAAAATGAGGATTGGTTGAAGAATGGTATGGAAGAATTAAAAGATGCAACTGAATAGTAGACTGTCTACCTTTAAATTACATTGTGAATTAGTTCGTAGTAGGGCAATTCATTGCCCGTTTTTGAAAAGAGAACGGGCAATGAATTGCCCTACTACGAACGGGGTTACTGCAGTATTAAACTGGACAGAACAATAGGTATTATTGTTTTCTCTAATTTTTACCCAGAATCTGTCCTAATTGATTGAATCTACTTGAGGCAATTTCAACGATCTTCTCACTTCATAGCGAACTATTTTACAAGTTTTCACAGCATGTTCCGCATTCTCAGCAGTTGCTGCTGATTTACCGGGATAGCGAAACTCCACGGCATAAGGGGAGATAATCTCAAAATCGGTTCGCCAAGTTTGCCAGTCCGGTATAGTAGGAAGTATCAGTCCTAACAGACCTATCAAATCATGTGATTTCAGAAGATTAATATTTGCCTCTTGAATCCAAGCTTTTAAGTATTTTTCAATACACTGTTGTGCATGGAAACAGATAAAGTCCAAGTCTGGTGATTCAACCTGTTGATGCAACAATATCGCAGCATAGTCTTTTTCAGCTTTCTCTGTCCACTCAATGGTTAATGGATTCATGAGAGTTTCTTCCTTGATATGTCCATCTGCTTTGCCTTCCACATTGTACGCGCTCGCAACAGATTCATAAAGCACTTCACCTTTTTCTGTGATTTGACGCAAGAACCAGTCGTTATGAGAAACCCGATATGCAATCTCCTTTGGAGAACGCACTAACAGATCCATGTTAAAGCGTCGAGGGATGCGCTGCCAAATCTCTCCCGCTTGACGAGTCGTTTCCGACTCCGGTATATCCATCACAACCAATAAATCTACATCCGAGTCTTCTGTCGGTGTTCCATACGCGTGAGAACCAAACAGAATAACCTGTAACGGAGCAAATTCACGAACAATGTCATCACATGTCGCCTGAATGTCTTTCTTGGTAACCATAATATTTCTCCATACAATCAGTATAGCAGATCAAGAGATTGAAGTCAATAGTGTCGTTCATAGACACAACATGAGTGTGTAAAGTTTTTGGCATGTAATTGTGCTTCTTTCTAAAACATTTTCCCATCATTATCCCTCTCCACTCAACAAACAGCGTCGGACAGCTGTAGCACATTCATCTTGATTGTGCTTCTTTGGATAACAACCATCTTTCAATGCCCCTCTCTGCCCAACATTGATAAGACCCAATCCGTAGCAGATACATTATCGCGTGGTTTGACGTGGTTCGTTGCACAATCAAGATGAATGTGCTACGGTTTGATAACGCCAAATTCTGAGCAGATACTTTTTTGTGCAGTATGACATTCATCATGACGTCATGCCAAAAACTGTACGCACCCGTTCGTTCATTGACAAAAAATTTTTCTTGACTTAATTTGTCAAATTTGATAGGTTGCCTAAGGAAGAGGACAATACGATGTCCTTTAATATTCAGTTTTATATATTCTATAGGAGGTATTTGCCAATAATGAAACGTTATTTTTGTATACTAACCGTCACATTTTTCTTAAGTGTGACAATGATTTATGCTGGTGACCTGGCAATTTACTCTGGTCCTTCAAATCCTGGTTGGATTTCTGCGGCTGCTGTAGAAGCCAACACAGAACTTGTGATGAACCATGAGGGTGTTAAGGCTCTCTTTAATTCTATACAAGATTTTGGGGATGGAGATGAAGTGGGAGATGATTCTCCGCTTGCTGAGTGGTGTAAAGCACACACAGGTAATGGACGACAAGACGTTATCCTTCTTGCCTGTGGTACTGCTCCCAGTTCACTTTATCCATTTCCGAACGCGAAACCAGACGGGTCCAATGTCGAGAACTTTATAGAAGCCGGTAATATAGTGATAAATGTTGCTGACTGGATCTTCTACATGAGTTATGAAGGTGGTGTCCGAAGCGCGGAAAATGGAGCTGGTGGTGCTGCGAATGTTTTTGACATACCAGGTTTGGACTTTAATGAGCGCGGAACCGGAAATCAGACACCAACAGCACTTGGTGAGAAATATATTCCATCGCTTAAACCATTTCGCTCAATTCGTCCTTGGCATGTGGACCAACTCGCCAACTCTAATTGGGATGTCGTTATTTTCGCACAGGAAGACGCAAATAATGCCGATCCGGCAGTAGCCATTAGTAAAGAAGCAGGTGAAGATGGCAATGGTATGATCGCCGCTATGTGGCAAGCTACTATCCCAAATTGGACGGGTACCGACCCACGCGGTATTGGGGTCGCTGAATTTATTGAAAATTGGTTATCGGAAAACGCTACATTAGACGTCCATGCGGATGGCAAGTTGTCAACCACGTGGGGACATCTTAAAGTAAATCGTTAATCTCAATCAATGACCTAAAGCGGGTACAGTTATTCTGCTGTTCCCGCTTTTTTCAATTCTATCGGATATCTTGGTATAGTTTTGCGAGTCGTTCCAAAGGATACCCGCAATTATAAAGGAACGTGATAAACCAGTTTGTTATTGTTGTCCGGATAATACCCTTCGCCTGCCATCTACGAGGAGAAATATGAATTCGGGGTTCTATCATTTTGGTTTTACCGAGTTTCCGCAAATTCTTGGAAAACGCTATCTCCTCCATAATCGGAACATCTGGGAATCCGCCAAGTCTCTCAAAGTCCTTCTTTGACAAGAATATGCCACTGTCACCGTAGAAAATTTTCTGATATTTCCCACGCAGATTGGCTGTAAGCTCAATGATGCGGTATAGGGGACTCTTCCCGTTGATCTTTTGAAGGAACCCGCCACCAACATATCCTAAGGACAATGTTCGCTTGATAGCACATAATGCTCCTTGTTCAAGCCCGACATCAGCGTGTAAAAAAACCAGAATTGAACCTGAAGCCGCCTTTGCACCTGCATTGAGTTGTTTTGCTCTACCGCGATCAGATTTTACAACCCTACCATACTTCTCAGCAATTTCTATTGAACCGTCAGTACTCCCACCGTCTACGACAATCAATTCATGATTCTTCAGTTCATCTTGGAGTTTGGCAAGTGTTCTATCCAATATCTTTGCTTCGTTCAATATTGGCATAATGACCGATATCATATAAAAAAGCCACATCTAATAGAAAATCTCATTATTGGGTTTGTTTGAGATACTGATTCAATGCTAAAATTGGAAAAACCGAGGCATAAATTGGGTCGCTGTATCCCCCAATAATCTCCCAATAGATACCGACACAACTCTCTTGCCAAGAACCGTTCCCTCGCTGCTGTCTGATGAAATAGTCAATGCCTTTCTGGATAGTCGGATTAACAGCACCTGAAAGCAATAACGCGTAAGTGCTCCAGGCAGTTTGTTCAACGGTGCTATGTGTCGGATTACCAAACATGTCTTCACCCCATCCACCGTCTGGGTTCTGTGAGTTTTCTAACCACCTGACACCTTCTCTCATCTCCGGCACGTCACCAGTATCCGATTTTACCAGTGCAATAAGAGCGGATGCTGTTCCATAAGTTCGCTTTGCTAACCAGAGGTCGTCCCAGTATCCGTCGTTATGTATTGCAGCGCGAAGCCATGCAACACCATCCGCAACCTGTGGAGTGTTCTCACCATTCTCAGGATATGTCAATAATGTTTCAATAGCATGTGCTGTGATACTAACACATCCAACATCACCCTGTCCCGGTTGGTATGTGCTCCAACTTCCATCTTCCGCATGGTTCTGTTTGAGCCATGCAATCCCTTGATCTATAGCACTATTTGTCTTTCTTGACTTCTGTTCTGATCTGATGATTGCAAGTGTCGCTAATGCCGTGTCATCCGCATCACTGGGTAATGCACTATCCTGCATACCGGAAAATGCCCAACCCCCATCTTCATTCTGTTGATCCACAAGCCATTGTGCAGCATTCTCTATCGCATCTGTATGCGTTATGTAATCTGGATCTACTTCTGATAAAGCGATAACACTTAATGCTGTGTCCCACACATTAAGGTTAAGTGCTTCGCGATATCCGCCATCTGGATTCTGTGTCAATTTTAACCATTCAATACCGTTATGGATGAGTTGATTAATTTCCGGATTTGAACCCCCACGCTTTTTCACTTCAATTAGTGCTAACACGGATAATGCAGTAATGTAATTCACCCGAAACCAACTTCCATCACTCAATACTTTCAGCTTTAACCAAGTTACCAATGATTCTAATATATCCTGTCGATTGCTGGTATTTAGCTCGATTAAAATGAAAACTGGTACCAATGTATGTTGTTCGGCAATAAACAGGTCTTGAAATAAAGGGGTGTTGAATAGGTCAACTGGCGGGAGTTTATGTCTTGGAGGTTTTAGTAATGAACGAAATATGGGTATACTTTTCAAGAATTTCATGACATGCATCAATGGAAGTGCTTTTTTTGAGATAGACAGTTTGCGCCAGTCAAATCTATTGAATGTTGCATAAGCAAGTTTTAGTAGTGCCAGGTCAAGGGGATGATGCGGAATCTTTGACAACGTATCTTGAAGTTGCGATTGGGATGATGCTTCTGATATCTGCTCTAAAATCAACTTTGAGAATAACGTGGCATTTGGATTGGACTGTTTTGAAGTATCCAATCCCCATGCCCCCTCTTCGTTCTGTGTATTGATGAACCATGCTATCTGTTCCGATGATGGTGTTTCACCTTGAGCAAGTTGAATCCATGCGTAAGCACAGGAGGGAAAAGTGCTTGCGGATAGTTGTCCCTCAAATCTCCCATCGTCTTGCTGAAGTGTTAGTAGATAATTGATGCCGCGTGCTAAGGCGGAGGTTACTTGCTGTGTCATTTCCGTAAGTTTTACCATGTTTCTTCATTTTAAAAATGTGAGTGAAGTATAGCATGTTTCTATCAGCAATACAACTCTAATCCAATGCTACCCATGTTGATTCTACAATATCCTTGTCAATCGAGACAATATGTGATAACATTTTACAATCAAAGGAGGAAAAGAATGGCAATAGGTTTAGGTGTTATCGGTATTAACCCTACGAATATGGGTTCAACAGCATCCCTACTTAAAGATGTTCCTGATCTCAACTATGAACTCCGCGGGATATGTGCTAAACGTCCTGATATACTTGAAGACTATGCAAATCACATCGGAGTCGGTTATTGGACGACAGATTATCGTGAATTGGTTCAACGAGATGACATCTCTGTCATTGCTGTGTATTCACCCGATCATCTTCACGCTGAACACTGTATCGCAGCGATTGAAGCTGGAAAACATGTGGTCTGTACAAAACCGATGGTGACATCATTAGAGGATGCACAACGGTTAGTTGATTTAGTCAGACGACACGGTGTCAAGTTTCTTGTTGGACAGACGATGCGGTTTGACCTACAGTTCCTCACGATGAAACGTTTGTTTGACGACGGTGATTTAGGAGACATCATGGTCGCTGATGCCTATTATGTCCATGATCTACGCGATGTCTATGATTTTACCCCGTGGAGGCTTGAAGTGCCTCAAGACCTTATGTATGGTGGCGTTGTTCATCCTGTTGATATATTACGTAGTTTTCTCGGTGATGTAGAAGAGGTGCATGCTTACGGTTCTAAAGGGTTGTTAACACCTGCGTATCCAATAAGGAACAACTTTTTTCTAAATTTGAAGTTTAAGAGTGGACAGATAGCACGGGCAATGGGACTTTACGACGTTGTTCATCCACCGATGCCAATGATGCAAGTCTCTATCTACGGCAGTAAAGGTACTATGATAGGCGATTTCACGGATAACAAAGGGGGTCAGGTCAAATTGATGTTTGATAAGATGTCTGCAAGGGAACCGTTTGAGATGACATGTCCACCAGAAGTTGACTCCAGTGTCTACGGACACGGACAGACGGTCATCAGATACATGCGTCATTTTCAGCAGTGTCTTGAGGAGGATACTGAACCTTCACCAAATGTAATTGATGGTGCAAAGTCTATTGCAGTAGGGGTTGCAGCATGGGAATCTATTGAGACAGGGAAACCTGTAAAAGTGTTTAATGCGTTTTAGTATTCTTACGAATTGTGTCTTATATGGAGGACAAAAATGGCAGAAACCGTTTATTTAGGTGATCATGAACTGACATACCCCGGACCCAATATCGGGGTGCTACGTGACTGTAATGATATGCTAAATTCAGCAGAAGGTTTACATCAACAGATAGCGGAAGATGGATACCTGCTCGCTCGCGGTCTAATAGACAAGGACAAGATTCTCGCAGCACGCCGCGCTATTCTTGAATACGCTCAAGGGAATGGAAAGGATGAAGTGTTCAAACCGGGAACAGAAATGATGGATGCTGTTGCAGGCACAGGGAGTCCAGGACGAACGATGGGGGCACCAGCCGTTACGCATCACCCAGATGTTCTGTCTGTCTTGGAGGGAGAGGAACTCTTTAAGTTCTTCAGAAACTTCTTTGGTGGTGAAACGCGGACCTTTGATTATAAATGGTTACGTTTTGTCCGGCCTGATGGATGGTCAGGACCCCATTTTGATTTCGTCTATATGGGTAGAGGGTCTCAGCAACTACATACATGTTGGATTCCGTTCGGAGATAATCCAGCAACGATGGGTACCTTGACTGTGCTCGTTGGTTCACACAATCTGGATAGTTTTGCTCGGATGCGCGATACTTATGGCAAGACGGATGTGGATAGAGATGGGACACCAGGACATTTTGGGCGTGATCCGATGGCAATTAGTGAAAAATACGGAGGAAAATGGAAGACTGCAGATTTTGAAATGGGTGATATCATCGTCTTCACGATGCATACACTGCACACCTCAACGAAAAACCTGTCGGATAAATGGCGTATCAGTTGTGACATAAGGTTTCAACCTGCTGAAGATCCGATTGACGAAAGGTGGGTCGGTAAGAATCCTATATCACACACGGGTGGTCAGAAAATCTCGTTTGAGGAGGCAAAGAAAGAATGGGGATTAGAGTAAAAAGACTGACATACTCGCCACCCTTCAGGACGGAGAGTATGTCAGCTTAATCTTGTTGACTAAAAAAAGCAGATATGCTATTGTATATTTAGGTCTTATGAAAAATATCTAACTGCGTTATAATTATTAAAGTGGTATCTAAGGAGGCAATATTATCAATGAAATGGTTTAATCATCAGACAGAATCATCCCAAAAAGCACCGAGGTGTACTAGGACGACTCAATACCGGACTAAACACAGGCAATCTCGACGGCAAATCACTCAACTGTATAATGTTGGAATGTTCTTTTTATTGGTTTTGGTGATATCAGGTTGCGGACAATCGCTGAAAACTTTATCACCAATCCAACCTATCAAAAATATTGCAGATGCGGAAATGACATTAGCCAAGGATCCATCTGCGAATGTTGTCGTTCCTGCGAATCCTGAAAAGGAATTGTCTGAACCTGTCTTTGATAAACACGGTTTACAGACAGTCGGACTCAAGATCGCGGATGCAGACATTGCAAATACAGATGCCTTAACTTATGTATTGGCGTTTGATGACTATGGATATACTTTGGAGAATTGGGATAATTTCTTAACAGAATGGGCAGAGGTAGAACCACAGATTGAACTACCAAAGGCAGATCAAGACTCAAAGATTGTTGATGTTATTTTAGTTTCAAACTATCCACAGGCTTTTGAAATCCCGGCAAAGCAATCTATTCTAACAAAGACTCTTGACGACATAACTGTATCCATCTGTTATTGGCGTCGTGCGGATCTTGATTACAAATACAATCGTGGAAATTCATATTCACCTTTCTATGAAAATGCTGCCGCTGGAAATCAAGGAGAAAACACTGATGTGTTTTATGTAAAAATTACCAACAATCGTCAGCAGCACATCATCATTGATGTTAAGAAGTGTAGAATAATTGACCAAGGTGAAAGTGTCTACGAAGGTCTCTACTATAGAGACCTTGAGGATCGATTCGTCTCTAATAGACGTGTCTCAGGTTTATATGTAACCAACGGACTTCAAACAGCGCGAGAAGTCTTGCTGGAAAAACGTATGCCGATTGTTGAAAAACAGGTTGGGACGCATCGGGTTGGTATAAATGCTGGCGAAAGCACGGAAGGGTTTGTGCCGTTCATTCAAGTAAAACCGAACGCAACAGAACTTACTGTCATTCTTGAAATTGAAAAAGCACCACCGCCTGAAGGTGCACAGCGTTACCAAACGATAAATTTTAAGTTTCCGTTCACACATGACAGAGGGATACGGGTTGCTCAACCTGCTCCTCAACGGTATTAATGAACTGCGGTAGGTGCGCTTTCCTTATATGAAGATTAAATAAATAATCAGGTAATTCTACGAATAAGACTCATCGTAGGAGTAAGACTTCGTAGGGGCGGGGTTTCCCCGCCCGCATATTACCCAATTTATAAATCTTCATTCAAGGAAAGCGCACCTGAACGCCAATTCTATGACTTCAAACGCATTGGCGCGATGAAACATGTATGTCCATCTTCACTCTCTGGTTTGACGATAAAGAACTCAAATTCACCTGAAAACTCAAGGATCACAGATTCTGATTCAATATGTGCAAAGATCTCTGTGAGTCTGTTTGCATCCAACCCAATTTTCACATTGCCTATGCCAGATTCTACCTTTACAGTTTCGTGAGCTTCACCAACTTCGGGAGTTTCAGTTGAGATTTGTATGTTCTCAGGGTCTATTTCTAAACGAATTGCGAAACTCTTTGGGTTTGAAAGCAGTGCTACCCTACGGGTTGCTCGCAATATTGCTTCCCTTGAGACAACAACCCGACCTGGTGAAGTTTCCCGTATGAGTGTCTGATAGGATTGGTATTCACCCTCAACTAAGCGAGTTGTCAAGGTTGCATTTTCGTCTGACAAGAGGAGCTGATTTTTGAGGGGTATAATTTTTACATGGGGTGAATTGGCAAATGTGCGCGAGATCTCTTTGACTGCCTTCAAAGGTACAATAAAACCATCAACTTCTTCGGGTGCTTTGATGAGTGTACAGTGCGTGAGTGCAAGATAATGCATATCCGTTGCGACTACCTCTGTCTTATCTTCAAGCAGATTGAAATACAGACCGTTTAATTGATACCTAAATTCCTCGGTGGATGCTGCGAATTCTGTTTTATGGATAACTGCACATAGCGTTTCACCATCTATTGTAGTACCTTCTCCTTCAGCTGATGGTAGCTCTGGAAAATCATCATCGGGAAGTCCAATAATCTTATAGACACCTGTTCCACATGTGAGTTCAACACGATCATTTGCAGTTGTTACCAATTTTACCTGCATGTCCGAGGGTAATTCCCTGACGATGTCAGTCATCTTTTTTGCAGCTACGGTGATTGATCCTTCTTCATTGATCGTGCCATCTACTTTAACCTTTATTCCGACCTCTAAATCGGTCGCTGAACATTCTATTTCCCCATCTTGTGCGCGAATGAGGACATTTGCCAATATTGGAAGCGTATTCCGTCCTCCTGCAACACTTTGTACTAATTGTAGTGAATGTAATAGATCATCTTTTTCAAATATAAGTTCCATGCATTGCTCCTTTAGTTTTATGATTATTCCAAGCGTATAGGCATTATAACGTGAAGTTGTTGATCATCGCCTATGGGTTTTATTGTAAACTGTGAGAACTCTCCAGAAAATTCTATAACGACAGATTCCGCGACAATGTGTGCCAATGTATCTATTAATGCTCTGGCTTCTGAACCGATCCGTACAGAACCGGATCCGGATTCCACAGCAACTATTTCATACGCTTCCCCAACTTCAGGTGCTTTCGCCGAGACACGAATTCCATCCGGTTCTATCTCTAAACAAACAGCAAACTGCTTAGGGTCTGAAAGTAAAGCAACACGACGTATTGCCTGTAAGATAGCTTCTCTTGAAACGACCACTCGTCCTTCAAAGGAACTGGGAATAATTTCATGATATTTTGGATATTCACCTTCAACCAAACGTGATGAAAGTGTCGCGTTATTGTCTGAAAGTATGAGCTGATTCTTACCGAGTGCTACCTTTATCTCCTGTGAATTTGCGAATGTTCTTGATATTTCCTTAATTGCCTTCAAAGGAACCGTGAAACTATCGGTTTCTTCAGTCCTCTCTAAAAAATCGCAGTATGTCAATGCTAACTGTCTAATCCCGTCCGTTGCAACTACCTCTGTCTTTTCCTGATTGAAATTAAAGTGTAAGCCATTCAATAAATATCGCACCTCTTCTGTTGATGCGGCGAATTCTGTTCTATAGATTACATTTCTGAGCGTGTCACCATCAACAGTAATAACGTTTTCATCAATAGACGGTAGTTGAGGAAAATCTTCATCGGAAAGTCCGTATATTTTAAATATACCATCGCCACAAATCAGGTCAAGTCTATAATTTGCTGTTGTTGAAAGTTCAATCATGCTATCGGGTAATTCTCTTACGATGTCTGCTAACTTTTTTGCTGAGACTGTAATGGCACCCTCTTCAATGATAGTACCCAATACGCTTATCTTAATACTAACTTCTAAATCTGTTGATGCACATTCTATATTCCCATCCTCAGCACGTATAAGCAGGTTTGAAAGTATCGGCAAGGTAGTCCGTCCACTTGCCACTCCTTGAACGATTTGTAGTGCATATAGTAATTCATCTTTCTCAAAAGCAAGTTTCATTCGTAAGAACTCCTACTTTACATTTATGTCTGCAATCTAATATGACTGAATACGGTAATGCAATACTGTGTTCTCTGAGGGTTACCGTGAATTTGAACTTGACAGACAATTGATTGTTTAGTATAACATATCATAGAGTATATGTCCATTTTATTTTGGCAATTTCACTTTGTCCATTTATAGTAAAGTGAATATATCATGAAACATCTCGCCGTTTACCAAGAACACCTAGCGTAGAGGCGAGGTCCCCTCGCAACACCCAGCGTAGGGGCGAGGTCTCCTCGCCCGTTATGAAGTCAGTCAATATTTTAACGGGCATTAATTCTAAAGTTCACTATATATTGAATATCGTCAATTTCAGTCCCTCAGAACAACTGCGTCAGCAATCTGACCAAACCCGCCTACAATAATGAATCAAACAGACCTGAAGACTTCACAGTCTATAACAAAACGCGCTGTATTTATTGGTATTATTCTTATCATTGCCAACAGTTACTGGATTGCTTATATTGAGATGATCTGGCACACAGCGCATCTAACGACAGTAGCGATGTCAGTAAATGTCATGTTTGGCATTTTTGTTATAACGGTTCTGAATTTGTGGATAAGAAGTTTTGCTCCGTTTGCTGCACTGACAAAACGTGATCTGGTTGTTGTCTATAGTATGCTTGCGGTAGGGAGTGCCTTTTCTGGACATGACTGTATACCTCGGCTCATGGGACTTATACCGTATGCTTATCGCTTTGCTACAGCGGAAAATGATTGGGAAGCACTCCTTTTTCACCATCTGCCGGACTGGCTTGTTGTCAAGGATCCGAGAACAGTTAATGATTTCTATGAAGGAAACACGAACTTTTTTACAGGCGGGTATTTACAGTTTTGGATAGTTCCGATTCTTTCTTGGTCTGCCGTGATCTTCCTGTTGATGCTGATATTCCTCTGTTTGACATCGCTCATTCGCAAACAGTGGATAGAAAATGAAAAACTCGCTTATCCAATTATCCAGATTCCGCTTGAGGTCGTCTCGAATCGTCGCATTTTCAAGAGTCGACTACTTTGGATAGGTTTTGGCATAGCCATGGGGATAAATCTACTGAATGGATTACAGTATTTTTTTCCTGTCTTGCCGACTATTCCCGTTAGAGAATATAATCTCAATATCTATTTTACACAAAAGCCTTGGAATGCGATAGGCAATACACCACTGAGGTTCCATCCTTACCTTATAGGTTTCTCATTTATCCTCCCGTTGGATTTAGCGTTTTCATGTACGTTTTTCTATCTGATGAAGAAGGTGCAGTTGGTTTTTGGCAGTGCATCAGGTATGTCTAAGGTTGCGGGTTATCCGTTTTTAGGTGAACAGGGAGCGGGTGCGTTACTTGCGTTACTTGCTATTGCATGTTGGCATGGTCGTAAACACTTTGCCTTCGTTTTTTCTCAGTCAATTCGTCCGACGCGTTCAGGAACGCAGAATGAAGGTATTTCATATCGCAGCACATTGATTACACTGGGAGTATCACTATTTTTGCTTGCTATACTCTGCATACGTGGCGGTATGTCTTTATGGGCATTTTTTGTTTTTATCGGTATATACTTATTGATTGTTGTCGGTTTAACTCGGATGCGTGCGGAACTCGGTCCGCCAATCCATGCTATCGGTTATCTTACACCGCAATACATGATGATTTCGCTTCTCGGCACGCGAAGACTTCGGGCAGGAAATCTAACAATGCTATCGCTGTTGAATTGGCTTAGCGGAGCCAGTTATGCATCATTCCGCACACATCCTATGCCGGACCAATTGGAAGCATTCAAACTTGCGGAGAGAACGAATATCCGAAATAGAACAATGTTCACAGTTCTAATCATCGCAAGCCTTATTGGCATATTGTCAAGTCTGATACTCTACCCTTATGCAATATACCGGGAAGGTGTTGCAGCAGGTTCAGAACAGATTCATGCAGGTGGTGCGGATACGTATAATTTTCTTTCATCTTGGTTGGTAAACCCCAAACCGATGGACTGGATTGCTACTACTGTGTTGGGCGGTACTTTTGTTGCGAATTTGGGTATCATGATGTTACGTTCTCGCTTCGTCTGGTGTCCACTACATCCGGCTGGCTATGTTATCGGTGTAGCACCTGGCACTACGGATGTAATTTGGTTTCCATTGTTAATCGCGATGGTGACAAAGTGGATTATACTGCGAAATGGGGGTATAAACGCATATCGTAAAGCAATTCCCTTTTTCATCGGGCTGGTATTAGGTGAGGCACTGATGGGTTGTTTTTGGCCTCTGCTGAGTCTAATATTCCGTTCCGCTGTTTATAGCTGGATTTAACGCCGCTTATCGTTTACCGATAGATGTTCAGAAAGAAAAATCTAAACAAAAACGGCTGCTGCGTTTCCTTGACACACCTTTTCCATATCAAGATGTGATGCAAGCATAGTTGGCTTATATGGCACAGCATCTGTGGCGTTCAAAACGTGCAAAGAAACAAGCACTCGTTTTGATAGGTGAGACCGATTTACCGGAAGGAACGTGGGATGCAGATTGAACATAGGTTCAGAAACATCAAGTCGTGTTTTAACTTCAAAGACTTCGTTTTGAAAAGCAGAGAAACATTGCAATAGAACAGAACAAAATAAAAATGGGGTAAGTGACATGACTATATGCTCTTGACTTGATTGATAAAGACTTTTATATCACGCTTTAGACGAACTGCGATGTTATCCAAAATTTTCTTCTTTCTTACATTAGCGAGACCTGCAAATATGTAATATGTTCCTGTCTCTGTTTCTACCTTTTTTTGTCGTTTATCAGGATACTGTTTATCCGCTATCAAAGGTATACCTGCTTCTTTTTTATTGAGTTCTTTTACCCTTTCGATACCTATTGTCTTAATCACCTCAATAAATGTGTCTATCTCTTTATATTCTGAAATCCAACTTCCATCTTCCATTTTAACGGCTAGAATATTTCCAGATATTGTTTCAGTGGGAGGTTCTAAAGAATCACCGAATAACTCAACTAATTTTTTATATAGACTTTTTCCGGGTTTACCTCTGTCTTGTTCAATGAGAGCAATGTGTGAACGAGAGTAACCAACTTTTTCTGCCAAATCCTTTTGACTGGACATACCTGCCGATTTCCTTGCTTCAGCAAGTCTATCACCAAATGACATTTCTTTAGTTTCTTCTGTTTTTGTTGGTTCTTCTGTTTCTGTCGGTTTTTCTATTTCTGTTGGTTCTTCCTCAGTAAATAGATCGGTATGCTGTACTGCATAATTCTTGATAAACTTTAATATTCGGGGCGTCGCAATAAACCATTCTCCTTCAGCTCGAAATGCTCCAAACTGAGATTGCAGTCGCTTTTCTTCTCTGGAAGCGTCATCCGGTGTATCAAAAGGAATAACTCCTATGTCCCATATTTTGGCTTCATTTCCTGTTTGTAAGGTCTTTAGTCGTTTTAGATTGGTTTGAGGTTTTGAAATATCCGTGATAGTGTGACCAATTTTAATAAAATCTGGTTGATTATCCCCGAAATTGCTCTTCGCGAAAAAGTATGCTAAAGGCTGCTTTTCATCTTGATTATCATTCGACATGATTAATTATTCCTATGAGGGTGGACACCATAGTATATCCTGCTGACATTTCTGAAGATTCGTAACAGAGTGTGTATACATCAAGTATAAACTATCAGATGTAAAATGTCAAAATAAAAAAAGCAAAAGAGTGGTCGGTGTGTCGGTGTTTTTGTGCTTTGCTGGACGCTTGCGCTATGTAGCATAGCCTCCGTTGGCAGTACGGTTGTTCATTCCAATTACAATCAATATCAAGAGTATATTCCGCTTGAACTTACTGGACAAGGACAGATGTAAAAAAAATAGTCGCTGGTGAGCAACTACAAGGTTCAATAACGCCAGTTTTCGTGTGCTAACGGTGCTCTGTTCAGTTCATCTTGGTAGGAACGCCACTTCGGTAAAAAAGTGTCCATCAACTCTCGAAAATGATCATTGTGATGCCGTTCAAGTAGATGTGTCATCTCGTGAACCAATACATATATCAAACAGGATTGTGGTTTCTTTGCTAGTTCAAGATTGAGCCAGATACGTTTTGCCTCAATATTACAGGAACCCCAGAGTGTTTTCATTCTCTTGATACGTACCTCGTTGACAGACACCCCCAGTTTCGGTTCCCATTTTTCAAGAAGTGGCGGCAGTTGTGATTGGAGATGTTCGCGATACCACTCATAGAATACCGCCTCACGTTTATCCCGATCTGTCCCCGGACGCACGGTCAGTCCAATTCTGGTGTTGTTCAGTAGTTTAACATTAGGTGGGCAATCCTGTTCATTGACTTTTAGTCTGTAACGTTTTCCCGCAAAATAGTGGCTTTCACCAGACACATATTCACGTTGTGATTGGCGTTGCTGTTTGGCAAATGATGCTTGTCTCCGTTTAATCCATCCTAAACGTGAAATAATAGCCATCCGCACAGCATCATCGTCAAGTCGCAGCGGTGCAGATACGCGTACCTGTCCGTTTGGTGGATGAACACCGATGTAGAAATGCTTGATGTCTTTTCGGACTACTTCTATGGAGAGATCACGTACTTCAATGTTGTAAACATTTGATTTAGTATTCATCTTGCCTCTTAACAAGTTCGAAAATTTCGTCAATCTCAAGGTCAAGATTGTCCAATTCTTCCTGAATTACTCTCTTAATTACACTTTTGACACGACGTTCTTTGAATACGTAACCTTTCCAATTGTCAGTGAGGACACCTCGGATCGCGGTGTCCAGAGCGATTGCACCTGCCCGCCTGATGTCAGGTGATGCATCACCTAAGTTGTCATATATTGCTTTGAGAGGTGGAGTGTTAATATCTGATGGGTAGTCTCGAAAAGTATCAGGATCATTTGCCTGTTCCCCCAATTTAAGTACTTTAGATAGGAAATCTCTGTAATCTATTACCTCCTCTCTCCGTTTGTCAATCACTTCCTCCAGCAGAATTGATAATTCCTTATAATATTTTGGATTTATATTTATCTTATCAACGATTACTCTTCGGACATTGTTTGCAATAGTTGCTGCAATTGCCTCTTCATTGTTGCGAATGCTTTCGGGCAGTGCATCGATTGCTTTTTCTCTGTTTTCAACAAGTAACTCAACGAGTGGTGTATCGTCAAAAGTTGTAATTTTTTCCGTATCCGCAGCACCGATATATGTATCCAGCAGTTGACGCATATCGGGTTCGTAAACTTTTAGGTCAATATAGTCCCCGCTCGCCAATTTTATCATTTTGCAGACTTCTTCGTAGTACGAAACTTCGTTTTCTATATTTTCTACTTCGGTATCAGAATAACTCGCATCTTCCATTTCATTCGCAATGTTGGCATAGGAACGCATAAATGCCGTTGTAAGTTTATAAAGTTTTAAACGTCTCGGTTCATTAGCCTTTATCTGTTCATCGTTGCCAATCTCCTCACAACAGAAATGGCGCATGTAGTCAGGGGTATCATAGGGCGGATCAACATGTTCACACAATCCTTTAATCTGATCGCGGGCGTTATCTAATCGTTCCTTTCCTTTTTCAAGTCTATTCTTCAATAATCCTTTTACATCTTTAATGTCGTATTTATCAAATGCTTCACCTGTGTATTCTGTCATTGCCTTTTTTCGAGAACCAAATAGGTCTTTGTAATCAACAATATATCCAAATTTCTTGTCATCTCCATCAAGCCGATTGACACGACAGATTGCTTGAAAGAGACCGTGATCTTGCATCTTTTTATCATTATAAAGATAGGTTGCAGATGGAGCATCAAAACCTGTAAGTAATTTGTCCACAACGATGAGAAGTTTCATTTCGGCTGGCTTTTCAACGAAATCCTTTTTGGCAGCATTTTCAAATGCTTCAACCTTATGCATTGCTGTGTCTTCCGGTTCATTGAAATACGCAGCGAGCATTTTTCTGTAGGTGTTATATTCCTGCTGTCTATTGTCGTTATCTGCTGCGGGTTTATATGAAGAAACGACTGCACATTTCCCTTTTAATCCCGTATTCTGAAACAGATCATAAAATCGACAGGCAGAAAAGATATTATTCGCGACCAGCATTGCATTTCCTTTTCCACTCATTAATCGCGGGCGCGTGTTCATATCTATCATAATATCCGCTACTATCTTTTCCAAGCGGTCTATTGAACTTTCTACATTCATTATAGTTCCCCATCGCTGTTTCAGTTGCATCTTTGCTGTGTTGGATAATCCTTGCGTTCTCTCTTGAAAAAAATGGTCAATCATCTCCTGTGATGTGATATCTATGTCAATGTTGCGCGCTTCATAAATCAGGTCTAAAACGATATTATCGTGAACGCCTTCGTCATATTTATAAGTGTGTATGAACGGACCGAAAATATCAATGCTCCGTTGTTTATGGGTTTTAAATAACGGTGTACCTGTAAACGCGATAAGCACAGCATCGGGAAGGAGTGTTGTCATGGCTCTGTGGAGTTTGCCAGACTGTGTGCGATGACATTCGTCCACGAAAATATAAATTTCACCTTTTGGATCAAATTTATCCTTCCTTTGTGCCTCAATATCTTCCACATAATCATCAATATCTGATTTGTCGTCATTACTTGAAGATCGGAATTTATGAACGAGTGAACAGATGAGTCTAACTGTGGAATTACCGAGGACTTGTAACAGATGCGACCCTTTTTTCGTCCGTTTTATTTTCACTTTGACATCATGAAAAACACCTTCAATCTGATCGTCAAGTTCCGTGCGATCTGTTATAATGAGCACGCGCGCGTCTGCGTTGTGTTCAAGTATCCATTTTGCTAACCATACCATAGTGAGACTTTTACCACTACCTTGTGTATTCCAGATGATACCACCCTCACGTTTTTTGATTTTATCTTGCGCTGCCTTTACACTAAAGTATTGATTATGTCTGCATATTTTCTTTGTTTCCACATCAAAAACGATGAAGTCATGAATGAGTTCAAGTATCCGTTCTTTATTGCAAAGTTGGCAGACATCTCTGTGCAATAGGTTGTTTCCTGCATCGGGATGTGCATCTATTTCTTTCCACTGCAGCCAGTATTTCTCTTCTGTATTTATGACACTGTAACGTATACCTTGCGATTCATTTCCTGCCATTATAAGTTGCACGGTGCTAAAGAAATGACCAATGTTCTCAACTTTTTGGTTTCCAATGTTCTGACGGATTCCTTTAGAGACAGACGCTGAGGAACGTTTCAACTCTATTACACTGATCGCTATACCGTTGATGTATAACACAAGGTCAGGACGTTTGTTGGAGTATTGAGATTGGAGTGTTACCTCCTCCGCAATGCCGAAGTGGTTTTTATGAGGGTTTTTCCAATCTATCAATTTGACGGTGGTATTTTTCTGTCCGGTATCTGGTCGCACATTTGCTCCATATCGTAATAAACCATATATTTTACGATTTGCGTTGTATAGTGTTTTTGTTCCACCAACATCTGCTGCCCTTTTCAGTTTATCCAACACTTTTTTGATTATTTTTTCATTATGCCCTTGTGTCCTCAGCCATTTGATCAGCAAATCCTTTTCGATGTTACGATTGTTAGCACGGTATTGCCAGTTGCCAAGGTATTCGTACCCTAAAGCGTCTTGAAAGAATGTGATGAGTCGTCCTTGTATGCGTCTTTCTTTTTCACCGATATTATTCATTTTTGCTCTTCCCTTAGAGTTTGTATGAACTGGTATTTGCATCACAAAGCTCTTCTATCTATTGGGTGGAGTCTCGGTAACCTATAATGTCTCTGTTATAATTACAATTTGTGACCACTGAGGATCGTTTTTTATTTATTGTGTATCATTTGATTTCAATAATCAGACACGGCCTGTGAGTAACTGCTGCATCATCCCTTGTTTGATGGCGAGGGTTTTGTGTTTACGCTGTTCCAATGCAGTGATTTCGGCATCCATATCGGAGAGGACACGGACGATTGCGTTCTGTTCTTGGATACTTGGTAGATCAAATTCAAAGTTCGCCATATCACGGCCATATAGGTGATATACCGTTGTTCCCGTAACAAGCTGCATAACTTGATTTCGATTGATTTTGATTGTATAAGCAAGAAATATTCCATTGAGAATTTCTGCTGGAACTCTAATAACTAAAATGTCACCACCAAGGATAATATCAGATTTAGATATACAACTTGCAGTTGCAAGGCCATTAGGTGTGACATCTGATGCTGGCATGAGGACATCGTTATTTACAGAACAGAAAAATGCTTTGTCTCTATCAGTTCCATGCAGAACTTCTGTAATACATTCTCCATAGATTGTGAACAATTCTCCATAATGGATGCATCGCAATTTTCCATCAAGCGACATATCCGTTTTCTTGAAAAGACTTGAACCCTTAAAAAACGAGGCTATATCTCCTAACCGCTTTGTTTCCCATTCTTTGCTGAATCCCGGTAGACGAGTCTTGCCTGTAAGGAGTGACTCCATAGTAACTTCATTATGTCCAATTATAGTTAACTTTTTCAGATGTTTTTTAACTTTGTTGGAGCACATTTCAACTTGGCGTTCCAGTTCTGATAGGGTTTGTGCATAACGTTTGTATAATTCATTCACGTGTTCAGTGAAACGTTGAGTAATTCGTTGTGTTGCACATTCTATGGAGGACTGAATACTTCCAAACCATTTGTGTTTAACCACAAGATTTTTTATTTCACCTTCGGTGAGTTTTGCGTACTTGGCAATTACTGAAGTATATAAGTTTTTTAGTGTTTGTTTATGTGCATCCACTTTTTCCTTTTCAGCTTTTAGTAATTGTAGATATTCGTAGAGAACGTCTAATTCCTCAAATAAACCTTCCTCGTCATATTCAAACGGTATCTCTGGTTTTTTGAATAGACCATCTTGATAACTAATGTTCTTCTGAATCCAATGGCTATTATCAAAAGTTGTCTTTTTGATACTATTCGCTCGAATATGCTGAGGAGTCTCTTTAGGGTACTTTTTCAATATGGCTTCCCTATGTTCCATTACGCGCTCTTGCACATTACCTTTTGTTATTTTTCCCCTACTTCCTTCAAGTCCTACGAGCGCACCATCACCATCTCCATGTTCTTCTTCAAATGCCTCCTTATGTTGTGTTAACATCTCAATTTCTGCTTCGAGTTCATCTAATTTTTGTTTTTCATCATCAAAAAACGTGGCAATTATTATTGATGCAGGAATCAGTTCTCCAACATACTTTATAGTTTTTTGTCCTATTTTAATTTTCAAATCTGGATCCTCCTTGACATAAGCTTCTCTAATAGTCCGTCCAGATTCCCAACCATGTTTCCTGATTAAATAAACATCGTCCTGCATTACATCGTCCCAATAATTCATCAGTTCTTGATACACATCATATTTGTCAAGTGGTGATAGATCTCCGAATTCTATCAGCAAGTCTTCTGATAGTGTCCGAATAATATTTCCAGGAAAGGTGTTTGTATCAATACCAAGTAGATGGGGTTTGTGTTTGTTGCACCACTTGTCAATAATTGTTGTTACACGTTGTTGGTAAGCGGTAAACTCACAATGTGAGAGGATAGTGTTTTTCACCAGTTGAGTTTCCACTTTCAGTTCACTATAGCCGGGTCTTCCGTTTCTTATAAACAACTCTTTCCGAAGTGTAGGGAAAACTCCCCAATAGGGATTAAATGCGTCAATATCAGTATCAGGGATACCACCATTAAGGTGTGCGTCAACGTCGTGCGTGATTTCAGGATCGCTGTTGTCAATATAACGTCGGATATTGAGGTTATAGTTGTTTGCAGTATTGGTAATTTCAGTGGTTGGCACCATACGAGAATAGCCATCTATTTCGGTCTGATTGTTGAAAACGGAAACGATTTTGTGTATGTCTTGGGCGCGAAGTCGGTTTTTGTTGCCATCTTTCATAAATCCTTTGCTTGCGTCAATCATAAAGATACCAGTGCGATGTTTAGCATCTTCCTTGTCAATGACGATAATGCATGCGGGGATGCCAGTACCGTAAAATAGGTTGGTAGGTAACCCAATGATACCTTTGATATGTCCGCGATTGATGATTTTTCTGCGGATGTTCTCCTCTCTATTACCACGGTACAGCACACCGTGTGGAAGGATGATTGCCCCTTTACCTGCATTTTTGAGCGATGCGATGAAGTGCAGCAGGAACGCATAATCACCATTTTTGGCGGGTGGGATGTCGTATCCATCAAAACGACTGTATGGGTCGTTTTTAAGATTGACACCGCTGGTCCAACCCTTGTCGGAAAAGGGTGGATTTGCCACAGCAAAGTCGAATCTCGTAAGGTTACCGTGGTCATCTGTGAAATCGGGTGATGCAAGTGTGTTGCCACGCTTCAATATTGCAGTCTCGTTGTCGTGGAGTATCATATTCATCCATGCTAGTGCATAAGTGGCATTGTCTTTTTCCTGTCCATATATGGATAAGCCATTCGGTGCCACGTCTGCTGCTCTCAGTAAAAGTGAACCTGAACCACAGGTTGGGTCGTAGATGGTATGTTTTCCAGTGGTGTTGGCATTGATACCGATGACTTTTGCTATGACGCGAGAGACTTCGGCGGGGGTGTAGAACTGACCTTTACTTTTTCCAGACTGTGTAGCAAAATGACGCATGAGGTACTCGTAAGCATCACCGAGCAGATCATCTCCCTCAACTCTGTTTCCGCTGAAGTCAAGGTCATTAAAAATACCAATCAGGTTTGACAAAGTTTCTTGTTTTTCATCGTCACTGCCAAGTTTGTTATCGTCATTGAAATCTACCTCATCAATCACTCCTTTAAGTGGTTCGTTTGCTTCTGTGAGTTTCTCAATGATTTTGTTTATTTTCTCCCCTATCTCTTTATCGTTTCGCAAAGCAACCATATCAGCGAAACTTGCACCTTCAGGGACATCAATACCTTCATCAGGGTTCTTAGCTGCTTTATCGGATACGTATTTCATGAACAGGAGTGTGAGGATGTAGTCTTTGTATTGGGAGGCATCCATACCGCCGCGGAGTTCGTCGCAGCTTTGCCATAAGGATGCATAGAGTTGCGATTTCTTTAATGCCATATATGTTGTTCCTTTCAAGTGGTGTTAGTAATAGTATAACGACAATAGGTCGCGAATCGGAAATCGCTCCTACAGAATATAAAGACCCGCAAAAACCAACAAGCTATCAGATAACTATCACAGTCGTTACTCTGAAAATTCCTTCCAATCTTTCATAATTTACTTGAACTCAATATATTCTATTCTAAATATTCATAATCTTCAATACCTAACATGTCCAATATATCCTTGGCACAATCCTTATCCACTGTTACTTTATATATACTTGTTTTTATGGAATCTAATGAATCAAATTTGTTCACTGTATACTTTTGTTGACCCGCAACTACTTTTGCGTTTGTACGATCAACATAAATAATATACTTACATTCTTTTACATCCTCTGCTGTTTCATAGACTTGTATTTTCCATTGACGAGCGTTTGTACATTCACCTAACAGGAAGCCAGGGAACTTTAGGGATGATTTATCATCTTGACGAAGTCTGATCAGATGAGGTGTTATTGCGTTAGCATTTATTTTAGCAGAAGATTCTGGTCTTAGACCGAGTATCTTATTGAGTAAGGCTTGACGGGCTTTGTCACTGTTTTTGCTAAAATCGGGACACCAGAGATCTTTCATTGAGGTTGTTGCATTAATCTCGTAATCTTCTATATTGCAATCGTTGACTCTTACTGGGATTAAGTATCCACTATTGGGTTTTCTTTGATAAGTATCCCCTATTGCTATATATATTTCTCTATGCATATCTGATTTTTTGCGGGCGTTGAATTCTTTTGAAAAACAAATTATGCAGTGATCACTTTCTTCTATATTTTTTTTAGTTTCCTGTTTTATGTTGTCTCCCGGCAAGAGGTCAATTGTATACTGGAAACATTTTATACCATGTCTTTCTAAAAAACTGTGAAGTTCAGTGGCAAATTTATTATTTTCGCTAACGTTGGCAATAAAGACAGTTTTTTCCATATCAGCACCAAAAGGTATAGGAATACGAAGTGTGTTAATAATTTGATTAAATGAAATACGTAATTCTGTATTTTCCTTATTTTCGGCGACCAACAACAGGAGTTTTAATTTTTCATGTTTCTCCATTAGATTTACCAGTTCCCAGCTCATTTATCCGCTGCTAACGTGGGAAGGATGGCAGATATATCAGGCAGTATACGTGGCAGTGCCACCCAAAACTGGTTCAAAAGTATAACAAAATTACGCAAACAAGGCAACTATTATATAAATATGTGGAGAATTACGAGCAAAGGTAGGTATGTGAGTTTGCTATGAATCGGTTCAATTCCGTTCAAAACAGGTGGTAAGTCAACCCATTCTTCTCCCATCAGTAGTTTTGTTGATTGGAGAACACGGGAAGCAAAAATGTAATAAGGGTGTGCGACACCGTAACCACAATGTTTCTATTTTCCATGCAAAAGCGTCATGGATTCTAATTAGACTTAGTGCTGCTTCTTGATTGTCCATAACTCCGCTTCGCAATCCTTTCAGGATACTCAGGACACCTTTTCTGTACATTTTCAACTGTTTCTGTACATCAGGGGACATTACATCCTTAAGATTTTTCATGTCATATATCCCTTTCGCTTTCCAGATGACTTCCTCCAACGGGTTTCAATTCCCTTCAACGAGAAGAACTTTCAGAACGCATTTGGATGCTGCATGAAATATACATAAAATCTGCAAAATAGTCAAGTAAATTTTTCGTATGTAAATCCCATTTTAACAACTCTTTTCCAATAGAAATATCTGATCTCTATTACCTTGTCAAGTCTTCTTCGTAGGTCGGGTAGAGCGAAGTGCCATTAAAATATTAACTGGCGACATGTGCTGATTGGAACTAACTGTTTCTTTACGCGATCCTGACAACTGACATTGTGTATCAACAAAAACTCTACTCACGCCTTATATATAGATTGACACTGTACCTATAATCTGGTATGCTGATGTGGCAATTCAAATGAATATCAATAGAAAGGAAGATAAATGCAACCACAATTACCCGATCCTCGAAATGAAAACATAATGATCCACGTCGGTGGAGAATTACTGCCGCGTGATGAAGCTAAAATATCCGTTTTTGACAGTCTTGCACAAGGCGGAGATGGTGTCTGGGAAGGACTACGTATCTATGATGGAAAGGTCTTTGCCTTAGATGCACACCTTGATAGATTACTGGACTCCGCACATGCAATGGCGTTTGAAGGAATACCCACACGCGATGAAATCAAATCCGCTATCTTTGAGACCCTTAAGGCGAATGGGATGCGCGATGAAGTTCATATACGATTAACACTCAGCCGTGGTAAGAAAGTTACGTCAAGCATGAATCCGCAGGTAAATCAGTACGGCACATGTTTGATCGTGTTGGCGGAATGGAAAGCACCGATTTATGAAAGCAGCGGTGTAAGATTGATTACATCTGCAATACGTCGAAATCCTGCACAATGTGTTGACTCTAAAATACATCATAACAATCTGATTAACAACATTCTGGCAAAAATTGAAGCAAACGTTGCAGGTGTAGACGATGCGATTATGCTGGATATTTTCGGTTTTGTCTCCGAAACAAATGCGACAAACATCTTTATCATCAAAAAAGGCGAAGTGCTTACACCCCATGCAGACAGTTGTCTTCCTGGGATTACGCGGGGTAATGTCATTCACCTGGCACGTGCAAACGACATCCCCTTGGTTGAAAGGAATGTCTCTTTGACAGAGGTCTACACCGCAGACGAAATGTTCACAACAGGCACTGTCGGTGAGTTAAGTCCTGTCTTAGAAGTTGATGGCAGGCAAATTAGCAATGGTAAACCAGGACCAATGACAGGCCGTCTGCAGGAACTCTATGCTGAGATGACAGCAACTCAAGGTGAACCGATACCGATGTAATACAATTTCTACAGCATATCTCATTTAAACTTTCTCAAGTGTTCCATCCGAAGGACTATTGCTGAAAACGACCATGACAGGTTTGATAGGGTGGATATTTTTCTGGTAAATCCTACTAAGGTGCTCCTGTTTGCAACACCCAGAGTATAACATCTAACACTTCTCTATTACCCCACCAAGATCTCTTGAATAATATTCACGGATTCTTTCGTTTTTTCCCTTTTGACTGAAATTTTAGAAAAACTTCATTTTTTTCGTTTTTTGCCTCATTTTATGCACCTATTTGGGTAAAAAAATGAGTCTTTAAGTTATGAAAGGGAAAAATGCAATCAAATGACGAAAATTTTTTTCTTCACTTGCACCCTTTTAGGGTCGAAACCTGTGTCTTTAATTATAGAGGGTATTACATATCGACTTGGAAGCATAGTGGAATTTACAATTAATGGGACACTTCTGTAGCGCAAACTTTTAGTTTGCGTCTCATCGGCACAAACTAAAAGTTTGTGCTACAACCGAAGCAGGTTTATCAAAGTGTCTCCAATAATTTGAAAGTTCACTATATTTATCAAACTCACGTTATAGTAGGTACTCACTTCAACATTCTACTAAAGTGTTAGATGTTGAGACCGTACCAAATGATTACAATAATGCAATTCTTCTATTGCAAAGGAGTAAAAAAAATGTTAAGATTTAGCAATGGGCTAATATCAATGATCTTGTTCTGGACTGTAATTCTGATCGGGTATATCAACAATAGTTATGCTGATATTGAGATTGAGTCAGTAGAAGTTTTTCCTTATGCAGATTCCTACGGTACTTTTACCCTGTATGTATATGTCCAAACGAGTGAACCTTATGTTGAAATTAACTATTACCTTGATGATACATGGATAGGGCACGTTCCGGTGGCAATGGTCGAACGGATGACCATTTCTGGTATGATGATTATAGTTATGAAGGAAGTGTAAAAGGCATAAAACATAAACTTAAAGTAGATGTTTGGCGACGAGATAACGATGGGAACTTTCCCCAGGACACCGTCGAAAAGAATTTTAGAGTGTATCAACCTATAGTTATTAGTGGCATAAAACCGTCTACCTGGGAGAAGCCTACAGTCACTGGGGTCTCTGGCTATAACGAGCTCTCACGCCACTACTTTGATGGAACAGATATCATCATGGATGGATATGTCTATGCCTATAACGCAACCGATAATATTTGTGAAATGTCAGCATGGTTCCGACATTCGAACTTCGCCACCGGATGGAGGCAAGAACACTCTGCCCCTACCGAAGACATTGGTCCTGACCCAGAGGGCAAAGGGATAAAGAGAACGTACGGTCCTTATTACACCGACTCTTCGATCCTCAATTATCACGTTGGCAGACCGATTGGAGAGGAAGAAGAGATTACCTTAAATGTCCATATTCATCTTGACGCAGATGGCAACGGGACGACGGACACTTGGCACGGCATAGATGGTTTTGATAACACGTTTGACAAAAATGATAATCCATAACCGATTTATAAGGCAGGGGCACGTTCCCCTGCCACGCTTTTATTGGAGTATACCCATGAATAGATACAAAAATGTTAGTCTGCTCTGTCTTCTGTTACTACTGCTTTTTTCAAGCAGGACAACCGCCAAAATCGTTTTTGGCTCTAATCGAAATGGGATAAAGGGAGTCTATGTTATGGATGATGATGGTAGTAACCAAACACTCCTGACCGAATCCGAAGCGTTGCGACCTCACCCAAATAGCTGGTCGCCAGATGGCAAACTGATTGCGTTTCAAAGACGTGCCCGTCCCAATAAAAATTATGCTATTTCCTTGATGAATTCAGATGGCACGAATATTCGTCAACTCACACCGGAAGAGTGGCAATCTGTCGGTAGGGTTTCATTTTCACCGGACAGTAAATCTATTGTCTTCAATAGAACAGTTCGGAAAAACAACATAGAAAACTACAACATCACCGTGCTGAATATTCATACTGGGAAAATGGAAGACATTTCTGATATGCATGCGACCTTCTGCGATTGGTCACCTGATGGTAGGTATATAATCTTCACTGAACCTTTGAGACTCGGCCTCGGGGGTGGCACGATCTGGATTATGGGGCAAAATGGTCAGAACCCTCGCAGACTTATACCGGCAGCAGTAGGCAGAATAAATAAGCACAGATGGAGTCCGCGTTGGTCGCCTGATGGTAAGCAGATTGTATTTAGACAAAATGAATATACCTGGGAGGCAGTAGAAGGATTCGGCACATCCATGATTCGCAAGGCGTTTAGAATTATGATTTGTGATCGTAACGGAACAAACATCAGACAACTACCCCTACCGAAGGATTGGGATTATTACGGTCTTGACTGGATGGATGATGGCAAATCCATTGTTTTCAGTGCGTATGCTGAAATTCCGTTAAATGAACCGATACCGCGTGATTTTGTGTGGCCTCCGAGTAATATCTATAAATATCACCTCAAAACAGGGGAAATGACAAAGCTAACAGACCATCCGGGTACAGATAATGTTCTTGATTGGATTAGCGATGATGTGCTGTCTGTTACGCCTGCTGGAAAAAAAAAGACCCAGTGGGGAACAATAAAAAAGTAAAAACTACATTTTGAAGGGTATGATAACCCAAGTTGCTACCTATGTAGCACAATCTACCAGATTGTGCCATAAGGGGCGCAAACTGGCAGTGAAATCAACGGTATGAACGCCTTTATGGCATTCCCCGTGCTACAAATATTGACTAATTATCAGCATTTTTTCATTAAAAGACGGGTTTCCGGGTCAAACACTTATAGGTAGCAACTTAGGTTATACTATAACTTTATCACTTCTGTGAGGCCTGAATAAGGACTTCAATATTGTCGGTGATGACCAATTCAATTCCCAAGACTACAATCGGTAGATCCGGTGAAAGAGAAGCAATCTTCTGCTCATCCTTCTGTGTAATCACAACAAATTCAGATTGATGCTCTTTCATTTTTTGTTCAATTTTTTGTAAATCTGACATTGTATAGACGTGATGATCAACAAAGGCGAAAAGTTCCACTGTTTCTGGGTTGTATTTTTGCAGTGTTGAAACAAATGCATTAGGATTGCCGATACCACATACTGCAAGGATACGTTTGTTTTTCAGGTAGTCTACACGCAAGGACATGTTCTCACCTTGTTGATTTAAAAAGTAGAGTGATGTTGGTTCATGCACACTCTCCAAGATGGGTGTATTCGGTGCAATGCGGTCCAAGTCTGCTTTGATTTTAGCGATATCTATATTAGGCATATCCGTCCGTGTCAGCAGGATTAGGTCTGCGCGTTGTATTGATGACTTTGGTTCTCTCAATGTTCCAATAGGTAACATTTTGCCAGTACCAAAAGGTTGTGTGGCATCAATTGTAAGGATATCAAGATCACGTGATAGCTGTCGATGCTGAAAACCGTCATCAAGTAACAACACATCACATGCAAAACGTTCTATAATGGCTTTTCCTGTAAGATAACGTTGTTTTCCAACAACAATCGGTATATCTGTAAGTTGCCGTGCAAGCATATCTGCTTCATCACCGCATTCATCCCTTGTGCAGAGACGTTTTTCACCGTCCGAAACAAACGTAATCTTACTACTGCTTTTGCCTTTATATCCTCTGAGAACCACACCTACCTTGTAACTATTTTCCTGAAGAAGTTTAGCAATTGCAATAACCGCCGGCGTTTTACCTGTACCACCTGCGACAATATTACCAATACTGATTACCTGACAAGGTAATTGTTTCTGCCTAATAATTCCACATGTATAGCAGTAATTCCTTATCCAGATGACGACACCGTAGAGTAACCATAACGGCGTCAACAGAATGCAAAGCAGCATCGCTAAAACACCGCGTTGTTTCGTAGTTATGAATGTGTAGAGAGTTCTTTTCATTTGTGTGGATTGTGTGCCGATTCAATCTGTTCCACTATGAGTTGCGCGGTTCTTTCTGCTGCACCAGAAGTGCCTAACTGTTGATATACCGATTGAAGTGCTTCACACTGCTCATTGCGTTTATCAAGATTTTGCAGTAGCTCCAATGCGTGTTCTGTAAGGGTGTCAGGCGTGAGGTTTTCTTGAAGGAGTTCTGGGACAATACGTTTATTTGCTATGAGATTTGGTAATCCACTGTTTTCCAAAGGCGTTAATGCTCTGATGATATGCCAATTATGCCATGAAGTGCGAAACACGATGATCATAGGTGTACCAATGCATGTTGCTTCAAGGGTTGCAGTCCCTGATGCAATCAACAATACTGTTGCTGCTCGCATTGCTGTGTAAGTTTCACCTTGTATTAGTTTTATATTGGGAAGTTTTTCAATACCTTCCTTACAATTAGCTACGAGTGTCTCTGAAATCCCTGGTGCAAGTGGTAGAATCCATTCTGAATCTGGAAAAGTCTTGGCAATATTGGAAGCAGCCTTTAGCATAATAGGTAGATGACGTTGTACTTCGGAACGTCGACTCCCTGGCATGAGTCCGATGACATGCGTATCATTTTTTAGGTTAAGTTTCTCTCTTGCTTCTTTGACGTTAAGCTTGCAATTTGCGAAGTCAACCAGCGGATGTCCAACAAATTCCGCGGGTGCGCCAGCATTTCTATAGAATTCTGTTTCAAAAGGAAAAATCGATGCGATGACGTTTGTGCGCTTAGCGAGTTTTTTTGCCCTACCACCACGCCACGCCCAGGCTTTCGGAGGAATGTAGTAGATGACACGGACGTTGTGTCTATATGCAAATTTTGCCAACGGCATGTTAAACTCAGCAAAATCTATGAGAAGTAGTGCATCAGGTTGATGTTGACGTATATGTTGTTTTAATATTGCAAGTTTTCTCAAAAACTTCGGAAGTACAGCCAGTGCATCTGCAAATCCCATCACAGCAGAATCGTGGATGTGGATTTGTAGAGACACACCTGCTTTCGCCATCATGTCTCCACCCATACCGGTAAGGATGATGTTTGGGTCTATTGCTTTGAGTGCGTTTACAACATGTGATGCGTGTAGATCTCCGGATGGTTCACCAGCGACAATCATTACTTTCATTGAGATTTGCTGTAGCACATTCTGTTAGATTGTGCTTGTATTGGTAGCACATTCATGTTGACTTAAGGTATACGCGGTGTGTGCAGGCTACTACGGCATTAGACCGGGTGTGATAAGTCCATCTGTTTCGTTGCAGTCAAACATCAAATTCAGATTCTGTACAGCAGCCCCTGCTGCCCCTTTTCCAAGATTATCAATTGCTGCCATTACCACGACGCGTTGCGTCCGTTTGTCAACTGCTAAACCTATATCGCAAAAATTGCTACCAAGCACAGACTTCGTCTGTGGATATTCGTCATCATCAAGCACTCGGATGAAAGGTTCGTCATTATAAAAGGTTCTATACTCTTCTAATAACCTTTCAGAATCAAGTGGTTGTTTTAGTCTGGCGTAAACTGTACTGAGGATACCACGAGTCATTGGAACCAGATGCGGTGTGAACGTGACAGTAACAGTTTCTCCTGCAACAGCACTCATCTCTTGTTCAATTTCTGGTGTATGCCGGTGTTTCCCGATGTTATATGCTACGAGATTAGATTCTCGATTAGGAAAATGTGTTGTATCTTTGGGTTTCGGTCCAGCACCTGAAATGCCAGATTTTGAGTCAACGATGATGGAGTCCAATTCAACAAGTCTATTATTCAGTAAAGGCATGCTGGCAAGAATAGCACTCGTCGGGTAACATCCAGGATTTGCAACGAGTTGTGCGTCACGTATCTTTTCACGATATCGTTCTGGCAATCCGTATACGGCATTCTGAATGAGTTCAGCACTGCTATGCGCTACATCGTACCAGTCTTGATATGTTTCTGCATTGTATAGTCTGTAATCTGCACTAAAATCTACGACGCGCAAACCTTGCTTGATAATATGGGGCGCGAAGGTCATCGCGACTTTATGCGGAACTGCCAACACCACGATATCAACTCGCTCTTTCAGCGAAAGGATATCTAATGGCTCAAACACGAGGTCTATGAAACCTCTAAGGTGAGGTAAGACACGGTCAACGTGCTGACCTGCGTAGGTTTCAGAAGTCGCGAGTGCCACGTTGAATCCACCTGGATGGTTGACGAGAAACCTAAGTAATTCACTACCACTATAGCCAGATGCACCAACTATACCGATCTTTGTCATTTTTCTTGCCTCACAGATTTTTGGCATATTGTAACATGAAGTTTCTGTGAAGTCAATGTAATCTTTCACGTAAATTTAACATTGTGGTAGCACAAACTAACAGTTTATGCTACAAAAGAGCAGCATGCGTAA
>JAAXGN010000134.1 GCA_012267415.1 Candidatus Poribacteria bacterium | reverse complement strand
CACACTTATTGATCTTGCCCTTGTGTCATCTGCCCAAAGGATTTTGAATTGCTGTGTCATACATCCTCTAGGAAGCTCAGACCACAATGGTGTCCTAATGTCGGTGCTGCAAAACCTCCCTCCAAGGGAAGCTACTGTTCGGAGGCAGGTATGGAGGTACAATCATGCAGACTGGAGTAGAGCCCAGGACCTGATTGGAGAAGTAAATTGGGATGACCTACTAGATACTGGAGACATCAATGTTGCCCTGTCAAGATTTCAGCGCAAATTCATGTCTATTATGGAGCAATGTATTCCAAGGAGGACAGTTAAACCGCATCGCGATCTTCCTTGGATTTCCAGAAATTTAAAATCTGCTATGAGGAAGCGGAATCAGTTGTTCAGCAGATACAAAGTCTCCAAAGATCTGAGCTGTAAGAAATCGTATCAAACAATGAGAAATAAGGTCACCCAAATGTTAAGGGAGGCAAAGAAACATTATTTTTCAAACCTCAAGCCTGGTTCTAAGCCCTTTTGGAAGGTAATAAAGTTGATGAATCGTTGCAGTTCGACAGTTCCAACCCTTCACCATAATGGATTCTTGGCACGTAGTGATCTTGAAAAGGCTACTCTGCTGAACAATTTTTTCACTGATTGCTTTAACAGGGCGATGCCTCCACTCGATGTGAGTAGCATGGAAGAAAGATCTGCTAACACTCCTGAGGAGTACCTATGCACTGAGGAGGAGGTTCTGCACCTCCTATTATCCCTCGACACCACCAAAGCGTCTGGATACGACAACATCTCAGCAAAAATGCTGAAGTCTACTGCCACTAGTATTACCCCAGTCATAACACGTTTGTTTAACTTATCCATCTTTTCTGGCCGCTTTCCAGAAGCATGGAAAATTGCATCTGTGGTCCCCATACCAAAGTCAAACGATAGTGGGTCTCCATCTGGCTATAGGCCAATCTCTCTGCTCCCTGTGTTGAGTAAAATCCTGGAGCGTCATATCTACAACCTTCTTTTTGAACATCTTGAAAACCACAATCTACTCTCTCAGCTCCAATGGGGCTTCCTCCCTGGACGGTCGGCTACAAGTGCCTTGCTACTTACTATCGATCAATGGCTTCAGCAATTAGACAAAGGAGGCAGAGTGTGTGCCATCTTTTTGGATTTGAAAAAGGCATTTGATTCAGTCCCCCATAGGGCCCTGATTGACCAACTTCACAAATATAACGTCGATCAATATCTGATTAACTGGATCACTAGTTATCTGACATCACGCCAGCAGAGAGTGGTAGTGGGAGGTACTACATCACCCCAATTACAAGTCATCTCAGGAGTTCCTCAGGGGTCTATCTTGGGCCCCCTTCTCTTTCTTTTATATGTTAATGACTCCATGGAGTTGCAATTCACACAGGGGGCTAATCTAGTCTCATATGCCGATGATATGCTTCTGTATAAGAGAATTGACAGAGATGGCGATATGGAGGACCTGCAAGTCGATCTCCAATGTATTCACCAGTGGGCACAGACCAAGCATTTATTGCTCAATCCGAGCAAATGCAGTTACATGATAATGGGTAAATGGACCCACCAACCTCCTGAGCTGAGCATTGGTTATGATCCTTTAACAAGAGTGTCCTCTGTTAAATACCTTGGTCTGACCATCAACGAGAGTTTATCATGGTCAGAACATATTGAAAAGATCTGCAAGAAGGGCAAGAAGATGATTGGTCTTATGTATCGACGCTTTTATAAGGATGCTACTCCTGAGATGCTCCTTCATCTGTACAGGTCAATGGTGTTACCACACTTGGAATATGCACAGGAAGTTTGGAGCCCTCACTTAGTGAGGGACATAAACAGGCTGGAGGATACTCAGAGGCTGGCTCTAAAAGTCTGCTGCAAATGTTGGCATGATGACTATGACACATTGATGTCAAAACTCAATGTGACAACTCTGGCCACCAGGAGGGAGCGCAAAAGATTAATCACCTTGTTTAAATT
>JAAXGN010000063.1 GCA_012267415.1 Candidatus Poribacteria bacterium | reverse complement strand
TTTGCGGCATACTGTAGATAGACCACCTTATATGACGCAGGGTACGAGGACATACAATGAATGCAAGACGCACAAAAACAATCAAAACCGCCGCATTCGCATCGCCGATTGTCGCAATGATTCTGCCATTTAGCGCAGTGGATTTTGCAGAGGCGACAAACGATAGTAGAGAAGCACAGGAACTTAAAAAGAGGATAAATGAGCTAGAATCATCAAAACGGAACATATCCGATGATTTCGAGTTAAATCAGTACCGACTGGCTTTGCAGTGGTTCCAAGCAGAAGGCAATCCTAAAGAACAGCACAGGATAATGAATGAGGTAACTGCACCATACCCAGCCCAGGAAGATTACACTCCGGGACGTGATGCTGCCTCAGCGCAAGAGGGGTCATACATGGGCCCAATCTACTACACCGGAAGCACTGAAAAGAACTTCAACTGTGAGAACCAGTCGGATGACTTTGGCAACATCTCTGGAAGCGTGACAATGATGATGGTTCCGGCAGGGTTGCCGGAGCCGGATACACGTACTGGGTTGTAACTATGCATTACCCCCCACCCCCCGAGATATCAAAGCAGGGAAACATAACCTGCCATGATGACGACTGGGAGCACTCAAAGGCCTACATAACTAGTGTGACAGACCCGCTTGACAACTGCAGTATAAACACATTCTCGTCATCGACTGATGGCGAGGGCAAGATATGTGACGATGTTGAGGCTGGCATGTTTGTTTCTGTAGCTGGAAACAGCTTCTACAGCACAGGCACCAGTAATCCATTCTCACCTTTTGCCAGCGAGAAACTGCTGTTCTTGTGGGAGTTCTAATCTCTTTTTTCCTTTTGAACCTCCTGATAATAATAGCAGGCATTGGATTGATCTCATTTGGAATAGTGCGGTCGTTTGACATCGGCATACAGACGCTCTACATAGGACTTGGATTTTTGATTCTGGTAATAGGAATTTTTATCGGGCGCAGAGAATCCAGACATCCCAACTCCGGGTAACTTTGCTAAAACTGGAGAGTTGGGACGGTAGAGTATACCATGATATGTGAATTCAGTAGTTGAGAATGTGTG
>JAAXGN010000046.1 GCA_012267415.1 Candidatus Poribacteria bacterium | reverse complement strand
TACCCGCACGCATCTGTCACACCTACAAGGGTTCAATCCGAAAGAATCTCCAAAGTTTGAATGGTCCCCTGAATTGATGGAATTGAGAAATCCAGATAACGACAGTGAAGGCAGATAGGTCCACCTGAGTAACCTTGAGGTTCTCGAACACGATCTAAGGAGAAATTGGAGTGAATGAAGTTGTCCAGAAGGTTACGGCATTCATCGTGCGGGAGCGGGATGGTGTCAAGGAGTTACTCGTATTTAAACACCCAACTGCGGGGGTTCAAATTCCGGCAGGTACTGTTGAAAAGGACGAAGATATTGAAACCGCTGTAAAGAGAGAAGTTTATGAAGAAACAGGCTTAAAGTTCGTAGAGATTGAAAACTACTTAGGTTGTTTTGAAAATGAGTTAGAAAATAACCAAAGAATCATAGCGGAAACAACCCAAGTTTATATCGAACCCAATTTAAAGGCAATTCCCTACAAGCGAAAGTTACCCAAACGGCTTACCGTTGATTATCTTTCCACACAAAAGGATTTCACACACATTTCGTACATTGAGTATGAATATGACAAATTCCATAAACCTATACGTATTGATACCAACATTACAGGATGGATCCCGAATGAAAACTTAAGCGCACAGAAAAAGAGGCATTTTTTTCTTATGTCTACACAAGAGAAAACAGCAGATGCATGGGAATTGAAGAGTGATCTGGGACACATTTTCAAGCCGTATTGGACACCGCTTTCGCCAAAACCCCAAATTATATCGCCACAAGACAAGTGGCTGGATTTCGTCTATCAGAAAATTTGAACTGTGGTAAAATAGACATTAGAATAGATTGCGGTACTAACTTTTCAGTTAGCAGATTGGAAAGGAGCGTAGAGGAATTATGAAAAGTCTTAAATTAACGGCATTGGGACAAATTCCGGAAGCCGATATCACCTTCGGCGATTTGACAGTATTCGTCGGCGAACAAGCAAGTGGAAAGAGCATTCTGCTCCAACTGGTAAAACTCGTTTTGGACGCGGGCGATATTACTCGGACCTTGAAAAAACACGGTTTTGATTGGCACGGTAAAACTGAGCATTTCTTGTCCCTCTATTTCGGGGAAGGGATGGCGAAGATTTGGGATACCGCAGCGACAAAAATCACTGTGGACAGCGAAATATTTACACTTGACAAAGTGTTATCAAAGAAAAGAAAAGAAAAAGCAGAATCTCTTTTCCTGATACCCGCACATCGGGCAATGACGCTCAAAGATGGCTGGCCTCGCGCATTCACAGATTATGCGATCGGGGACCCGTATGTTGTTAAACAATTCAGTGAGCATTTGCGTTTATTGCTGGAAATGCGTTCAAGTTATAGTGAAGATATTATTTTCCCGCAGGCGGGTCGTATGAATAAAACGATACGGGATGTAATCGAAAAAAATATCTTTGGCGAAGCTCAGGTTAAACTCGACCGTTCTGGGCTGCGTAAACGCATTATCTTGGATGTTGAAGGCAACCAACTTCCGTTTATGGTTTGGTCCACTGGGCAAAGAGAATTTGTCCCGCTTTTGATGGGATTGTATCAATTACTGCCTTCAGGTGGTAGAAAAAAAAATAATCTCAATTGGGTTGTTATCGAAGAACCGGAACTGGGATTGCACCCTCAATCTATTTCAGTCTTACTCCTTATGCTTTTTGAGCTCTTACGGCGTGGCTATAAAGTTATCGTCTCTACTCATTCGTCCCAAGTACCTGAACTGATATGGGCAATACAGTTGCTCGCCAAATGGAATGCCGATCCAATGCATCTATTGAAATTGTTGGATTTGAACGTCACTCCCTTTTCGACGGAATTGACGCAAATAGTATTTGAGGAAAAAGCCTTCAAAACCTATTATTTATCTCCACACAATGAAGTTAAAAACATTTCAACCTTAGACGCTGAAGATTCAGACGAAGCGGTTTCGGATTGGGGGGGACTTACGCTGTTTAGCACGAAGGTAGCCGATGTTCTTTCTGAAGCAATGTGGAGGGCAGAACTGTGAGTTTTGTCGATGCGGTTCAGAGGACTCCTGAGTTAACCGGATGTCTAAAAGCAGGATTACAGGCGTTGGGTTCGAATCGCCGTAAAATCAGAGTAGACGCGACACGCACCTTGACAGGAAGTGTTGATATAGATGCTTGTCTCATAAGACGTTATCCGAATGCACCCCGTTGGGATTACGTGTTTGGCTATAAGGATAGAGTTTACTATGTTGAGGTTCATCAAGGTCGTACGGGTGAGATGGAAAACATCATCGCAAAATTAGATTGGTTGAGGCAATGGCGTGAACGTTCGGCACAAAGCCTTGCAGATTTGAAACATCAAAGCACTTATCATTGGATTT
>JAAXGN010000023.1 GCA_012267415.1 Candidatus Poribacteria bacterium | reverse complement strand
CACAAACTTTATGAAGATTAATTTTTTAATTCGGTAATGTTGGAACGTGCGATGAATCGCACTACTACGAACCTGATCGTTTGTAGTAGGGCAATTTATTGCCCGTTTATTACCGAAATATTTCATTAAACTTCATTCAGTTTGTGGCACATCTTCGCAAACTGGAAAGTTTGCGCTACATTTATCAAACTCACGTTAAAACACAGATTAACGTTCAAGCCAACCGGGAAGCTTGATCTCACCAGAGAGCTCCCATGCCGTAAGGTAGAGCGAAGCTGTCCATTGAACGGCTTCTCGTGAAAGACCCTTCGTAAATTCAAGCAGCTCTTCAGACGGGTTTTCCAGGTTTTCGTAATCCTGAACAAGATGATAGACGTTATCTACTAACTTGTTGCCTATCTTAATCTGTTCAACAATAGCTGGCATTAATTCCTTGACAGGTTTTATTTCATGTCCTTTCGAAAGTTCAGTCGGATCAAGTTTCATGACTTCAATTGAGGAGTCAACTATTGTGTGGATACCTTCATGCAATTTTGACCCATCCTCTTGAACGATGCCGTCAAAGTGTACTGTTAAGTGTAAAGGTTGACACATATCCTGTGCATAGTGTGCCAAGAATCCTGCGTATACATAACACTTGTATTGAATGATTGGATTATCAGGCCATTTTCGGTATTCTGCAAAAGCAAGAGCAAGACGTTCCGTATATTCAGCTACTGCGTAAGGTAAAAGTCCAACCTTTCTTGGCTCAAGTTCCATCTTGGCACAGAGTTTCAGAAATTCATCTCGATTCTCAGGGACTGGGTTATCTTTGATAAGCTCAAGATCAAAGTAGTGTTCACCATACTCAGCTGTCCGTGCATGGGGTACATATCGTTCTTTTGACAAATCGGGATCATAAGCACAATGTGCTATCATTTTCCCTGCAGTTGCAGAACGGAAGAATTCTGGCATCTCATCTGGGAGTGTTTTAATTGTAGCTTGTGTAAGTATGTCGTGTCCACCACCCCACCATGCCCAAGCGGGTGTGGATAGAACAAGTAAGATTAACACGAATGTAGTTCGTAGACGTTTCATAGTTCTCCTTCCTGAAAAAATAGGTAATTCAGATCACAAGAATCATCGTAGGGGCGGGGTTTCCCCGCCCGCGTATTACCCAAATTCCCCGCCCGCGTATTACCCATTAATAATTTATGGTAAAATCCATAATTACTTGCACACGATTGTAGCGTAAACTTTTAGTTTGCGTACACAACTGCACAAACTAAAAGTTTATGCTACAGCACGGTCAAGTCTGTCGGTGAAGTCCAATGGACTAAAAGTGTGCATTTGTTCTTGTATTTCACTATAATCTGCATTTGATAAAACCAACGATCAGTCTGCAGCAAGGTATTCACTGGACTCCTCATCATGCCATTGAAGTTGCAGTTCTGCTGTTTCGTGAGGTTTAAAAGGTATTGCTATGGAACCAACATCAGGTCCGATAATCTCAATATTATCAAGATTAGCAGTACCGTATCCCAATTCGTTAGCATAATTGAAGAGTCCAATATCCATCGGTTCAAATCCCATCGCTTTTGATGTAACTGCATCTGCTGCGAAAACATCCCCGCTTGCAACAGCGATACCGAGTTGAACAGAATTGGTGCCACCAGGTCCGTTTCCTTGTAAACCTAATGTCCCATCAACGATAGCAATATCAGGTCTCAAGAAGCGCGAGAGACGCAATAGGTTGATATTTATAGTCTGCGCTTCACGCGGCAACGCTCGATCACCATGACTAAGATATCCATGTACTTTAATACGGTCAGCTTTATGAATAGTACCCATAATCATGTTCTTCATCGCAAGCGTAACAACACACGCATCATGTGTCTTCGCGATGGCAACGGAAATCGTGCAAGGACAATTCAGAACTGTCTTCGGCATACGTACCGTCTCCGATTCCCTATCGGAGAGGAATACTTTTGTCTCTACCCATTCAGTCTCTTCATGTAAGTCAAGCAGTCTAATAGGTATATCGTACTCCGCTTGCAGCGCATCATAACCGAAGATATGAAATGCTTCGCCAGAAAAGGACTCATTTGCACCTTCTGCAATAATTACCTCTTTCGGCGGTTGTGGTGTGCTCATCAAGAAGTCCAGTGCCCCACGCATTGCATCTACATGGGAAGAAGCGAGTTGATTGGTACTGGATAAAAAGTTCGGTTTTAGCAACACCTGTTCACGGACTTTTGGAGTGATCTCTTCTCGTATATTGTTCAATGCTTCATAAACATTAGAACGACGTCTGCCAGTTTTGGCAAGACCAACTTTTGTAGCTGTATTAGACATTAAGTTCCCCCTATCTTATGGATGTATTAGGTTAGCATTCAGCCAAGTCTTCTTCGTAGGTCGGGTAGAGCGAAGCGAAACCCGACATGACAGTTCCAATACGTCTCGGGTTTCGCTTCGCTCTACCCGACCTACAGAATAGAACTGGACTGTGCTGTAGCACAAACTTTTAGTTTGTGCAGTCGTGTACGCAAACTAAAAGTTTGCGCTACAATTTGTGCAAGTAATTATAGATTTCACTATAATATCGGACGTAAGAACCCATTATGTTTCTCTAATAAATTTATCGCCTCATTCTTGTCAATCCCTTTCATCAACATGACAATGGCTACTTTAGCACTACCATCAGATTTCTTTAACGTAGCGAGTGCGGTAGCATCATCAACAGCGGTAACGGATTGTATAATTCGTGAACTACGTTCAACTAATTTTGTATTAGATACGTTCACATCTACCATCAGATTGTTGTAGACTTTACCCATCCTTATCATTGAAATAGTTGTCAGCATGTTGAGAACTAATTTTGTTGCTGTTCCCGCTTTTAATCGGGTTGAACCTGTGATTATTTCGGGTCCTACAATCGGTGTGATGAAATGGTCAATGTATGCGTTAAGTTCCTCTTTCGGTGGGACACAACAGAGGAAAATCGTCTTTGAACCAATTTTGTGTGCTTCCTTTAGTGCCCCTAAAACGTACGGCGTTCTTCCACTGCTCGCAATCCCAACGATTACGTCTTGGGGAGTCAGGGCATGTTCCTTTATAGCACGCGCACCGCTTTCAGGCTTGTCTTCTTCTCCCTCAACTGATTTTCGTAAAGCTATATCCCCACCAGCTATAATACCTTGTACCATCTCTGGTTCAGTGCTAAAAGTGGGTGGACATTCAGAGGCGTCCAATACACCGAGTCTCCCACTGGTGCCAGCTCCGATATAAAAGAGCTTTCCTCCCTGAGAAAACGCATCAACGATCATTTCTACCGCAAACGCGATTGCATCCGATTGACCCGCTACGGCTTCAACAGCCTTACTGTCTTCCTCATGAAATATGTCAACTATTTCTGCTATTGACTTTAAATCAATATCTGTTGAGTTTGGATTGCGTTGTTCTGTAATCATTGTTGAAGTGTCATTGCCAACAATACCGCACCTTCAAAAGGTTCGAATCTTGGAAAAGTCACAGTCGCACCCTTTACGTTTCTTTCAACGGATTCACTGAGTCTATCTGCTAATAATGTTTGATGTATCAGATTTCCACCACTCAATAGAATATCAAAAGCATCTGTAAAATCCAATTCCATGACAACTGTTTCTATTGCAAGTATAAGTTCCTTTACTGCGGAATCTACTATCGTTCCTGCTTTCTGATCACCAATTTCAGCTGCCTTAAACACGACTTTAGATAGTTCTGCAATTTCATCTCTACTTGCTGCATGTGTCCACCGAATTAATTCACTTGGGTTGTCCAATTCCAGTCTATTTAGCATTAAACGGGTTAATTGCGTCGGTGGTTCACGTTTGTCGGCTGAGCGTGCAACTGCTTGAAGTCCTTTAATACCGATATCATATCCACTACCTTCATCTCCAAGCAGATACCCCCAACCCCCTGCACGCGCATCCTGTCCGTATTGATCAATGCCATAGACAATAGAACCTGTACCAGAAATTACGATGACACCCGTCTGTTTACCAATACCACCAACCAATGCGATATGTGCATCGTGCGTTAGAATCCGATTTTTACCTATACCAATTTCATCACACACCTGTCCGATAATGTTTCTATCTTCTTCACGTCCTAAACCTGCCATACCCAAACAGAATCTGATTGAATCTAATTCTGTGTTGTCAACGTTTTCTGTAAGTTTTCGGATGATTTCGTTTAATACCTTCTTTGTCTGTTCAGTTCCAACGACATGATAATTTGATGGACCGGCTTGTGTTCTAACTAACTCTTTTCCTATGGTAGTGGTTAACATACCAACGGTCTTTGTTCCACCACCATCTATACCAATAATGTAATCCATTTTATTCTTAAAAGTAGTAGGCACGCTCCGTGTGCCGTCCAAGCAATAG
>JAAXGN010000060.1:1509-2096 GCA_012267415.1 Candidatus Poribacteria bacterium | reverse complement strand
TTGTGAACGGCTGTCAAGGTATGCTCTGAACCAATTTAGTAGTAGACCGGTGATGCCCATGAGCTGGAGTTTGGACAACAGGATACTATGAGAGACCGAGTCAAAAGCCTTCCTGAAGTCTAGGTAGACAACATCAGTGCAAAGCTTGCCCCGGGTATTGGCATGAACTTCATTAAGCATAATTAGCAGCTGCTGCTGTGATGACCGTCCTTTCAAGAATCCAAACTGAGAAACAGACATATGATCAGCCAAAAAATCAGCAACATGGTTGAACACCAAACATTCCAGAACTTTAGAGATGGTACATAACAAAGATATTGGCCTATAGTTTTTGACTGAACATTTGTCACCTGCCTTAAAGATTGGCGTGATAAGATGTGTGCGCCATTCATTGGGCAAACGGCCAGTAGACAAAGAGACAGAGAATAGGTGGTGAACAGGAGTACACAATGCAGTAGCACAATTTTTGAGTACCTTAGGGCCTATACAATCGATGCCCATGGCTTTAGAGGGATCGAGAGAGCTTAATGCATCGAAGACATCCGAAATCGTAATGTTAATGCTGCTGAGAGAAGAATTAGAATGAG
>JAAXGN010000060.1:909-1438 GCA_012267415.1 Candidatus Poribacteria bacterium | reverse complement strand
TTGAATAGGTTGGCTTTGTCTTGATCTGAAGAAGCATAAGTGGAATCCAGATACATGACAGGTGGAAGAACATCCTGATTGGAGATTGATTTGATGTAGTGAAAGATCTTAGAGGTGTTAGAACGAGAGTAGTTTTGGATGAGGCCAGACTCGAAAACAGCCTTGGAAGAAACAATATTGGCTTGCAGCTGAGATTCTTTAGCAGCAAGGCTTTGAAGTCGGCAGGGTGTGGCCTTCACCTTTATCCTCCTTCGAAGAGAGCGCAAACACTTTAGTTGATGACGGATTTCCCTCGTAAACCACTTTGGGTGAGGGAAATGATGCATCACATAAGCAGGAGTGAACAGAGAAATAGCGGAAATAAGGGCATTCTTCAGCAGCAACCAAATGACTTCAACATCATTAGAGCCCAAACACTTACTGAAGTCAAATTCCAAAAGGTAATTACACATTCCCTCGTAGTCAGCCCTGGAATAGTCTAGTGCAGGCAGGCTGCGATGAGCAGAACTGGTGGGCCTAGGTGCCAAGA
>JAAXGN010000060.1:0-796 GCA_012267415.1 Candidatus Poribacteria bacterium | reverse complement strand
ACTAAGTCAAGTACATTACCCTTTACATGAGTGGGAGAGTCAACAACTTGAGAGATATTATGGTCAAACACAAAGTCACAGAGCAAAGTAGACATGGGTGAAACACCACATAGAGTAGGCCAGTTAATGTCAGGGCAGTTGAAGTCACCCACAACAAACACAGTACTAGCAGAAGAAAAAAGACTACTCAGGTGAGAAAGAAGAGATTTAAAAGTTGAGATATCAGAAGAGGGGGGAACATATACCACACACACAATGACAGGTTTACCTAGGTTTAACTTGATTGTGAGGACTTCAAGGGTAGGAGGAGAGGGTAGTAGTGATGCAGACAGTGACTGATCAACAGCAAGCAGGACCCCACCACCACGTTGTTTTCTGTCCTTGCGAAAAATGGCATATCCAAAAGGAAGTATCTCACCATCAAAGTAAAAGTCTGATAGCCATGTCTCAGTCACAGCGAAGATTGAAGGTTCTAGAGTGTAGACCATCGACTGGAAGAGAGAGAACTTGTTTACAAGACTGCGGGCATTCCATGAACAGAAAAGGAAAGGGGGTAGTCAATTCGATGGCAGTGACCGCTGAGAAGAAGAGCAATCACTGGAAGCAGAAAACTGAGTGGGAACAGACGTGACAGAACCAGCAGAGGGAGACAGAGGTTGATCAGATTGATTGACTTTATTAGAAGTTACGTTAGCACCCAAAGGTGCTAAAGATGATGTTATCATAGGCCCATTGCCTACTGATGCAGCTGAGTTTGCAAGAGCATGAAGGGAGGGAGCAACATCCCCAAGAGAAG
>JAAXGN010000044.1 GCA_012267415.1 Candidatus Poribacteria bacterium | reverse complement strand
GAACTCCGATTCCCGACCATCAACGGGTTTAGTCGCGATTCGGAGATCGCTCCTACAAGTAAGGTGTCCAATTATTTTCATATTTCACCATATATGAATAATAACGTTAATCATACACAAAAAGTGGTGTTCTGTAAACTATTTCGCATTATCACAAGAATAAATGACATAATTGAAAAAAATTGTGTGAAATTAATTCAAAAGTCAAGTAAAATAGTAACAGGCGTGTGTAAAGTTAATGTCACCCTTATATACAAATGGAGATCTGATGATGCAAGAATCTAATCTATTTAGCGATGAGCAGATGCGAGATTTCATTGTCAACGGACATGTTACAGTGAAAACTGATTTGCCGAGAAGCGTTCATGAGACGATATATCGCAAAACACAGGAAACTACCGAGAAAGAAGGTAACTTAGGGAATAACATCCTACCACGTGTTCCAGAATTACAAGCGGTGTTTGAGGACCCTGTAGTTCGGGGTGCATTTAGCAGCATTTTAGGTGAGAATTACGTGATGCATTCACATCGTCACCCACATCGAAATGCACCGCATAGTGGTGGACAAGGTTTTCATAAGGATAGTTACTGGGGACATCAGAAGGTGCGACATCACCGTCCGAGATGGGCAATGGCGTTTTACTATCCACAGGATACACCTGTTGAAATCGGTCCCTCAAGCGTTCTGTCTGGAACTCAATACTATAGTCATAGGATTACTGATAACAATGAGGGAGAGATAGCACTTCCTGGCGAAGCGGGTACAGTTACCATAATTCACTTTGACTTGTGGCATCGCGCTATGGCGAACCAGACAGACAAAACACGTTACATGATGAAATTTCAGTTTATTCGCCTTGATGAGCCGAAGAAGCCGGAGTGGGATGTAAAAGAACCGGAATGGAAATCTGGGTCGTTTGATGAAAGTGATAATCCCGCAGCTAAGAAGCATGAGACTGCGTGGCGACACATGTGGAATTGGATGTCGGGAGGATCAGACGCACAGACAGCACATCAGGCGAATGGAAACGTAGCACGTAATATTGAAGCATTAAGTGATGAGAATCCGAATGTCCGTTCTGATGCTGCCGATGCGTTGGGGATGTTAGGAGAATCTGCTGCTGACGCTGTCCAAAGTTTGAGTGGAGCCTTATGTGATGATTTTGAACCTGTCCGCTTAAATGCTGCATATTCTCTGGGGGCAATCGGTGAACCTGCAGTTGGTTCATTAATTGAGAAACTGACAGATGATAAGGACTCTGCACGTCGGTTAGCTGCGTATGGACTTGCGGCAATTGGTGAACCTGCTGTTTCCGCACTCTGTGAAATGATGGATCATGAAAATGATGCAGTACGTGTTGAAGCGACTTACGCATTAGCACAGATAGGTTCTGGCGCAGCACCTGCAGTTGATGCATTGATACATCGTGCTAAAGATAGTAAGGTTGAGGTGCGACGGTATATACCAGAGGCATTAGGGGGTATCGGAACCTCTGCGTCATCGGCAGTACCGACTTTGATTGATATGTTGACAAACGATGAGGACGTACAAGTCCGTTTTGAGTCTGCATTGGCATTAGCACAGATTGGTCCTGCTTCCAGCGACGCGGTTCCTGTTTTGAAGTCTGCTTTGTCAGATAAGAATCGTTATGTGCGTGACAATTCTATACATGCATTAAAGCGCATCGGGACACCTGAGGCGGAAACTGCGCTCTTCGACTATCTGTTGACTGCAAGATGGTGCGCTATTACCAATCAGGAAAGCAAATATTAGGATCGTTTCAATGGTAACTCGCGAAGAGATTTTAGCTGCTTGTGATGATATCGTGCGTGAATTCGCACCATTGCAGATAATCCTCTACGGCTCTTACGCCTATGGTATACCAACTGAAAACTCTGATGTTGATCTCTTAGTTGTAATGCCGGTTGAAAAATCTGAAGTACGCGACAGAGAAGTTGAGATTAAGAAACTGATTCCGAGTCGATTTAATATTGACTTACTCGTCCGTTCTCCAGAATACATTGCATATCGTCTTTCATACAATGATTGGTTTCTGCGTGAAGTCACTGAGAAGGGTCAAGTGCTCTATGAAACCGACGGTTTCTATATCATACCACACAAAAAAGAGAATACAGAAATGAACCCGATAACCTTAGAATGGGTAGAAAAGGCTGAAGGTGATTATTCTGTAGCTGAGGAGAATTATCAAGGACAGAATCCTGTATACCATGTTATCTGTTTTTTGGCACAACAGTGTGTAGAAAAATATCTAAAGGCGTGGCTTCAAGAGAATAACATTCCTATACAGAGAACACATAATCTGAATGACCTATTAGACTTAATTTTACCGACAATACCTGCATGGCGTGTATGGCAGGTTGATCTATCAACATTGACAAAACATGCAGTGGATTCTCGCTATCCAGAGCAGATTGCCACCGCAAGTGATGCAGAGAACGCCATGCGTATCTGTAGAGAAATACGTGAAGCCGTTCGAATTGAACTGAAGTTATCAAATAACGGAAATCATAGTAGACTTTAATGATACACTCTACAACGGGCGAGGGGACCTCGCCCCTACGAGGGGTGATTTTTGTAAATACGTAATTGTCTCATTAATTATTGATTTTACTATAATAACCAATTCAGAAAATAAATCTACAAAAGGAGAAAACAGATGAAAGATATTCAGCATGCACAAGAAATGATAGACACAATACAGGAAGCAATTGAGAAAAACAACAGGTTCGGTGAGGAATTTATTGAGAAAATACAGGAACGATTAGAGGGACAAAGGAGGTCCTCTGAAGAACATATCGAAAACTTACAGAAGCAGATACAGGCAGAAACTAAATCTGCAGAAGAACAGATCGAACGTTTGCATAGAGCTAAGGAAGAACACGAGAGAAATATAGATGAACGGATTCAGAGTTTGCATGAAGATACTGACAAAATTAGTCGTACTATTGAAGTACAAGTAGAAGGCATCCAAAATCATCTGGAGAGAGTTAGAGAAAGTGCTGAGAAACATGTTGAGAGAGCTCACGAGGTGATGGAACAGAATGCTGAAATTGCAGAGGCACAGATTGAAAAAATACGGGAACAGATGCAGGAATTTATTGAGAACGCTGAGGAAGAATTAGAGAGTTTAAATGAACAGATTGAACAACAAAGAGATGTCATTGAAATTCGGACGGAGCATATTAACGTCAAAACAGAAGCACAAGTTAATCAGCAATCTACATCTGATATAGTGCAGTTATTGATGGCAAATTATGATTCTGATTATGACAGAAGGCATGCGGGTATCACGATCAACCGTAGCTACTCAGTCAACGGTGTAGAGAAATTGAAATATAGTGGGAAGTTGGTCCCGCTTTACGAGGTTGATGAGATATATCCTCGCGATGAATGGTTGCAAACTTTGATTGATAAAGGTATGACGATACAAAATCTGGATGAATACTGTCATTACCTCAATGCACGCGATTATTTGATGAGAGTAAAAGATAAACCTGAAGTGTGGGAATCCGGAATAATGGTTATTCCACCTACGGACAATTGGGATATCTATCAAGAATCATATATCAACTCCTTAGTAAAACCCAAGTAGTTTTCTTTCAATAGTGGTATGTGTAGAAACAGTATACAAGAGTGCCGTTCTGAGGATGTTAAGATGGTAAGTCGCGAAGAGATTTTAGCTGCTTGTGATGATATCGTGCGTGAATTCGCACCATTGCAGATAATCCTTTACGGTTCTTATGCGTACGGTACACCGACTGAAAGCTCTGATGTTGATCTCTTAGTGGTAATGCCGGTTGACAAATCTGAAGTACGCGACAGAGAAATTGAGATTAAGGAACAAATTCCGAGTCAATTTAACATTGACCTACTCGTCCGTTCCCCAGAATACATTGCATATCGTCTTTCATACAATGATTGGTTTTTGCGTGAAGTCACTGAGAAGGGGCAAGTGCTTTATGAAACCGATGGTTTCTACATCATACCACACAAAAAAGAGAATACAGAAGTGAACCCGATTACTTTAGAATGGGTAAAAAAGGCTGAAGGGGATTTCAGTGCAGCTGAACAACTTCATTACGGGTCAAGTCCTGTATACCATGTTATCTGTTTTTTGGCACAACAGTGTGTAGAGAAATATCTTAAGGCGTGGCTTCAAGAGAATAACATTCCTATACAGAGAACACACAAGTTAAATGATCTGTTAGACTTAATTCTACCGACAATTCCCGCATGGCGTGTATGGCAGGCTGATCTATCAACATTGACAAAACATGCGGTGGATTCTCGGTATCCAGAGGAAATTGCGACTGCAAGTGATGCAGAGAATGCAATGCGTATCTGCGGAGAAATACGTGAAGCGGTTCGCACTGAGTTGAAGTTATCAAACGATGAGGATAATTCAGAAGGATAAGTAAGAAATAGGAGAAAGGAACCATGCGAACACAGGATGATGTTGAACAACAGTATTATGAAGCAGTCGACATGCTTGTTGAGAGGGTAAAGGCGGACCCGAATATGCTTGCGATGATTGTTGCTGGTAGTTTCTCTTATGCACAGGTGTGGGAAAAATCCGATTTAGATGTTGAGATTATCGGTAAGGATGGTATCCGTCCAAGAGAATCGTTTTTCTCACTTGTAGAAAATGATGTTATGATACATGCAAGTTTGACTCCGCGCAGCTTGTTCAAACGTGCGATTGAGAGCGCGCAAGAAGGTTCGTTCATGCACTCTTATTTTTCACACAGCACGTTGTTATTCTCTCGTGATGATTCTATCAAGGAATGGTATGATAAGAACGCAAGTCGGGATAGTATAGGTGAGCGTGATAAACAACTACAGCTGCTAAATGTTATTGCGGGAACATTACCAACACTAATTTATGCAGAAAAGCAGTTTTATGTGAATCGGGATATAATAACTTGCTTCCTGTCACTCCTAAGTGTTGTGGAGAGTTTAGCACGTATTGAGGTGCTTTTGAATAATGAGATTCCCGCGCGAGAAGTTATACAACCGGCTTTGGCATATAACCCAGACTTCTTTGGACATGTATATACTGACTTTATAAACTGCGAAAAAAATGAAAAAGTTATTCAAGATGCACTCAATGCGGTGAACGTTTATATTGATGAAAGAGAATTTATCTTCCAACCGATTTTGGATTATCTCGAAGAACAGAAAGGTCCACGATCAAATTCTGAATTGAATGCACATTTTCTTATGAAGTTCCGTGATGCATCTGTTGATGTATTATGTCAATGGTTAGCATGGAAAGGAGTTATCCAACAGGTATCTACACCTATTCGGTTGATGGCTAAGAGTCAGATTACATTGGAGGAGCCGGCATACTATTATGATAAATCGAAAACTGGGCTCCGCGCACCTAAACTAAAATCAGAAGTCCATCCACAGATTGCGGATGCTTTAGAAAGGTTCACTGACACAATCGTAGCGGATCGTTATATTGTCGCTGCAATACTCACAAGTAATCTCAAAGAGGAGAACGTATGGGAGAAGACCAACATCCATCTCACCCTCATCATGAGAGATGGAACGAAGTTTCAACAACAAGAATACCAATTAATTGAGGATGGAATCCCAATTAGAGTCAGATTGGTAAACAGAAATGGATATAAGAAGTTACTGGAACGTAACTTACAGGGAAGTCATTTGCATGCAATATATGCTCAAAGTGAAATACTCTTTACCAAGGATCCAACGCTTAGAGAGTTGCATGAAGGTCTTGATTTTATCGGGGAACGTGATAGACAGTCGCAATTGTTGAATATGGCAGGAGGATTAACGACGATACTTGACAAAACGGAGAAATGGTTCTATGTGAAAAAGGACTATAATTACACTTTCTATTACTTGATGATTGCAGTTAGACAATTGGCACGTATTGAAGCCATCATGAACGGAGAGGTGCCTCAACACAAGACTATTTACCAAGCACTCAAAAGCAATCCTGACTTTTTTAATGCTATATTTACAGATATTCTGGATGTTCCAAAGGACGAGTCAGTTCTTGCGAAGGTATTGGATCTGATTGACGCATTTTTAGAAGAACATATACAGACTTTCTTTAAACCTATTCTTGATTTTCTTGAGGATGCTGGCGGGGAACGCTCCTTATCTGACATCTATGATCATTTTGGTAGTCGGCAGCTTTGGCTCAGTATGGCATGTGAATGGTTATCCCGGAAGGATGTTCTGGAGTTGTTCTCTTCACCTATAAGATTGACGATGGATAGTAAAGTTTCGGTGGATGAACCAGCATATTTCTATGATATTGACAATCCTTTTCTGTAAGTGAGGGTTCGTAAAGGAGGTAATGAGATGAAAAATGCATTAGTTATCATAATTTTGGTTATCTTCATAGTTGTAGTTATTTGGCTAATTCGTTATCCTTCAACACCGGATATACTTGATGTGAATATTGCACAATTAAATACGCCACAATGGCATTTACCGAAAGGTGTGAAAGCACGTATCGGTAAGGGGAAAGTCAATAATTTGGCGTATTCTCCAGACAGTACTATACTCGCTGTTGCAAGCTCTATAGGAACGTGGCTTTATGATTCGAAGAGTGGTAATGAACTTGCACTCCTTACTAAGGATGGAGAAGGTGTGAATTCTATAGGATTCAGTCCTGATGGAAAAACACTTGCGGCTGCATGTGGAAATAAATTGGTTCGACTATGGAATGTTGAAACCCATAAACTCATGCACACATTTATGGGACATAGGTATGATATAATAGGTGTAAATTTCAGTCCGGATGGGACAACATTAACTTGTTGGAGTGATGGTTATGATTTGCATATTTGGGATGTAGAAAAAAGAGTGCATAAAAGAGATTTTAATATACATTTAAATCGCCAATATGATATCACATTCCCCTCAGATAGAATATCGGTGGTTAATGGAAATTACAAGACAATCCGATTCGGGGATTTAGAGACTGAAACGGTAAAAATAATAAAGGATGCACATAAGGCGAGTATCACATGTGTCTCATTCAGTCCCGATGGAACAATGATCGCCTCTGGAAGTAAGGATAAGACAGTCCGTTTGTGGGATGCTGAAACAGAAACATTACATAAGACCTTAAAAGGACATAAGAAACCTATTTTGCGTTTAACCTTCAGTCGTGATGAAAGTCATATTGCAAGCATAAGTGAAGACAAAACAATACGTGTATGGCAGGTTGCCACTGGAAGACGTAAGCACACTTTCAAAACAAATTCTAAATATCTGCATAGAATCTCCTTCAGTCCAAACGGTGAAACTTTAGCAAGCGCAAGTATGGATGGAATTATCCATCAGTGGGATCTTAACATAGGGGAACATAAGAATACTATTGCTGGACATGGGCCTGGATTTGCTTCAAAAAATATAGTGTTTAGTCCAGATAGAATAATTGGTGCTACGATTTATGGAAAGAATAACATTATTCTCTATGATTTAAACACACAGGAAGTGCAGACTATACTCACGGGTCATAAGAAGCAGGTGTATAGTCTATCCTTCAGTCCAGATGGAAAAACTCTGGCAAGTGGAGGTTTGGATAAGACTATCCGGATATGGACAGTTGACACAGGTGAACATAAAAAAACACTAAGAGGACATTCTGATCAAGTGTCACACATTATGTTCAAGGATGATGAAACACTTATCAGTCACGGTCATGACGAGATGGTTCGTCTATGGGATATTAAAAAGGGTAGACAGAAGTATAGTTTTGCAGTAGGTGTATATAGTTCGAATATAGGATTCAGTTCAGATGGAAATTTCGCATTATCAAGGAAATATAAGAAAGATCAATCATACTCCCTTTATCTGTGGGATTTAGAGACAGGATCACATACAACATTAACCAAACAGGTTAAATACACAATTCAATTCCTTGTTAATACACTAATCAGTTCAGATGGGAGTATGCTTGCATATTGTACAGATTCAGAAATTGTTGTGTGGGATGTTACTAATAACAAACCGAAAAAGATAATTCCTGACAAACCGAGTTCGTTTAATTTTTTAGTTTTAAACTCAGAATATAAAATGCTGGTGAAAGCAGATATAGATGGAAGTATCTATTTGTGGGATGTTGATACTGGAGAGGAAATAGGTATCCTTAACAATCAACATATAATCGGTGGATATGGTAAAGACAACATAAGGCAGATCGTTCAGATGAAGTTAAGTCCTGATGGTACTCTCCTTGTAGGTGGACGTGTTGATGGTGCGATCAATGTATGGGATGTTATTACAGGGAAACGAATTAAGACTTTTAATGGACATGTAGGTCAGGTTACTTACCTAAAATTCAGTTCAGATGGACAGACTCTCGTTAGTTCTGGTATTGATGGCACAACACTCTTATGGGATTTTACAGTGTTATCTCAGAGGAACAGTGACGAGAACACGGAGATGGTAAAATAAATAATATAGTCGGAACATATCGTTATGAAGAGAATGTAATGGGAGGTTTTACAAATGATAAGAACAGTACTATCTATAATTTACTTGTTACTCCTTCTTCAAATCGGCATACTTAATATATATGCTCAAGACTACACACAGTGGGAATTACCTGATGGTGCAATCGCCCGTCTTGGAAAGGGACGGATCAATGATATGCAATATTCACCTGACGGATCTATACTTGCAGTTGCAACTACCATTGGTATTTGGATATATGATACTGATATATATCAGGAACAAGCATTGTTATCTCGAAGTAATCAAGAAATGGAGAAAGTGTATTTTAATCATGATGGGACAGTTCTTGCAGGTATGGAGAGGTTCAGCAATAAAATCACCCATTGGGATGTTACTTTACCGGAAATCAAAAAACCTTCAAAAAAGAAGCATGATTTCCTTCGCCATGCAACATACAGTTCAGACGGAAACACTTTTTCAACTATAAGTTTCAAGGAAATTCATATATGGGATTCAAAGACGAATACTTCCAAACATATACTCAAAGGACATGAAGACTATATTGGCTGTTTGACATATAGTCCAGATGACAAAATCATAGCAAGTGGGAGTCATGATCAGACAATACGTTTGTGGGATGTTAAAACAGGGAAACACATACGAACGCTAACAGGGCATCAGGATAATATTACTTACTTATCATTCAGTCCGGATGGCAGCACACTAATTAGTGTAAGCAGGGATATGACGATTAATTTTTGGGATAGTGCTTCAGGGGAACTAAAACTACCTTTTGCGAGTAAAGGTGTTATTTCGGAAAAGAGTTTCCAAAAAGAAAAGATAGAAAGGATATTTTTCAGTCCGGATCAAAGTTTACTCATCACCGCAGGCGAATCCAGAACAATCCATCTGTGGGATTCAACGGCTGGTGAACTTAAACAGACTTTTTCCGATAAAAATCAAGACAACAAGGAGAAAAGTTATGTAAGAGGGGTAGAAGTTATTCTGTTTAGTCCAGATGGAAAATCGATTCTTAGTTTGGTGAAAGATTACCAAATTCGAATGTGGGATATAGCAACAGGTAAACGTAGACGTTTCACCGGAGATACCGGTTACCTTACGAATGCATCTTTTAGTCCTGATGGAAAGACGCTGGCAACTGTAGATTACCCAGGTGGCATTCGTATATGGGATATTATGACAGGGAAACTTAAGAGGACTATTTCAAATCTTAATCCAAGGGATACTCATCATCGTATAAAGCATGATACATATTCTATTGCTTTCATTCCTAAAGGAGAGAAAGTTGTCATTTCAGAAGCTGATGGAGGTATATTATCTCTGTGGGATACCGGTAAAAAACGGTTGCATACACTTATGGGGAAGACGAATAGTTCTAACGGTACATGGCACAATGACGTTCTGGTTAGTCCAAATGGAGAAACAATAGCGAGTTGGAGCGCAAGTAAGGATGGTTTAATTCGGTTTTGGAATGCTAATACTGGTGAACACAAGCGAACAATAAAAGACAATAAAGGACCGATTAAAGGTGTTGTGTTTAGTATGGATAGCACTATACTCGCGAGTTGGAGTTTTGCATACGAAGATAAGACGATTCGTTTGTGGAATGTTGCTACCGGTAGACTCACACAGACGCTAACAGGTCATGAAAATTTAATAGAAAATGTGGCATTTAGTCCTGATGGAGAGACACTTATCAGCGGAGGACAAGACGAAACGATCCTAATATGGGATGTAAGCACAGGAAAATATAAGACTCTCACAGAGCGAGGGGGAGATACCGAACGTAATACACATTCTAATTCGAAAATGGTCTTAATGTTCAATTCGGATGGTAGTAAACTTGCTACCGGTGATAAGAAAGGAAATATCCATCTATGGAATGTTTCTACATGGAAAGAGGAACAGGCATTAGATGGTCATGCAGGTGCTATTACCAGTATAAGCTTTAGTCCTGATGATCATTCAATAGCAAGTACAGGTAAAGATGGAACAGTCCGTTTATGGGATATAGATACCGGACAGCAAATACAATCAATTTCTGGCGATAAACGTATTTTCTGGTTTGTTATGTTTTATCCTAACGGTTTAATATTGGCAACTGAAGTCCCTGGGCAGAATTCAAGATACGATACTGAAATTATAAACCTATGGGATTTACGTACTGGAGAACGGGTAAAAACGCTTTCTGGACATTCAAGAAAGATTACCGATTTATCTTTTAGTGCTGATGGGAATACCCTTGCCAGTGTTGGCTTTGATGACATCATACTACTATGGGATTTAACATCTATAATACGAGAGTTGGATGTTGAATAAGGGAATGGAAAAACGAAGGTTGCAGATGATAGGATAAAGGGTAATAAATTGCGCGAATACAAACAACACTTTTCGCACGTAACTATAGCTGTTATTTTTTCGTAAATTTGCATGGTATAATTTAGATAATTCCCATTCTAACAACTGCATGTAAGAAGACCATTCACATCGGACATTTTTTTCAATTTGGATTTACTAATAAGCAAGGAGAACAAGTATGAGACAGAGTGTCTCAGTAAAAGGGGCAAGAGAAAATAACCTACAAAATATAGAAGTAGAGATACCACGCGATCAACTTGTCGTGGTAACAGGAATCAGTGGATCAGGAAAGTCCTCATTAGCATTTGACACTGTGTATGCTGAAGGGCAACGTAGATTCCTGGAATCAATGTCAACATACGCCAAAAGGTTTATTACGCAGCTAAAAAAACCTGACGTTGATTTCATTGATGGACTGTCCCCTGTTGTCTCAATTGAGCAGAAAACGGTTACAATGAATCCGCGTTCAACCGTAGGTACCATGACTGATCTGCAGGATTATTTGCGTATGCTCTTTGCGACTATCGGCATTTCACACTGTCCTTACTGTGAAAAAGAGATCCCAATCAGGACCCATTATCAGATTTTGGAAAGACTGCTATCCCTCCCAGACGACACTGAAGTAGAAATACACGCACCTGTCTTTAAAATATACGGTGAAGATTACGAATACCTTTTTGACGATATAAGAACTAAAGGCTGTAGACACGTACGCGTTGACGGTGTAGAACACGACATCAGCGAAGAAGTGGAACTTGATCCTGATAAAGATTATGATATTCAGGTGATTGTGGACAAATTCTACATAAGAAAGGATATTGATAAACAGGTATTGGCAGCACTTGAACATGCAATGGTAGTGGGTGAAGGTTTCATGCGTTTTCATATTGAACTGCCGGAGGATGAAGATGTAGACCTTGATGCGTTTATGTCTGACTTTGGATGTGAAGAACACGGTGTATTGATGTGTGAATTGGGTCCGCACCATTTTACCTTTAATGAACCAACGGGTGCATGTGTAACGTGTTCCGGACTCGGTACTTATCTACAGGTCCATCCGAATTTACTTGTTCCAGATAAAACGCGCAGCATAGCAGAAGGTGCTTTTGTCAAACAAGCATTTAACTATGATCCGGACAGATGGGATGGTCGGATGATGTATAGTCTGGCACAACATTATAAGATTGACCTGAATATGCCTTTTGCTGACCTGCCTGAAGAGCTTGTGGATATCATATTCTACGGAACACGTGGTAAGGAGTTTCCACTCTGTCAAGCTGAAGATGCAAAACCTATGCAGCAACGACACATCGGGATGCCAGTACGTTTTGATGGGATTATCACACGGATTGATAGACGGTATAGAAGGTATAGGAAACAGGGAGAAGCGCACTCTGGGATGGAGGAATATCTACGCACGGTAATGGTGGAACATACTTGTCCTGATTGTCATGGTAGAAAACTGAAGCGACAACGTTTACTTGTTACTGTTCACGGTAAGACGGTCCATGATGTCGGAGAATTGCATTTTGAACAATTGCGCGATTTCCTCAATAGTATTACAGAATTGCCTGAGAAACAACAGGAAGCTGGCAAACGTGTGATCAGAGAATTGGTAACCCGAATTGAACTGCTACTTGGCATTGGGCTCGACTATTTAAATCTCAATAGAAGGTCTGCTACACTGTCAGGGGGTGAGTCGCAACGTATTCGCCTGTCTACTCAAATCGGTTCTGGATTGATGGGAATGCTCTATGTGCTTGATGAGCCGAGTATCGGGCTGCACCCAAAGGACAATGTGAAGATGATTGAGACTTTACAGAAATTGCGTGATATTGGTAACACTGTCATCGTTGTTGAGCATGATGAAAGTACAATACGGGAAGCTGACCATATCATTGAAATGGGACCTGGTCCAGGTGTTCACGGTGGACAGGTAGTAGTGCAAGGTCCCTTTGACAAAATAATGAAGAGTGACGAGTCTTTGACTGGTTTGTATATGAGCGGAAAACTGGAAATTCCTATGCCGGTTGAACGTCGAAATCTTAACGGGAAATTTCTCAGCATCACTGGCGCAAGAGAGAACAATTTACAGAATATTGACGTTGAAATACCCTTAGGAGTCTTCATCTGTATTACAGGTGCATCTGGGTCTGGTAAGAGTACGCTACTCAATGAAATTATATATAAGAGATTGTATTCGATCTACCATGACAGCCGAACACTTTACGGTGAGCACGATGAACTTAAAGGTCACGAGAACATCAGCGATGTTATAAACATAGACCAGTCTCCCATTGGTCGTTCCCCGCGTTCGAATCCTGCCACATACATCGGATTTTATGACAATATCCGTAAACTCTATGCCAGTACACCTGCAGCACAAGCACGTGGTTATACAGCATCACGTTTTAGTTTTAACGTGAAAGGTGGACGTTGTGAAGAATGCCATGGGGAAGGTTCAATAACGACTCAGTTACACTTCATGCCTGATGTTGAGGTTACCTGTCCAACATGTAAAGGGGCACGTTACAATGATGATACGCTTGAGGTAACCTATAATGGTAAGAATATATCGGAAATCCTTGAAATGTCCATAGAGGACGGCGTTGAGTTCTTCATTGACCAACGTCTGATTAACCACAAATTAGGTGTAATGAATGAATTGGGTCTCGGATACCTCAAAATTGGACATCCTGCCCCTATCCTCTCAGGGGGAGAAGCACAACGGATTAAACTTGCAAACGAACTCAGCAAAATCAAACGTGGTAAGCATAATCTCTATATACTTGACGAACCCACAACGGGGTTACATCTTGCTGATATTCAGAAGTTATTAGACAGTATTGGAAGACTTGTTGATTCCGGTCATACGGTCATCGTTATTGAACATCATCTGGATGTCATAAAGACTGCTGATTATGTTATAGACCTTGGTCCGGAAGGTGGACATAAGGGTGGACAGTTATTAGCACAAGGCACTCCAGAAGAAATTGCAAAAGCACGTAAATCTTTTACGGGTAAGTTTTTGAAGCAACATCTTGCGTAGACTGTTTCATGGCAAATGAATTGCTGCGGTCTGGGAAACCCAGCCCCTACGAACGGATGTTTGATGATGGAAAAGTGTATCATTAATTTTAAGTTTTACTATAAATTTCCTTACGGACAACAATACGCGATTATACTATCAATTTTCCTACTCACAGTTGTTTCGGGAAATGTGTTGAACGCACAAGTCGTTACTGACGGATTAGTTAGTTATTGGTCCCTAAATAGAGAGACAATTCAAGACAATACCGTTAAAGATACCTGGGGAAGCAATGATGGAAAAATTAACGGTGAACCCAAAATAACCAAGGGTAGATTTGGAGAAGCATTAGCATTTGATGGTGTGGATGATTATTTAGAAATCCCTGATACAGATACACTCCGTTTAGACAGCACCGGTTCTATTGAATTCTGGATCAATATTACACAGATCAATAAATACCAAGGTATTCTCATAAAGGCATTAACGTGGACAGGATCGGGTTATGTCCTACGGTATAGTTCCGAATACCAGTTTCAAGGTGGATGGGAATGGGTAGATTTTCATGAGGATGGAGAACTGATAGAAGGAGAGTGGTCTCATGTCGTGATGACGACTGATGGTGAAACAGCTTTTCTCTATCAAGATGGAAAGTTGGTCGTATCGGAAGAAACGACCGTTGCTGCTTCGACTCACCCTTTGATAATAGGTGAAACGTTAGGTTATTATCTAAACGGGATTATTGACGAAGTGCGTGTATATGATAAACTTCTGAGTGAACAAGAAATTAAACAGAACATGAGGGCAAAAGGATTGTCTGTCAAAGATAATTCTAATAACATTACAATCACTTGGGCAACTCTCAAAATTCTGTGAACAATATTATAGACCGGGACTTACGCATTCCCCCTTGATAAGGGGGTTAGGGGGTTAGAAAGTCGTTATTTTAATGGTATTTTAGTGATTTAACCCCTAAATCCCCCTTATCAGGGGGACTTTAAGAGCCAGTTACTATTTTTGGGCGTAAGTCCTGATAGACGAAAGGTACCTCTCAACATTTGATGTAAGAAAACCTAAACTATGGATGCAATAGAATTGACAAGAACCCTTATAGGGTATGATACAGTAAGTCCTAAGAGCAATGTAGCGGTAATGGATTACCTTACCAATGTACTGGAATCAATAGATTGTGAAGTAGAACGAGTTGAATATAAGGATCCTGCTGGCACGTTAAAAGTTAACCTTATCGGCAGGAAAGGTGGTAATTCAGGTCAACGCGGGCTTGCGCTCCTCGGTCACATTGACACTGTCCCTGCAATTGGTTGGGAGGAAAACCCTTTTGAAGCTCGGATTGTTGATGGTAAGTTGTATGGACGGGGCAGCTGCGATATGAAAGGCAGTGTTGCCTGCATGATTGAGGTTACCTCACGATATTCTTCTTCTCAGTTTGACGCGCCACTCTATGTTGTCATCACAGCGGATGAAGAAGTTGGTTATTTCGGTGCAACGGCAGTCGTAAAAAAGTCAGAAATGTTCCAAAGACACGGATTTCCACAATACGGTGTTGTTGGAGAACCTACAGAACTAAAAGCCGTTTACGCACACAAAGGAGCAGTCCGATTTACTGTTACTGCCTACGGACGCGCAGCGCATAGTAGCACAGATAAAGGTGACAATGCCAATCTAAAGATGATTCCTTTCCTATCTGAGATGCGCGATATTCATCAGGAATTAACAACAGATACCAAGTATTACAATTTTGAGTTTACACCCCCCTATACAGATTGGAATATAACGATTAGTGATGGAGAATGTACGGCGAATATCACGGCACCCAAGAGTGTTTGTAATATTAACTACCGACCTATGCCGGGAGACAATCCAGAGGCGTGGATAGACCGTGCCCGTGAAGCTGCTGAAAAGTATGGTTTAGCGTTTGATCTATTTATCAATGCTGGGCCTGTTCGCACAGAACCGGATGCTGAAATAATTAGAGCAGCACTTGAGATTACGGGTGACTCAGAGCCGCATACTGTTTCCTACAGTACAGATGCAGCAGAGTTTTCAAAGTATATGGAGACTGTTATCATTGGACCGGGGAGTATCCTTCAAGCACATACCGTCAACGAATGGATGGCAATAGATCAGTTTGGGAAGGGAGTTGATATCTTTGGTCAGTTCGTAGATAGATTCTGTCTATGAACGAATTCTGTCAAAATATACGGCATCCGGTTTAACCCATTCAGCATCACCATCTAACCAGACTTCGCGTTTCCAGATTGGCACAATCTGTTTTAGACGATCCATTGCATATTTACATGCTTCAAAACCATCTTTACGGTGTGGGGAGGCGATCCCCACTGCGACACTAACCTCACCAATTTCCAGTTTCCCGATACGGTGAATTATAGCGACGTGTTTGATTCCCCATTTTTCTAATATCTCTTGTCCAATCTCTGTCATTTTTCTTTCTGCCATCGGAGTATAGGCATCATATTCGAGGTGTTTGACTTGCCGTCCATCGGTATTGTTCCGTACTGTTCCAAGAAACAGGACGACTGCACCTGCTTCAGGCGATTCTACAACTTCACGCACCTGAGCTTCTGTTATAATTTCATAAGTGATTTTAAACATTTTTACCCCCTGTGACGGGTGGTATCAACGCTACTTCATCGCCTTCTGACAATTCAGTGTCTTCTGTGGCATATTCCCAGTTAACCGACATCTGCATCACTTCGTAAAACTCGGCTATCTCTGGCCATTCTTCCTCAAGTCTTTTCAATATTGTTCTTACAGTAGCACCTTCTGGAAGTTGCATCTCTTCCTCAGATCTATCTAACATCTCATGGCACACGGCAAAGTATTTTACAGTAACTTTCATAGGAGCTCCTTTACGGATTAGTATTTGGCATAATCACAGTATCTAAGAGTATAGCACAATAGCATGATAGTGTCAAATTTGGGTGTGTAAAGTTTTTGGCAAAAGAATATGCTGATTTTGTTGACTTGTCTTACTGTTCCTACTTAGGTGCTTTCGTATATACTATCATTTTCATATTATGTTTTTCAGTCCCGTAGGGACGATATGTTTATAGAAAAAATGTGGATAGCCCTCTTGAGTTCCGTAGGAACGGCATAGAGGATAAACATATCGTCCCTACGGGACTAAAGCTCGTGTGTTCAATCATGATCTATAAACATATCGTCCCTACGGGACTGAGGACACTAATAGATTGGATTTATTTCCTTAGATTGACGATTATGGTGACAAAATATTTACACACCCAAATGAACTTTACACACCCTATTGATTTTTGCACGATTTTCTGCTAAAATATATAGGTGGTTGAAATGAAATGAAAATCGGTGAGAGAGATGGATAGTTTAGTCATAAAAGGTATAAGATTTCACGGTCATCACGGTGTTACTGAAGAAGAGAGGACAATTGGAGGTCACTATGAAGTCGATGTAACGTTAAACTTATCCCTAACGAAGGCAGGAAAATACGATACTCTCGTAGATACAATTGATTATGAAAGCGTTGTGAATATGCTTGTTGAAATTGCTACAAGCCAGAAGTTTAAACTAATTGAAGCGTTGGCAGAAAAGATGACAGATGAGATATTGAACAGATTTGATATAGAAGCTATCCGCCTCACTATAAAAAAACTAAAACCCCCAATTAATAATCCCATTACCTACTTTGCTGTTGAAATTTATAGAGAAAAGGAGTAATAATGCGAATTTTACTTCGACTGTGCGCTGTTCTAATCTTATTCTTTCACATTTCTGCCGTTTCTATAGAGAAAAGGGCGGATGCTGCTGGAAAGAAGACACAACTCTTTTCAGATATATCGCCGGGTTTAAGTATTTACCGATATGATTGGGACCTTGAAACCTGTGTGCTTTATATTGCAGAAATATCCCGTGATGAACCAACACTAAAGTTTGAAGTATCTCTTGCGAATTCAGAAGTCCTTGGTAAAGAGACAGTGCGTTCTATGGCAATGCGAAGAACGCAACATGGTGACCGAAAAGTTGTTGTTGCTGTGAACGGAGGCTTTGGTGTACTGGGAGATATGCGGGGATATGGTGGAGTCTTGGAAAATATCTACATACAAGATGGAGAACTCATCACGCAACCGACTGATAACGATGCATGTTTCGGTGTTACAGAATCTGGAGAATTCATCAGTACCCCCGTTAAGATGAAAGCAACCATAAAGATCGGTGACCATTCATTGGCGATTGGATGCATTAACCAACGAAGACTTGATGGGTGTCAAATAACACTTTATACTCCACGTTTTGGCGATTCGACACACACCAACCGTCGCAGGGGAAAAGAGATAGAACTCAGCGGACTTAAACTACCGATTTCACCACTCTATGCTAATAATTACAACGTGGACACTGTTTCAACCAATGGCAACAGTTCTATACCAGATGATGGACTCATACTGTGGATAAGTTCACAGATAAAAGAACCTGCAGTATCAGAGTTTAAACAGAATGCAAGCGGCACTATCCATGTCACATTGGACCCACCAGAGTGGAATGATGTCCGTCATGCGATTGGTGGTCGTATTCGTCTTCTGAAGAATGGGAAAATCAATCAAGAACTTGTGGATTTGCATATTAAGAATCTGGATAAACATGTCCCTGGTAAACGGAATCAGTTCTTAAACTTAAGCCATGAACCCCGAACTGCACTCGGATACAATGAAGACACACTCTATTTAGCTGTTGCGGATGGCAGACAACCAAAATACAGTACTGGACTGACGCTTTATGAGCTTGCCAGTATCCTTATTGAACTGGGGGCAACTGAAGCAATCAATCTTGATGGAGGATCCTCAAGTACTTTTGTCGTAAATGATAAGGTTGTGAATAAACCCTCTGGACAGAAGGAACGAGAAGTGCTCAATGCAGTTTTTATTACAATAGACGCAGATTATAGTGAAACCAAGAAATAATAGGTCACTTCTTGGCAAGACGGGCAATGAATTGCCCTACTACGAACAGGAGTTTTATGATGGATAAGTGTATCTATAATTCTAAGTTTTACTATAGATTAGAATATTGGAGGAAAACATTGAAATTTTGCCTTTCACTTTTAATTATTTTATTACTTTTTTTAAATGTCTCTGACAGTCAAACTGAAGAGGAAACACCAAAATTACTTAAAGTCGTCCCTTTATCACAAACTGCTATTCAACTTCAGTTTGACAAAGCACTTGAAGGTGAAAAAGTAGAAAACAGTGAAATCTATAGTATAACGCCAAAAATTGAGGTAGAATTAGCATTATTGGATAGTAGACAGAATCGTGTGATGTTATTGACTTCACAATTCGCGACAGATAAGTCTTACAGTCTCACCATTCAAAATACACAAACAAAAATAGACTTTAGGCTACCATCAGAAAATGAGATTACCTTTGGAGATGGAGAATTAGTTACATTCTCAGGTGGACTACAGGATACCAGTTTAAAAGTCAACCAAGATCGGAAAACCCGTAATCACAATGCAGGTGCTGAAACAACTCTCATAAGCGATCCTACAGGTAGCGTTTTCTTTGTGGCATTTGATCTATATGATGCATTTGAGGACATGGGTATCAGAGATCCTGAACAGGTATTAGATGTTTCTATCAGTCTAAATGTTGAGGAAACTGATCCTGAAATTGAACAGATAGTAATACTACGTAGAGTATTGCTGCCCTGGAAGGAAGGTAGAGGGACATCAGATATGGCGCAAGAGAATGAATTGACTTACAACAGTCCACTGCATCGCAACCTACCGTGGAACAAATCCCCAGCTCAGGCTATGCTCAGGGGGATAGATGGCGATAGAGAAAGCGATTACAACGGTTCTGAGGATGTGGCACACAGAATTGACGGGGAATTTAAGATCAAAGAACAAGGTAAACGGTATACATTTAAGAGTGATTTAATTACAGATGCGGTTCGCTTCTGGGTTAAGAACCCTGACTACAACTACGGTTATCTGTTTGCACTGCGGGATGGTATCGCGCCTATAGTGTTTACGTCTAAAGAGAGTCAAGATGAAAGTCTCCGTCCAAAATTAACAATCCGTTGCCAGACAAAGACAGAAGCTGAAGGGAAGTGAAATAGTCAACATAGGGTAACATAGTGGACTGTCCAGTCTAAAATTGAGGTAACCCTATTCGTAGTAGGGCAATTCATTGCCCGTTTTTGAAGGAAGAACGGGCAATGAATTGCCATTGAACGAACCCACATGTAATTCAAAGGTAGACAGACTAATAGATATCATCTATCAGCATACTGTTGTTGCAGTCTTATCGCATCAAGATATTGTTGTTCAAAGCGCGGGACACTTTTGGCACGTTTTAGAAAAGTCTCTAAATAACGATTCATCATGACGTAATCCTTTTTTTTCACATAAGCAGATGCGAGGCGATAATACGCCTCTATTTCATCCGGGTCCAGAGATACCCCTTTTTCATAGGCGATTATAGCAGCGTGGTTATCTGCTGTTTTCTCATACGCGAGTCCTAAATTAAAATAGACGGTCGCATCACCACCATCAAGTTCTATACCTGTTTGATAGTGTTTGATTGCATCATTATAGCGTTCTTGGTTGAGATAAGCATCGGCAAGATTGTAATACGTGTCTATGAACTCTGGATCGATTTCAATTGCCTTTTGGAATGCAGTTAATGCCTCAGGAAATCTATCCGAAAGATCATAGGCAAAGCCAAGATTATTGTAAAAAGCGGGATTTTGCGGATCTATTTCAAGGGCAGCCATAAACATCTCTATAGCAAGGAGAAATAATCGCTGGTCAATGTAAACTAAACCGAGATTGTTATAGGCATGTGGGTGTCTATCGTCAAGTGAAATTGCTGTTTGGAAAGATTGTGTTGCTTTTTCTAATTCACCCAGTTGGTGATATGTTTTACCTAACTCAATGTGTCCTTGAGGATCAATTGGATTTAGTGCTTGTCCCATTTCAAGTTTCATTGCTTCGCGTCGGAGTTCTCTACGTTTGCGTTCTGCTTCATCGGGGGAAGGACATCCGCTTAACGTGAACTGCAGTAGTATGAGGATTAAAAGACAGAATATTCGTAATATTGCCATCCAGATATAATGAGGAGTATTATTTTTATGATTATTGATACACATACGCATTTCTATGACCCCACTCGTCCCGAAGGTGTACCGTGGCCGAATCCAGATGACGATCTTCTATACCGAAAGGTGATGCCAGAAGACTACAAGAAACTTGCTGTTTCTGAAGGTGTAACAGGGACTGTCGTTGTTGAAGCAAGTCGCTGGATAGAGGATAACCAATGGATACTTGATCTTGCTGCAAAAGAAGATTTCATCGTCGGATTTGTTGGTAATATCAACCCTTACGATGATGACTTTGAAAAAAGTCTAAATCGGTTCTCTGCAAACCCCTTATTCCGAGGAATCCGTATTGGGAGTGGTCATTTAAATTCACTCGGTGATACAGGTTTCATGAAGAATATTGAGAAACTGGCAAATAAAGAACTGACTTTAGACCTTCTGATTAATCCTGATGCGTTGAAACAAGTTCCTGCCTTAGTTGAACATACACCAACAATGCAAGTTGTTATTAACCACATTGCGGGTGTACGGGTTGACGGTAACGCTCCAGATTCAGACTGGATTACAGCAATTCAAGAAGCTGCACGTTATCCTAATGTATACTGTAAGGTTTCCGGTTTAGCAGAGCATACAGGTCAGAAACCTGCTCCAGACGATGTAGCATTCTACAGACCGACGATTGATGTATTATGGAAAGCATTCGGTGAAGACAGACTTATCTATGGAAGCAATTGGCCTGTGTCCGAACGTTTCGCAGAATATAGAGTCGTCCAAAAGATTGTGAATGATTACTTCAGTGCCAAAGGCGATGAGGCAAAAGAGAAGTATTTCTGGAAGAATGCTAAAGAAGCCTACAAACTATCTGTCTAAGCTACCCATCGCATAAACTCAGCTGCTTGTTTGCGGTGCGGATCCTTTATTTCTGCAGGATAACCGGTATAGAAGAAACCGATAATGTATTCTTCTGATGGATCTATACCGAGTAGTTTATAGGTGGCTTCTTCCATCGTGATTTTCCCCGTGCTCCACTGCATGCCAACACCAGCATCCCACGCTGCGAGTTGGACGTTCTGCATTGCACAACATGTAGCCGCATAATCTTCGCGTTGTCTTTGTTCATCTCCGTCCTGTATACAGGACACTGCAATGATAGCTGGTTTAGACATAAATTTTTCGTAAGCCATTTGCCCTATCTTCGCAAGATTCACTGCATCGACGTGGTCTGGTGTATCCTCCATTTTTATATCACGGTATCTTTCGGCGAGAATCAGTTTCGTTTTTTCACCGATAACAGTAAACCGCCACGGTTCTGTGATATGATGGTTTGGTGCCCAAATCCCGTAACTGAAGATTTGTTCAATTACTTCGCTTGGAACGTGTTCCTGTTTGAATTTGAAAACGGATCTTCTTGACGTTATTGCATCTTTTATGTCCATAGGGTTCCTCCTTATTGTCAGTATATTATACTGGATTTGAAGGGAAATTGCAACCGTTGGATCTGTTTATCCCAACGTAGTTTTAAGACGGTTTACCGCTTCAAGCGTATCCTCAATCTCTTTCTTTGGTATGTTGGCAATGGTAGCATGGCTGAGTGGATTTAGAATACGACTCCGATACAACTCAATATTGTTGATAAGATCTTGTTCTAACAAGGTACGAGATTCCTTCTCTATCATTCTCTTATTCTCAACTTTTATTGCATCCCAGAAATCCTGAGTATCTTGTTTGTTCGGATCTCGGTGATATTTTACAGGTAGATGTCTATCATTACAAAAATTCTCAATTATCATTTCAAACGCTGTGCGTAAATAAACCGCACAGGCTTTATAGTCGTTTGTTTCAAGGTATTCCTTCGCTTTTTCAAGGTATGCCTTATCTTCAACATAAACCGGAATTTCATACTCATCGGTTTGCCGAAAATAGAATTCAACTGCTTTCCACTTTCCACCGTGGGATGTCCGCTGTTTGACGATTTCATACCATGCTTTATCATAGGTTGTTAGAAAGATCTGGTAATCTGCGAAATATTCTTCTAAAATGTCAAGAACTGGGAGACGATTTGACATGTCCAGACCGATTAGCACGTCATCTAATGCTAAAACCTTTAAATCGCTTTCTGGCTGGATTAGGATTGATGAAAAGTAGACAGCAATAGCGATTGCTGATAACTTTGCTTCGTTTAGAAAGCGATGATGCGCGGGAATGCTTTTATCAAAAAACTCAACACTTAAGGAGATTTCTTGATTATCAAGTGTCTTGTCATCTTGGTTGTATGTTATCCCTTGAAAATCTAATTTCAGTGTAACGTTATATCCAAATTTTTGGAGAATTTCGGATGTTTTTGTTTGCAGTTCTGTTAATCTATCTCCTAACTCACGGTTGAAAATTAATATCCGATTTTCAAGGTCTGCGATTTCATTTTTCGCGTTTCGACGTGGAAACGGAGGTTGAATACTATCCCAATCTTTAGCAAGACCTTGATCTGTCACGTTCCGATCTGCCTGTCGACTAACGGTATTTGCTAAGAGCGTTTTTACCAGTAAATCGAACACATTTACAAAATCGTTTTCACGATGCACAAAATGTGTTTCTAAAAGTTCCTTATAATCAAGGAAACCTTTTGTTCTTGATGCATCAATAATCAATAGATCATTCGTTTCTCTAACGTTTTGGGCCCATTCATAGACACGTTCATTTGCTCCTGAGTTCTCACGGAGATGTAGTTTGATGTGCCCAGCATCGTTTGGAATAAAAATGTTCTGATGATCTTCGAATCGGTGAACTCCTTCTGATGATTCCAGAAACAACTTCAACGCCTGATACAATGACGTTTTTCCACTACCATTTTCGCCATAAATAAGTAAATTCTTACCCGCTTTGTGCAGGTCTAGCTGATACGTCCCGTAAAAGGCTCTAAAGTTTTCAATTTCAATTTTGGTAATTCTCATGCCCTACCCTCAATGATGCGGATAGGTTTGACACTACTCATAAAGAAAAGATTCCTTGCAACTGGATGATGCTTATCATATAATCGCTCAAAGATATCCCGAAATGTATGCATTTCGTCAACTCCCTGTTCTTGAATTTTTTCAAGTTTCGGTAATTTCTCGTCAAATAGCGGTTGGAAAAAGTATTTGTCACCCCGATGGAGTTCATCAGGTAAATAGAGTTCATAGGCTAACCCATTAAGGATATTACCGAAATATCCTATCATCACATAGTCTCTGGCGTGTGCTAGGTCTTTGCTATCCGTTGTCGGTTGTTTCTTGAGATAGAGAATATATTCAACAATTTTGTGAATAAGTGCCCGCTGCTCTGGTTCCATATCAGGGATTGGTATTTGTGAGACATATTGAGATGTGAATTTTAAAAACTGTCCCCGAATCTGTGGTGCAGTTCGCGCATAAAACCATGAAACTGCTCTGGTATTTAGCACACCAAGAATCCATAATTCACTTGTGGGTAAAAGAGATGCAGGACTTCCTACATAGTAACCTTCATCATCATAAGCAAACGCGGTAGCACTTGCTAAATCAGGGTAGATACACTTTGGTTGTTCACATGTATCTGTTCCCTTCGGTACTGTTTGGAGTTCGTACCATTCCTGTTTCCCCGATCTCTTTTCCAGCGCATCTCGAGTCTTTTCCAGGTGTTTCTTGATAGCTGGATAAGCATTGATGTCTATACCTCGGTGTGCCCAGATAAGCCACTTATCTTGTTTCTCTCTCCGTGACTCGTCTATCGGTTTCACTCGCCAACGTTGAATGTCGCGCGCCATTAGAAACGGCTTTAAAATATCTGCAGATGATGGGTGTTCTGCAATGAGTGCATCCCGTGTCTCACGGTGGACAATAAACGCTTCATTATATCCTGTGGTAATTCCACGCGAAGAGGGTTCTTGGAGATATTTTTTCAATGGTTTGCCAGCATTTCGGAATTTTTCTAATAGTTCTAATACTGCAGCAGATTCCCGGGTTTCTCCATCCTGAGTCACAATCCTTTGTGTAGTGGTAAATGGGTTTACTGTGTATTCTCTCAGCATTAGAGAGATGTCTTTCGGTACTTTAACGTCATTTCTTCGTTCAAAGTTAAAAATGTCTCTATATAAGTTGTGAAACGCGCCAATGATATCAAATCCTTTTTCTTTGGCAACGGTCAGATCGGTTTTGGCTCTATCCCATTCTTTCAGATTTAAATGAGCAAGACCGCGATGACAATAGGATATATCATCCTCAGGATCCAACTTTAGTGACATATCATAATTTGCAGTGGCCTTCTCAAATTCACCTGTGAGGAGGTAGACATTACCGAGATTAAAATAGGCTCCTGCATGGTATTGATCTATATTTATTGCAGCGGTGAAGTCATTGATTGCTTCATCAAACTTGTCTCTTTTACTATAAGCAACACCACGATTCACGTAGGCATCAACAAAATCCGATTTAAGTTCTATTGCTCTGTCAAAGTCATTGATGGCTCTAACAAAGTCATTTTTATTGTCATAAGCGTTGCCTCGATTGTTATACGCAGCAGCAAATTCTGGTTGTAACTCTATCGCAGTATTAAAATCATTAATCCCTTTGTCATCCTTTCCGCTGTGGACAAAAGCAAGGCCTCGATTATTATGCGCTTCAGCAAGTCCTGGTTGTAACTCTATCGCTATGTTAAAGTCATTAATCGCTTTATTAATTTCACCTTCGCTCAAATAAACTTCGCCACGGTTTACATAGGCACTAGCATAATCTGGGTGCAGTTCTATTGCTTTACTAAAGTCATCAATCCCTTTTTTGGTTTCGCTTATGGCTGCGTAAGTATTGCCACGATTGTTATAAATTGCAGCTTGTTGCAAATCGCTGTCTAATGCATTAGTATAATGTATAATGGCTTCTCTATACGCCTTCTGTTTTTCTTTTGGTATCTTAGCTTCATCTCCCTTATCTTTCTCAGAGCGTCCATTGAAAAATTCTCTATAAGCCATCCAATACGCATTCTGACTGCTAATAAATCCATGGAGATCGTTATAAATAGTCTCAGGTCGTATATCATGTGCTTCTCGCAAATGATCTAACATGAACAACTTTAAATCATTTGGTATACAGACTATATCATACTTCTGTTCAATATAACCCTTCGTTGGTTCAATAAATACACCTTTCTGATCTTTGGCGCGGTGTTCCTGATCCCCCGGTAACCTGAGCATTCCTTTTACGATTTCGTCTTTCTTCAAAATAACAACCCTACCGGATTTATCAGGTTGGCCGTAACAAGCAAAAAAGAGAGCAACATAGTAGTCTGTAGTAAAATCTATCAGATTAGTTTTGCCTCCATAATGTTGGAGAACAGTGAGTATTTCAGATCCATCGGATTCGTCCGTATATGCTTTTGCTGCGTTAACAATTTCAGTTTGAACATCTGCTATATCTGTATACTTTACCTTAACTTTTTTTAGTTCACGATAAAGGGTTGAGGTTACTTTCTTATAGCATTCTGGCTCTCCGCGATAGATATAGTCACCATCTACAGAAAGTTGGACAATCTCATTTATGATTTCCAAAATCCTATTCAATTCTGTCTGAAGATTGAAATCTCTTTTTCTATTCATTGGTTTTCCACAATAGGATTTAAAGTATCATTAGGATTACAGTACCAGCATTGTTCCAAATTTTAATCAAACCAATATGGGTGTGCGGATGACTGTGAAGGATCAGATGGACGTACAACTTCAAAGTTTCCATCCGCCGATCTTCTAGTCAAGATTATAATCCCACCAAAACCTAATGTACCTTGTGTTGCATAATGGTATTCAAAGAATAAGATATCTTCAATACCATCGCTATTAAAATCGGCCCGTACCATTTCCTGGAACCACTGTCCCATCCCATCATCTTCGATCCACAAATAGTCTTGATTTACCTCTTTAACAATGAGTTCCCCATCTTCGACCTTTTTCTGATATGTCGTGACCACATCTCTTTTCGCGTCCCAACGCCAGTTTGTAGCTGCAGGATTAGAAAAAAGGGAAAAGGGAAGCAACTCTAAATTAGCTATACTTACTTTCGGATTTGCAATAAAACTCTGTTGAGGAATAGTTGCCTTCTCAAGGACATTCAGCAATCCACATTGATGCTTGAACCAAATTGACAATTTCAGTTCAAGATTTGAAGCAGGATAATAGCCTTGATTTAGTGCTGAATCATATTCTCTACAGGTTTGCACCTGTATCTCTTCGTCCTTCTCGTTTATAAGTGTTATTCCATTAAAAGGATGCTCATCTCCAAGGCGAATAGGAAGATCTCGAAGTGCGTTGATATCGGTTTTAGCGATGGATTTTACTTCAGTGCCTTCAGCAAACTTTATACTCTCAATAAGTTTAAAGGTAACACCAGGATTCAGTGAGTTCCTAGGTGTTATATCTTTCACACAACGGAATCCAATAGACGGATCCGTGCCCGAAGGAGGATAATGTCCACGATTAGTGACCCGTACGTCCCACGAGTCAGTATACCAAGTACCACCTCGAAACACACGCCAAGTTTCAACATTAGCAGAATCGAATGTCACCTTAGTGAAATTAGAAACTACGTCCGTTATATTTTCCCTTGGAAATGGATTTCTTCCAGGAAAACTTGCATAGAAATCTGAATCGTACGTATCAAGACACCATTCGGCAGTGTTACCTCCTATATCGTATAAACCGTACCCATTTGCAGGATAATTCCCAACTGGGGTAATGTCCTTAATATTCTCTCCGAAGTTTGCGTCATTAGAATCTATCAAATCTCCCCAAGGGTATCGTTTTCCCACTAAGCCTCCGCGCGCTGCTTTTTCCCATTCTGCCTCCGTAGGGAGCCGTTTGCCTACCCAGCGTGCATACGCCATCGCAGCGTACCAACTTACAAAACGAATAGGGTGATTCTCCCTTCCAACCGGATAACTGTTTTTATTCCAGTGCAACAGATAGTTATCATCGTGATACTTAGCGAGTATTTTATCCTTCCCCCATTCAGGATTGGCATCAATAAATGCCTTGTATTGTGCATTCGTGACCTCATATCTGTCTATATAGAACGAATCAGCATAGACAGTGTGTACAGGTTGTTCATCTCCATGTGCATCCCGTTCATCACTCCCCATTTTAAACTCACCAGCAGGAATCAGGACCATATTAGCATATAAACCTATGCGTTCACCTAAGTTCAGCACTGAAGTGGCTGTTCCAAATTCCGACTCCCAAGCATCCCGCTTAATACTCCCTTTCTCAACCCCAAGCACCAACAAACCCGCATTCTGCAGTGTGCTATTCTCACGAATCTTTTTCAGGAAATCATCTGTTTGCATGCCGACCTCTCCTGCAGCGTGTGCGGCATCAAGTGGTCCCTCAAACTGTTTGACGAGTTGCTGTATCGGTTCAGTTCCACCAAAAACACCACCGGCTGCTTCAATCGCTTGCCGATAACGCGCAATATCCTCACGGACAAGTGCATCCATTGTTGACTTTTCGGCATAGAGACGCAACGCTTGCGCTTTGTCATAAGTCGGGTTTAGATTCTGTTCAATAACCGAACGCACCTGATCGTCAAACGTTTTCATTCCTTCTGTATGACATCCCATGCACGATAATCCGTTACGAACAACGGGGTCTCGGGAACCTGCGTCTGATACGATGTTAATCGGTGCTTCGTCAAGCCGTTCACCTGTGGCAGTGGAGAGATAGTATGCCTGCAATCCGTTGGGTAGATTGAAGATTATCTCACCACCATCATGTGTAAAATCAAGCGGATGTGTAAAGATGTTCTGCTTACCGACATTCCCCGCAAAGTCGTAGGATTTCCAATATGCCCCGTATCGCGATTTGTGTCGTTCTACAATGCGATTGTTGACTGATACCCCAGATTCGCTAAAGCCTGCACGCCAGACACGAACGCCCGGTGCATTCTTAAGGTTTTCGGCGATGTTCACCTCAAGTTGAGTCTCTAATTCTCTGTCAGTTTTTGGCAGGTCAAGAATTTCATGGTAAAGTGGTGGCAGTGAAGCAGTGGCAATAAACCAATCGGCACGGATAAACGGCAATTCGCAGTCTATCTCTTCACATAACGTTGCATAAGTGGCAGACTTTAACTGAACGCCGTAGGGATATGCTTGCTCAATTTTATACCACTTGTCAGTTTTGATGTCCCATTCATAGTTACGTAGGTCTATGTAGAAGATGGTTTCTTCTTGGTCAATCGGTTTTGGTTTGATTACCTCGGCACCCCAAGAGAGGCTATTGATGAGTTTTGATAAAGCGATCCGATAGGCGCGAAGGTTAGCATCTGTTGCACCAGCGTTGTAAAGGTGCGTGAGTGTAAAATAACGTGCAAAGGAACGGTCAAAGTCAGAAAGCGATGTTACATGGGTATGGATGGTTTTGAGCATCGACTCGGTGGTGATGAAGTCGCGTTTGGGTTTAGGAATAGCATCCCAATCTGGTGCGCCTGCTTCAATCCAGCGGCGAATTGTGGCAATTGACTCGTCGTCTAATGGGTCTTGTCCTAACGGCATCTGTGAACCTTTGTCTGTGTCACCGAGTAGGCGTAGATAAAATTCAGAGGCATCGGGTTGGCGCGGAATAACTGATTTACTTGCGATTAAATCTGAATGCTTAATCGTGAGGACATCTGCATAGGATCCGAATTCACCGTGACAGTCAAGGCAGTGTTGTTCAAAGATTGCATGGGACTGCTGTGCAAGGTTCTCCTGTGCATGTGCGACTTGATGACTAAAAACAAGTATCAGGCAGAAAATGACTGTTAACGTCTTTAGTTTTTTGTTCATGTTTTCTCCTTTGCACCTTACGGCTACGGCAAGCGGATGAAGATTAAGATTCAAATCGGGTAATATGCAGATGCGGAAACCGATAATATGCGGTCTAGGAAACCCAGCCCCTACGATGGTTTTGGTGCATTGGATTACCCAAATATTTTTTTCATCTTCATGAGCGTGCCTGCTACCATGATTATTGCTACGGCACACGGAGCGTGCCTGCTACCATGTTAATTCCAACCTGCCAACTGCAGGTATTTTTCCCAGAGCACATCACCCCACAGTAACACTATAACTGCAGCACCTGCGATAAAGGGTCCATAAGGAATCGGACTCTGGCGGCTTTTTTTGCCAGTTGAAATCAAGACTGTTCCAATTAATGCACCACCGAAGGCTGACAATCCAATGACTAAAGGGAGTGCTGGAAATGCGCCGAGATATAAACCGATGAGTGCCATTAACTTTACATCTCCCATGCCCATTGCTTTCTTTCGCATTATCGCACTGCCGACTATCGCTATCAATCCTAAGCTTAATCCACCGAGTACAAAACCTATTAGTCTATCACGTAAATAATCTAAATCTTGACTATAATAGGCTGTCAGACCTACGATTACGATACCGAGTGAAAGTCCAACGATACTAATTGTGTTAGGTATAATTAGGTGTTGTGCATCAATGACAAAAATCGGAATTAGCACAGAAACAAAAATTAAGGCATGGATCAATTCAAGTGTCTTGCCAGATTTGCCGAATTTGTAATACATCACAAGAAACAGAATCGCTGTGGCTACTTCAACTAATGGATAAATTACTGAAATCTTGGTTTTGCATTTCCGACATTTTCCTCCTAAGATCAGATAACTTAAGAGGGGTATGTTATCGTAAATTGCTATGGATTCATTGCATTCTGGACAGAAGGAACGTCTGGGTGAATATATGGATAGATCTTCACGCGGGATGCGATAGATACATACATTTAGAAAACTCCCAATTGCTAAACCCAATATACTAATGAAGATTTGTATCACTATGTGTTCCAAAGATTACCACCAATACTGTTCACCTTCTGTTGCATCCATAAGATAGACTCTGCTTATCTCAGCGATACCCCCTATACGATATTTCTCAGGTACGCGCATAAGTTCCTTTGCGATCCCTACTTTGAATTGATCTTGTAAGAGGGAATATTTTCCACCCCAAGGAGTCTCTGGTATTGATTTTAGATAGGAGCCGCGCCATCCGTCTATATTTGGGTCTGTCATGAGTTGTTCAAGACTTGTGGGGTATTGCTGTGTATGTTTGTAGTATTTTTTGATAGCGATTGCCAGTGTTTCAACGTTGATATCTGCTTGTGTTACTTTTCTGTATTCTGCCCAAGGCGGATAGGAGAATACTCCGATCACAATTACTAAGGTTACAAGAATGATGAGTTGAATGCGAGTCATGCCGCTGTTTCTGTTCATGCGTAGTTATACCATTTCTATTAGACTTTGCATTATTACATAACTGGTAGAAATGAAACGGTGAACGGCACAATCTGGATGAAGTTTAATGAAATATTTCGGTAATAAACGGGCAATAAATTGCCCTACTACAAACGATCAGGTTCGTAGTAGTGCGATTCATCGCACGTTCCAACATTACCGAATTAAAAAATTAATCTTCATGCAGATTGTGCTACATTAAAGAGTTTGTCCGTCTCCGTCTCAAAATCCCCAATGAAAACACAATCTGGCAGATTGTGCTACATTTTATAGTTCTGTCCTTGTCATGAAAGTTGCATAGATAGCGGAAGTCCGGACCAGATCAGGAATAAAGACGCGTTCGTTGATTGCATGTCCTCCCTCACCCCGTGGTCCGTAACCTATTCCGGTTAGACCTGTGTTGACAAAATAGTGCAAATCGGTAAATCCTGTTGTTGGCTTGAAAATTGGTTTTCTGTGCCGAATTGTTCGCACCGCATCTGCAAAACCTTTCGCTAATGGAGATTCGGTGTCTGTCAAACATGGATGAATTCGTATGATTGCTTGTGTATTTAGGTTCATATCTTGATAGAATTCGACTGCGCTGTTTATCGTCTCCATTAACTCAAGCTCAGCAAGTTCAAGCTTCTCGTTAGGTGTGATACGTCTATCAAGCGTGAAAGATAGGCGTGCAGGAACAGTATTGACTTTATCTCCTTCGGTGCCTTGAAAAGTTCCGCCGAGATTCAAGGAAGGAAATCGTTCCGAACCATCAGAGAGGATGAAAGCACGTTCTGGGGACCTAAGCCGACGTTTTAGTCGCTGCAGTACGGAGACGAGTTCGGCAGTTTTTTCAAAAGCATTCACACCTTTCTCAGGATGTGATCCGTGTGCAGCTTTTCCCATCACCTCAATTTCGAACCATAGTGCGCCGTTGTGTCCGTTGCCGATGTTCATTTCGGCACCACCTTCACAGCTTACAACGTAGTCGGCTTTGACTAACTTTTTCTCAACGATATATCCTGCGCCTAATTGGCCTCCTGTCTCTTCATCACATGTGAACGAACATTCAATATTGAACAGTGGGGAGATGTCATTATCTTGAACGGCTTTAATTGCGAAAAGTAGAGCTGCTATTGCATCCTTCATATCGTCTGCACCGCGTCCGTATAACCAGTCTCCTTCAATCTGACCACTAAAAGGGTCGTTATGTCGCCATTGTCCAGCTACTGGTACAACATCATAGTGTGCATTGAAATGCACTGTCTTTTCCGCTCCGACATCCCATCTTGCTATTAGATTGAATCTTGGATAATCTGCTGCGTTCGGAACAATCTGTTCAGCAGTTCGCTTCGGTACTTTTATAATTCTTGTCTTCATTCCCAACGTTTTGCACTTCCCATCAAGGAGTTCAATCATCTCTGCATAGTTTTCACCTGGTGGATTGATGGTTGGGATTCTGACGAGTTCTTGAAGCAAACTACACAAGGCAGTCTGATTTTGTTTAATATAGTCTCTAACAGACATCAAAAAGATTCCTTCTGTTAACTACGATACGACTGCTTGGTCTGCGGCTGTTAAATGTCCAACTGTCTCACCGGTTTCGGTAAATGTGCGAGTCACCTCAACAGAAGCATAAGTCCAAAGTATTTTCATTGTGGTATCGCTTTCATTCCAGAACCGGTGTGGAATACCAGCGGGAACAAAGGTTGTATCGTAAGCATTCATTTTGAAGATTTCACCATCTACTTCGCAAGTGGCTTCACCTTCCAGGATTGTCACCGATTCATCACAGTTATGGTAATGTCTGGCAATAGCTGCTCCCGGTTCAAACATCGTAATACCATTTGTCAGTGATGTTGAGTCGATCCATTTACCAGTCAACGGAACCGTTTTCACACCTGTGCCGCGGTCAATCGGGGTTTGTTTATCAAAATCTATAACATGTGGATTTGCACTCATATTTCAGTCCTCTATAAACATATCGTCCCATACGGGACTGAAGCGAGTTCAGATAGCCGTTTTCTATAAACATATCGTCCCTACAGGACTAAACTCGTTATATAGTATACCATTTTTTACCGAAAATAACGACTTTTTTTGAGGTGTTCCACTGTCAAGTATAGGGGTGTGTAAAGTTTTTGTCACTGGATGTTCTCTGGCACGTAAAGATTATGTAACCTTATATGTTAATTTATAGGAATTAATCTGTTAGGAGTATGTCTTTAGTCCCGTAGGGACGCTATGTTTATAGAAAAACGTGCTGTTAACCCTCTTTAGTCCCGTAGGGACGATATGTTTATGTTATTGCCTTATTTTGCACATATCGTCCCTACGGGACTAAAGAACGGGTGTTCAAACATGATCTATAAACATAGCGTCCCTACGGGACTGAGGACACTAATTGATTGGATTTATCTTCTTAAATTGACAATTATGGTGACAAAATATTTACACACCCAGTATAGGTATATTCTTTAGACTTGATAGGTATTTTGTGCTATACTTATCTATTGACATAAATATTGAAGGAGTTAACAATGCGCGACTCTGAGAGGAAATGGGACGGATCTATTACCCGTTACCCTGATCCTGCGATTGAGGTGATTGATTCACGATTTGCAAAATATAGAATTGGTAATGCAGTTGTGGAACGACTATGGTCTGGTGCCCGTTGGTCAGAAGGACCTGTGTGGTTCGGAGATGGCGGATATCTACTTTGGAGTGATATACCAAATAACAGGATACTGAAATGGGAAGAAGCCTCTGGGAAGGTAAGTGTATATCGTAAACCATCCAATTATAGTAACGGACATACACGAGACCGACAAGGAAGACTTATCAGTTGTGAACACGGCACACGACGCGTTACTCGGACTGAATATGATGGAACGATTTCTGTGTTGATGGATCACTATGATGGTAAACGTCTCAATGCTCCAAATGATGTTGCTGTGCACACAGATGGACATATATGGTTCACCGATCCAGGATACGGTATTATGCTGAATTACGAAGGACATATCGCAGATTTTGAATTACCCACTGCAGTCTATCGTCTGAATCCTGATGCCAGAGTAGCGACTGTTGTTACAACGGAGCTTGAGAAACCGAATGGAATTTGCTTTTCACCAGATTATGAAAAGTTATATGTTGTAGATACGGGTGCCATTCATAAAGAGGGAAGTCCAAGAAATATCTATGTCTTTGATGTTGTAAACGGTGAACACTTAGAGAACAAACAGGTGTTCTGTGATATGTCCCCAGGAATTGCTGATGGTATCAGGTGTGATATAGACGGCAATCTATGGTCAAGTGCTGGTTGGGTTGGAGATGGATATGACGGTGTGCATATATTCGCTCCAGATGGAACGTTGATAGGTAAAATTCACTTACCAGAAATCTGTTCAAATCTATGTTTTGGAGGAACAAAACGTAACAGACTGTTTATGACAGGTAGTCAGTCACTATATTCGGTCTATACTGAAGCGCAAGGATTACCTTTGTTTTAGGATGCTATATTAACACTAGTAGACTATCTACCTTTGAATTACATGTGTACTCGTTTGTAGTAGGGCAATTCATTGCCCGTTTCTGCGGGAAGAACGGGCAATGAATTGCCCTACTACAAACGGGACACCCCATTTTTTGATTGAACAGAACACTGGATTTAGCCATGTGGTTCTACATAAGAAAAGGTCTGGATTACATCATTCATTAGCAGACGTTGTGCAATGTTTTCTATGATTTGATTACTTAGGTTTCCACTTAACCAGAACTTTTTGCCTGTCCGAACATTGTTGACAGAGGAGATACCGATATCTTTGATACCCTTGACAGTACTATCTCCAACAGCATCTGTTACACCAAGTTTGTATTGGACTTCTATTGTCCAATCGTTTGTTTCTTCTTTTTCTTCAGTCAGATTAAACATTTGTGTAATCGGATCAGCAAGGAGTTCGCTGCCAATTCTGTGTATGTGTTCGGTGTTAAGTGTTCCTTCAATCCAATATATGGATGCAGTACGGACGGATTCAACACCATCTATGCCAAGGTCGGTAATATCTTCAAGAATCTCTTTGCCAACAAAGTCTGTAATTTCAGGTTTGTATGAAACTTCAATTTTCCAAGAATTCATCAGTTTTTCCGTTTTAGATTATAAAATGTGATTTTATAGTGAAAATTAAAAATATCATGACACTTTTGGACACGACGGGCAATGAATTGCCCTACTACAAACGAGTACTTGTTAGGAAATAAGTGTATATCTATTTCTAAACTATAGTATACACAAGAATTTTCAAATGAGAATATAATATATGAACAGTGAAGCGGTACGGGTTATGGTTATCGGTGCACATCCAGACGATTGTGACATCAAAGCAGGGGGTGTTGCAGCTCTATATAAACAGAACGGACACCATGTTAAATTCGTTTCCGTTACCAACGGCGATGCAGGACACCATCAGATGGGTGGTGGTGCTTTAGCACAAAGACGAAATGCTGAAGCACACGCTGCTGCGGCTGTTATCGGTATTGAATATGAACTACTTGACAATCACGATGGAGAACTTGTTCCTACTTTAGAGAATCGCTTTCAGATTATTCGTCTGATTCGTGAATTTGTACCTGACCTTATCATGACTCACCGACCAAATGATTATCATCCAGACCACCGTTATACGTCAATTCTGGTTCAAGATGCTGCCTATATGGTTACAGTTCCAAATGTATGTGCTTTGACACCGCACATGCAGAGGAATCCTGTAATTATGTATCTTAGTGATGGTTTTAAAAAACCGAATGCATTTTGTCCAGATATAGCGATAAACATTGATGCAGTCATTGAACAGAAAATTGATATGCTCCATTGTCATACTTCACAGTTCTATGAATGGCTTCCGTACAACAGTGGAACATTGGATTCAGTGCCTGAAAGCGATGATGCCAGACGCGAATGGTTTGCTAATCGTATGCGTAATCGCTTCAATGTGATTGCCGAAGAACATAGAAGTCTGCTGACGAATCTATACGGTGTAAGCGTAGGTCTTGAAACAAACTTTGCTGAAGTTTTCGAGACCAGCGAGTACGGTTCCCGACTCACTGAAGAGAACATACCGATTCTTTTTCCATTCTTTGAATAGGTTGCCAATGGCACATATTTAACAAAACAACTATAGTAAGGAATTTTAAATATCACATGCCTACCGATCAAGCTAACCCGAAAGTACTGATGTATATTGTCTGCGTAATTGGTCTAATATTCGCGATTGTCATGGTAATTCTATTTTTTAATGCAGCACCTGCCCGATCAAATATTGAGGAACATCGAGCGTCTTCTGAAGATGCAGCGTGTATGGAATGTCATAAAGATGGCGATGAGAAATCACCTATCATGCCCCATCTCAATCTCGGTAGATGTAATCTTTGTCATGGATTAGCCAAGGAACCTCGCTAACATTGCTACCCATATCAGCTCATCCTCTGCTTGACGCGTGACAGAAACGCATTCTAAACCGTTTTCTTTTAGAGTTTCTTGAACGTCGGTCTGTTCTGATTCCAGAATACCGGATAAGATCAGGCTCCCATCCGAATTTAGTTTATCACGACAGTATGGAATCAATGGTATGATTGCTTTTGTTAGGATGTTTGCGACTATAATATCGTATTTTCGTTCAACAGTCCGGAGTCCATCTGCTTCATGTAATGTGATTTTTTTGGAAACACTGTTATTGGCGAAATTGTTCATTGCTACTGGTATTGCTGTCGGGTCGAGTTCGATCGCGTCAATATGTTTCGCGCCAAGTTTAAAAGCTGCTATTGCCAAAATACCAGAACCAGTTCCTACATCTGCTACAATCTGATTCGGTCTGATCGACTTTTCCAACATTTGTAGAGCTAATCGTGTTGTTGGATGATAACCTGTGCCAAATGCCATTCCAGGATCAAGTCTTATTACGATGTCTGATTCATTGATGGGTTGTTCATACCATGTTGGAACAATGCGTATCTTTTCTCCTACTTTTTGAGGTGTGAAATTTGCCTTCCATGCCTCTGTCCATTTTTCTGATTCAATTCTTTTTAGTTCAATTTTTGCTGGATTCGGTTGGATTCCCCATGTAGGTAGTTTTGACAGGAAGGTTCTCAGTCTGTTAACTCTTGAATTTATTTTGTCATCTAAAGGGAAATATGCGGTTAATAGGGTATCTTTTTTGTCATCTTCAGTTATCTCAACGCCGAGTGACTGCATTTCAAATAATTGATTTGCTACTGCTTCAGATGCTTCATGAGATGTTTTTATTGTAATCTGTACCCATTTCATTTTTTAGGTCGGGAATCGGAGTTCAAATCAAGAAATCAACGGTATGAATGCCTTTTGGCATTCACCGCCTACAAAATCGGGAATCGGAGTTCAAATCAACGGTATGAATGCCATTTAGGCATTCACCGCCTACTTATCATCTTGATTGCCAAAAAGTTTTTCCCAGAAACTACCGTTCTCAGATCCGTCGGGTTTATACTCAGGGGCATCAAAATGTTCCAATAATGTTCTCTGTTGTGTCGTGAGTTTTCTTGGTGTTTCTATCTCTATCTGAACAACAAGGTCACCGAAATAAGAACTTCTATATCTTGGCATTCCCTTCCCTTTAATGCGCAATTGGTCTCCGTATTGTGTTCCAGCGGGAACATCTAATTCCTGAACACCTTCAATGTTTCTAACTTCAATAGTAGTTCCAAGTGCTGCTTGGATGAACGAAATTTTTGCTGATGTATATAGATCGTTTCCCTCTCTGGTGAAAGTTTGGTGTGGTTTTATATGGATAACTACCAGTAGGTCTCCGGGGGGTCCTCCTAAAGTACCTGCTTCGCCTTGTCCACGCAAACGGTACTCAGTACGGTTGTCAACACCTTTATCTATTTTTATTTTGAGTTCTCGTTTGACTCTTATCCTACCTTGTCCGTTACAGTTTCTACATGGGTTCTTTATAATTTCACCTTCTCCTTGACATCGTGGACATGTTCGGGACATTGTAAAGAAGCCTTGTGATTGGGTTACCTGTCCCTGTCCATAGCACTGAGGACACGTATCAATAGTTGATCCTCTTTCAGCTCCACTGCCGTTACATTCAGGACAGGATTCAATTCGTGGTATTTCAATTGTTTCCTCTTTTCCGTAATATGCTTCCTCAAGTGAGATTTCAAGGCTATACTGTAAGCTACGTCCCTGTTTGGGTCTATTGCTTGTTCTTCCAAAACCACCAAATACGTCTCCAAACACTTCACTCAATATATCGTCAAGGTTTACGCCATATCCGTATCCGGCTGTTGTCCCTTCAAGTCCGGCATGTCCATATTGGTCATATCGTTGTCGTTTCTCTGGTGTTCTCAACACGTCATAAGCTTCGGTGGCTTCTTTGAATTTCTCTTCGGCATCTTTATCACCTTGATTTTTATCTGGATGATATTTTACTGCTAATTTTCTATATGCTTTTTTTATTTCGTTCTCATCTGCATCTCTGCTGACGTTTAAAACATCATAATAGTCGCGTTTTTGTTGCATGAGTTTTCCTACCTAAGTTATACCATTTCTATTAAACTATCTCTCATTACTGGATACCGTTAGAAATCAAACGTGTAACGGCACAATCTAAATGAAGATTAAGTTATTAAGTGGGTAATACGCGGGCGGGGAAACCCCGCCCCTACGAAGCCTTACTCTTACGATGAGTCTTATTAATAGAATTACCTGATTATTCATTTAATCTTCATACAAATTGTGCTACAAGAGAGGTATTACATTCATTCTTCCTCAGTTGAAATTTCGATGATGATTTCTTCGGTTCCTTCATCTGAGGGTTCTTCCTTTTTCTTCCCCGTTGACACAACAACTTGTGCGGCACGTATCACCTGTTCATGCAGCAGATATCCTCGTCTGAATTCCTCAATGATATTCCCTTCTGGCACTTCATCTGATTCTGTTGCAAAGACAGCTTCATGCTGGTTTGGATCAAATGAACCAGTTGCGGAGTCGATTGGTGTAAGTCCATGTGTTCTTAGAACATCTAATAATTGTTTATGTACTAATTCGACTCCTTCACTGAAGTTAGACATATCTGGATTATGTTCTTCAGTTGCGATCTTCTCATCAATGCTATTAATTGCTGCTTCAAGGCTATCCAATACAGGAATAATTCCTTCTATGATATTCTTATTTGCGAATTTTAGCTGCTTCTTAGCATCGTTTTCAACACGTCTCTTTGTGTTTTCAGCTTCTGCAGCGGTGCGCAACAAGCGTTCCCGTTCAGTTTCATACTGTGCTTTCTCCGATTCTGCCACTTCCTCAATTTGTTTTTTGTAATATTCCTTGAGTTCTTCAATTTCTGCAAGTAGTGTCTCTACGGTAGATTCGTCATTTTTATTTTCTATCTCGGTAGTATTGTCAGAATCATCTGGTGTTGCAGAAGTCTCAGCATCAGATTCTTCGTCTCCAGTTCCAATTTCAATAACTACCTCTTTGTTTTCTGACATAATGTAATTCCTCACGTTCTATTTGTTTGTTTTTTGATTGGACATTCTAATAGTGGAACTTACATTTAATGAAACACTCCTCAACGGGCGAGGAGACCTCGCCCCTACGGAACTTGTGGTACTTGCAAGTTCATTGAAATATCTTTATAATTCCAAAATTCACTATAATGTAAGTCATTTGTAATAGTTAACCGTGAACTGCGATGGCAAATTGTTTCATAAGGTCAATAGACCCTGTTTCTTCAAGTATGTTACCCGTGACTATGAAATCTGCTCCTGCTCTTACTTTTTCAGCTGCTGTTTCAGGAGATCTTATGCCTCCTCCCACAATCAATGGTATTGTGATCTGTTCTTTCACAGAAGAAATCATCTCATTTGGAACTGGGAGTGTTGCCCCGCTTCCTGCTTCCAGATAGACCATCTGCATACCGAGGTATTCTGCTGCCAGTGCATGGGGTGCAGCGATGTCAGGTTTATCTCTCGGAATAGGAGCAGTGCCACTCATGAATTCTACTGAAGTTCTGCTTCCACCATCAATCAACATGTACCCCGTTGGTATGGGTTCTAATCCATATTTCTGGATCCAGGGTGCTGCTTTCACCTGTTCCCCAATGAGATAGTTTGGGTTTCGTCCACTGATGAGACTCATAAACAGGATTGCATCTGCATGTGGTGTGAGATGCATGGAGTCGCCAGGGAATAGAATAATTGGTAACTCGGTTTCTGCCTTGATTGCGGCGGCAATTGGATGCAAATCTTGAGTCAACAGACTACCTCCAAGTAGAATCGCATCTGCTCCTGCGTTCTCTATGGTCGTGGCGAGTTTTGCAGTGTTTTCTACATCACACATTTCCGGATCAATCAAGATGAAGTATCCTGCGTCCTTTTCTGCAAGCACTGTTTTTAGATAACTTAGAATACAATTTGGTCTCAATTGCAACCGGTCCTTACTGTCAAAATGTCATTGATCCTTCGGGAATTTAACTTACACGCTTATATATCAAAACTAAATTATTTTAACACCATCAGACGAATTTGTCAAATTCTTATGATATAGGGGTTATGTAAAGTTATTTGTCACCCTTTTATCAGAATCGCGGATGACGCGGAGAACACGGAAGGCGCGGAAGGTGTTATTGCTCATCTCAGGTTTACTTTCACAGGATTAGCGTTTAATTCATATAGTAGAATCCCGGCAGCAACGCCAACATTTAGAGAAGATTGACCCGTTGCCATTGGTATACTTACTAATTCTGTGCACTGATTTCGAGTCTCTTCTGTCAAACCACTATTCTCATTGCCAACAACAACTGCAATCGGTGTCTTATATCGCGATGCGTAAAGTTCCTTCTCTGCTCTTGCCGTTGCTCCAATGATATGCCAACCGCTTGCTTTAAGCTTCTCGATCGCTGACAACGTTGAAGGAACATAGAAAATGGGAAGCCTGCCAACAGCACCACGCGATGCACGAATACAGTTCTTATGAAACGGATTTGCCCCTTCTCCGCTGATTAATACTGCGGAAACACCTGCAGCATCAGCTGTGCGTAAAGTCATCCCAAGATTGTCTGGATTCTGAACGTTTTCTATAATCAGCAATATACAGTCCTGACTGAAATGAAAATTCATAAGTCCATCTTCATTTAGAAAGGTAGGATAACTTTGATGTACTGATGCTATAATTGCGGGAATTAGACGCGTTGTTGTCAGTGATCCGATTACACTATCTCTTGTTAGATATATAGAAAGATTTTCGGCAAAAACTTTCTTCAAAAAATCCTTGCCTGCAGTAGACGAGACAAAGTCGTGTGTATATAGTACCTTTTCAATAGGTAACCCATCTGAGAAAGCGCGTTCTACCATCATTTCTCCTTCAATAAGAAACTGAGAATTCTCAGATCTACCCTTTAAGGATGTAAGTTTCCCAAGACTATTGGCGATTTCATCTTTCTTTTTTGTCAATGTCTTTTGTTCTGCTTCTGTAATACTTCCTTTTTTTGTTCCAACGAAACATACTTCTGATCCTATATTAACCCTCTTACCATCAAACAGATCAAGAATTCTGCTTTCAATCCATTCATTCGCCAGGAAAAACATGCCAACTGAACTTCTTGGAAAAGTGAGTAGGAGTTCCTTTAGACTTCGTTCGGTAGTTGCATTTACAAGGATGCGATAACCTGAACCATGTCCTTCACTTTCTTTTATCAACATTACACCGTCAATCTGTCCCCATCCTGACGTAAAGACCTTGCAGGTTTTACACAATTCGTCTGTTAAGGATGAACGTTGAGATGCATTTATAAAGTGTAGTGCATGCTCAATGTTTGGTGTCGTGCTGTTTAAGAATTCTATTACTTTGGTGTAGTTTTCCAATGTCTATTTTGACGAAAAATGAATCGTCGCTACCTCTTATGCTTAATATAAGATTCCAAGATAGATTGCACCTAAACCTACGAATATGTCCCATTTCATCCAGTGTTGTATTTTTGCATAACCGTCTTTTGAGGTGTTCGTCACAAGTTGAATTCCTAAGCAGATAAGCACAAGATCAACACCAAGTATGATCGTTACTAAATATTGCCACGGATAAAGTCCGAGCAGATAGGGGATAGGACTAAATATGATTACACAGAACATAAAACTCAATGTCATGATGATTGCCAGACGAGGGTTGAGATTGGCGAGTGTCTTGACGTTTTCTCTCTTATCTCCTTCAATATCTTCAAGGTCTTTGACAATCTCCCTTGCTGTTGTAAAGAAAAAGGCAAAAATAGCAGGTATGATGGTGCTACGTACTGAACCGACTGCTATACCACCAGAAATGAATGTCAGACTTGTAAGAAGTCCAACAACTAAATTTCCTAAGATGGGTGTACGTTTCAGAATGAGAGCATAACTCACGAGAAGTATAGACACCAGTACTGCAACATAAACTGCATATAAATTGACTAACACGCCAAGTGCCATACCGAGTCCGATAAGCGTTATGGCGAATATGAGTGCATTTCTTCTACGGATTCTACCTGATGGGAGTGGACGATCGGGTCTGTTATGGCAGTCGATGTTGTAATCACAATAATCATTTATGGCATTGCCTGCGGAGAGTAGTAACAGTGATGCGATAGAGACATATAATAATTTTACTTCTGAAAATGAATTGAGTGTGCTGCCTAGCGCGAATATGCCACCTAACCAAGCTGAAAGAAAAGCGATCACACCGTTCAAAGGTCTTGCAAGTTCAATATACGTTAACAACGTCCTCATTGTAGATCAAGATTCTTCTTTTTCAAGTTCGTGTAGTTTTTCTTCAAGCTCCACGACACGTTTTTGCAGTTTATTGAACTCTTGCAGTAATTCTGGCATTTTTCTGATTGATGCTTGAAAACGTAACTCCTGTTTATGGGGTCGGGCGGGAATACCAGAAAGATGACTTCCCGGTGGGATATCTTTTGTGACAGCCGTTTTTGAGTAGATGACGGTGTTTTCACCAAGCGTTAGGTGTCCGATGACACCAGATTGACCTGCCATGTTTATACGGTCACCCAGTTGGCTACTTCCTGCAATACCTGTTTGCGCTGCTAAACAGCAATCTTTTCCAATAACTACATTGTGTGCAATCTGAACAAGATTGTCAAGTTTTGTTCCGTTTTTTATGAGCGTTTCAGAGATTGTTGCTCTATCAATTGTTGTATTTGCCCCGATTTCAACATCGTCTTCAATAACGACAGAACCTATTTGTGGTATCTTATATGGACTATGGTTTGTGGGGTCAGGTGTAAACCCGAATCCGTCACTACCAATGACAGCACCACAATGAATAATGACACGATCTCCAATAATGATATCAGCACGAATACTTACATTGGCGTATATTAAGCCATCACATCCAATTTTGCTCCCTTCTCCAATATAGACTAAAGGCATAATTACTGTATTATCACCAATTTCCACACTGTCTTCTAAGACACAGTGCGCATGTATAGAGACGTTTTTGCCGATTTTAACATTCTCTCCGATAATCGCTGTTTCATGTATACCGGTCTGTTGGTTTCTCTCTGTTCCTTGTGCAAATAATTCCAATACTTTTACAAATCCCCAATATGGGTTGTCAACACGGATTGTGGCTTTTCCATTGCCAGAAACACCGTGTCCTAAGATTATTGCCGATGCCTGGGTAGTTGCGATAGCACTCAGATATTTTGTATTTGCGACGAAGGTAATTTGGTTCGGAACTGCTTCTTTAATGCCAGAAACACCCGTTATTTCAATGTCACCATCCCCATGAAGTTCGCCACCAATATGTTCTGAAATATCCTTTAGTTTCATATTTAGTATCCTCATTGGAACGGGTGCAATCTTACAACATTAGTGTGCCAGCATAATGAAGTGAAACCTAAAAATAACATGACACTTCTTGACACGACGGGCAATGAATTGCCCTACTACAAGCAACGTGTATAATATAGCACTTAATCTGCCTTTTCATTTTGTGGTGCTTCGGCATCCTGATTATTCTGTTCCGCTTTTTCATTTTCTGCATTGATCAGAATAATAATTTTGTCCGTAATATCATACTTTTCATTAAAATAGAGTGCTGCTTGTTTGTCGATGATTAGATCGTAGTTTTCTTCTTTTCCTGTTTTAATAATGAGTTGTTCAAGTTCCTTGACAATCGGCTGTATCAATTCTCTGTTTTTTTCTATGAGTGCTTGATTTCCCTGATCAAACTCTCTCTGATATTCCAACTGTTTGGCTTGAATCTGTCTTACTAAGTCCGCTGTTTGTGCTTCTTCAACAAATAATTCTGTTTTTTCTTTCTTTTCGATCAATGTCCTAATGTCTTCTTCCATGTCAGCAAGATTCTTCTTCCAACGTGCTTCTGCATTCTTTAGGAATTTGTCTGCATCCATTGCTTTCTTATAGTTTTGCAGAACACGATTAGAATCAACGACACCGAGTTTAAATGACTCTTGACCGATGCTGCCGGTCAAAATCCCGAACAACACTAATGAAAATCCTATTAGTACAAACTTTTTCATAATTATTCCTTTTTGAACAACACATATATGTTCGTTATGTAATTTCTATTTTGTAGGTCGGGTTGAGCGAAGCGAAACCCGACCTACAATGTAAAAGTAGACACTCTATTAGAATCCGGGACCGATTGTAAAATAGAATTTGCCTGAAGGTTCCCGATTCTGTCGGTCAAACCCATATCCCCATCCAAAGCGTGCTAACATCCCTAACATCTGTAAACGCGCTTCAACACCGGCACCACGTTTCAGATTGATGTTATTGAAAATATTTGGGGTAGATTCATCCCACACTTGACCTATATCAAAGAAAACTACTGTTGTCAACTGTGGGGAAACTTGAACTCTGTATTCCCAGTTAGAGAAAAACACTTTGTTCCCCCCAAATTGTCTGATCGGAGCATCGGAATCAGGATATATTTCCCAATCTTCGTATCCGCGTATTGTATCTACGCCACCTAAGTAGAATCTTTCGTAAAATAGGTTTCTACTATCTGTGCTCTTACTGACCATATACCCTGCCCGTGCATGAATCGCAAATACATGATTCCACCACGGATTGAAGAACCAACTTGTGTCAGCAGTGTATTTTTGGAATTCGTTATCAGCCCCCAAGATTCCACCAGAGTATTCGTAGGATATACTGTTAGAACTTCCTCCCATAGGGTCGTAAAGCGATGTACGGTAATCTCGTGTATCTCGTCCTACAGCAAATAGTATGCTTCTCGTAGAACGGTTTAACACTTCCTCGTCTGGCGTGTGTGCCCTAACGTTTTCATTTCTGAACCTTACAGAAAGATCGACATCAAATGCGATTGGACGTCCTAGAGAAATGGATCCACCTCGTGTATCCCACACATATCTGTCTGTTGTATAATCCGGATTTAATGCGGCCCCAACATTGCTGTAATAACGTCGGAATCTGCGATTATTGTAAATGCGTGCATTAAGTCTGGTTGGTGTGCCAAAGATCCATGGTGAGCCAAAACTGGCTTCAGCCGTGTGGTGGTCTCTTGTTCCAAGTTCCCCTTTCAAATGAACACGGTACGCACGTCCAAAAAGATTGTGTTGCCCGATTTCAGCTGTTCCGAATATCCCGCCTTCACTTCCGTATCCACCTCCGACACTGAGTGTTCCTGTTGTAGGTGATTCCGCGATATTGACGACGAGACTTTTCCGGCTGTCATTTTCTGTGTCACTTGGAACGAAGTCAACAGCCCGAATAAAAGGTCCCATCTGGAAAAGGCGTTGTCGTGCTTTTCGCAGCGTTTTAACATCAAGTAGTTCATCTGATTTGATGTTGAGCCAATCCAGTTCTCGTCTTATGATTCTCTCTTTTGTCTTTTCCAGACCTGTAATGGGTACATTGTCTATAATTATAACATCACCCTGGTTAATATTCAAGGTGATGTCTACGAGTGCGTTTTCCTCGTCAAAGAGGGGAATTGGATTCACTTCGGCAAGTAAGTAACCTTTATCAAGATATGCTTGCTGTAATTTTGCTATAGACTCTTCAAAGATAGCACGATTAAAAACTTCCCCTTCTGCTGGGTCTAACATATTCTTGATTTTTTCTTTTGAGAAGATAACTTTATCACCTGTCTGAAGTTCAATATTGTAATTACCTAATACAAACTGAGAACCTTCATCAACGGTTATATCAAGTATTAGACCTGTTTTGTCTTCGGTAAAGCGTTTTTCATGTCCGAGTATCTTTACTTGTGAAAAACCTTGGTCTTGATAATAGTTGCGTAGACTTAAGTTCATATCTTCTTCTTCAAAAAGCAATTCATCATAATGTTTACCGATACGCGTCTTCATTTTTTTCCGTAGTTTTTTTGCGGAAAGTTGGTCATTTCCTATGAAGTTGATCTCTGTAATTTTTACGCGTGGACCTTCTTCGATTTCAAAAGTAACTTGACTGGTATTGTCTTCTTCATTGAGGTCGTTGTGAACTTGTATATTGACAAGATAGTATCCTTTTTCATGGTATAGTTTCCGAATTGCTCTTTCACTTTGCCATCGTAGGTGATCACTATATATCTCTGAACGCCGCAAAGTAATCTTGTCCATGATTTTGCCGATGTCAATCTCATCGTTTCCAATAATATTGATGCCTTCTATTTTTGGACTCTCGTATAGGATATAGGTTACCGCTCTACCTCCGCCTTCTTCGTTTCTTGATACATCAACTTCCATATCGTAGAAGAACCCTGTATCCTTATATAGACTTTCAATATCTTTCGTGAGTAAATCTATAGATATTTCTTGCCCAACTTTTGTTTGAATGAGTGTCTGGAGCATCTCTTTACGAAGCGATTGCACACCTTTGAAGTCAATCTTTGTTACAATAAGAGTATTGTCGATGGGTAAGGATTCTTTCTGTTCAACAACTGCTTGATCAGACTGCGTCTCTTCTTTTGCAGGTTGTGGTCCAAACGGTGTTTGAGATGATTGACTGAAAGTAACAGGACTCTGAATAAACAATAATACTGCGGTTATACAGATTATACTTATGAAATATGTTATTGTTGCGTTTTTCTTATGTTTCACTTTTTTGCTCCTTATACTGGTGGCATGCTAAGGTATGCTAATACCATTTCAGTTAGTTTTTTATCATTACTTAGGTGTTAGTAACGAAACGGTAAACGGCACAAACTAAAAGTTTATGCTACATTAAAAAGGTGTTCTCAATTAGAAATGGTATAAGTTTTTATTATTCCTTTTCTTCACAAGCAAATATAGGTGTTCCAAAGTTGTTCGCGAGATGTCTAAATGCTGCAATTAACTTTTGTGTAACGATCCCCGGTTTTCCTTCACCGATTATTCTTCTATCAAGTTTTACGACTGGAATGACTTCAGCTGCAGTCCCTGTCAGGAAGCATTCATCTGCGATGTATATATCATGTCGCGTGAAGACGCGTTCTTCTACCTCAAATCCTGCTTCACGAGCGAGTGAAATTACGGTATTACGGGTAACACCTTCCAAAATTCCGATATGTGATGGTGGCGTGATTATGACCTCATCTTTAACCAGAAAGATGTTATCACCACTACATTCAACAACATATCCTTCATTATTGAGCATCAATGCTTCTACTGCACCAGACTGTTTTGCTTCAATTTTTGCAAGAATGTTATTTAGATAATTGAGAGATTTAACACGTGGGTTGATTGCTTCAGGATAATTCCTTCTTACGGAGACCGTGACGATTTCCAAACCGTCTTCATAGTATTTTTCTGGATACAATTGAATTTTGTCGGCAATGATGACGACTGATGGGTTAGGACACTTCTCTGGATCAAGTCCTAAATCACCTATCCCACGTGTGACAATTAATCTGACATAACCTTCACGTAGTTGATTTCGGCGTAACGTTTCAAGGACATTATGCTTCATAGCATCTATTGGTATTGGTATTTCCAACATGAGTGATTTGGCTGAATCATAAAGTCTTTCTAAGTGTTCATCCAGCATAAAGACATTACCGTTATAGCAACGAATACCTTCAAATACACCGTCTCCATAGAGTAATCCGTGGTCAAATACAGAAATTTTAGCATTCTCTTGTGATAAATATGCTCCATCAATATAAACCAACATTACTATTCCTTCCTCTACCCTTATAGTAAACTTTTGAATTAATGGTACATTTTGAGATGTAGAAGTTAAGTCGCGATTCGGAGATCGCTCCTACAGGGACTTTGTATCATTATTTTCATTGTTCACTATATATCAATTGTACTTAGTCTGCGATTTTTCCATCCACAAGTTCTACAGTTCTGTCAGCTCGTGCAGCTAGATGTGAATCATGTGTTACGATAATAAAAGTCTGTTGCAATCGTTCATTTATTTTTTGTAAGACATTTAGGACTGCTTGACTGGTTTTGTCGTCTATATTCCCTGTTGGTTCGTCAGCAAGGACGACTTTTGGTTGATTTATCAACGCTCTTGCTATGGCGACACGTTGTCTTTCTCCACCAGAGAGTTGACTTGGATAATGGTCTAATCTTTCTGAGAGTCCAACATCGTCAAGTAGTCGTTGTGCGTCTTCATAAGTACTGTTGTTATTCAGATCAGTATCGTTGTTATTCAGATCAGTATCTCTGAATGTATTTCGCTTGGATGTCTTAATGAGTCTCCCCATTGCAACGTTTTCTAATGCGGTAAACTCAGGGAGTAACTGATGAAATTGAAAAACAAAACCGATGGCGTTATTCCGAAATGTTGCCAACTGCCGTTCTGAGAATGTCGTAATGTCTTCATCTTCATATAGTATTCTACCTGTCGTTGGTCGGTCAAGTGTGCCTAAAATATGTAATAGGGTGCTCTTTCCTACTCCCGATGCCCCCATGATTGAAAGGATTTCAGATTTGTAGATGTCAAGATTGACTCCTTTCAGTACTTTCAATTCTGAGTCACCATCATAAAAGGATTTGTGTAAATTGTCAATTGTAATTAATTTATCCATACTGCAACGTTGTTTGTTTTTGATAGACTAACAGCACACGGCGTGTGCCTACTACTTTTAATAGTTTTATGACATATTACTCATACTGTAACGCCTTATTCGGATTTAGGTTCGTAGCTGCTAAACTGGGTAAATGGACGGCACACGGCGTGTGCCTACTACTTTTAATAGTTTTATGACATATTACTCATACTGTAACGCCTCAATCGGATTTAGGTTTGCAGCTTGCCACGCTGGGTAAATTGTTGCTAACCAACAGATTGCGAATGACAGAACATTGATAAAACCCACAAAGAACCAATTAACTCTTATTGGAAGTTGATTCATCTGGTAAATTTGACTCAAACCCAATTCCTGCAAGGAGATAGGTTCTACCAAACAGTATAGACCAAAAGCAATAGCAATGACCCATAATATGGTAAATCCAATTCTCCTTATTTTCGCATACAGTGATAGACGTAGGATTGCAATCGCAATCTGTATCCGAATGAGGCATACTACAAGTCCTAATGCAAACAAGGGTGTAGGTCTAACAATATTCGTACTGAGCAACCAGCATAAACCGAGTCCCAAAGCAGTACCGATGAATGTGCCTAACATACCAATCACACTTCCCTGAATCATAAATATCCGCATAATGTTCCCGCGTGATGATCCGAGCGTGCGTAATGTTCCTATATCTCGCGTTTTCTCCATCACTGTCATAATTAGTGTGCTTGCGATGTTGAATGCTGCGACTAAAATGATTAACGCCTCTATAATGACAGTTGCGATTTTTTCCAACTCCAATGCAGCAAATAACGGTGCATGCGTTTCCAACCATGTTGTTGTCATTGGCATTTGTATCTTGTCAAATGCCGGCGGTTCCGTCATCTTTTGTGCGACTTCAGGAGCAAGTTCAGCATCCTCAAGTCGGACTAAGATAACGTTAGCTTGCCCCGGTTTTTCATATATCTCTTGTGCGGTTTCTATATGAATAAATGCAATCTGGTTATCGTAAACTGTCAATTCAGATTCATAAAGACCGATGACTACAAAATGCTTTATTATTGGATACAGTGAATCTGGGTTCAATGCGTCTTCAACCATTCTAACGACAACTCTTAATACATCACCTTCAGTGACACCGATTCTGAGTGCTAATCGCGATCCGAGTACAATTCCTCCTGTAATTTTTACATCGTTTATAAAACTGGCTTCTTCTATGATCCCGGTATCTTGAAAACCGGTAGACCCCTTAACAAACTGAGAAAAACCGGTTACAGTTTCCTCAAGTTCTGGGTCGATACCTTTAACGAGAATCACAGCATCTATATTGTTATTATCTTGCCGGAAAATTGCTGACTGAGAATAGACAACCGGTGACGCTGCGACGACGCCGTTAACTTTTTTTATTTCCTCAATCTTACTATCGTAATCAGAAAAGTACGCACTCCCGAAATCTCTTAAGACGATATGTGCTTCATTCGCAAGAAACCTATCTCTCAAACCGTGTTCAACGCCATCTAAAACAGCGATAACTAAGATAACTGTTGCAACACCCAGACTGACTCCTATAATAGAGATTATACTTATAATTGATATAAACGATTGTTTTCTGCGTGAAAGTAGATAACGTGAGGCTACGAACCATTCAAATTTCATATAGTCTAATGTTCTACCCAATCAAAAATGGGGTGCCTCCGTTTGTAGTAGGGCAATTCATTGCCCGTTTCTACGGGGAGAACGGGCAATGAATTGCCCTACTACAAACTAGTTTTTGACAATGCGTAAGTGTATGTTTAATTCCAAGTTTTACTATGATTGATAGCGTTTTTGAATTAGACATCCGCTGTTTTGTTTTGTATGTTATATTTAATAATGTCTTCAAGTACGCCCCATTTCTCTACTGCCTTTGGGAAACGTTCCTCAAATTTCATACCGATTTTCTGCATGACGCGTCCGGATGCAGGGTTCTTAGCGAAATAGAATGCGTGGATACTTTTTAATTTAAGAACATCCAATCCATAGTTTAGCACTGCCTTCGCGGCTTCTGAACAGTAACCAGAATTCCAGTAAGGTTTTCCTATCCAGTATCCAAGTTCACCGATTTTTTCTGCCTTATCAACATTTATGTCAATTGCACCAATTAGGATTGTGTCTGTATAGGAATCATCCACCTTTAGTGTGATTGCCCAAACGACACCTTTACCCTCTTCTAATCTTGGCGAATGTGTATTTATCCATGTTTCTGCCATACCGTCTTCATAAGGATGCGGAAGGTTACTGGTTGTTGCTGCGATATCGCGTTCTCCTGCGAGTCTTTGAACATCCTGTGCGTCATCAAACGTAAAAGCGCGTAATATCAACCTTTCTGTATGTAAGGTAGGTACGGTTTTCATATTAATTCTCTGGTCGCATCTGTGGAAATAGGATAACGTCCCGTATTGAGTATTGATCAGTTAACAACATAGTTAATCTGTCTATTCCAATCCCCAAGCCTCCCGTTGGTGGCATCCCATATTCTAAAGCACGCAGATAATCTTCATCGACCATAAATGCTTCATCATCACCCTTTTCTAAATTTGCTGCTTGCTCAAGAAAACGTTGTCTCTGATCAATTGGATCATTCAATTCACTGAATGCATTACCTAATTCCATGCCAGCGATGAAAAACTCGAATCTTTCTACGAATTCCGGATTCTCCGGTTTCTTTTTCGCGAATGGGGATACCTCTATTGGATAGTCATAGATGAAAGTGGGTTGAATTAGCTTGTCTTCTACATAAGTATCAAAAAGTTCAGCGATTATTTGCCCTTTAGACTCGTTTCCATCCACCTCAATTCCTGCATTTAGAGCTTTTGTATAGAGTTCATCTTCAGAAAGTGTTTCAGGATTAAAACTACTATGTTCTTTGATAGATTCTATCATCGTCATTCTTTGCCAGGGGGGTGAAAAGTCTAACTGTTGTCCCTGATATGTAATTTTTGTTGTACCGTGTATTTTTTTTACTGTGTTCGCTATTAGATTCTCTGTTAACGCCATTACTTCAATATAGTCGGCATAGGCTTGATAGAGTTCAAGCATTGTGAATTCTGGATTATGGTCTCTATCCATACCTTCATTCCGAAAATCACGTGAAAATTCGTATACACGTTCAAGGCCGCCGACAATAAGTCTTTTTAGATATAGTTCATTTGCGATTCTAAGATATAAGGGTTGATCCAAAGTCTTATGATACGTTGTGAAAGGTCGTGCACTTGCGCCGCCATAGATCGGTTGCAGTATAGGTGTTTCAACTTCCATAAAGTCTTGTTCGTTGAGCATATCTCTTATTGCCTGAACAATCTGTGTCCTTTTTTGGAATACCTCTTTCACTTCAGGATTCATGATAAGATCAGCGTAACGTTGTCTATACCGCGTCTGCTTATCTGTCAGTCCGTGCCATTTTTCAGGTAGGGGTCGGATGGATTTAGAGAGTAGTTCAACTGTGTCAACGTTTATTGTTAGCTCGCCTGTTCGCGTGCGAAATACGACGCCGCTTACACCGATTATGTCTCCGACATCAAAGCGACGATAGATAAGGTAAGAGTCGGGTCCAACGCCGTCTCGCCGCACATATACTTGGATACGTCCAGTGCTATCCTGTAGGTGTGCGAAACTACTTTTTCCGTGGTCGCGTTTTGTCATTATCCGACCAGCAATCGTCACACGGTTTTTCTCATCGGGTGCATCATTGACATCTTGGTATTTTTCGTGTATACCCTGAGTCGTGTGTGTTGGTTCATATTGATGTGGATATGGGTCAATACCGGCATCCCGGATTTCGTTTAGCTTTTCTTTGCGTTGGCGCATGAGGTCATTGGTTTCGTCCATACTTTCTTCCTCCTTCCTGTTGCACGCTCACAGGCACAATCTGGCAGATTATGCTACACACGCTCACAGGCACAATCTAACAGATTGTGCTACATAGGCTGCAAATTAGATTATTTATAATTATACTCTTATTTTTCCTTCTGTGCAACTTGAATGCTGGAAATTTATCTACGTTTGAATTCTGCCCATTTAGAAATCCGTTTACCTTTTGCTGTTACGGTAAGTGGACCGGCAACAGAAAAGATAGGATTTGCCCCCATTGCTGCAGCAGGACTGTTCTCCATAAGTCTGAAATCACCATTTTCAGGATCAATAAAGAGCGGGTCTTCATCAATGTTGTCCGTATAGGTCAGCCGATTAGGTTCTGCTTCACGACCTATTCCTTCAAGTCCACCCCTAATATCACTATTTTTAATTACGATAGCACTACCACTCAATGCTAACTCATCGTAACTACCATCGCTACGATTACCCCAAACAATTGAATCTTTTATTGTCATTCTTAACCGTTCTGTTGGGACAGCCCCAAAATATATACCTCCACCGATTCGACGTGAAGTGTTGCCAGTAATTGTGGTGTGTGAGATAGTTACTTTACCTGACCAAGTTTCAATGCCAAGTCCACCGCCGTAGTTATCTGCAATATTATCTGTGATGACACAATCTGATACATAAAGAGTACATGTCCGACTACACGAAATACCGGCACCTGATCTTGCGCTGTTTTTCCTAATAATGGACTTAGTGATGTTTAGAACTGTCTCCTCAGAGACTTCAACGCCACCTTCCATGTTCTGTTCAATACGTGAATTTGTTATAAGGTTGATTGACCGTGCGTAATTTGCTGTACATACTATTCCTCGCATCGTATTCTTTGAGACTGTGCAACCTTGTATGGTTACAGTGACATACCCCTTTGAATATACGCCATGCCCAGTATTATCTGAAATATCACAGTTTAGGAGGATCAGTTCGGCTCTTGAATTTGAGAAGTTCGATTCACCACCTAAGTAGATTCCACCACCACCGAATCTTGAACCGACGAAGTTGCGCGTGATTGTGCAACCTTCAATGAATGCATTAGAATCAAAACAGTAGATACCTCCGCCTTTGCCGGAATAGTTTGCAGAATCACCTGCACTGTTCTCTGTGATGATGCAGTTTCTGATTGTAGGTGAGGCACTATTGATGAAAATACCTGCTCCCTCTTTATGGACACCATTCTTTATTGTGAATCCGTCAAGTATAGTCGCAGCTGATTCACCCTTATTGAAAACAAAACCGCGTGTATCTTGTATCTCGCCGCAGTCAATGATCGTATTTTCTGCACCACTTATGGATCGAACAGTAATTTGTTTTCCTCCGAAATCCACATTGACATTGCCTTTACCTTCGTAGATTCCAGCTGCGACCAAAATTGTATCCCCATCCTTTGCCATAAGAATTCCATCTTGAATTGTGGGTTGGTCTTCTGGTACATTAATTTCTACTGCGAATAAAACAGTGTTAGCACATAATAGGCTTACAATAATAGATAACATCACAAGCGAAAGTCTAATCTTCATGGTTTTCTCCTATCAATAGTTGATCATAAGTTACCTTCGTTTTAATTACTTAATCTTCATAAAAATCTTAGTAACGATATTTTCTTGAGTAACTATACTTTTGTGGAAGGCGTTCTATATTCTCATCCATCCACTTGATACGTGTTTTCAACCACATTTTCATTTCTTCTACTTCCTGATGATATGTTGGATATCCTGGTCCAGGGTTGCCAAATGTTGCTCGACCTAATACTCGCCATCTATTGAAGTTGCGTTTTTGTGCTTCAGAAAGGTATTGAACGGTCTGATCAACTTCGTTGATGATTGCTGATGTAGCGAGTTCGTTTTTCCTGAGTTCTTTCCACCGTTCGACAAGTTTCTGTTTGAAGTTTGCATCAGATACTAAGCGATGCCACCAGAATGGAACAGGATTCGTATATATCAACCAGTCATAAGTTGTCCAAGAGTTGTGGAAGACCGTATTTCCCATTGATAGATTAAAATCCCAGACAGGTCCCGCCTGTAATTTGCCATCTCTATCTATATACATATATGCACTGAAACGAAATCCATCCGTATTCTTGAAAAGTTCATTGATAATAAAATGATCAATGTGCGAATCTATGTCAATGTATTTTGCATATCCTTTCTCAGGGTCTTTAAAGTCTGGTCCAGCTAACACTGTTTCAAACTTGTTCATATAGTTACGAATCCATGTTTTCTGAGCAAACGTAATCTCATTCCTTTTCGGATAAACAAGAGTCAGTTGTGTTCCGCGGTGCGTAAAGAAGTAGGAATCGTAATGATCTATTTTGTCAATTTTGATGATGTAGCCGCCAGTGATTTCAGGTGGTTCATTATGGGTAGGTTTCAGCGATTTAATGTCAACGCGATGCGTCCCACGTTTGATCTTTTCTAAGAGCAGATAAACACCTACATAATGTTTCGCTTGTATTTCCTTATCTCTATCATCATTAAGGAACACCTCAACAAATTGCGTTCTGCTTGCATATCTACCGATTCTGTTGCTAAATTCAAATGCGAGGTAGTTCCGCATCAATGTTTTGTCGGAATATGGACCGTGGAGTATCCAATCCGATTCTGCGGGTAAACCGAAGATAGATACATCTTTATCGTTCCCCTGTTTGTCCTGAAACTCAAACCCGTATTGTCTTTTCGGAAATCCTTGTGAGGTCTTTCCTCTAAGTTCTATGCCGATTTTACCTTCAAAATGGATATGAGAACTATCCAAACTGTTTTTTCCACCAGACTCATCGTAAATAATCTTCAATTGTGCTGGTACTTTAGGATCATCAGGTATCCATCTGCCATTTGTATCAATAATGACAAGTGGTAAATTGGATTTATGTTTCCAGGGACCGCTCAGTGGGGTACTTGCGATTGGACGACTATAGGAACCTTGTCTGGATCTAACAGCACGTCGACTCTCGAATCTATTTGTTTGTCGACTCTCTAATCTACTTGTTTTCTGTGGGGGAGGTGGCTTGTCAGGAAAGCAGCTGACAAAAGTGGATAGCAAAAGACCACACAAGAGCAGCGACATGACCTTTCTAATACGATTCATTGTTGGCGAAAACCTCGGTTAGAAAAAGGATACAGAATGGTTAATTCTGTAATATAGAAATGCGTTGTATATCAGTATATCAGAATAGAGTTGTTAAACGCAAATTAAATCAGTAATGGGATTATCTATCTTGCTGATGGCTTATGGAGATGAGGAGCATCAGAACACGGGAAAATTACTCCTGAGCTTTAGGAATATCCCCCCATTCCTAACAGCATCCGTTCTTCCTGATCAGCATTTTCAAGAAAAGCGTGGGTTAACCCATCTTCAGGTTGTGCACCACCGTGTGGCGATTTCCGCAACCATGTCGGTGTATAGCTTAAAATTAACATGCGTCGCTTGGTGTGTAGTGTTGGCAGCCCCCGATGCCAGAGATTGCCGTGGATCAAGACTCCACCACCAGCTTTCACCCGTAGTTCGACTTCACCTTCTAAAGGTTCGTGTACAGTCGGTGGTGATTTTTCTAACCAGTCGTGGGAACCCGGGACAACAGCGACGGCTCCTGTATCTTCATTCAAATCGTCAAGGTAGATGAGGCAATCAATGCAGTGTGGACGGGAAAACCATGGCGGAATTGGATTTGGTATCACTCGCATGTGTTGGTGCCACGGTGTTTGGTGTTCCCGACCATCACCCGGATATGTGATACGTGCGCTTAAACCACGCAGACGGACGAGTGGTCCCATCATTGCTCGTGCAATTGATAAAGTCGGTTGGAATTTCAAGAGTTCAAGAAATACTTCATCCTTATCCATAAGATGACGAGGGATGAAACCCCACCCCTTTTTTCCCGCAATAGCACTATCTCGTTTTTCCCATTCCCGATCTTCCAAACGACCCAAGGCATCTTGCAGTTTTTGGAGTGCTTTACCTTGAAAGAGTCCCTCTCGAATGAGATAGCCTATCTCAGCAAATGTTTGCAACTCTTCGGGAGTGGCATGTACGTCCACTTCCCAGTGCTCTCCCGTCTCTCCATACGGATTGAATTTGTTCATCATTTTATAATGAAGTTTATGTTGTTCCATAGTTCCCTCAATTGTTTTTAAATAATTGATTTTACATGTGCAGCGCAATAATGGCTTTCACACACGATAGAAAGAACCTTTCCTGTTCAATGTTGATATCGGTGTGTGATATAATCAGTTGTTTTCCATACTGATGAATAATTCACGATATTCAGGTAAGGCAAGTTCCAATTCCAACGCCTCATTGATTCCAAACCATTCGATTATTGAGTGCTCTTCTGGCTGTAGACTTTCGGGTTCACCTTTCCAATCCGTTACGACAAATACATGATAGGTGTGGTCGTTGTTGGAATCCAATAGGGTTGAGATGTGTTCAAACTGAATTGGTGTAACACCGATTTCTTCCTGCAATTCCCTGATGAGGGTCTGTGTTAGTGTTTCACCATTTTCGCAGTGTCCACCAATCATATCCCAGACATTGGGATAAGAAGTTCGGTGTTTAGTTCTTTTACCCAACAGGATTTTTCCATTCCTGAACAAGATTCCGAGAGTGCAAATTTTTAATTCCACGATTACCTTTGCTTATTCTTCACCTTAACTGATAGATTTTACGTTAGTCTTTCCGTCATCATAATTCCAGACATGATATATCCTCCTAATTCTACTATAGTTTGGACAATTTCAGTATTTTTCTGTAGATGTTTTCTATACACCTTTCGCACCGCTGGTGCTTGGTTACTGCGGAACATTGACGTTTCTTTAATAATATTTATCCCACTCATGTGGGAGATGTTTAGCGCGTAGGTTTTCGTCTCCTCAGAGAACTCGGATCTCAATAGTTTCACTCAATATGCATATCTTGATTTTCTTTTACCAAAGAAATAACATAATTTGCAAAATCTTCATTTACCATCAGGTCAGAGATTTTAACTGCTATCCGGTTAGCCCGTCTTTCATGGTTAATGCTGTTGACAAATTCCAAAATATCTTTGTCAGCAAGATCTGCGGCTATATCAAATGTTTTGTTTGTCCCAAACGCATTTATCATCTCCAACAAATCTGCATCTGATTTGTTCCCAAGCTCAGAATCATGTTCAAGAATAAAACCAGTGGCGACACGTACCGCAAGTGGTGATATGACTGAAGCGATATTCTCCTTGCGGATCCTCTCTTTTCTTTCTTTCCATAGTCTTTCCGCCATCATAATTCCAGACATTATATATCCTCCTAATTCTATGAATAGTGTTGATAATAACAAAAAGAGTGGTATTAAGGCACTTATATTGAGCAGAGAGGATTGTAATGATTTCTTTTCATCTATCCATAACCAATAAGGGACAATCATTGCTGCGGCAATCCAAATTCCTATAGGCATCCACTTCTTTATGATATCTCTGGCTTTTCCATTTTCTTCTTTAGACATTTACTTTAGTGTTTATTTTCCAGTAAATTTCAACTTTAATCGTTTATATTATAATCTACCACAGACGAAGATAAATCACAAATAAAAATTGCCTTAGGATGTGTAAAGTTTTTGGCATGACGTCAGGATGAACAAAAAAGTATCTGCTCAGCATTTAGCGTCATCAATCCGTAGCACATTCATCTTGATTGTGCAACGAAGCACGTCAACCCACGCGATAATGTATCTGCTCAGCATTCGGTCTTATCAATGTTGTGCAGAGAGGTGCCTTGAAAGATAGTTGTTGTCCAAAGAAGCACAATCAAGATGAATGTGCTACGGCTATATCACGATGTTTGATGTACGGAAAGAGGTAATGATGGATCAAGGATGTTTAGCACAATCAAAAGACAACATAACTTCTACATGCCAGAGGAATTCCAGTGACAAAAACTTTACACACCTCTCTGATTATTCTTATGTTGACACCTTTCCCCTAAACGTCTATAATGGAGAAAAACGGAAGAACGTAATACGATGCATGAAAACCCTCCCAATATACTCTGGATATGTACCGACCAACAACGATTTGATACCCTCGGTTGCTATGGGAACCCTTATGTGCAAACCCCAAATTTGGATAAACTTGCACAACAAGGTGTGCTATTTGAACATGCCTATTCCCAAAGTCCTGTCTGTACACCGAGTAGAGCCAGTTTTCTCACTGGACGTTATCCTCGTACAACAAGATGCAGACAAAATGGACAAGCTATTCCACCAGATGAAGTCCTTGTAACGAAAATACTACAAGATGCTGGTTATGTGTGTGGTTTAGCAGGAAAACTTCACCTTGCCCCGTGCAACCCGCGTGTTTGCAAGGGAACAGAGCAACGGATTGACGACGGTTATGACCAATTCTTCTGGTCACACGATCCGGCGGATACTTGGTCCACACACGATTACATTCAGTGGCTCACGGAAAAAGGCATACGAAGAGATAGCACACCGTTTGCTGATTCAAAATATGTTCGCGTGATCCCATCAGAGGAGCATAGTCAAACCACATGGAGCGTTGAACGCGCAATGTCTTTTATCGGCAGCGCATCAAGATTTAAACAACCGTGGCTGTTTTCAGTCAATATGTTTGATCCGCACCATGCCTTTGACCCTCCAGTTGAAGCGTTAGAGCGATACAGAGACATATTGGACGACATCCCACTCCCAAACTATGTTGAAGGCGAACTTGAGAATAAACCGATTTGGCAACAGATTGACCACGGTGGTGCGTATGGTGGCGGGTCTGGATTCCGTTACCGAGAAATGAGTGAAACAGATTACCGTTGGGTAACCGCCGCATATTGGGCTATGATTGATGTTATTGACACACAGGTTGGACGATTGCTCGGTTTTTTAGATGAAAAGGGACAGAGAGAAAACACAATTGTAATCTTCACATCAGACCACGGGGAGATGCTTGGTGATCATGGCATCTATCTGAAAGGACCCTATTTCTATGAACCCGCTATCCGAGTGCCTCTCATTATCTCAGGACCAGGGATGCTAAATAACGGAGAACGTTCAGATGCTCTGGTGGAATTAGTAGATTTAGCACCGACACTTTTGGAGGCAAGGGGTTTAGAACGTTACGCTGGTATGCAAGGACAAAGTCTTCTACCGATGTTAACAGGTGAAAAGAGTCTGGATAGCCACTGCGATGATGTCTACTGTGAGTATTACAACGCAATGCCGTGGCACCGTGAACCTGCAGCAAACGCTACGATGGTACGAAGTGAACGGTATAAGTTAGTCGTAGCACACGGCACAGATGGTGGGGAACTCTACGATCTGTTAGAAGACCCACAGGAAACACACAACCTTTGGGATCATTCGGATTACAAGGATGTTAAACTGGAAATGCAAGAACGGCTTATCCATCGGATGGCGTGGACAGTGGATCCGCTACCCGAACGTCAAGCACCGTGGTAACCCCACTATATAAAGAAGGTAATTGCAATTGAATTCATCCAATCCATACCGTTTAAAACAGGTATCAATAATCTACGTGCTGTTTCTTGTGTTGTTTATATCCGGTTTAGAGGCAGACGCTGACACTTTTCTCTCCCGATGGGATCAGCAACTCTTTGACCGTTTCTATGATACACCACCCCCTAACGAACCGATGTGGACGATAATGGATGGTATCTCGGAAGCAGGACATTATCGCTCAATAATGGGATTATCTATCTTGCTGATGGCTTACGGAGACGAGGACCATCGGAACACGGGAAAGTTGTTATCCTCAACATATATCAGCGCGGGCGTTATGACGTACGGGTTGAAACATGTGATTCGCAGGAAACGTCCACTTGATGATACGCTTGGGAATCCGTCACTACCATCAGGACACGCGACGATTGCGTTCAGTGCAGCGACAATTTTAGGCTACCGTTATCCGAAGTGGCGAATTCCACTGTATATTGGTGCAGGATTGGTCGGTTTCTCGCGTATCTATCTTGGGCGGCATTATGCGTCAGACGTATTAGCAGGTGCAGCAATTGGAACAACAATGGGGGTATTGGTTTGGCACAACCGCGTGACCTTGTTGAAGTGGGAGTTTTAGAAGCGTTACTTCAATGTGTTTACATTATTCTCAGGCTTTGTATAGTCCACAAACTCAGTCGGATCAGTACCGTTAAGATATTCCTCAATGTTGGTGTATCCGTCTTTATCGTTGTCTTTTGCGGTATCAGAAGGGTCCTGTGGGTCTAACTTGTATTGCATCTCCCATCTGTCTGGCATGCCGTCGCCATCACTATCGGTAGGTGCAGGTAGACTCTTGAGTTCGGGCCATCCGCCAACATCTTTCTGTGAGTCAATAATACCGCATTTTTTTGATTTATCAGGCACGGGCCACCTATTTTTGTATGTTGTCCCTTCATAAGTTGCATAGCCATTACGGGTTTCATCCACGATACGGGTATCTATTGAATCACGTTTGGGTAATGAAGCACCTACACTCTCAAGAACAGCACGATATGCCTCTTCAGCGGTTTGCTGGTTGATAGGGACAGCGTCAAAAGGTTGATAGAGTTTTAATTTTGGAATATGTGAATTGCCACCAGCAGGCTGCACACCACCATCCCAATTGTTAGCCGTAACTGCAGGATTGCCATGGACAACATTTTCAGCAACGAACCATTTACCAAAATTGTCGTCTGAATTATTCGAAAATGGATTAATAATTCGGTAAGACCACTTGCCAGGGCGCGTCGCAGGGCCCGGTTTGTAGTAATTTGCTACCATGTTTACAACAGTAAAGTTAAACCTCTCATCGTCTGGGTGTTGCTTGCCGCCACCGTGGGCACTGTTGTAACCCCAGTTGTATATCACATTATTTCTGAAATCGTTGTATCCGCAACCAAGAGCAAAAAGGGGAGTGCGACTGCTATGGTGTGCAAATAAATTATGATGATATGTGCTACGGTTTGACCCCCATATACCACCAAATCCATGTGCACCTTTGGCGTGTCCAGCAAAGCGTAAACTTTCTGATATCAGACACCATTGAATTGTTACATTTTCGCAATAGTAGATAGATACTGTTTCATCTATACTCCAGCTTGCTGAGACATGGTCAAGGATAATGTTCTTGCGCCGATCGCTTGATATAGCATCTGAATCATCATCCGTTTCATCTCCCAATCTGACCCTTATATACCTGATAATAACTTCGTTGGTATTAATTAAAAGCGGATATCTTCTAATGCAAATACCATCCCCTGGAGCCGTCTGCCCTGCAATGGTGATATAGGGATCGGCGATTCTCAATTTACTTTCAAGCGTGATAGTCCCCGAAACTGTGAAGATGACTATACGTGGCCCCTCAGTTCTCACTGCTGCTCGCAAGCTGCCTGGACCGGAGTCGTTCAGATTTGTCACCAAGATAACTTTTCCGCCTCTACCACCGCGTGTTACAGCACCGTAACCTTCTGCCCCTGGAAATGCGGGCACAGTTGGTGTATCTGCTGCAAATCCGTTTAGCATCAGCATGAAAACATTAATACATATAATAAAACCTCGCACTGTGTAACCTCAAATTTCAATTAATGGTAATGTTTATTTTTCGGTAAAGTTCAACTTGAATATAATCTACCACAGACGAGGATAAATCACAAGTAGATTACATCCTGGGGATGCGTAAAGTTTTTGTCACTATAAGTGTCAATTTTGGGATTTCCTATGCTCTTAATAGTAGTAGGCACTCTCCGAGTGCCGTCTCATCTGATTATAAAAACGCTGAAGTAACATTCACTTTCAAAAACATGGGGCACTGGCGCGATTCAGACAAATAGAGTGACAGAATATTTACACACCCTAAACCATTTTACGTTTTACATGATCTATTATCTATGCTATAATATTCTCATTGTCAATCATTGAGAGGAGAACATTATGATTACTCAGAATTTTTGGTCAAGTCGTTACATTATGATAACTGCAGTGTGTACGGTATTTCTTATGGGAATCATACTTGCAGGATGCACAGATAAAAGCACTGAAAATGAATTTAAGGTCGCTATGCTTCTACCAGGTGAGGTTACTGATGCGGGTTGGAATCAGTTAGCGTATGAAGGTCTATTGGCGATTAAAGAGGAACTCGGCGCAAAGGTAAATCATGTCGTCAGTCGCACGCCGACAGATCAGGATGAGCACTTCCGTTTTTATGCGAGTAAGGGATATGACTTAATCTTTGGACACGGTTTTGAATTTCAAGAACCTGCTAAAGAGGTTGCACCCGATTTTCCTGAAACTATATTCATAAACTCTTCAGGTGGATACACAGGAGAGAATATAGCACCGATAAATTTCCGAGTTGAACAACCCGCTTATCTGATGGGTATAATCGCGGGTATGATGACGAAGAGCAATAAGATTGGTGTACTCGGTGGCGAAAGGATACCATCTATCCAAAGCACTTTTTTGGCATTTGGAGAAGGGGCAAAGAGTGTCAATCCAAATGTTGATGTGTTAGACTCCTACACTGGCAATTGGGATGATGTCGGGGCGGGAAAGAGAAACTCTAAAGCACTTATTGATCAAGGTGTTGACTTTCTATTCCCGAATGCTGATGCAGCCGGACTCGGTGCTTATCGAGCGGCAGAAGATGCCAATAAAGATGGAAAAACTGTTTACACATTTGGTGTCAATAAGGATAAGAGTGATAATTCACCAGACACAGTCTTAGCGAATGGTATCATCACACCCGATGCTTTTGTTCAGATAGCAAGGATAGTCAAAGATGGAAAGTTCAAAAAACAGATATATACCTATAATATGCTGAAAGATGAAGCAATAACTTTTAAATACAATCCGTTGATGAAAGATAAGATACAGGCTGAGGTACTCAAGAAAGTCGAAGAGGTAAAAGCAAAAATCTTAGCAGCAGAGTTTGAGGTGCCACAGATAGATTTCGCAAATGAATAGGTGGGACAAAAGTGAGAAACGTTCATAAAATGCAGATTGATGACACTGAAGTCACTTTTTCGGATGGTGAAACTATCCTTGAAGTAGCACAGCGACATCAGAAAGACATACCTACGCTCTGTTATGATCCACGACTGGAACCCTTCGGTGGATGCCGTCTGTGCATTGTTGAATTAGCGGGTGCGCGCAATCCCGTAGCATCATGCACAACAAAAGCTACATCAGACATGGTAATCCGCACGTCTACAGACTCGATAGAAGCGTACCGTAGAACTCTACTTGAGATGGTAATTAGTGAGAATCGTGAAGTAGATGTTCATCCGTTAAGAGGATATGTCTCAAACGAACTTGCATCCCTGCGGGACAAGTACGAAATATATTCATCAAACATTAACGGGACAACGTCGGGTAGCAGCAAAGCGGATGACAATCCATTTATCCTTAGAGACTACGATCTTTGTATCTCTTGCTATCGGTGTGTGCGAGTCTGTGCTGAACAGGAAGGTGACCACGCGATTAACGTGATGCATCGCGGGTTTCATACACAAATAACGACTGAATTTGATGGACTCCTCAAGGACTCTGCCTGTACATTCTGCGGACAGTGTATCCAGACGTGTCCGACAGGTGCATTGGCAGACAAAAAGGCACTTCGCGCAGCCGATACGGTCCCTGAAACGCAGATTGATAAGACACGCACTATCTGTCCCTATTGTGGTGTCGGTTGCTCCGTAGACATCCTTACACATGACGAAAAGATTATCGGTATTCACCCCGCAATGGATGGTCCTGCTAATCAAGGTGCACTCTGTGTGAAGGGACAGTTCGCGTATGACTTTGTTCAACACCCTGATCGTTTAAAGGCACCCCTTGTGCGTGGTGATGATGGTGAACTTCACGAAACGTCCTGGGATGATGCCCTTGATCAAGCTGCTGCGGGTTTTCAAAACGTTGACGCAAAGCATGGGAAATATAGTGTTTATGGGATTGCATCTGGACGTGCGCCGAGTGAAGCGGCATATCTGATGCAAAAGTTTATCCGCGCAGGATTTGGTACAAACTACATCGACAATTGCAGCCGTGCCTGACATGCCCCCACCGTTGCCGGTCTGGCAGCGACAATAGGACGCGGGGCAATGTCTAATCCACTTGTTGACATGCAGAAACCGGATGTGATTTTCTGCATCGGCACGAACATGACGGAATGCCATCCTGTTGCAGCGACAGGTTTGAAGAAAGCAATTGCACGCGGTGCAAAACTGATCGTTGCTGATCCAAGACGGATCGGATTAGCGGATATGTCTCATCTCTACCTACCACTTCGTGTCGGCTCAGATACTGCCTTACTTCTCGGCATGGCACATGTGATTGCTCGTGAAGGTCTGGTTAATAACGAATTCATCAAGAATAGAACTATAGGATATGATGATTTCTTTGAACATGTTAGCAGATGGACACCTGAATGGGCAGAAACAATTACGGGTGTTCCTGCGAGAGATATTGAAACTGCTGCCATCTGGTATGGCACTGCGGACAAGGGTGCGATCTACTATACACTCGGTATCACAGAACACATCTGCGGTGTTGAAAATGTTCAGAGTCTGTGCAACCTTGCTCTGATGACAGGACATGTGGGACGCGAAGGGACAGGGATTAACCCTATGCGTGGACAAAACAACATTCAGGGTGCTGGTGATAGCGGTGCTTTGCCGAACAATTATCCCGGTTTTCAATCCGTTACGGATCCTAAGAATCAGCAGAAGTTCAAGGTTGCTTATGGAAAGGAAATTGACCTTGATAAAGGTATAACAAAAGTCACCGCGCTGGAACTTTGTGGAGACAGCATTCATGCAATGCTTATTGACGGTGAAAACACATTGATATCCGATCCGGATCGTGAACATTGCGAACATGCGCTACGTTCTTTAGAACATCTCGTTGTGATTGACATATTCTTGACTGAAACTGCTGAACTTGCAGATGTCGTACTCCCAGCAGCAGCATGGGGAGAAACCGATGGTGTCTGCACAAATACAGAAAGACGGGTACAACGGATGCGGGCTGCTGTTCAACCTATAGGTCAAGCAAGACCGGATTGGTGGATTATCAGCGAAATTGCTAAACGACTTGACTTCAACGGATTTGATTATGACTCACCGAAACCGATTTTCAACGAACTGTGTAGCCTATCCCCAATTTACGCGGGATTAGATTGGGATCGGATTGACATGGGTGTGACAGATGAATTTAACAATCAGTGGCCTGTTCCGAACAGAGACCATCCCGGTACACCTCGCTTGCACGAGGGGACATTTGTCAACGGTAAAGGTATCTTTTCAAATGTTCACTACCGAGACCCCGCTGAAACGATAAGTGAAGATTTTCCAGTTTGGCTAACGACAGGAAGACGTCTACAGTCGTATCATACACGCACACAGACAGGGAGAGCACAAGGTATTGATTATTTCTTGCCCGAAGAATCACTTGAAGTTAACCCAGCAGACCTTGAAAAATGGAAACTGGCAGACGGTGAATGGTGCAAAATGAGCAGTGCACGCGGCAGCATCAAAATAAAAGTAAAGGCGACAAACCGATCACCGAGTGGTACGGTATTTGCCAGTTTCAGTTTCGGGGATGTGCCGGTGAACCTTCTAACCGGCTCAGGATACGACCCTGTTACCCACACTGCCGAACTGAAGGTGTGTCCAGTAAAATTAGAACCATTACAAGGAGCAGGTTGATGGAATGGAAATCATGTTGGTTAGAAGCGCATGATAGTGTTGAAGAACTTAAAAAGCAGCTGCAATCCGAAGGGTATGACCCGTATCAGTGGTCAGGTCGTCCGGGTGGTGCCTATCTTGATTACATTCATAGCGATGATGAAGTTGTTTGTGTATTGTCAGGTACGGCAGATGTAAAAGTTGCAGATGAAACTGACAAGGTTAAACGTGGTGACCGCGTTGATGTCCCAGCGAACACATACCACTCACTGACTGTAACAAGCACAGACCCCCTCGTCGTATTGACGGGAATGCGCCGTTCAGAATAAGCAGGGACAAAATAAAATAGAAAGGAAGATATTCAATGGACATAACTGTTGCAACTGGAGATTTTCGTCAATTTGAGACGGATGCGATTCTTATCCCCGTTCTTGAAGATGACATTCATAACGAGTTACTACTTGCTGCTGACGCTGCTTTGGAAGGACGAATGCAGTCGTTCCTGAATCTCGGAGACTTTAAAGGCAAACCGAAAACGACAAGTGTCCTTTATACAGATGGTGGCATAACAGCTCCTCGTGTTATTTTGGTAGGACTTGGGATGTACGCTGAACTCAACGCTGAAAAGGTGCGTCAAGTATCGGGACACACCGCTCGGATGGCACGCGACATGGGACTCAAATCTATCGCAGTTCCGCTACCACCTGAAACACAAGATGATTGGACACAAGCCGCCGTTGAAGCCAGCCTACTTTCACTCTACGAATTCAAACAGCACAAAACCCAAAAGGAAGACGATGATGGTGAAAGTAAATCGCTTGACTCTCTGACGATTCTTGTCGGTAGTGATATAGAGAAGAACAGCATTGAACGGCTTGTTACTCGTGGGGAAACGATAGCGAACGGAACCATCCTTGCTCGGAATCTTAGCAATCAACCCAGCAATCATCTTACCCCGACGCTGCTTGCTGAGAAAGCAGAAAAGGTAGCAGAAACTACAGGACTTAGCTGCACGATTTTTGATAAGGCAACACTTGAGGAGAAAGGATTTCGCACCCTTTTAGCAGTTTCACAAGGGAGTGCTGAGGAGCCGCGGTTTATCATCTTAGAATACACCCCTGAAGGTGACGCACAGGATACTGTTGCACTCGTTGGAAAAGGGATTACCTTTGATACGGGTGGGATTTCACTCAAATCAGGAAAGGGTATGGACGAGATGAAACATGACATGTCAGGTGCTGCAGCTGTATTAGGTGCGATGCAAGTCATCGGCAACCTAAAGCCTGATGTGCGGGTTATTGGTATTGTAGCTGCCTCAGAGAATATGCCAGGGTCAACCGCTATCAAACCGGGAGATGTCGTTACCTCTTATGGTGGAAAAACGATTGAAATTATGAATACCGATGCGGAAGGTAGACTAATTTTGGCTGATGCGCTCGGGTGGACTGCACAGTATGAACCGAATGGCGTGGTTGATTTAGCAACATTGACAGGTGCAGTGATTACTTGCCTTGGACATATTGCAGCGGGTGCCATGGGTACTGATGATGCACTCATGGAGAGAATAAAGAAAGCAGCCGAGAAAACGCACGAGCGCGTCTGGGAATTACCGTTATGGGATGATTATGATGAAGGTGTAAAGAGCAAAGTTGCCGATGTTCAGAATATCGGGGATGGTACTGCAGGAACGCTTGCTGGTGCAGCGTTTCTGAAGAAGTTCGCTGAGGGTTACCCGTGGGTTCATCTTGACATCGCTGGCACGGCATGGGGTATGAAGGGGTCTACCTATATCCCTGAAGGAGCAACCGGGTACGGTGTGCGACTGTTAGTACAATTGGTTGAAGATTGGTAGTAAAAACTAATCTACCACGTAACTATTCGTATGTTCATGAATAGGTTGCCGTTCTCGGTTAGCATCTGGGTCTGCGCGGCGAGCAATTCCTGTAATCGCATCAACAGATTCATCTGCCTTAAATCGTTGGTAGAGTTTATGTGACTTTGCAGCCATAGACGGATTCTTCAAGGCGCGATAACAACGCATCATATTGTAATGTGCATCTAAATCTTCAGGATCAACCGTGAGGGTTTTCTGAAACTGTGTCAAAGCCGTTTCGTACTCACGTTTTAGAAAGTGCATTCTCCCCAATTGATTTAGCACACGGGTGTCGCGTGGAAACTGTGCTACCGCACTTTGGAGATGTTGAATCGCGGTGTCGTAATTGCCGTAGGATTCTTGAACGAGCGCGAAAAAGTAATGAACCTTTGCACGATGTGGATTAGTAGGGATCATTTTTTGCTGAATTTCGAATGCTTTATTGAGCATTGCTTCCGCAGTTTTCATGTCACCCTCCTTTATGCTACATCGTGCCAGATTCACCCATCCATCTAAATAATCTGGTTCGATTTTAGTTACTTCCCGAAATGCAGTTTGTGCTGCTCTGAGGTCACCCTGTAGGAACAGCCCTATCCCGTAGTCGTTCCATCTTTCGCGAGCATTTGCTATCTTTGTACTGTCTTGTTGTGCGTGGCTCGTAGTAACATCCCGCGTTGTCGGTTTGACATCCGTTTTAACATGAAGAGTTGCTTTTGCATCTGCCATGACGGTAATGGGTAGGTTTGGAATCGTTTTGATTTCTCCTGCAACATCTGATGTATCGCCTGTCCAGACCCATCTTCCATTATCATAACCTTTGTCTACTTTTAAATCTGTATGCTCAGGATCACGAACCCCTGCATAAGCCCACTGCGTATGCCACCAATTGAACTTACGGTAGTTTAGTTTTGCTTCAACAGAGAGCGTTCCGTCACTATCGGGTGGGATTTCCAAACGGTAACGGACGGTATCGGCAGCACCGGGAGGTATAGTTCGGGAGTATAGCACAGTTCGCATTGCCCACACATTCCGTTTATTGATACGGTTGCCGTGTGCATCAAGCATATAACTGCGGTAAAAGTGTGCACCCGGATCAACAGGTCCGTTGCCATCCGGTTCTGCGATACTGCCGTTCCAGAATATGATTTTTCCATTTTCATCCGTGACCTTCAGCTCAAGCCAGATGTCAAAAGCATCAATTGTTCCTGTGGGAAATTGATGTCCAACACCGCGCGTGCGTACGACAACCTCAATTAGGGGTTTCTCACCACGTGCAACTTGAACACCATCTGTGGGTATCGGTTTACCGTTAGCAAATAGGTCTAAAGTTATCACATCATTCTGTAGGAAGTCTATCACCGCTTGGAGTTGTTCCTCATGTTTATTTACATAAGGCAGTGCAGTGTTTGCAGCGGGAAAGCGGTGGCTATGTACCTTGCCACCTATATTTCCAGCATCTTTGGAATCCACAAGTGGCATGTGGCAATCAACACATTTCTGTGCAGTATCGGGATAATAGAACGACAAAGCACCTTGATGAGAAACGCCACTTTTTTGCCATTGATCGTAGTCGTTGAACCCGCGGACCCAGCGAAAATTATTGACAGGAAAATCCAGATGTGCCTTATGACAAGTTGAGCAGAATTCTGCAGTATTGTTGCGATGGAAAGGCTTGAGAAAACTCTTCTTATGCGGTTCCGGGTCAAGACGGATGAGATAATTATGCAAACTACGAATAACGCGATTGTTGCTTGATGCTAAATCGTGCAATGGTGGATACTTTATTACGTATCCGCTGTTTCCCATCGTATCCTTTACCCTTTCAATAGAGTGACATGCAGTGCATGCTAATCCTGCTTGTGCTGCGGGGGTATGCAGATTCTCTCGTATCGGTTTATCCATATCCCCATTAAGCAGTATCGCAGGATCATGGCATCCACCGCACCATTTTGAGGGTTGTATTCCGTTGACTTCCTGCATATAGATGATAGACTTTCTATACCACTGGTTATTGAAAGAGGAGAAGTGATGTGCTGATTCGTTCCACTGTTTATATATATCGGGATGGCATCCCTTAGTCGCACAGGTCTCTGAAGTTAGAAAGAATTCGGTCGGAATGCGGTTACCAGTTTCCGTTTCAACAGAAGCTGGGAAGAAGTGTCCAGTCGGACCACCCCCTTCTTCATACATACTTGTAGGAGGAAGCGTAGGGTTCTCAACAAGATAGTTCCCATGTGGAAAATAGTGTTGTGATAACTTAGCACCAATCGGGAAAAACACAACACCAACTAACACCCCAACAATGACAGTCTTGAATCTTTGCGTAAGATAGGTATTATCTCTCAACAGATGAATGCAAAACAGAAAACTACCTATACTGATGCTGATGATATGTGTACAAAGAATCCAACGGTAGGGTGTCGTCGCGCCGACAATCATCAGACACACACCTGTAACGATTCCGACAATTATGCAGATAACGCTGACGCGACCGAGGGACATTATATTTTTTAGTGTCTTATAGAGATACACACTAAATGGTATTACTAATAGAATACCGAGAACTAAGTGTAACAGGATATTAGAAATATAGAAGAGTGTCGGTTCACCGAAACTGAAAAGATATGCGCTGTTTAAAAGTAATAGGAGAAAAACAAGTATAATAAATTTCCGCATGCATTCACCTGTTAACCAATTGTAACTTTGACACCTATCCTAACCTGCCGTATATCCTCCATCAATTGGCAGGGATATACCGGTGACGAATGCGGATTCATCGGAGGCAAGGTATAAGGCACCATACGCTATCTCATCGGGTTGTCCGAGTCTCCGCATCGGATGTTTATTTGCGAGTTTTTGATATTCTTCCGGTGTTCTGACGACTCCAGCAACTAAAGGGGTTTCTACAAAACCCGGACAGATGCAGTTGACCCGGATATTGTCTTCTGCATAGTCAAGTGCCATGCCGCGGGTCAAGTTTGTGACAGCCCCTTTTGATGCTACATAAGCAGCGCGAACATCAGCACCCACCAATCCATAAATTGAGGACATATTGACGATTGATCCACCATCGTTCTCTTTCATAGCAGGTATAGCTGCCTTTGAACAGAGAAAAACACCGTGCAAGTTCACATTTAGACAACGGTGCCAATCCGCTTCTGATAAATCAGCGACAGGTAGACGCATAGCGATGCCGGCATTGTTTAGGAGGATATCAAGCTTCCCGTATATTCGGACGGTATGCTCCACCATCTGCTCAGTGTTATCTTTTATTGTCACATCAGTGTGAATGAAGGCAGCTTCGTTGTTGCTCTCTTTGATGTTAGCGACGGTTTGGTTTCCGCCCTGTGTATCTATGTCGGCTACAACCACCTTTGCTCCGTGTTGTGCAAAAAGTATTGCAGTGGCTTTGCCAATTCCGGATGCTGCACCTGTGATGATTGCTACCTTATCTTTGAGTCGCACAGTCAAACTTTTTCCTTCCAAGCAGCGGGATTCTGTTCGGGTTCGCCGATTCTGTTTCTCAACACCCCGATATTTTCAACTGCAAGCTCAATCACATCTCCCGGTTGTATCCATCGGTCAAGCTCCCATCCGCATCCTTTCCCGACCGTACCGGATCCTAAGAAATCTCCTGGGAAGAGCGTCTCTGATTGTGAGACAAAAGATATCATCTCAGCGAAAGAGTAATACATATCCGATGTATTTCCTTCTGCCCAGATTTCTCCGTTGACACGTGCAATCATATTGAGATTATACGGATCCCCGATTTCATCAGGTGTTACGAGACAGGGTCCCATTATGTTACTATTATCAAAATCCTTTCCCTTTGCGGGACCGAGTGACAATGTCATGTGTCTAAACTGGATGTCTCGCGCACTTATATCGTTGTAAATTGTGTATCCAGCGATGTATGCTGGTGCTTCATCTATTGGTATGTTTTTTCCTTGTTTCCCGATGTATATTCCCCATTCAAGTTCAAAATCCAGTTTTTCTGTGTAGTTAGGCCAGGTAACGACTGCTTCATGCCCAGCAATAGAGGCGGGGCTCGTACTGCCGCGATAGTAGTTCGGAAGTTTGTACCATTCTGGAGATATTTCTTTACCTGTAATGCGCGCTGCAGCATCCATGTGTTCTTTGAATACACCGAAATCGCGTAGACTTGTTGGTTGTGGAAATGGTGCCAGTAGTTCTACTTCTGAAACGGGAAAAATGACCTCAGACGCATCAGAAAGTATATTCGGTTCATCCTGTTCGCGTGATTTTTGGATGCGCGCTAAATAGTTTGCTGTTTCATCTATACAATTATTAGCAAAAAATTCAATCATATTACGCGCGCTTAGATTAAGAGCGAGAATATTGTCTTTGTCAATCCACACACCGATATGTGCATTATCAGATGTAGCAGATTTGTCAAACGATGGGTGTTTGAAAGTTACCAGTTTCACAATAACGCCTCAACAGAAATCAAAAATAACTTTGAAGGGACAATTACCACGTCAGGAATTATAGCATCTTTTACAGTTTTTATCATCACATTTATCCGCAAACCCCATCCTTCAAAAAACATTGACATTCAAATATAATTAAGGTAAACTTTATTTACAACGGTGCGATAAGGATTTCGCACCTACCGGAGATGAGAGTGTAATTCTTGGGGAATAGAAGACGCATGAAACATCATTTTTCATATCAAAAACCGCTTGCCTTACTATTTTGTTGTATCTTTATACTAATTACGAGTATCCAATCTGCTGATGCGGGTAAAGGTAACCGAACTTTTGCAATCACAATGCTTGCATCGGGATTGGGTTTACAAGTCGGTAGCACGTTTCTAAATGCATCTGCTGAAAATAGGTATGAAGACTATCTCTCTGCTGTGATCCAATCCGATATTCAAAGTCAAAAGAGCGATGTGATAGCTTACAAGAATGCCAGTGTATCAATGTCTCGTGTAGGTTACGGATTTATCGGACTCGCCGTGATTATATCTATTCTTGACCAAATAAGCGAGAGTTCCATAGATACAGAGTCTATACCACAACAAGATATGAACACTTTGTCAGGAAGAATCGAACAGAATACCTTTAGTTCGTCAAGACTTTCTTATGTAATGGCACACTTAAACACATCTTTTCAATATTCGAAGGGTGTTGGATTGTCCCCCTCTTATGCCATTTCTTATGACCGTGAAAAGCAGCGGACAAACCTACAATTCACGTTCCGTTTTTAGGGTAATCAAGATATATGGTAGAATATGGAATTAATCATACAGTCAACAACGGTGCGATTAGGAAATCGCACCTACCTGGATGAGCGTGTGTAATTATTTTAAATTTCACCATAAATACTACGATACATCTTCAAGAGGACATTTCAATGTTTAAAGGGCGGATGAAATCATTCCAGACTATTGCTCAAATCTTAACTTTGAAAACCGCATCACTGATATACCTTCCTATTTTTCTCATTTTTGTTGTATTTGCTGGTTGTACCAATAGTGAAGACTTTGCTAACCCATTCGATTCCGATAACTTGAGAACAGCAGGTGCACCTGAATTGGAACTATATGCGGGAGATAAACAGGTTAGAGTCACATGGATAGATACTGAACAAGAAGGAATAAAAACATATAAGATATATAGACGTTCAATAAGCAACTCAGATGAACCGTTTGCGTTAATTGCTACAGTGGATGCGCCAGCTAACGAGTTTATTGACACAGATAACATAGAAAATGACCGTCTTGACGAGTTCGGACGACCACTTGCGTATGAATATCGTATCTCTTATGTTGACACGAACGATGTTGAAACCCCCGATCCGACTAATCCTCCGGACCCGAATCAAGAACCTTTCCGCCATTGGCAGACAGCCACGGTAAAACCGAGTATCGCACCACCAGTTCCCGTTGTCACACTTGGTGATCCGGTAGATCTTGCCGTGAATCTATTTTGGAGCGGCTACGAATTTCCTAATGATTTTGATACTTTCCGTGTATACGCTGCAAGAGTTGACGGAGATACTGAACATCCGGTCTTTAAACAGATCGCTGAAATAGAACGTGATGAGTTAGGTTACGCTGACGAAAATTTCCGTGAGGATGGTGTAACAAAAATATATCGTGTCGCTGCCGTAGATATATTTGGTGTTGAAGGTATTACCACGATTTCTGCGACATCCCCTAATCTGCCTCCTGCGCCTCCATCAAATGTTAGGGCAGTATATATTCCACGTTCACTGTTTAACAACAAGTATGATGCTACGATTTCTTGGACTGCAAATACAGAACCAGACCTTGCAGGATACCAAATCTACACCGAGGATGCAGAGGGTAATTTGTATACACGCGGAACAGCGAATCGTTTTGAAACAGAAATCACTTTTCCTGGTGAAGACCCACCGCCGGGAGGTGAAGCACCTGTTCGTACCTATTATATATCCGCGTATGACAATACACCTGGACCTGATGGGAAACGCGACCATAGTGAAATAGTAATGGCACAATAATATTTATAATTGCTTTGTGAGATTAGAATTATGAGGATATAAAATGCACCTAAATTTTCGCCTTTTATTTGGATTAGTGATCGTTATACTATTAGCAAGTTCACCGCCCAAGTGTTATTTTTCTGCCCAGACTGTCCCTGTTTCGCAGCTAACGACGATTCAGACAGCGGAACCGATAGGCAAAGGTGGTTCAATCACCTCGCTCGGGTTCTTTCAACATTCTGTTGAAAGAGTGCGTCCTGATCCTATTCAAAACGTTGAAATTGGCGGTTTTGAGAAATCTCACTACGTTTCACTTGAAGTTGAGACATATCTGCTTCCTGTCCGGTTTACTTACGGATTAAGCGACCACCTTGATCTAAATCTCGGTGCGACTGTCTCTATTGGTGATGTGCATAAAATAGTCCACAATTTCTATGATACTGCAAACCCCGAACTCGCTTCCGACCGCGTTTACGACCAACCCGTCTATGATGGTATGATTGGACTTAAGTATAACTTAAAACCTGAACGAAATGATGGGTTTCCAAGCATATCTGTTGGTGGAAATTTCTTTTCAGGATTCACGGCTGATGACAGACTTAATTCTGACAGGGAATTTCTTGATCATAGTCCAATTGATGGGTATCCTTATGCTGCTATGAATGCATATTGCGTGGGTACGCAAAGGTTTCGTAAGTATTTCAAATTCCATGCGGGTGCCGGGGTATACTTATCTTCGAAATCGCTCAGAACGACAGATGCTTTTCCGCTGACTTACCAGTTGGGAGGAGAGATCGCAATCTCGGACAACATGTGGTTTACGGCAGACTACACAAATATCATTCACCATGCAGGTATACATATCTCAAATATTATCGGTCTGGCATTCCGTTATCAAACGTCCAAATCATTGGCATTCCAAATTGGTCTTAACAACCAACCCGGATTTCATTTCAGTCTGACGTTAGGTGGAGAAAAAGCACAAGAAGTTGAGGGTAATAAATTACTCTTTTGAAGCACAATCTGTATGAAGATTAAATAAATAATCAGGTAATTTTGATTTCTCCAGGCCGGTAGGTGCGATATCCTTATCGCACCGGATACTACGCGGAAACCTTCAATGAAGCGAGTTGGGAAAAACCCGGTGCGATAAGGATATCGCACCTACCGAGTTCGGGATATTGAGAATTACCGAATTAATAACTTAATCTTCATTTAGATTGTGCCAAAGTTAGACGCAACAATCTTTGTTAGGAGTCCATCTTTATATAATTGGCAAAATATGAGAGCAGTTATACAACGTGCCAAATCAGCAAGTGTGAAGGTAGATGGTGAACTCGTTTCTGAAATCGGAGCGGGTTTACTTATTTTTCTCGGCATTGCACATGATGATAGTCAAGCAGAGATAGATTATATCGCAAACAAGGTTTCAAATTTGCGTATCTTTGAGGATGCTGATGGGAAAATGAACTGTTCACTACTTGAAACTGGTGGTTCAGCACTCGTCGTATCCCAATTTACGTTATATGGGGATTGCCGCAAAGGAAGACGTCCAAGTTTTATCAATGCTGCGCGTCCTGAAGTCGCAAACGCACTTTATGAGAAGTTTATTGCTGCCCTAAAACAGCAGAACATAGAAACGTATGGCGGTACTTTTCAAGCGATGATGGATGTGGAATTGATTAATGATGGACCGGTTACAATTCTTTTGGATAGTGATAAGCAGTTTTGAATCAAACCAGAGCGATGCTCTAAAACACAAAACATAAAATGAAACATGCTGAGTACATTAATACAATCAAACAAGGCGACTGTATTGAGTTAATGTCTGAATTACCAACTGAATGCGTCGATCTTGTCATAACAGATCCACCTTTTGCGATTGATTTTAAAGCAACCCGGGGCAACTACAATCGCACGGGAAATCGCGTGCTTCAAGGTTACAATGAGATTAAAGGAGATGATTATCTCACTTTTACACTTGATTGGCTTTCAGAGGCAACAAGAGTATTGAAAGAATCTGGGAGTATGTATATTTTTTCAGGTTGGAATTACCTTAAAGATCTCTTGATTGCGATTGATGCGTGTAAACTTACAACGGTCAATCACATCATTTGGAAATATCAATTTGGGGTCGTTACGAAGCGTAAGTATGTAACATCTCACTACCACTGTCTATTCTTATGTAAAAACGACAAAAAACGGCAATTTTATCCGTATCGACGTTTTGATAAAGACACAAAAACTGAATCTGGTGGTTCAGCACACTATAAAGACAAAGAGGATGTCTGGGAGATCAAGAGAGAATATTGGCAAGGTGCTATGAAAACACCGACGAAGTTACCTGCTGAACTCATTGAAAAAATACTCGATTATTCAAGTCAAAAAGGTGACGTTGTCTTGGATCCTTTTTTAGGTTCTGGACAGGTTGCAGTCGTCAGCAAAATGCAGGGGCGGCATTATATTGGTTTTGAAATTGTGCCGGAATATTATGGATTTGCACGCGATAGACTTGAGACGGGAAAATACTTGATTCATAAACCAAGTGATGAACCTTCTTTGTTCAGAGAGGAAGAATAGATGTTAGATCGAAAAATCATGGACACGGTAAGTAAATTGCAGATTGCCTCGCGAAATATACCAGAGGTTTGGGATGGTAGAGAAGCAATCCTTGAAATGAAAGAAGCAGGGTCAAGACAGTGGAGGCAAATGGAATGGATGGGGTTCTATTTTGAGTTTTTGTGCTTTCAGAATTATGCTAACATCATTGATATGCCCGGGAAGAAGTATGGAAATACAGAGTTTGACGCATTTAGTGGAATCTCATGGGATTTTAAGACGCACGCAGCTAATACAACAAACCATACAGTCATTACAAATGATGCGGAAGCAATTATGAACACAATGGATGAATACGGTTACTATGGAGTTATTCTTGCAATAGGTGAAGTAGAGTACAATGATGAAGAAAGAACCTTCAAAAGATGGCACGACGAACTGAAAGAGGGAATCAGTAAATATGAAGTGAATCGAATTAACAGAGGTGCAATGTCACGAAGACGAAAAACAGAGTTTGTTTTGTCTGAAATACATTTTATCTGTTTTGATACTGAAACACTGCTTGAGTGTAGTGGAACATTCCAGAAAGGTTTTAGAAATGCCGATGGCAGTCCGAGACGGGAAAAAATAACGGTAAATATACGAAGAATTCCAGATGCTGCACTTATTGCCACTGAGGAGTTTTAGAAAATACGACGATAGTGAATCAACACCTTTGAGCCGATATCGCCCATATTTTCTGTAGTCATGTCTGCTAGCAAGGAACGCAAAAAGATTTGATATTTTCTCAAAAGTGTGATACAGTTGAAAGTGTCAGTTTGACAGGAATAGCATCACGTGCATCCATGTACGTGTCTTGTCCACCGAATGCTATAGTTTAACACTAATGTACCAACGAGAGTAACACTCTTCAACCAACGGAAATTGTCAATATATGGACTGTCCTCATCCCTTTCATAAGAAATGTTCTCCCGTATGCCATTGTATCAGGTTTTAGGTAGAATCTTCTTGTGAGGAGTGCCATTGTTGATGTTAAAAGTTGAATGTATCACAGAGCTTTTCTAAATACTTTATCTTGCAACGCTCGCTAAAAAATGCGCTTTGTGGATTGGAGAAACGACAGACTGAGGTGAAATATGAGTGTAAGTACAGAACTTCAATATACAGGACTAGATAACTTTTGTCTTGATGTAAAAAACCCGAGGCTTGGGCGTTTTCAGTCTAATATAAATCTTTCCCAGGGAGAGATCCTGGATTTGATGCGTAACTGGGTTCTTGATGAACTCGCTGGCTCTTATCTGGAAAACGGTTTTTGGCAACACGAGGCATTGCTGGTTGTGAAAGAAGAATTATGTGGAAAGCAATGTCTTGTTGTCGTTGAAGGGAACCGCAGACTCGCTGCTCTAATCTATCTTTGTCAAGCTGTCAACGGAAACCCAGTCTCCAAAAAATGGGGTTTGCTCGTTGAAAACAGAGAGGTTCCTAGAGAACTTTTTGATAGAGTTCCCTATATACGGCTTGAAACTCGAGAAGCGATTGAGACATTTCAAGGATTTCGTCACACTGCTGGTATTAAAAACTGGTATCCGTTAGAGAAAACGCGATACATTGGAAGATTAGTAGATGATCACAATATGACGTACAAAGAAGTGGCTATGAAAATTGGAAGCTATACATCCACAGTTCGACATCATTATATCTCATATCGGCTTGTTCTACAGATAGAAAGCAGTTTGGAGGGATTTTCTTTTGAAGATTCTGATAATCAATTTAATGTGCTGTACCACTTGCTTCGTAAGCCAGCAGTACTGAAGTATCTTAATATTGACTTTTTTGCAGATCCACAGAATGTCCAAACGCCAGGACCCAAAGCCCATTTGGATGCCCTTGCGCACTTTGCACAATGGTTGTTAGGAACTCGACAACAGCCTCCAATTTTCACAGAACCGTGGCGAGTCGATGACTACGGTAAGATTCTCAAAAATCCAGAAGCGGTTCTATATTTGGAAAATAGCAAAAAGCCTAACCTTGACTATGCGTTGCGGTTAACCGTTGATGAGTCAGAATGTGTTCAACTTCTCAGCGAAGCAGCAGCCAATGTAAAACTCGTTATGAACGGTATCCATCGCTATAAGGACTCCCCAGAAATCCAACGCGCTGTTGAAGAGTTGGCGGTTGACTACAAAAAGTTACTTGACTAATCACTGGGTTCCAAAACAAAAATCTTGTGTGATGACTGAAACTTACACGTTATTTCTCTAAATCCTCTTAAGTCCTTTTTTATTTACAAGTGCCTCATAAAGATGTTAAGGTATCAACTGTTTCCCAGATCCCAGGGCATATCCGAGCAAATTCAGTCCGTTATTGAATGTTTTGAACGGACGTATGAGCAGATAAAGTCTCCTGAAAACAAGTTAAAAAGCAATGAGGTATTAGATGTATTAAGGCCTCATCTTGAGCAGATCGGCTTCACGATCGAAACTGGAAAAGCAAAGGGACAGAAAATTCCTGTCCCCGTTCTTTTCGGTTTGAATAATACCGTTGACCAATCTTTCAACGCCGATGGTGTAAGCAATGATGGGAAAATAGTTCTTGAAGTTGAAGCTGGTAGAGCTTATGCTAATTTTGCATTTTTGAAAGATGTATTTCAAGCATCTATGATGTACGGTGTAGAATTTTTAATCTTAGCTGTGAGAAACGATTATAGAGGAGGCGACGATTTTCAGAAGATTTACACGTTCTTGGAAACGCTGTATATTAGCAGCCGGTTAGTGCTACCTCTAAAAGGAATTATTCTGATTGGGTATTGAAAGCGGAACGCGGTGCCATAGAGTCATTTTCTTAAGGGATTGCCGCTGTTGTCACACACCTTAAAAAATCAACCTACCTGATCTGATACTTTTCAGGCAAATTTCATGAAAAGAATGAAAAACAAAATGACGCAAGTTGTTCCCTTACGATACGACACCGCTTTTAAAAAAGCGTTCAGTCAACCAGAGATCTTCTGTCAATTTGCCGAAGATGTTTTAGGTATCAAATTCCATACCGATGAGGTACATCGCGGTTACAAATTTCTTGAACCCATCGGACAGGTTGATATTGAACACGATCTGTTTGCCGAGGACCCGGAATCTCGTATCGTGGTTGAGATACAACACGTCAAAGAACACCACTTCTATGATCGTTTCCTATATTATCATCTCATCAATCTCGTGGAACAGGTAAAAAACAGCAAGGCATACCAGTTCGATCGGACGGTTTATACGATTGTTGTCTTAACGAGCCCTTATAGTGAAAACGAAATTGACTTTAGTGTGGTTATCATGGATTTCAACCCGATCAACGAATTTAACCGCAAAGTCGAGGTCTATCCGCATCAACTTGTATTTTTGGTGCCTCGTATGCTCAACGATAAGACACCGACCGGTATTAAAGCGTGGTTGGAACTTGTCCTGGATTCTCTGGATGGAGAGATGGACGAGAGTCGCTACAACACATCAATCTTTTCTTGCAAAAACTTTACACAGTATGGAACCTGTTCTTCCGTAAGTCCATGCAGAACAACTGCACCATTATAACGACATTCCTTTAGTAAACGGATGTATTGATCATAATCCAGCAGTCCTGTTCCTGCAGCAAGATGTCCCGCTTCACCATCCCGATCCAAATCTTTCGCGTGTGAAAGGACAATATCTTCTCCCAAGAGCATAAATGCCTCATCAAGAATATCCTGCATCTGTGGCAATTCGCCTTTATGGAATATATTCGCACCATCCATCACTACCTTCAGATAAGGTGATTGCATTTCATCAAGCAAACGTCGTGCCTTCTGTGCAGAGTCAATCACATTTGAAACTTCAGGTTCTATTGCTAACGTAATCCCATATTCCTCAGCAATTTCTAACGCTTTCTCCATAGATTGAACAAGATCATGCCATGCGTCTACTGAGTTGTTATCAGGGTGTGCACGCCACATACTGTGAGGGTCGCGTGAACCAGTACATAACGTTATCACTGATGTTCCAAGTGGTTTACACTGTCCAGCAACATAGCGTAACTTATCTAAACCCGCTTCCCTTTTTTGCACATCTGGGTCAATCATATTGTATGTCCCGGAAAGTGCAACGATCTTGATTTGTCTATCATCTATTGCTTTACGAATCTCTGTTGTAGATGTTCCGCTTTTTGAGACATGATACTGCAAGAAAAAAATATCGTGTGCTACCACTGCATCAAGTGTTTCTTCCAATGTTTCTCTATGAATAGTTCCTTCCATGAGACCGATGTGCATAAGTTTCTCCAACTTTGTAGATATGTCATAGTAGCAGGTTTGGAATCTCTTTGCATCTACCTTTTATTGTGAAACCTAAGAATTACATGACACTTCCTGGCACAACGGGCAATGAATTGCCCTACTACAAACGGTTATTTGCTGATGGATAACTGCATGCTTAATTCTAAATCCTACTATAGCATTACAAGAGAGTGATGTTCCCTTGATTATACCATTTCTAATTGATAATGTCTCTTTTTTTGTATAAACTCTTAGTTTGTGCCGTTCTCCGTTTCATTACAAAGAGACACAATCTGGAAGAATGTGATACAACAAGCACAATCAAGGATGAATGTGCTACAAAGAAGCACAATCTAACAGATGGTGCTACAAGGTGGCAAATTATGTTAGTATAAGAAATTGACGGAGTGAAGTAATTGTGATAGAATTTCATTTATGAAGATAATCGTTGCTCCTGATTCATTCAAAGGAAGCGTCACGGCGCTGGAAGCAGCGAAGTCAATTGAACAAGGACTTCGCCGTGTACTTCCAGAGGCAATCATAGATAAAATCCCAATGGCTGATGGGGGTGAAGGTACTGTTCAATCCCTTGTGGATGCTACCGGTGGACACTTCCGAACGGAACGTGTTCTTGATCCTCTCGGTAACGAGGTTGAAGCACAATACGGACTACTATCAGATGGTGCTAGTTCATATAGCTGTGCTGTCATTGAGATGGCATCTGCTTCCGGTTTAACACTCGTTCCAACCGACAAACGAAACCCGCTACGGACAACAACCTACGGTACAGGACAACTTATACGTTCCGCATTAGAAGCGGGATGTAGGAAATTAATTATTGGGATCGGTGGAAGTGCGACAAACGATGCAGGTGCTGGTATGGCTGAAGCACTCGGTGTAAGATTCTTGAAAGCAGATGGAAATTTGACAGAACGCAGCGGAGGAGGACTGGCGGAATTAGCATCTATAGATATTGAGGGTATCCATCCAGCAATATCTGAAACCGATATAATCGTTGCATGTGATGTCAACAATCCTTTGACAGGTCCTAATGGTGCATCTCACGTCTATGGACCGCAGAAGGGTGCAACACCGGAGATGGTGAAAACACTTGATGACAATCTATCCCACTTTGATGACATCCTAACACAAACGCTTGGACAATCTTATGATAGCATTCCCGGTGCAGGGGCTGCGGGAGGATTGGGTGCTGGTCTCATGGCGTTTTTAAATGCCAGATTAAGACTCGGTGTTGATATTATGATTGATGCTGTTAATCTAAGGGAACGCATGAAAGGTGCATCACTGGTGATTACAGGAGAGGGACAGATAGATTTTCAGACGGCGTTTGGGAAGACACCTGTAGGGGTTGCTAAGGTCGCAAAAGAAGCCAATATTCCTGTCGTAGCCATTGCAGGAGGTATCGGTGAAGGAGCTGAGGCTGTTTATGCAAAAGGTATTGATAGCATGTTAGGTATCGTCCACGCACCGATGTCTCTTGAAGATGCAGTTGAAGATGCACTGCAATTAATTGCAGATACTGCTGAGCAAGCTGCGAGATTAGTTATGATTGGAAAACATCTTCATCAGACATAATGTAGGTTGGATTTCACTTATGGTGAAATCAATAATTACTTACACACAATTGTAGCGCAAACTTTTAGTTTGCGTACACGACTGCACAAACTAAAAGTTTGTGCTACAGCACAGTCCAGTCTGTCTGTTTAGGTCTCACGTAGCAAAAGTGTGCATATATTCTTGTATTTCGCTATAAAACGAAACCCAACCTACAAGAAGGTTTAATTGTGCGTTTACAACAATACTGGGACATCTTTCATGAAATCATCAGTCTCGTTCTGCCATCTTTTGAGTTCATCGGCTAATGACTGAATTCGTTCCGCCTGTTCAGGCTGTTCGGCAAGGTTATTCATTTCCCACGGGTCTGTTTCTAAGTCGAACAGTTGGATATAGTCAGTTCCTTTACCTGTTTCTTTAGAAACATAATGTCGGATGAGTTTCCATTTTCCGTTGCTGACAGTGCGATGAATGTCTTTATATGCAGCGAAAACTGAATCTCGAACTTTGTCGACACAACCTTCCATCAACGGAACTAAACTGATGCCTTCAACTGTATCTGGACAGTCAACGTTTGTCAAATCACATACTGTTGGGAATAGGTCGTATAGATAGGTCAAAGCATCTACGGTGTGACCTTCAGGAACACCCGGTCCAGCGAATATTGATGGTACACGGATACTGTGATCGTAGACGTTCTGCTTACCAAACAACCCGTGTTGCCCCACAGCGAGTCCATGGTCAGCAGTATAGATGACGATGGTGTTATCAAGATGTCCTTGATCTTCCAGTGTCTGTATCACACGTCCCATTTCAGAATCTTGATGGGAAATCATACCGTAGTAATCCGCGATGTGTTGCTGCACGATTTCTGGTGTGCGTGGGAACGGAGCCAATACTTCATCACGAATCCGCATTTCTCCGTTGTCGAAGGGATGTTCAGGAAGAAAGTTCTCTGGTAGAGGTATGTCTTCAGGTGGATACATTGTCGCATATTCCCCTGGTGGTGTTCTCGGATCGTGCGGTGAAGTAAAGGAGAGATAAGCGAAAAATGGTTCAGTGCGGTCATAAGTTTCTATGAATTCGACTACCGGATCTGTAAACAGTGTCGTAGAGAACTTATCTCCAATGTATTTGGCATCAGCTGGGTATTTACCCGTTGAGTCAAAATCGAAGACATTGACTTTATATTGGTTACTCATACCACCGAAGAAGATTTTTGCACCACCATCAAAGCTGTTTGTAAACGTCTTTCTGTCATTGTGCCACTTGCCGGCAAAGAATGTGTTGTATCCCGATTCGCGCATGGTTTGTGGCCAAACAGCTAAATCAGGGTTAAGCTGGTTACCACCGCTTCGGAATAGGTTTGCACTTGTAAGAACAGCGGCACGACTTGGGACACAGACTGCTCCGACGAGGGATCCCATAATATGTGTCTGTCGGAACGTTGTGCCGCGTTCCATAAGTGAATCCATTGTTGGTGTTTTGACGGTTGGATCGCCCATCCCACCGATGGCGTCCCATCTGTGGTCGTCAGCGATAATAAATAGAACATTAGGTTGTGATGACATAATTCCTCCTAATAATTTTGGTTGAACATTTCTTTTTTAAAACATGAAAAGGAGCTGCAAATGAAAATAGCAACTATTGAACAATTCTATCCGCGTCGCCGAATGCGACTTGTCAAAATCACTACTGACACAGGCATCGTTGGTTGGGGTGAAACAACACTTGAGGGTAAACCTAAAAGCACATGGGCAGCAGTAGAAGAACTTGCTGACTATTTTATTGGCAAAGATCCGTTACGTATTGAACACCACTGGCAACATGTATACCGTTCCGCTTTCTTTCGTGGTGGCAATATCTTGATGTCCGCATTATCCGGAATCGATCAAGCGTTATGGGACATTGCTGGTAAATTTTACAATGTGCCGACTTATCAACTCTTAGGTGGTGCCGTCCGTGACCGCATCAGAGTTTATGCCCATTGGGGTATTGGAAACCTTGCTGATGAAGGCAAATCTGCTGCAAAAGAACGTCTTGATTATTTACAGCAGAAAGGTGGATACACAGCCTTCAAGAGCGGTCCCGGTGGTAAATGGCGTGGTCATGAACCTCCTGCGGTTATAGACGCATTTGTTGAACGTGCCTATCTCATGCGCGAATGGGTCGGTCCTGATGTTGAACTTGCCTTTGATTTTCACGGTAAGATGACCCCTGCTCTAGCCATTGAGATTTGTCATGAACTTAAAGGCATGCGTCCAATGTTTGTTGAAGAACCTGTTCCACAAGAGAACGTTGACGCTCTCAAATTAGTGTCCGACCATGTTCCGTTTCCAATCGCTACTGGTGAACGGCTTCTGACTCGTTGGGGTTTTCGCGAAGTTTTTGAGAAACAGGCGGTTGCGTATCTACAACCTGATACCTCCCACGCTGGCGGTATTACCGAGCTGAAAAAGATTGCTAATATGGCGGAGGTTTACTATATGCATATCGCTCCACATTGTGCGATTGGACCTGTTGCTTTTTCTGCCTCCCTTCATGTTGATGCTGTAGTGCCAAATTTTCTTATTCAAGAGCAAATTGATGCCGGTTTAGGTGCTGGTTTATTCAAAGAAGATTGGCAAGTTACAGATGGCCACATTGAATTACCAACTAAACCTGGACTCGGTTTTGAGATTAATGAGCAAGAAGCGGAACAGACACTTGATACCTATCCTGAAGAACTTGGCGGCGAGTATTATTATGACACCGACGGTAGTGTTGCGGATTGGTAAACACACATTCTAAACAACAGGCTTTCGGTGTGAGACATACGGCGGTTCAAGCATCAATTTTTGATCTTCTTCTTTCATCAACTCACGGAGTGCATCGTCATATCTTCCGCGTCCCCAGGATGCGTGTCCTGGAGAATACTTAAACAGAATCGATCTGCGTTGATGTGTTGCTGTCCATGGTAAAGTGCCGTGCGTCAACGCTTCTGTGAAGATGACAACATCACCCGCTTCCTGATGGACTGGTGCCATACAGGTTTTGTTTTCCACTACCGGACGAAACTGCGGTGGACACGGATAGTTGCTTTTATGACTCCCAGGGATACAACAGAAACCTCCGTGTCCGGGAAGCATGTCTGTCAATGCCCATGAGACGACGGTTAAGCCATTATACATCCGATCATTACGAAAGACATAGTATTGTGATGGATCGTAAGGTGTACCGCCACCGTGAAGTGTACCGCCTGGATTCCCATCTATCATCAAGATTCCATAGACATGATCAAGTCGGAATTTTGGTCCGACAATCTCTGCTAAACACGGCATGATGCGAGGGTGATTAAGCAATCTGCGAAACGCATCGTTTTCCCAACTTAGGAACCCTCCGAAACGTTGTGAATGGATGTTATCATCAACGGGATCAGGATAGTTTTGTGCATCTATCAACGCATTCAATTCAGCAAGTTCACCTTTTTGTAAAACACCTTCAATATTGACATATCCCCATAGGTCAAACAGATATTTCTCTTCAGCATTCATACAGACTTCTCCGTTTTCACTTATTGATGTGGTGAGCGCGAGGTCGGTTCTAAACGCGTAACAACGATCTTAGATCTGTCAATAAGTTCACCGACCCGTGCTGAGATTTCGTTTACCCATCGGTCATCTTCATAGACAGCAGCGTAGAGTCGTTCCCGCTGTTCTTCACTTTCAAACCGACGGATCCAGACGTAAAGATCGTCCTCTTCTTCACCAATGAAACTACCGATAACGACCATTCCTTTAGAAATCTGGAACGGAATAACGGTTTCTTCCATGTATTTCACCCAGTTTTCATGTTGTCCGGGTTGCGTTCTATATTGCCGTAGTTCAAAAAATGCCATATAAATCTCCTTGTTAATAATCTTGAATTTTACCATTTTTATGGAAGATCACAAATTCTGTCTTTTGGTTTTGACTGACTTCTCGTCCGTACTTCACGGCTTCTTTTTTAGTAGAGAAATGTCTTAATGTTTTTGTAGCTCTGCCACGTTTTACATCCCACCCACCGTTATCGCTTGGAATAACATAATGGGTATCTTCAGTCAGACCGTAGACAACCGCTTCAACTGCATGTTGAATTTCGCTTTTTGTAAGGTTTCCTCGTTTGGGGGGGGTCTTTTATAGTTCTTGTTCTTGCCACTTTAATCACCACCTTTACCCTGTTTAGATAGAGGATTCTTTTTTGTTTGCAACCATTCTACAATCATCCAAGTATAATCATTGAAAATCAGATTATTTGCATCTAACTGCCGTATTTGAGCCATTTGAGGTAGATCTACCATAAAATCTTGATAACGTTGCCAGATGATGCCTCCATCCGGAATCATCTGACGATTCGATGCTGTCCGTATCCAATTCCGTACAACTTTCACAATCTGCTCAGGTGTGTTGTTATGAGCTTGTATATCTTGTCCTGCAATATCCGATATAAACTATTGATACCGATACTGTTCTTTGTCCAAGATTAAGCATTTTTTTCTCTTTTGTTCTTCTGAACCAAATTTCTTTGTACCAAGGAAAACACCCAATTCAAAGGGCATGTTAAATCGAGGTAGATTTGAAGTCCTGTCTAATTCTGTTCTGGATATATCATGAATTCCATACTTACAGTCTTCAATAATGCTGTAAATCTTATCAATTCTGACTTGACTAGCATCATCTTCTTCAAGCGCACATCTCACAATGAAGCCACAATCGTACACTGTGAACACAATCGCATCTAAGAAAGGTTTATAATCTTCATCAAATGGACAATTGATAAAAACATTGTCACTATAATGTGATGGAATCATGGATATTTACATTACTCTATTTGACACGGATTCTCAAAACTCTTATACGGATTATTTAGTTTACCACTTATTAGGTTTCTTTCACAATGAAATGTTATGAGTATTTTTGTTGGACAATACTCTCTGAATTGAGCATCAATGCTACAACCGATCATAACCATATCCATTCCCGGTAATCTCGTAGAGTGCGGAAGCGGCTTGGAAATGGATGTCCGCGTCTGAGTCTTTTAAGAGCGTTTCAAGCAACTGTATAGGACTATTACTCTTTGCGTCTCCTAACGCTTGTATTATATTTAGTCGAAATGCACGATCTGCCTGATCAGCATGCAACTCTGTGAGTTTAGCAACAAGTGCGGTTACAGCTTTTTCATTTCCGATTTTTCCGAGTGAACGGGATGCATCTCTGCGAATTTCAATATGATTCTCATCGTTGTTCATTATTTGGATAAGATCATCGGTTGTAGAAGGATCCGATAGTTCACCTAAAGCCTGCGTTGCCAATCTTCTAACGTCTTTATTCCCTTCATTTTCTCCGTTTGCCACGAGGACAAGATCAGGTATTAATGCGATCGTTCCAGTTTCACCAATTTTGCGTGCAGTATCTTTGCGAGTGTCTACATTTGAATCGGCAAGTGATTCCCTGAGTTCATTAACATCAAGAGAACGCGTCCGTCCCAGTATAATTGATGCAGCGTTTCTAATTGGGGTCCCTTCCCATGTGTCGTCAACTCGTGCCTGCATTTTTTCTGCGATGAATTCTGGCAGGTTATGTTTTTTCGCAGCATTGACAACGATTCGCCAACTCCAGTTGCGTTTCCGATCATTCAACGCTAAATTACGTCTGTTGCCAGCATCTTCCAATGCGATGATGTATTCAGTATCGTCAATGAGACGATGAGAGAGTGCGTTTATTGCTGCTTCCCCTCCGATTTGACCGAGTGCTATCGCAGCTTTCATACGGGGTGAGACATTTGCTAAGGCAGCAGTGCTTGCATCTAAAGGAATCCTTTTGTCTTCTAAGATTGAAATTAACAACGGGACAGCAGTCGTGCTTTCAAGTTTACCAAGGGCAAGTATCGCGTTATTTCTGATGTTGCCAATTCTATTGTCAAGCGCGCGTATGAGTAGGTCTTCAGAACTTTTATCGCCAATATTACCCAATGCAGTAACTGCTGTCGCGCGGATTGCATCCGTTTCTAACTGGTTTTCGACCATTTCACTTAGTTTGGTAACTGATTTTGCATCCTTTATACTGCTCAGTGCAGCAATGGCTTGTAGACGGATAGCACTGTTTTCATCGTTAAGTGCCTGTCGGAGTGCGGGTGCTGCGCTTTCATCGCGAAGTGCATTTAGAGAAGCCACTGCAGCAGCACGGATAGATACCATTTCTTCTTTGTTCTGAAGAATCCCTATTAGCGTGTCCACCGTCTTTCTATCTTTGAAGCCACCAAGTCGAGTAACGACCTCTTTGCGTATAACATAGCTCTGACTTTCCAACTCAGCAAGCATTGTGTCTAACGCTGAACTGCTGTGAATGACACCAAGCATATATATTATTGCCCAGCGGGTCCATTCGTCGTTTGCAGTTTTCAGTGCGTCAAGCAGGAATCCTGTTGTGGTTTCATTCCCGTTTGTCAATAATGCGCCGATTACCTCATTTTGTACGGCTTGAACTTCATGACCGTCATCGAAACTGCCTCGTCCTTTTCTGACGATGTCAACAAGACCTTTATCAACCACAGTGGGATTAATTTCCCTGAGAGCTTTCGCTGCCTCAAGTCGTGCGGTTTCATACTTATCTGTTCTGATAATATTGAGTAAAGGTTCAGCACTTTTGACCGATTTGATTGTACCTAATGCGATTGCTGCTTCTTGCCTGACTACGCCTTGTTTGTCCTTTTTCAGTGCAGTAATAAGTGCTTCAATTGCAGCATCACCCCCTACCCTACCGAGTGCCCATGCGGCACTACGTCGCACAGTGGCTCGCTGGTCGTCTGCTAAAGCATTCACTAACGGTTCAACAACAACTTCACCTTTAAAGATTCCGAGTGCTCGTGCGACTTCGCTACGGACGAGACTTGGCATTGGCTTAAGTTCACCCCAAACACGGTATTCCTGCTGTGGATAATCTGCTGTCCATTCAATATTCAAGGAATCAAGTTGCGCTCTGAGGGCATCAAGTGTTTTGTATTCGCGTTTCATGTGTCGTTGGAAGTGGGAGATTTCGTCATATTGCATGGATAGAACCCAGGAAAGTGCTGGGAGTGTTTCTGTATCCTTGATACGGCTGAGGACTTTCACAGCGTTTGATCTGATAACAGCACTTGTTTCATCACTGAGCATAAGCAATAGCATCGGTTGGGTGGCATCTGATGGTTTCAACTGCCATAGCGCGTTGATTGCAGCGATTCGGACAGTTTCGCGTCGGAGTTTATCCATAGATATTGCGATTAATTTGCGGGTTGTATCATCAGAGGACACATTTATTTTACCGAGTGCTTCGGCTGCTTGTGTGACAGTGGTGTCATCCAACTGAAGCGCGTCGGTCAATGCGGAAACTGCACTGTTTTCTGGACCGCGTGCTCTCATATTACCGAGTGCCATCGCTACGATTGCTTTCACCTCTTTGTTTGTCGTTCCGGTTAGCATATCAATAAACGGTTGAATTGCGCGTCTATCACCAATACTATTGAGTGCCTTTGCCGATTCAAGCTGCACGAGATATTCACCCGTTTGGAGTGCTTCTATAAGTGCTGGTACTGCAGTACCTCTCATTGAGATGAGTGCGGCAAGTGAAGCTCCTTTCAGATCCTCGCTTCCCAATAGTTGTATTAGTGGAATGACCGCCTCTTCCGCTCTAATTCTTCCCAACGTATCAATGGCTGCAGCTTGTGCTCTTAAACGATACTTTTTCATCCAGGTGTCATCAATATACGCAGTTGCGATGTATTGGTATTGCTCAGACAGCAATAACATCTGGCTATCATCTACATCTGGAATGATGTTCCTCGCGCCGGTTTCAATGACTGTTAAAAGTGATGGTATGGCAGGTTCTCCGATTCTTTCAAGTGCAACGATAGCGGCTTCTTTCACATAACCGTTAGAGTCTGCTAAGAGTTTGATGAGTGCGTCAACAGCATCTTCGGATTGTAGTTTGCCAAGTAGTTTTGCTGCATGCATTCGGACTTGCGCGTTGTTGTTTCTCGCTGCCAGTTGGAGGGTTGATACGATTTCGGCATTCGGTTTGAATGTGGGTTGGCAGAGGACCCCAACAGCAACTATTGCGCTATATGCTACTTCAGGTGCTTCATCCGTTTTAGTCAGGATTGTTCTGTATGTTGGTATAAGATCGACATTTTTTAGTTTACCTAATTCTTGGATTGCAGCACTGCGGATATGTGGGTCTCGGTTCTGTGTGGACTTAATTAGAAGCAGTGTGAAGTCAGATTCAGTTCCCTCCTGTGTATTGTGCAGTTTCTGGAATAGTTCATCAACGACTGTGTGAACTGCAGGTTGGTAGCATTTCCGTGCTTCTAATAATGCAGTAACGACAACTGCGTCTGATTTACTCGCTAAGTTCGCTAACAGAGATGGTTGTTTTTCAGATGCCATAGCGAGCGTAGTCGCGATGAGACCTGAAATTGAATTCCGTGAACGTCTAAGCCGTTCCTGTCGGTTCAGATCGTCAGAATCGGGGTCATCAAGGAGTTGAATTGAATGTATCTCGGTGTTCAACGTTTCAAGATGACTTAGGATCTGTGCAATGGCTTGGTGCCAATTGTCAGTATCTGTACTTTCCCGTAACTGAAGCAACCGTTTGAGATAACGTGCTTCCTGATTATCAGCGTCATTAGAAAGGGTACTTTGTACAGACGAGATAGCGGTAGCGTAATCGCCTTGAACAATCGCTTTCCTTGCAGAAAGAATTCCCTTGTCTTCTTTCTCACCACAGCCGATAAGAAAGGTGAAACAAATAACGAGATAAATACAGATAATAGTATATTGTTTCATAAGTAAATTTCTGAAAGAAGCGGATAGTTATGTTGGTATTCTCATCGTTCTCTACTCTCAATCCACCTTAAATTATCTCTCAGTCTAACACAAATCTAAGATAATGTCCACGAATATCTGGTGTGTCTATCAACCTCAACGCAAAATACTTTGCCCCTCTCCATGTTATCTGGTAACGGAGGAAGGTTGCTCTTGTACAACAGGAATCACGTAACTCCGAATCACTACGCTGTCAACTGTTTCGGTCTCCACGCGCGGTTCGGGGGTTGTTCGATGATCAAATACGACATAATAACCCTCACTGACCTTCTCCAACTTGAGATATGCGGCGAGTTGCTTCTTTCCTGATGCGTAAGCACTTCGCCCCCTCCATATTTTTGTTTCAACGATATATTTACGTTGGTTGCGGGTGATGATGAGGTCCATTCTACCACGTCCAGTTTGCACTTCAAGGTGCATCACACCCCCGACTTGCTTCACAAACGCATCAAGATAAGCAATTAGGAGGTGGCGCCCCACAGATTCTTTAGGCGTATCAGGAACTTGCAGAACCCTGAATCCTACCCGTGTGATGAAATCTCGGAAGTTATCCAGTAACGACTCTAAGGCAATTTCCCCAGTAGGCGTGAGGTACTCAGAAAACGGATCCTCCATATCTTCTGGAAAATACTCATCCTCCAATCCATTTACGATAGGTTTAAATGTCTGTAGGATGCAATACAGATAGATCGGATTGAGGATTTCACACATCCCATCAACCCCCGCTTTGATGACACCATAGGTTGCAAGTTCATTAATAATGCTGTTGTGTATATTGAAATCTACACCTTCATCACGGTCCATGATTTGCATTAGCATATTTTCAAAGCGTCGGTCTTTACGGATGTTGGTCGTCAGATGTGTGATGTTGGTGTTCTGTTCCCTCAGCATTTGTGCATGTGCCATTACAAAGTGTGCCATCACAACTGTATCATCTTTTGGGATATCCATCTCTTCGGTAATAATCTGTCCGAATCGATTAACGAGATAAGGTTGTCCGGCTGTTTGTTTGTGAATGGAAGTGAGGACCTCCGGTGCGAAGGCTTGTCCGACTTCATCCGTGCATTGCTGGAAAAGTTGTTGGACCTGTTCAAGCGTGAAATTCGGCAATTTGAACTCATCTTGGATATTGAATGGAGAGACCGACCTATCGTAATCAAGTTGGGCGATGCTTCTAACACCTACAATCCCGACGCTGTATGGACATTGCAGCTCGTCAGAGAGATAAATCTGACGGAGTGTATACAAGAAATCACTCAGAACAGTTTGCGGAATACCATCAAATTCATCAATAAGGAGGACAACCCGTTTAAAAGCAGGTGTATCTGTGTGAGAATCGCTGTTCAGTAAGGTTGCAAGTTGCTTAAAAAACTGCCGCATTGAAAAATGGTCGGTTAACGTTGTGTTCTCCAAAAAATGGGCTAGCACTTCAGAGGGGAGTTCCCCGCAACGCTGAAAAACTGCATCTACCTGCTCCCGAATCATATAGGTGAGCTGCTTATAAAAAGTTTCAGGTGAAGCATTACGCATCATTTGGAAGTCCAATAGGATGGGGAAATAGGTCGAGTCTTCAGCTGTGAGTGTCCCAAGTGCCAATCGGAAAAAAGTGGTTTTGCCTGTCTGGCGGGGTGCAAACAGCACGACATATCTACCAACTTTGACGCGGGCAATGAAATCAGTTATCTCAGCAGTGCGTGGCACAATATAATGCTGTTCAGGACGCACCCGTCCGTAAGTGCTAAAACTTCTCATTCTCTGTTTCCTTTTATGCACAAGTTAACAGATTTGCAATAAGGTAACATCCTGCGTTTTAACGTCTAAACTTCTTCAAACTCCCGTTAACTATTACTGAACTTTACCGTTACTTTTTCTATACCTTGTATACTTTTAATATCAAGGGTAACTTCTGATATGTCTTGTTTATCTTGAAAAAACGTCTCAAATGTTTTAATGTCATTAACTTCTTGCCCATTAATAGCAATGATGAGTGCGTTACGTGGAATATTCGCATTGGATCCGGGAGAGTCTTTCTTAACTTTTTCAACGAGTATACCCCGGTCTTCCTCACTTAGGTAGGTATATCTTTGAAAAATTCCATTTTCTAATTTTTGCACGGCTAACCCAAGCGTTTTCCAAGAAACAGACTCAGTTTTCACAGAACGTCCCACTAATTCAGGCGGCATCTCATCAACAGTTACATTGAGTATAATTTCCTGTTCTTGTCGTAGTATTTTAACAGGATATTGCTTACCAATCTCACACTCCGCAACCATCAATCTGAAGCCATAAGATCTTGGTACTTTTTCCTCATCGAATTCAACAATGATGTCGTTAGGTTTTAAACCGCATCGGGATGCGGACGTGTCCTGTTCTACTTTTGTAATTTTGATACCTTGTGATACACTTCGCATATCCGCATCAATGTACCCGCGGACAACTCTGCCATGTTCAATCAGTTGACGTCCAATTGTTTTCGCAAGATCACTATTTATTGCTAAGGTTGAACCCTCTCCTGGGTTTAAGGAAGCGATACCGATAACTTCACCATGAATATTCAGTAAAGGACCTCCGCTACTACCGGGGTTAATCCAAGCATCTGTCTGGATGTAATTATTATGATATTGAAAAAGTTCTGTTTTTTTTGGATGAAAACAGCGATCTTTACCACCGACAATACCAGCTGTCACAGTATGCCTATAACCTATTGGATCACCTATAGTAATAGCAAATTGTCCAACCCTGACTCTTTTGGAGTCCGCTATAGAGAGAAATGGGAACTTCTTGTCTCTTTGAATTTTTATCACGGCTATGTCAGTGTTCGGATCGCTTCCAACAACTTTTGCGTCAAACATGTTATTATCATATAATCTCACCGTGATACTTTTTGCCGCCCTCACGACGTGTTCATTGGTTAGAATGTGACCGTCTTTTCGAAAAATAAAACCGGACCCTGTCGTATTCTTTTTTTCTTCATCTTTTTTTATCGTAAGGCTAACAACAGCAGGTTTACTCCGCTCTACAACCTTAGTAATAGCGTTCTCAAAAGAGTTTAATATACCAAAATCCATGAAATAACGGAGATACCTTTTGATGTTCATAAGATTGCGTCTCTATTCTCCTGCAATTACCAATTTTGTCAGATCTGCCACCGCATAAACAGGTTCTGCTATCAGTTTCAATAGTGCTAATCTATTTCTACGTAAGTCATCATCTTCTGCCATTACAAGCACATCGTCAAAAAATTTGTCTATTTCGGGCTGCAATCCTGCTAACTGTTTCAACAGCTTCGGATATGCACGTTCTAGTCTGCTAATCATAATAGCATTTTCTGTTTCTTTGATACGAGTGTATAGTTCTTTTTCCGCTTCTCCAATAAATAGGGACGTATCAATAGTTTCCCTATCATTTCCTGAGTTTAACTGATTTAGATTATTAAATATATCATCAAGATCTTCTTCCTCATCATCGGGTAAGATTCTAAGTACCCGATTGAGAGCATTATATACTTTCTCAAAATTGGATGTCAAGCGGAATTCATCAAGCGCGCTGGCTCGCTTGAGAATATCCACGATGTCAACATCCCAGACTGCTAAGACTGCATCGGCAGTGTCTGGTGCATATTCTTGCATTAGCAGAATACCGCGAAGACGTTCCTTGATGAAAGTCAGAACACTCTGTTTTGTGTCTTCCACAAGACCTATTTCATACAAAGAGATAGCCTTTTCAATCACTGCATTTAATGACAAAGGTAACTCTGTTTCTTGAAGTATACGGATTGTACCGAGTGCATGTCGTCGTAGTGAGTATGGGTCTTGTGAACCTGTGGGACGTTCCTCTATGCCGAAGTATCCAACGATTGTGTCAATTTTGTCAGCAATAGCCAGAACTGATCCGATCTCAGTTGCTGGTAACGGTGTCTCAGCGCCAAGTGGTTGGTAATGCTCAGCAATTGCTGCTGCAACAGGCTCTGGTTCACCAGAGTTTTTGGCATAGTAGCTTCCAGTAATACCTTGCAATGATGGGAACTCAATGATCATCTGAGTCGTCAAATCTGCCTTGCATAGCCATGCTGCACGTTTGACATGTTGTGCGTCTGTTTCAGCCAACTTCAGCTCTTTACCGATAAATGTAACCAATGCCTTTAGACGATTTGCTTTGTCCAGTAGTGAACCGAGTTTAGCATGAAAGACGACTGTCCCTAAACGTTCAACTTTATCAGCGAGCCTGGATTTCTGATCTTCTCTATAGAAGAACTCCGCATCATTAAGTCGGGCATGTAGGACACGTTCATTCCCATGCCGAACACCATCAATATTCCCATCTGTTCCATTGGAAATAGTAATGAATTTTGGCGCGAGTTCTGTCTCGCTTTTCCACATAGGAAAATAGCGTTGATGTTTTTTCATTGCAGTAATCAGGACTTCAGATGGTATCTCCAAATGTGACTCGCTGAAATTTCCCACAATCGGTTGCGGGTTCTCTACAAGATAGTTTACAGCGTCCAACAACTCTTCATCTAATTTTGGAAGGCAACTTTCATTTTTTAAAATGGTTCGGACCTGTTTTTCAATTGTATCTCTGCGTTCCGTTGGACATACTATTACGCCAGCATTTTGCAGTTTCTGGATATAGTTTTCCATATCCGCAGACAGCAAGGTAATGGGGTCGGGATGTAATGAACGGTGTCCGTAAGTAATCCGTCCGGCATTCACTGTTCCATAAGAACAGCTGACAATTTCAGTGCCAAGTAATGCGACGATCCATCTGATAGGTCTTGCGAAACGTATCCGCGATTGTGCTTCTGTCTCCCCTGTTTCCCATCGCATTGTTTTTGGGAATCGGAGTGCTTCAATCCACTCAGGTATAAGTGTTTTCAAGAGTTCTAAGGTTGGGATACCTTCATCACGTTTGGATACAGCTATATATTCCCCGCGTTCTGTTTCAACAATACGTAGATCAGATATTTCAACACCTTGAGTTTTTGCGAAACCGATTGCTGCTTTTGTTGGTTCTCCATTGTCATCGTAGGCGATTGTTTGGGGAGGTCCTACAACCTCAGTCTCTTGGATCTCCTGAAGTCTGTTTATATCTTTGATTGACAGTGTGATACGACGCGGTGTTCCGAAGGTCTGAATGTTCCCAAAAGGAATTCTGTGTTCTGTGAGTGAATCTGATGCGATTTCACTGAGTTGTTCAAGCACAGGTGGTACATAACTTGCGGGAATTTCTTCGGCACCGATTTCAAACAGGAGTTCAGTGGTCTGTTTGTCTTCATTAGTTTCGGGGTGTAGTGATATCACATCAACAGTTCCGGTAGGAGAAGGTTTCTCTAAACGTCCCAGTAGTGGGTGTCCCATCTCTTCGCGTTGTGTTACATAAGCACGAGCAATTTGTTGTGCAAGTCGTCTGACGCGTTCAATATAACTCACGCGCTCTGTTACGCTGATAACACCGCGTGCGTCCAGCATATTAAACGTATGTGAACATTTCAAGACGTGGTCAGTTGCGGGGAGAACTAAACCGGCATTCAGGCACGCCTGCGTTTCCTTTTCGTAGGTGCTAAACTGATCAAAAAGCATCTCAACATTTGCGTGTTCAAAGTTGTAGGTTGAGTATTCTACCTCGCTTTGGTGGTGGACATCTCTGTAGTTGAAATGTTCGTTCCAGCGGATGTCAAAGAAGGTGTCAACATCTTGTAGGTAAAGAGCGATACGTTCAAGTCCGTAGGTGATTTCAGCACATATCGGATTCAGATCAATGCTACCCATCTGTTGGAAGTATGTGAACTGTGTGACTTCTGCGCCGTTCCACCAGACTTCCCAACCGAGTCCTGATGCGCCGAGTGTTGGTGATTCCCAGTCGTCTTCTACGAAACGGATATCATTTTTACGAGGTGAGATGCCGAGATGATAAAGACTCTCAAGGTAGAGGGGTAGCACATTTTCAGGTGCTGGTTTAAGAATGACTTGATATTGGTAATATGCACCAAGTCGAAAGGGGTTTTCTGCGTATCTGCCGTCTGTAGGTCTGCGGACCGGTTCTACGTAGGCTACATTCCAGGGTTCGGGACCGAGGCATCGCAGGAATGTGGCGGGGTTAAATGTTCCTGCACCGACTTCTATATCACATGGTTGTTGAATAATACATCCGTGTTCTGCCCAAAATTTCTCTAATGCTAATATAATTTCTTGAAATGTCATATCTGTTTGTTGTCTGCTCCGTTTGTGTTGGTTGAATATCTTCAATGATTAAAGTAAGTAATGCATTCCTTCCGGTAGTTCCCCCGTATAACGAATCGCTGCACCGCCATTGTATTGTCCAGAGACTTCATAAATAGCGTCTCGTGTTTCACTATTAGCGAAAACAATCCCTGACAACAGTTCTGTATTCTCGCTATGTTCACAGTCAACGATAAACAACCATTGGTCAGGATATTTCTCAGTCATTTCTTCAAATGTGAGACGTTCATTAGACATCATTGTTTCCTCCTTTGCAGAGACACTTGTATAATGTATATTCCGGTATCTATCAAGTCAATAAATTATATATTATTCAACAGATATTGTCAAATCATTTCAAAATACGGGTGTGTAAAGTTTTTGGCAGGATGTTATGATGAACGTCATACCGCACAAAAAAGTATCTGCTCAGGATTTAGCGTTATCAAACCGTAGCACATTCATCTTGATTGTGCTACGAAGCACGTCAACCCACGCGATAATGTTTCTGCTCAGAATTGGGTCTTATCAATGTTGGGCAAATAGGAACATTGAAAGATGGTTGTTGTCCAAAGAAGCACAATCAAGATGAATGTGCTACGGCTGTGTGACGCTGTTTGTTGAGCGGAGAGGGTAATGATGGAAAAATGTTTTAGAAAGAAGCACAATCAAGATGAATGTGCAAAGGTTTTTAGTTTGAATTTACCGCTCTACCCAACCTACAAATTATTTTAAGCTCACATTACAATACTAAGATCTGCTTCACGGCAGACGTAGATCGGTTGCCATAGCAAACACCTTATCTTATTCATCATCGTGATAGAGTGCTCCTTCTAAATAAGTAACAATAGAATAAAAACCGCCCCAAAGAACTAACCAAACAACAGCCATGCCTATTGCCCACCAATAATTTTTGCCTGTTAACATCCAGGTGCAGTAAGCTATAGCAGCACACATAAAAAAAACCAGAACCCGTCCAAAGCGTCGCATGCTCTCTTTCGCAAATAAAAAATCGGGTTCCTTGAAACTGTATATACATGCTAATATGCAATAAACACAAATTACGAAAATGATTACTGGAATTAAGAAATACTTGATAGTCAGTGCAATTGGGTTCTCCCAAGGCACAATCCTGTGAAATGGATCTTCAAATGGTTCCTCTCTAGTGTCCAAATAAAATACTATGACTATACAGAAGGATAGAAATACTATCAGCCTTGCAAAACCACCTATCCAGTTTATTTTTCCTGTCATGATATTTATACCTTTGGACGCGCCGCAACGCAAATACCAGTGCGCGTTATTTATAGGGAGTTTCGGTAAATTAAAGAGATTATACTGCCTTCGGAAATTATGTCAACTGTCTAAACCAAGATTGTAGAACTTTTCTTCTCTTTACGAAATTTCCGTACTAATAAGCGTTAGCACTTCATTTTTAGCTTCCCTCGCTGGACATTTATACTTATCCTCTATTGCGTGCGAAGTTATCTATATCACGGGAAATGCTAAGTCAATTGTATTATATTGTATTTCAAGGAATATTGTCAAATCATTTCAACAAAGTGTGTGTAAAGTCTTTGGCATGTGTTAGGAAACATCATGAAGCTTAGAAGGTTATTCCAAGTCCCATCTGTATCCTTTTAGTCTTATCTTCGCCAAAGTACCATTGACCATAACCAAACTTCAGATTAAGTAATCGGGTTATGTAAAATCGATATCCAATTTCGTAGTGATAGAGGTATGTGGTATCAGAATTCGATGGAATTTTAAATGAACCTATGACATCAAAGGTAATTCTTTCCAGCGGATAATACTTCAAACCTACCCCAAAAATGGGTGTAGTGAAAATTGTCTCGTTAGAGTTGTTGTATCTTGTAACACCGCCAAGTAATGTGAACACAATAGGGCTTTTGCCTAAAGAAGGGCTCCATTGAAAAGTAGCACTCATATTTGGAGGATTTTGATGAGAATAATCCAATCGAACTCCATACGTTTGATAGGTTTTACCTTCACGCAAATAAGCAAGACTTATCACATCCCCTTTATTCCAATTCCAATCGAAAACAGACCTATCGTTATCAGAAAAACTGCTTGACCATCCCCCTACCCATATCCCTTGATGTGCCGATGTCTGAATTTGGACAGGAACAGTAGATACGCCTTTAGGTTTTTCAGGAGGATTTTCCTGTACAATGATTTCTATTTTCAATACTTCCGACAGGTCGTTTTTTCCTTCATTGTCAGTTGCTTTTAGATAATACCAGACATATCCCTCCTCATTTTGGGGTGGAATATTTCCTGTGTATATGCCTAAACGATTGCGGGTAAGGTCTTTCCGATTATATTTTTTAGGTTCTGAAGTCCAGAATCGTGAAAAACCGTAAAAAAGGTAAACTGATTTGACAGTTACATCATCTGTCACCTCTGCTCTGATAGGCATCCACTGATTAACCTCAGCAGTTCGAATTGGATCTTGTAAGACTATTTCGGGAGGTTGATTAGGGGTTGGTGGAGGATCCGGACGTTGGGATTTGATTCTGATTAATCTCTTATCTGGTTTGTTTTGGTTTCCTGCTCCATCAGTTGCAGTTATATAGTACCAGATATAGCCACCATCACTTTGGGGTGGAATATGACCCTGTATATATATCTAAAGTGGTTTTTGTAAGTATTCTGGAATAATAGTTTGCGGGTTCTAAAAATCTGGACTGTGAAATTCCATAATAAAGGTAAACAGATTTGACAGAAATGTCATCTGTCACCTTTGCTCTGATGGGAACTTGCTGATTAAGTTCAATTGATTGAACTGGATTTACTAAGACTGTTTTTGGAGGCAGATCAGGGGTTGGTGGAGGCGTATCATCAACAACAGATATCCGATAGTAGCGATTACGACTTTCCGGGTCTCTTACCGGCAGCTTTCCTTCGTACTTAACCTCAATATGATATCTAATCGAACCTGGGCTCTTCTGTAGAGGTAAATTCACTCCGTAATTCCATATTGACAAGGCCGGCTGCCAACGTAGTAACAGCATATTCTTGCTATATTGTCCCAGTTCTTGGTTGTTTTTATCGTATATTTTGTAATGAATCTTTACTTGATTAGGTCTCTTATTGCTAGTTAGACTTAAGCTAATTGGAATGATTTCTCCGACAGATACATTTAAAACAGGTTGATGGTCTATGAAAGGGGGTATTTCGATGTCAAGTTCCTGATGGGCATTAGGTTCAATTCTAATAGTTTCCTTTATTGATTTTTCTGCATAAATCCCTTCTACAATGTAGTTGCCTTTAAAAAGTTTAAGCTTGATACGACTTGTACCAGTACCCAATTTTTCCCTTTCAATCTCGTTTCCATCAATCCAGATTTCTGTCTGAGGGAGTGAAGTTGATATGGTCAATTCACCTATTGATTCTTTGCGTACATCTTCAAACAAAGGCTTAAACTTTTGATGATTAGGCCAGGGTAATTCTTGATCAGGATTCTGGCGAAGTGCCTCTTGAAACCGATCTTTTACTTCAGTAATACTTTTTCCGAATCCTAATTCTGCTGCACCTAAGTAGATATAAACTTGCGCTCGCTGCTCCAAATTGCTAAGTCCAGACAAAGCTAATTGCAAGGACTTGATTGCCTCATTATATCGCGCGCCATAATATAGGTTTTTGCCATTTTCAAAAACTGTCTGTGTGGAAGGAGGTGGCGGAAGTTTTGGTCTTGGAGGTAAGGTTTGTGGTATAACTAATTTCACTGGAACAGGATTTGGAGTAATTGGCAGAACTTTAGCCCTGACATTTTGATATTTTTCCGACATCATGCCCAGCTTGACTCTCGTGTTGTCGCTGGCAGTTTCACAGAAAAAATACTTATCATTATTGTAGGTAAAGTGCCAACCATTAAAGTCACCTTTAACACCGACAGCAAGGTGTCCTGGCAAATCTAATAATGCCGATTTAAAGCCCAATCCACTAAGAATAGCCGCAAAAAGGATGCTGGTATCTTCACAGTCACCTTGACCTTCAGCGAGAGTTTCAGTTGCAAATTTGAAGAATTCATCGTATCCAGTCGTTTCGTCTTTTTTATATGGAATGGCTTGGACGAAGGAAAGGACAAAATTCACTCTCCTTTCTTCATCCCAAGTTTTAGGCATCACCCGATCAAACTCTCTAATTAACTCTTCTAATGACCTGACTCCTTTATATACCATTGGCGGAAAATGACGATTATCACGACTACGTTTTTGCAGTTGATTTCGAATTTTGTTGTACCACTGTTCGTCTATCACCATTAATACTGTGTAAAACTTATTCTCAAATTCCCATGAGTATGAACGTTGGAGTCCAGGGATATTTAGTCGTCTTTGGGGAGCTATTTCCTGAAAGATCTCTGCCTTAATCAAAGCTTGATTAGCATTTACAGTATGTAAAATGTTCAGAATCATTGAAATAAGTACAACGATTCCGATCGAGAACTTGTTCACCAAACGTTTCCCCTATTTTCAGCATTTTAAACACGATCAGGGATTTGAAAAATTATGTGAGATTCGCGATTCATTTTGCCATTCTTCATAAGTAAAAACCTTTTCTTTCCCTTGATGCACCAATTTGATGGTTGTGCCAATAGGAATATTCAAGCCGCCGCGAATAGGAGTAATATTCGTATTCTGTTCATTAAGTTCTGGAGGAATAATGAAGTCCTGTATTCGTGGCGGCATGTAATCACCATTTTCAGATAGTTTTATGAAGACCTCCGCCCATGGAATCGCATTAATTTGAACAGATACGAGAGCATTGAAATCATGGACAATTGCGTTTTCTTCCTTCAATATCTGGAAAGGAAAGACTTCTTCTTCATTGTTATATCTCAAAATGAGGTCCGCGTCAATCGGGACCCTCACCATTATCTTACCATCGGCAACTGCTGAAACACTGTTGAGAAACTGTTCCTCACCCTGGGACAATTTTGCAAAAACTTTCACCCCTGGATTAGTTTGAATTTCAACCACAAGGTCACCATCTCTATTCCAAAGAACGACAAGGACTACCAGAAACACTATTGCGATGATTATAGCCACACCAATAGACTTATTCATATTTTCCCTCCTGACTTCCATTATATTGTCCAGAGACTTCATAAATAGCGTCTCGTGTTTCACTATTAGCGAAAACAATCCCTGACAACAGTTCTGTATTCTCGCTATGTTCACAGTCAACGATAAACAACCATTGGTCAGGATATTTCTCAGTCATCTCTTCAAGTGTGAGACGTTCATTAGACATCATTGTTTCCTTCTTTCAAACGCGTACTTACTGTTGCAGGCGTTTGAGAGCTTCCCGTGCTTCTGCAAGTTCAGCTTCAATGTTTTGCCGTGCTTGTGCTTCTTCTTGTGCCCGTCTTTCAGCTGCCAGTGCGCGGGTTTCTGCCTTGGCAACTCGTTCCCGAGAAGGTTCTAACCATGTTCGCGTGTTCGGATTATATAACCGTAGAACACCCGCTCGCTCACCTAACTCTAAACCGAGCACCTCAGATGGCAGCCTGCCATCTATGAAAGCTATTTCCTCATATTCTCCATTAATCAATCGAAAACCGACAAAGGACGGTTCTATTTCATGATACGGATCATAGATGTAATATTCTTGGACTTGCAGGATCTTCTCGTAAATTTCCTTCTTTTCCTTGAAGTCCCTTGTAAAAGTGCTGGGGCTCGCAAGTTCTATCACAAAATCAATTGTAGGAGACTGTTCCCACGTTTTATAGGTTCGGAGCTCTTTTTTTGAGACACCGCGCACCATAAACACATCTGGAGAAATAACTTTATGAGGATCCCCCTCCTCATAGTAGAGAAGCAAATTACCCGATACATGCACGTCTGGCACGTCTTGAAAATGCCTATCCACCATATCTACAAGGTCTACCAATGCCTTCCGATGTCTTTCTGTTTCTGCCATAGGTTCACCGTCCGAAGAGGGATAGGCGACTGTCGGGGCAAAACGTATTTTTTTCTTGGCTGATGTGTTTTCGTTCAACTTGGTGAATGTCAAGGTCCTCCCTCCATATAGTTACTCTGAAATACTTTTAAAACACATGTGGGTTAGTCCAATGAGGCACTGATCTGTTAACTTTGCTTTTCTTTCAGGACATACCCATTCTATTCAATAGTATTATATCTCATTTTTGAGACGATTGTCAATCACTTCAATAGTGACCAATCAGGTTCGTCTTCTGGATCGCCGAGGGGACCGTGTGCGTTGCGGACGATGCGGCGTTGCGCGTCATACCAATCTGTATAACTTGTGGCAGGTTGGAGTTTGTCGTTTCGAGCATCCATCAGGTTTGTAAGGGTTTTTTCCATTTCGTCTGCTAATAGTTTTGATTCGGGACTGTCTATTAAGTTGTTCATCTCCAACGGGTCTGCACCTATATCATATAGCATCCGTTTCCCATCAAGCCAACGCGCGTAACTATGCGTTTTGGTGCGGACACCACGCCATTCATCACCATCAACGAGATAATCGTAGGTCGCACCGAAGTTCATTGTTAGGACAGCTTCTTGTTCAAATGCATCTGCTTCACCCCGCCAAGAATCAGACAGATCATAACCCTCTACTGTGCGAGGAGACTGTATCCCGCATAAACCGCATAGCGATGGGAATATGTCAACAGGAGATGTGAGTGTATCGCAAGTACGATTCCCTTCAAAAACACCCGGTAACCGCATAATGAGTGGAACTTTGATGGATTCTTCGTAAGGTTTTTTCTTTGCCCAGAAATTGATTCCTTGCGCGCCGCCTTGTGTGCCATGATCCGATCCAAAAACAAGTAACGTGTTTTCTGCACGACCTGTTTTTTTAAGATATGCCATCAGATCTCCGAGCATCTCGTCTACTGCTAATATCATGGCAAGATAGTGTCTATATGCATTTAACGATTGCTTTTGCTGTTTTTCGGGCACGTTCTCAGGTAGATTGAGTTTTTCAGGTAGTTGGTCATAGTATTTCTGCGGTGCAAATTCGTAAGGTGTGCCGTGTGCTTGATGCGGTGAAATAAACAAGCAGAATGGTGCGTCGTTGTCTACGTCATCCATAAACTGAAAGGCGTATCGGTTCAGAGCATCTGTCTCGTAACCTTTCCATCTTTCGTTTCGCCAATTGTTAAGGTTTACAGTGCCGTTGAAATAGTCTGTGTGGAAGTTGTAACCACGCCAGTGTTGGAATCCGAGTCGGTCCCGACCTTCGGGGACGTAGTCGCGTCCTCCGATTTCTGGGAATGAACCTGTGTGAAGATGCCACTTACCAATCCACGCTGTCCTGTAACCGTTTCGACTGAAGACATCTCCAAGTCCGATTTCATCGTGTCGTGTTCTTACGAAATTGATGAGATGACCGGTGGTTTGCGGGTGTCGTCCTGTCAGTAGCATCGCACGGTAAGGTGTGCAGACAGGTACGGTGGCAATTGCGTTTGAGAAGACTGTGCCTTTTTGTGCGAGTCGGTCAATGTGCGGTGTTTCAATCTGTGTCTCTCCGTATACGGGTAATGAACCGGCGCGAATTTGATCTGAAAGCAGATAAACAATGTTGGGTTTACTTGTCATGATTGATGTTCACTATTCTCGACCAGTAACTAAAGCTGGTCAAATTCATCTGGCGTTAATTCTGCGTGTCGTATAATAGTCCTTAGTGTACCTATTCGGATTTCGCGATGTTTCGGAACTACTACTGTCCGAACTTTACCTTCTTTTTCACAGGCAAACTTTACATGGCTTCCGCGTTGGTGTACCACTCTAAAACCCGCTCTTTCAAGTTTTTGTTTAATCTTACGATAAGGTAGCGGTTTCATCAAAAGGGATCTTAGCCTTAAATCTTCGTAGTTTTGGCATCACAGTGGGAAGTGGGTCTTCAAAATAAAGTTCTAATGCTTCTCTAAGGTTGTTGATTGCTTCATCTTCACTCTTACCTTGGCTTGCTACATCTACCTCTAAACATTGTGCAACAAACCACTTACCTTCATGGGAAATACTTGCCGTGAACGTATGGGTTTTCATTACTTATTCTCCTACTATAATGGATTAGCATGTTGATATGTTTCCTTAAAACTTCAGTCCCAAGCTGAGGCGATGTGCGTTTTGTAGGTACCCAAAATCAGCATAGGCGTAATCAAGAGATAGCATTGTCTTGCTGAACTTCAGATGTGTACCGAAACCGAGTGTAATACCTTCCTCATCATCAAGTCGATCAGGACCTAAACGTAGTTTGTATCCCGCACGAATTGCCGCCATCTTTCTATACCAGTATTCAACTCCAAAGTTCAGCCGTTCGCTATTGTCATTTGGATGGTTTCCATCAAGCGCAATGGTCAACAAATTCATTTCATTATCAATCAGATCGTAAGCAACACCGATCCTGAAATTAGTTGGGAGTGGGTATTCTATGGTCTCTAATTCTGCCTTCCGTGATGGATTGGTTGTATCTGGGTAAGGGTGATAATCGGCGTATCGTTCATCTCCGGCTTCTTCTGCTCCTGTTTTAAGGTCAGGTCCGCTGAAACGCATTTCCGGACCGAAGTTTGAAAAAGACATACCGATCCGTAGACTACGCCACCCTGTATGATATAAAGTGCCGACATCAATTGCAACACCGTTTGCGCTTTCACGATGAATTTGTTGGTGAATATATTTCGTATTGATACCGATAGAAAGTCTTGCACCCGATTCTTCATGATAGAGTTGTCTGGCATAAGCTAAGGATACGGCGGTGTCCCATGCTGAATACCAAAGTCCCGTTCCGTCGGGTTGTGCAAGTGTTGTTATTTCCGTGTCAGGAACATTGAGAAATGTAACGCTGGCACCCAATGTGCCGACATGTTCAACTGGTATCGCAAACGCGAGATAGTTGTAACGGACATCCGCCAGCCAGATTGTATGCGTATCAGAAAAACTTAGTTTTTCAAGCTGACTTAATCCTGCGGGGTTCCAGTAGATTGTCGTAACATCGTTTGCGATGGCACTAAACGCGCCTCCTAAACTATCAACGCGTGCTCCTGGACCGATCTTGAGAAACTGTGCGCCAGCAGTTCCTACATTCGTGGTGGCATGACTCGGTATATTAACAAAAGACATGATTGTCGTTAAAACCAATATGAGAATCAGTAGTGAACGACCTCCTGCGCAGCTGGCAAGTAGGTCATATCTGCCCACTCTGTTATTAAGATGACTGTTCCTAAGATGTCTATCAATATTAGTGTTGTGCATGAGCTTCTCCTAAAACGTAAGATACGTTTTATAAAAGGACCTATTTTGTGTTATCGTATGATGGCAAACCTTCCGATCTTATTTCCGATGACATTTTTCTTTTTCTCTTTTATTTCAATGGCTTCAACATGGTAGATATAAACCCCACTGGCAAGAGCTTGATTGTATCGATTGAGGAGGTTATATTCAGCAGTACCCCCTTTGTTCCCTTGAGCTAAACGTTCATCTGGATTGAATGCATCGCTACTTACATGATCAATTTTCTGAACCAATTGTCCTGCTAACGTATAGATTCGTATTGTACAGCGTGGTGGTAGATGTGTGAAAAAGACCTTGTCCGTTCCTTCTGAGGTCACTGCTTTATTGGTCACAAAATAAGGATTGGGAACGACACGAATTTTCTCAAGATCATTTTTGATGTTGTCAGTTTCAAGTGACTCCCCAATTGTCTTCAGGATAAGTTCGTCACCGTCTTGTGGCGCAGCTACGCCTCCCATTTCAACGGTAAATACATCACCAGCAGAAATCTCACCGTTAGGATCAAAGATATAAACGTAAGCACCACGGATGAAAATTCGGAAATAGCCTTCTGTGTCTGCAGGAACGTATTCATCGCTCCAACCCGCGGCTGTCAGGATGGCATACCCATCTGCACGTTGGTCGTTGAACTTGATTTCTTCTCCCGTAGTTTCATCTTTCACTTTGACATGTGTGTCGTCAGTAAATGTGATAGAGTAGGTATGCGGACGATAATAGGTTGCCCAGAAGATGTTTGGCCATGTGTTTTCACCGGCACCGGGAGATGCGATGTTCACTGACCAGTCTGTAACAGTACCAGCAGTCAGTTCAACTTTGAGAATGGGGTTTTCGTCCGGACTACCATAAGTGATATCAACCCCTTTGATTTTCAGTATGATACCATCAAACATTGGTGAACGTGCCTCATAAGCTTCATAATGGTTGGCATCATACCAGTCAAAAGTCTGTTTTTCTACAACCGTCCGATTCGTCGTGGTGTCAATAATTTCGTAAGCAGGAGGTTGATAGCCTGGACCTGTAATATATGCACCTTGACCTGTTTGTTTTGCCCCGTACCAGACCATCTTATATTCATTTCCAGTGACTTTGTCAGGTGCTAACACCATCGGTTCAATTGTTACCGCCAATTTTTCCTGCCCAGTTGTTAAATCGACCACATCAACGGTTGGTTCTCTATATCCTGAAGGATGTGCTCGTGGAACAACATGAACCATCGTTTCAATCTGACTGCTTTCCATTGCAGGCAACCCTTTCTTTGGGTTACCAGTATCGTAGGAGGTAACAGCATAGGTATATTTAAGTCCGTTCGTTAATCCGGTGTCTGTAAAAAAGTTCTTGATACCAGCATCTTCACCGAGTGCGATTGATGGCGTTGAAATGACTCTGAATATATCTCCAATAACAGGTGGTCCCGAGGGGCCATCTGTAATCTTCACATAAAGTCCTCCGAAATAGATATGAGCACCAGAACGATATGTGCCATCTGGATATGGTGCGCCTGTTTCAGCATCTATTATAACATATCCATCGCCAGCACCAGCATTGGGAAATTCAGTGTTATACGACAAGACTTCCCATAGTGTTGTGTTTATCACTTCAAAGTTTGTGCTTGAGTTAAATTTTATTGCATAAGTCGCATTTTTGAAGAAGGCTGCATAGAAAGGCTCATCCCCCATGCTTTCAATTGTTGCATCAGATTGCTTACCTACGTGTGCGACCGTGAAGAAATTACCTGTAGCACTCGGTCTGTCGAATTCCATCAACAATTCCCAATCTTCAACAGGGTTACCGGTATTCTCATCGTAAGCAGTATCACGTCTGTATACTCTGTATCCTTCAAATACTTTCTCTGGGTCGGTTATGTCAACATACTCTTCAATACTCTTGTTAATGCCGTTATCGACCCATCTTCCTGCACTTTCCCATAAGAGTGATACCTGTCCATCTGCGGGATATGCGGTAACCAGTGGTGAAGGCGGCGGTGCTGGGGCAACATAAGCATCGTCATACAACTTTTGTGCCCAGTCGGAAGCTGCTTGTAGACCACCCAGTCCTTCACCGATAGCCACTGCAATAATGACATTGAAGGTCTCTTCGGGAGCAAGGGATTCAACCGGTCCATAAGATTGTATAAAACGTTGATCATCATAATTTGCAGGCAGCGGTTCAACACCAGGAGTGCTGATGAGAGCATACATCTCGGCATCGGTTGATGGGTCCGTGTCAATTGTGATGCGTTTGTGTGCAATAAAGGGGATTTTTGCTGCTGCATCTTGTGAGTCTTCACCCATGTAGGCATCCAAAACACGTACACCGATATATCCTGGGGCAGACGCATTTGAGAATCCATAGGATAGATAGCGGTTTGGATGCGCGTCAGGGTTAAGACTATCTGGTGTCTGATCCAGTGCCACAAAGTCATCTGCTGAGTAGCTTGCTGTGCCTGTTTCATTACTTGATATGTCCACATCATACCGAAACGCCATAAACACATCTTCGAGTGTATCAGTGCCAACATTCTTTACATTGTATTCAAGAATAAAAAAGTCATAAAGCGGTGCATAACTCCATTGAAACCCGTTGACTTCAATCTCTAAACCGAGAATCAAATCTTTATTGGCTTCAGGGTTGGTATCAGTACATTTGAAACCTATCGCTTGATTTGTAGGTGTTCCTTTTGTTGTTACCCCCGGTTTTTTGGAAAAGATATCAACCATTTCGCCTGTATCGGGGTCTTCAATTGGGATTGGCCATAGTTCGCTCTGCCTACCATCTGCTTCAGCAACGCCGACCTCCCCGTTTCTTTTAGCACCGATCCAGATGTCCCCTTCATAGATGTATGAATCGTTTGTGCCTGCGGGCCACCATCCTGATGGATTTGCCGTGGGATTACTGGGATAACCAACAACTGATGTATTAAAAATGGCTGAAGATAAGTTACCAACATCAAGTGCTTTCCATTCAACAGCTGCATTTACCGGTAATGCAGTGAATGCTAAGATCATAAATAAAAGACTATATCGAAGTAATTTCATATTTTTTACCTCTATACCGCGGGTTTGATGATAAATCACTTCCGCTAATAAATGGTTTGGAATTCATGACGCGGCTTGTAATGGATAAGGCTGAATCAAAATATCCGCTGAAATTCCAAGCCCTTTGTGTAATTTCCGAATCATGTCTAAAGACAGAGTGCGTTTTCTATTCAAGATTTCTGATACGCCTGAACGTGAGCCGATATAAGGTTCAAGGTCTTGTTCAGAGAGCTCTTGACTCTCCATATAGTGAAGAATGGCATCAATAGGATCTGGTGGTGAAATAGGATAATGTTCATTTTCATAAGCATCCACCAATGTCACAAGAACATCTAATTTATCACCTTCTGGTGAGCCGTAACTCGCGTCCCAAAGTTGTTCAATATTATTTAGGGCATTGTTATAATCTGCTTCAGTTTTGATTGGTTTAACTTCCATAATTATCACCTTCATAGGATTAATTTAGTCATTGCGTTCCCGTAATTTCATAAATACGATACTGCTGTTTTTTACCGTCACTAACATCTATCTCGTCTTCAATTATAAGTGGAAAATCGTATTCCTTATCTAATACTGAGAAAAGATAGGGAATTGCTCCTTTTGCCCGCGCTTCCCTTGCTTGTCTTACGACATTTTGCAGTGCATTTGTGTCAGCAGTGGAAACAAGATATGTTGATCTATCCGCATAATACATCAAATCAAAATGTGCGCCGGTACGTGTTTCGTCAAGGAAAAAACACGCGTTCTCGGGGAATTCCTTCTGTATACGTTTCCCACTTTCTACATATAACGGAATTTGTTCATTCCGTTCCGTGACCCTGTATGCTGCGTAGACATAATGTCCTGCAAGAAATATAGAAACGACAAGTGTAGCTATACGTAGACTTAACCAAATCCATTTTTGGGTTCTTTCGTTGCGTAATAACTGATAGAGTCTATACAATAATGCAAGCAGTATCCCAAAACAGATAAGCTGCTCAATAATAACGAAATGTTTATGTATGAAAGGCGCGAATCCCTTTATAAAATCAAACTGAAAAAAAGCAAGACCTTTTCCACTTACCTTTCCTAATACCCACTTCCCGCTGTGAACAACCGTGCTTCCTATGGAGATAGCTGCAATTGACAACATTGCCGAACTCCAAATTGATGTATAAGACCAATCCTTTCGTCTCCAGGATCTACTGATGACTGCAGCCATACATATTAACAAGGGGGGCACGGCAATCATCGTCGCTGAAGGTGTTTTTGTTTCTGCAAGTGTATGCGGAACAATTACACCGATATCCCACGCCAATACATAAAGTTCTGGCAACTCCCAACGTATTAATAATATCACAATCAGACATAATACGAAAGCAAAGAGTGCAGCATAGAAGAATGGATAGAACAGTGGCATATATTCAAACAGTGGACGATCCCAAGACGCTGCCCAGTTTTCAACATTCGTATTCAGATGGTCAATGACACGTTTATGTTCCCATAAAAACTCTCTCGGATATTTTATTAGACAATAAATCACCCACGGTGCGACTGTCGCAATTCCAACACCGAGCTGCAGTGCGACATCTCTGAATCGGATTCGCATATCGGGTTCATTCAATTGGTGATTTCCCGTTTCTGTTATCTGCTCTGTGTTAACTTGATCTATAGATGTTTTCTTAACCCTCTCTTTATACCACGCAACAAACCAAACGACAAGTGCAATACCGAAAGTTATCAACGCGAGATAACTCTTTGAGAGATAGGCTATCCCCATCGCTACACCCGATAAGATATAATTCCGCTGTTTTCCTGTCCGTATCCCACGCAGTAAGAACCAACACGAAACCTGTACCCATAGTAGCAACGCAATGTCAATATGGTCGGAATAGCGATATCCGTGGACTGATGCGAACAGAAACGGATTGAATGCCTGAAGAAATGCTGCGATAAGTCCCGCACGTTTATCAAAAAGATCAGAAGCAATTCTAAAAGTTAGCCAAGCCGATAGGACAAGACTAATTGCTGATGGCAATCGGAGTGCAAAGGCGTTTATACCGAGAATAAAGTGTGATATACATATTTGCCACATCGCTACGGGTGGTTTGTGTAGCCAAATGTGGTTTCCTCCCCAATTTTTATAGTCATAATCAAGCCACGGTTGATCGTAAAGCGTGAACTTCAACGGATGTTTCGTCAAATTTCGGGCTACAATTGCATGGAAACCTTCGTCCCAATAGGTTATTTTGCTGTGTCCAAGATTTCGTAATACCAAAGCAAAAGAGGAAATCAGGATACAAAATAGGATAACTTTTATTAATACAGCTTCACTTTTCGCGTTTGCGTATTCAGAAATCATCTATCATGCCCTGAATGTCTGATTATACCCATCCGTCCTCAATCATCAGCGTTAAGGGTGATTCCATCTCTTCCATAGGCAGACGAACCCTTTGCCGTTTTCGCGATGATTCGTAAATCGCCATCAGAAGTTCAAGGGTAGCATATCCACACTGACCACTTGAACGGTGTTCTCTGTCCTCTTCAATGGCAGCGATGAGGTCATGCACAGGAGTGACCCCTGATGGTAATTCGGGTGATTCCCATGCTCCACCTGTCTCTTGATTTCGGTATCGGATTCCCGGTCCGCCTGGTGCAGCGAGTTCTATTTCACCTTCCGTTCCATAGCAGTAGATGTGATGATAACCGGGGGCGGTATCGTTTCCAGATTCTATGATACCACGGACATTATCTTCAAACTTGAAGTAACCGATCGCGAAGTCTTCTGAGTGCAGATCGTATTTGGTGGGTGTGCCGATACGTTCAATTTGTCCTATCACCCAACTAACAGGTTTATCTCCGTGTAGATATAGCATCAGATCGACGGTATGTGTCGCATTGTCCTTTAGGTCGCCACCCCCACAGATACCGTGTATCCGGAAGAGATCGCCGATAGCACCGTCTGCAATCATCTGTGTTGCTTTCTGATAGGGTGTGCTAAAACGTACCTGATGGTCAATAGCCAATTTCACGTCGTTTTGCGCGCACGCCTCAAGCATCGCTTTCCCTTGCCCGAGGTTTTCAGCCATCGGTTTTTCTGAAAGAATGCCTTTGACGTCGTGTTTAGACGCTTCTACTACGATAGGGGCATGATGTTTCGGACGTGTACAGACTGATACGAGATCAATATCTTCGGTTTTCAGCATTTCAATATAGTCTGTATATCGTTTTTCTACTTCATACTTTTCACCAAAGCCTTCCAAACGTCCCTCGTCAAGATCGGCAATTGCTGTGATAGTTGTTCTTGGCTCGTGTACATACCATCCGGCGTGCATGTGTGAAATTCCACCGCAACCGATGACTGCAACATTATATTGTTTATCCATAGATGATTCCTCTAATTTCCAATTACAAACCAGATTCGTCAATTTTGTTATAAATGTCTGTTCCCATTTCTACTAATTTTTCACGGATTTCATCCCAATCTTCCCTGTCATTTTTTCCTTTTTCAAGTACAAGGAATATTACTTTTGTCTCATTAGGTGGATCCAGATATTCCCAGTTATTATAATCTGATTTTGGGAAAAGTTCCATGATCTTATCTCGCCGTTCAACTTGATCAGTCTTTATGAAGTCCAAGCGAATATAACATTGCTTTTTGCGAAGAAATAACCACACTCGGACATTTTTAATTGCTCTCATAGCCCAGTCAACACCATCAGGTATAGGTTCTCCTTTAAATAACTCACCATAATCACCCTTGCGGATTGGTGCCCAAAATTCGCTTTCCACAAATTCCGGTTTCTTTTCAGTTTGGATATCAATTGCTGGTCGCGCAACGTGATGGAATGATAGTTCATCGTGTGAATTTGCTTGTGCTTGAATCAGATACCAATCGACATTGCTATCTTCATTTCGTAGATTACATGTAACAATCATCAGTTCTTCAAAGTTTTCGGCGACTAACGCTGCTGTATCAGCTTCCTTTAGTCGAGCGTAAGCTTCAAGTCTGCCCCAATGATCCCAATTTGCTTTGCCAAATTGGTTTTCAACAACGAGTGTGCCATCCTCTCCAACAGCAACAATATCTGCTTTACGCGTGCCGACGTTTGCTTCTGTTTCCGCATCTTCGAATTTACCAACATTGAGTGCATCCAATGTATCGGCAAGATCTGCTGAAAAATCCTCTTCTCGTGTATAAATATCTGAAAGCGATTTTGTTTCTTGCAATTTCATTTCAGTTTCCTGTGCAAACAATAAACTTTATCGCTTGTGTTGAATATTTATATGTTTTGCGTCATCCAAAACTTTTAGTATGAATCGTAACGCATCATTTACGGCTTTATCGTCAGGAAAAGCAGCTGCTACCTCTGGATCAAGTTTTATTATATTCGTACCAGCAGCGTACCTTTCTGCATATTTCCCGCGGATGCCGTTTTTCAGCAAAGTTTCATCGTATTCGGGACGTAGTTCGTCCTCATGTTCGGTTCTATTATCCATTTTCGTATAATCTCCTTTCTCTACGTGTCGTTTTACGGGCACTGATAATTCTTATACTGTTCATGCGATCCGTATGAGAGATAAAAAGCAATCATCCTTCATCCGATATACCAATTGTAATGTATCGTGTTTCATCATCTGAATGGTCCGGATCAGAAAATGTCAATGCTAATGGGTCTCCGAATATAGTTGATGCTTCATAAAAAGACACATTATGTTTGGCAAGGTTGTTTGTTGCTTTATTATTGTCCCAATCAAATTCCATCGTGTCAATTAATAACTTTTAAAAGTCTAAACTCACACCCACCATCATCAAACGCGGGGAACTCCAAGATGCTGGACTGGTATGCTTCTGTGCAGTCAATGGAATCCCGTATCGGTCATACGTTACTGCGTCAAGTATGTTATTCAGATTCTGGGTGTTGAAGATGTTCCGAATATCCGCAAAAAAGGTGTATGTCATGCCACCAATACGACTCCGTTTGCTTACCAGGGCATCAACATTATAAGTGGCTGGATAACGTTTTGAGTTGATTGCTGGCTTTATCGGTGCTCTTGGGTTTGGTGTATAAGGTAAACCGCTGGCATATCTACCAACGAAATTGACGGCAGAAGCGAAAGGTAGTTGAATGTCCAACGCTGCAGATACAATATGACGTTGATCCCACGATAACGGATGACTTTCCGTCACTTCAGGTTGTTGTCGGTAATAGGTTAGGTATCCCAAATTCCGACTGGAACCTTTTCCTTTAGCAACGGAATAGGTATAGCTTAGCATGCCGGTAACCGGACTTCCTCCAGTACGCCACTTACGGATCGTGAGTTCAAATCCTTGTACGCGCCCATAGATGTCATTGATGAAATAACTGTAATCGTTGGTAATATCAACATGAACACTACTGACCAAGTTGTTAATATCTTTTGTGAAGCCGGTTATATCAACGGTTAGGTCATCAGTAAATTGTTGTATAATCCCGACTTCGTAAGCGATGGTTTTCTCTGGTTCAAGGTCGGGATTTCCGCGTCTCCGTATAGCACCTCGCATATCAAAGTTGAGGTTTTCGTATAGATCATCGCCTCTCGGTATTTGGTAATAATGTCCGTAAGTAAAATGGAACTTTGCTCGCTCTGTGATGGGAAATGAGATACCAAGACGGGGCGCGATCATGTGTTTCGTTGAAGCCTTCTCCCACTTATTGATGATGGGTAGTCCGACTTCTGGTAGACTATCAAACGAACCTTTAAGTTCATTGATGTATTTCCGCGTTTCAGGTACTAAAAATAAAAGTTCTGCTTCAGGTCCCTCACTATTTGTGTATAGGAATGTTCCATCTTCTTTTAAGACGAGAGGCCTATATTCGTCATACCCATATTCGTCATCGAGAAGAGCCTCATCTGGGTTTGTATAGTATTGGGGGGAACCCCCATCTGGGTTATATCGGTCATACCGTAATCCGATGTTGACGATCATACCTTCGTATTCCATCTTATCTTGAGCATAAAGACTGAGGGATGTGGGGACTACGTCGTAATACTCAACATAGAGGTTTGAACTACCGTAATTTGTAGTACCAAGATTGTATAGATGGTTTGATGAAAATTCAATGCCGGCCTGAACTTGATGATTCTCCGTTACTTGGCTTGTAAAATCACCTTTAAAAATAGTTGTCGTTGAGTTACGTGTGTTCCAGAAGTTGTTATCTCCAGCGACATCGTAAGTTGTGTCATTATATGCCTGTTGTGCTGGATTCCTTATGCGCCCTTCTCTCTGATTCTGCATAAAGATAGCAGTTTGTCTGTCTGGATACTGTTCTGCGATGTCAGGATCAATTTCTATATCAGGGTCCCAGGCATTTTCCGCGAATGTTCTGTTTAATGGATCCCACATTTTTCCGGGTTGATGACTACTGGATGATCTTCTAAATTGTCCCAACGTCAACGTATAGAATGTACCCGAGTTGATATTATGTGAGAGTTGAGCAGATAGGCTTCGACCGTCCCTATTTCCGACCTCAATTGCACTTGGGACAAAACGGAGGCTGCCACCATAGTAGTTGATTTCACGTTCATCGTAAAGACCACTTGCGTGGAGTTTTATGTCAGGTGTGACTTCATACTTGAGTTTACCTTGTAGTGTGTAACCGCCGCTATCATCATTTGGTAGATAACTTTCATCTCGTCTGAACTGGCTGGCGAAGGAAAAAGTGAATTTATTCCCGATTATTGGACCACTGAGCGCAAATTCTCCGATATGACTTGGAGATAAATTATAATCTTTGGTCGCATTAAAGAACTCACTATACTGTTCAAGGTCAACTACGTATCCATCAAACAGTATTACCTTATTATTTTCATAATCAATCACGGTGCCATCTGCGTCCATGAAAGGTGGAGTTTCCATAGTGACTTCACCTGTTTCAGGGTCTGTGATTTCTTTGGGAGGATTTTCTGTCAGGAGAGTATACACACCAGGGTAGATTTCTCTTTCCTCGAAAAACTTTGCTTTTGCCGATGACACTTCTTCTTCTGATGACACTGGTATACCTTCTTCCTGTGCCCATTCAACGACTAAATCCTCAATGGTAACATCTTCCCCACGGTACGGTTTTTGATATCCATAAGGTTCGCCAATGAAAATACCTCTGAAAGGTTCAAGGGCAACGGGACGAAAATCGTTATCTGGATCAAACCAAGGTCCGTAAATCGGATCTCCGTGATGTTGACCCCATTGACCGACTCGATATCTAAATCTCCCCTTAAACTTATGTGTACCAGCCTTTGTGATTAGATTAATTATGCCGGATTGTGCATCACCGTGTTCTGCGTTGAATCCACCCGTGATAACTTCCATCTGTTCAAGAGCGTTTGTGCTAATTTGAAGTCCTAAACCGCTAAACATTGGGTCATTCACAGGGATGCCATCAATAAGATATTTAATTTCCATTGATCTACCACCGCGAATATGAACTGAACCTGTAGCGTTAAGTACTGCTACACCTGCTTGTGTTTGGAGTATGCCGTTGACAGTATCTCGTGGCATGGATTCTATCTCATCTGCTTCAATGATGCGCGTAGTCTGGGTAACATCTTTCTTGATGAGCGGTCTTGCTGCAGTTACTGTAATCCCTTCAAGTTCCACCACTTCAGAAGGCTGTAAAGTGAAGTTTATAGTTGTGGTAAGACCTGCAAAAACCTTTGTTGCTTCAACGGTCTTTGAACGATATCCGGTAAGTTCAACTATGACATCATACCCAGCTGGCGGGATGTTCGTCATAACATAATACCCTGAATCGTTTGTAGTTGCAGTTGTACTCGTACCCACAATCGTCACTTTAGCATTGGCTAAAGGTTGTTCTGTACTTTCAACAGTGACGATACCAGATATTTTACCGGTTGTAGCAGCAATGACGTCGTGTGTGCCGACTGTCATTATGCACACGAAAATAATCAGCATAAATAAACATAAAGAGAAGATATAATTTTTTTTCATTTCATAACTCCTTGTCTCAGTTAAGCACGTAATTTAACATGCTTGGACGTTTGCAGACCTACACTTCTTACACACTAGGCAACACACTTTCTATGAATTTGAGACTTTTTAAGTTTCGTTCTGTGTGGTATCGGATAAAACTACTTAGGACAAGTTTTAGTTCACGATGATTAAGAGTTGAGGCACGAATCCGGTTTATTCTGTCCAGTTCTGCCAGTTTTAACTGTCGTAACGCTTTCAGTAGTTCACAACTTCCAGGTGTTATTGAATAGGCAGATGTATCTCTATTCTGGCAATTGTTACAGAGTATACCGCCTTGTTGAACACTAAAGAGCATTTCTACTGTTCCCTGCTTGTTTTTGAGATAAGGTGCGGTAACATGTGAGCCGCAGTTAGCGCATTGTGAAAGCTGTGGTGCGTAACCTGCCAGGTCGAGAAACTTGATTTCAAAAAACCTCGCAAGCATCGCTACATCTTCAATATCTGTCAATACGTGGTATGTGTTTTGCAGTAGGTGGAAAATCTCCGGATTTGCATCTCCTTCTGAGGCTATAGCATCAACTAATTCCGCTAAATAGCATCCGTAAGTAATCCGAGTAAAATCATCTCGAATACCATCAAAACCTTCAATCAGTTCGAAACCGGAGAGATTTTGTAAATCCCTATTCTCACGATAATTAAAGAGCAGCATACCGTGGTTAAGCAGTTCTAATCTACCACTGAGTTTGCTCTTAGGACTTTTGACACCGTAAGCGACAGCTTTTACTCTTCCAAAGTCAGGGGTATAGAATGTGATGATCTTATGAGCATCGCGTAGGGGATAGGTGCGAATTACAATTGCTTCTGTTTTTTGAGCAGGCATGTTTCTGTATGTATGATCAGATTTTCGTAAGCATGCGATAGATGATAGTGGAAATCGGGGCGAGAGGATTTGAACCTCCGACCTCCTGCTCCCGAAGCAGGCGCGCTAGCCGGGCTGCGCTACGCCCCGTTCTTTATATAATTATAACTGAATATTGTCAAAATTGTCAAGTATTTATTTTGACCACAAAGGGTATTGACTTGACATGGGTCAAATTCCATGTTAAAATAACCTTTATAAGTAGGAAAAAAACGCTGAAATGAACGAATTTAATGAACCTTTTAGGTTTTTACAAGTCTAAACAATAAACACTTTAAATATACTTAGGAATATTTACTTGCACTCAACATAGGAGATATAGGTGAAATTTACAAGAATACTTATCATTGTAGGAATCTGTTGCATTGCAGGTTTACTGCTCGTATTTGGTATGCATCTACAAGCACAAGATAGAGGTAGAGGTGCAAGGGTCGCATTAAATACAAACGAGCAACAGTCAGCAACACAACGTATGGAACAGTTTCGTAATCGTCAACGTGGTAGTTGGGGTGAACAGGGACAGGCTGGACGAAATGCCAATTGGGGTAACCGGGATCGTTCTGAGGATAGTTCTTCCAATAATAGTGAAGATTATTACAGTGTTATCGTTAACAACAATATCTTCCGTCCGCTCGGCTGGAGACCACCGACTAGAGAACCAGAATACACTTATAACGGAGGTCGGATTGCCGAGGACGCTTCTAAATCGGTAGGATACGTCACAGAGAGACGGTCAAATAGGTTTTATACTGTAGGAATTGGCGATAAAATTGGGGATGCTGTTGTTACAGATATAAAAGATAAAGAAATCTCATTGGACAAAAACGGAGAGAAAATCACTTTCAGAAGGGAAAATAACATGTTCCTCAAAACAGGTAGTTCCCGCCGTGGTGGTGAATCCAGAGGAAATGACAATAATGACAATAATGAAGAAAGGAATGCTTCTTCTAATAGAGAAAATAACGATAGAAGCGAAAGAGAGGCTGCTGAACGCCGTAGACAGGAATGGGCACAGAGAGCACAAGAGATGCGTAGAAGGTTTGAAAGTGCCTCTAGAGGAGACCGTGAACGGATGATGCGTGAATACCGGGAACGCGGTGGTTTTAGAGGCCGTCGCTAAGGCCGTTTGTCTAAATTGCATACACAGTCTTAATTATACATTGAAACATAGTCCCATAAGCAACTCTACCGGTTCTTATGGGATTATGTTTTGTTGTGATAGCATTGTTTTTCCTTGATTTTCTGCCTAAAGAATTGTATACTATTGTAATATATGGAATTAGTGCGTTCTTTTTACACCTCACTTGGCTTATAAACAGATGAGGAGATTGTGTTGAAGTATTCAAAAATCCTGATTTTTTCTGTAGGAATCGGTTGTATTATCGCTCTTCTTTTTGTCTTTGGTGTAGACCTTCAGTGGGGAAAATTATCTAAAATGGAAAACACTGATGTCAATATGAACGTATCAGAAGCACATAAGAAACAGTCTAAGGATACGTATCAACCCGGTAAACAGGTTTCTAATTGGGGATCAATGAGACAATCCGGAACTGCAAGGTCTTACGAACCATCGGATTATTATCAGATAATAGTTGATAATAACATTTTTCGTCCGCTTGGTTGGAAACCCCCTAATAAAGAACCTGAATATACGTTGCTCGGTACCTCTTTTGACCCGACAAGTAATCGTTCGGAAGCGTTTGTTTTAGAGGAACGTTCAAATCAGTTTCATATTGTCAGTGTTGGTGATAAAATCGGTGATGCGATCATTAAAGAGATTTCGAAGAAAAATATATCTTTATACAAAGATGGCGAGATGATCACACTCAATAGTCGTGTAGGATTTCTGGGGAGTGTAGGTAGGGAACAGAGAAATTCCTCTAATAGAAGTGAGAGCAATAATCAGAATGTACGAAATAATGACAGAAGTACTCGTTCTAAATCCGCTAACATAAACGCGGAAAGGAAAAGAGTAGCGAGAATAATTAAAGAAAACCAGAAGAAATTCAATGCAGTGGTGAAAGAAGCAGCAAACGCTGAGAAGAAACTGGAACAAGCAAAGTTAAAGATGGGCAAGGAAACAGTAGAATTTGAGGGGAAGAAGATCCTGAAGGTTGATCTTGAACTAAAAATGAAAAGCAAATGATTCGGTATTGATTTTACGGGAATAACCCCACAAGAATATATAAAGATTCGTGTGGGGGTTTTTCTATTTATAGTGAACTTTAGAATTAATGAAACACGCCACAACGGGCGAGGGGACCTCGCCCCTACGCCGGGTGGCCTTCGTCATCGTTGTATGGGTGAAATGTCTCATTAATTATTAGCTCTTATTATGCGACGTTCTTGACATTCTCAGGCATGTTTTCAAGTCGAGATAACCAATAACCGACGTCATAGGACTCATCGCCGATGAGGAATCGCCATAGTTTAATTCGGTTGACGATTTCGAGTCGTACATCGTTTCCGTACCACCGATGATTTCGACTTAAGATGCCGCGGATACCGGCGGTATCAAGGTCATCTGTGTTCCAGAGTTTGAGTTGTCGGACTGTTGGGTTCAGTCTTAACTTAAACATGTAGCGTGTATCTTCGGTTAGGTTAGGTTGTGCACAATGCCATATTCCGTGATGGACGACGACAAGTGTGCCAGCATTGCAAACGATGGGGTGTTGACTAAGGAAGTTCTGGTACCGTGCAACATCAGTTTCACAAACGCGTCTGAAATGACTTCCGGGTAGTATCATTGTCCCGCCCATTTCCCGGGGTGTATCGTGTGAAAAATAGAAGAACTGAATGTCGAAGTGCATTCGCAAGTCAATGATTGCATCTGCATGCCAGATCTGTCCGTGTTCACTCTGTGGTCGTACGATGTGAACAGCGTGATGGTCATAGAGCGGATTTTCACCGACGAGGCTTTGTATGATGCCTTGAACTTTGGGTAAACGGAAAACTTTTCCGACAGCGGAATCATCAGTCCATACATCGTCAAGGACAGTTCCACCGCCGCCTCTGACAGACACGCCTGATGCCATTTCTTCGTGTGCTGCTTTGTTGAGTTCATCAGGTATAAAATCATCAAAACGTAGATAACCGTCTGCGACAAAACTCGCCATCTGCTCTGTTGTTAATAGATGTTGTTTATCAACCATTAGATTTCCTCCATTTTTTCCAAGATATACTCAAATCTTAGATATGATGTATGATACTCCATACCAGGATATGCGGGAAATTGTTGTGGAAATTGAATTACCCGCCATCCATCTTGCATTGCTTCAACGACAGAACTATAGGGTGGAGCATCGCTATCTCCGGTCGTATAACGTATTTTTCCAGTGCCATCGTACATTGCCCATGCAACGACGTGGCTGTTGAGGTCCGGTGTGTGTAAATGTAAGACGAGAAGCTGCTGTCTTAATTCAGCCATATTGGATGTGAACCTTCTTTTTGTCGTAACAGATTACATATTAGCGGATATGAAATTTGTTATGGTATAGGCACTTGTTATTGATTATATGTCAAATTATACAAGTGCCTATTTATAAATTGCGTATACAGTTAGAGACGATACGTCTCTGTAAAAGATTATTTGGTAGAACCAGTTTTTATTTGGCTCCAAGTGGTCGCCAATTTACCAGCAGGTTCTACAGGTGTTACGGTAGCTATTCCTTCCTGAATCAGTTCACCGATTTCAGCTGGGCTCAAAGCTCTGTCATAAAGGACAACTTCATCGATTGTTCCGGTCATCCAATAGTTTCCGATATCGCATCCACCGATATAGAGGGGACTGTCATTACTCTCTGGAACAGCATCAGGAGCTTGTTGAGCATCAAGTTCGCCATCTATGTAGAGTCTGAAATTCGGTCTTTCATAGGTTGCAGCCACGTGATGCCATGCGCCATCAGTAACATTGGTTGGTGCATCAAAAGATTTCCATCCGCTAGATGTGAAAGAGTAATGGATTGAACCGTTGTTAACGTGTCCAAATATCCCATAGTTTCTACCAGTTGGATTTCGCGCTTCTTTTGCAGCAATCACATGCCATCTTCCTGTTGTCGCTGGACTCTTAATCCATGCAGCAATTGTGAAGGAGGTTAGGTCAAGTGCATCATTGTCAGGAATGGTTACCATGTCCGATCCACCAAATTCCAATGCGCCGTCGAATTTACCTTCAACCCATGCTGGCGTACCGAGTGAAACTTCACCATCTAATTTATTCCCTGATGAATCTGCAACTGTAGTTCCTGTACCATCATCAAGCAACCAAGCACCCACGAGACCTTCGGTTGTGACTGCCATGAGATTCGGTGAGAAGGCAAGAAGGGTTAGAATTAATATCAAAGCCAATTTATACATCAATATTCTCCTTTATATTGATCGCGATAGAAGAACTATCGTTTAATTTTGCAAACTGGAAAGTTTGCGCTACATTTATCAAACTCACGTTATGTTATGGTTTGACACTACCGAGCAGAACGTGATTTAATATGGCTCCATGTTGTTACCAGTTTTCCGCCCGGTTTTATATCTAAAGCACTCTCAATTCCCTTATCCATTAGGTCATTAATTTCAGTTTCATCAAGTGCTCTATCATAGAGGACAACTTCATCAATGACACCGGTCATCCAATAGTTTCCTATGTTGCATCCGCCGATAAATAGGAAATTGTCATGGTTGTCAGGGTCAGTGCCTGGTGCTTGTTCAGCATCTACTGTTCCGTCTAAGTAGAGTTTGAAATTCGGGTTTTCATAAGTTGCGACGACATGATGCCATTTCCCATCAGTAATGACGGTTTTTGCGTCAAAAGACTTCCAACCTCCTGTTGTGAAGGAGTAGTGGACTACGCCTGTGTTAGTATGTGCAAACATTCCGTAGTTTCGTCCTGTCGGGTTTCGATTCTCCTTTGAGGCAATTATCTGCCACGGACCGGATATTTTTGGAATATTAACCCATGCGGATAGCGTAAAGGAAGTAAGGTCAAGGGCAGCATCATCGTCAACGGTTACCATATCTGATCCGCCGAATTCTAAGCCGTTTCCGAATTTTCCTTTAACCCAGCTTGGATTGCCTTGTGCGAATTTCCCATCTAAACCGTTCCCCGATGAATCGGAGACGGTGTTTCCATTACTCTCATCCATTAACCATGCTCCGACCAGTCCATCAGTATCAAGAGCCATAATCTGCGGAGATAATACCAAGAAGGTGAATAAGAGTAAAGTCATAATTTTATACATGCTAAATGCTCCTTTGCGTATAGGCAGTATACTCAGGAATATTATAATCCAGGTTAGATATTTCTATTTATTAGATGACTGTATCCGGTGGAATAGTAGCATCCTTTGGAACAATTACTATCCCATCACGAATATAATAGTTATCAGCATCATAATTGTCAAGGTTTTTTGTGTTAGCGATGACAGCATTATCTCCAATTCTGGCATTTTTGTCAATAATTGCGTTTTGAATCAAGCATTTCTCACCAATTCCAACGTTTGGGATACCTACTTTAGCATTTTCTGATTGTAATGAATCTGATTCATAGAAATCCGCCCCCATAAGTACGGACTGGTAGACGCGACTTCCGTTAGAGATGATACTTCGTATACCGACAATCGTCCTATCTAACTCTGAATCGTCAATGATAGAACCTTCTGCGAGAATAGAGGAACGGATGCTGCTGCTATTTACTTTTGTACTTGGTAGATGTCTCCGGTTGGTATAGATAGGTGCTTGTTCATCATAGAAATTGAATTCAGGGGAGACATCAGTCAGTGCGATATTTGCTGAATAAAAGGATCGTATTGTTCCAATATCTTCCCAATACCCATCGAAAAAGTAGGCGGAGACTGTCCGTTTTGCTATACTTTTCGGAATAATGTCCCTACCAAAGTCTACATTTGTATCGTCTTGTAGAACTTCTCGTATGACGTTGCGGTTAAAGATATATATTCCCATGGAAGCGATATATTCTCTCCCCTTCGGTTCAATTCCGCGTGATGTAAAGACGTCAGGTTCTACGCGTAACTTCTGCAATTCCTCTTCGGTTTGTGGTTTTTCGACAAAATCCGTGATTCGTCCCTTTGCATCAGCCTGCAGGATACCGAGTCCGCTGGTGACTTCCTTTGAGACTGGTATTACAGAAACCGTTATATCGGCTTTTGTATCAATATGAACAGCTAACATTTTGCGATAATCCATCCGGTATAGATGGTCACCTGCCAGTATGAGTATATATTCATCTGGAAAACGTGGATTTAGGATATAGGGTTGATTGTGTTTGACAGCATCTGCGGTGCCTTGATACCATTCATCTCCCATGAGTGTCTGTTGTGCAGCCAATATTTGAACGAACCCGCGCCGATATGAATCAAAGCGGTATGCTTGTGCAATGTGTCTATTTAGGGAAACAGAATTGAATTGGGTGAGAACATAAATGCGGTCTAATCCTGAATGAAGACAGTTGCTAATTGGGATGTCAACTAACCTAAATTTTCCTGCGATTGGTACACTCGGCTTAGCGCGATCGCGCGTTAAGGGGAACAGGCGGGCACCACGACCGCCACCTAAAATAACTGCAATAACGTTCTCTGTACTCATATAGGTCTCCTCCGTTCTATAACGTGAGTTTGATATATAGCAAATTCTAAACTTAAAAGCAAATTTCGTAGGGGTTAGGTTTCCTAATCCCTACGGGCGAGGGGACCTCGCCCCTACAACAAATGCAACATCCTGCTTTATCAAACTCACGTTACTACAAACTCCCTTTAGTTGATAACACACCGGTAATTTGATCATCAAGACGGGTAGCAATATCTAACGCTTTTGCGACGGCTTTAAATATCGCTTCAATAATATGGTGTTGATTGGTTCCATAAGACACATTGATGTGCAGTGTTGTTCCGCTGTGGTTGACAAATCCGTGGAAGAATTCCTCTGCCAATTCAGTATCAAATTCTCCAATTCTACCTACCATAACTGGCGCGTCATAGTGAAGAAAAGGACGTCCGCAGATATCCAGATCAACTTTGGCAAGTGCTTCATACATAGGCACAGTGAAACTACCGAAACGTAGCATACCGGATTTATCACCTACTGCGTTATGAAATGCTTTTCCAAGACAAATACCGACATCTTCAGTCGTGTGATGTGCATCTACATGCAGATCACCCTTTGCTTGAATTTCCAGATCAAAGAATCCGTGTTTTGCAAAGAGTTCTAACATGTGGTCGAGAAATCCGACCCCTGTGTTGATCTTTGAAGTGCCGTCTCCGTCAAGGTTTAGACTGAGCTGTATTTGCGTCTCTTTGGTTTCGCGTGAGATATCTGCTTTTCTTTTCATGGTAGTATATAATATGTCGTTATATTGCAAACATTGAAAATAATAATACATAGACCTTGTAGGAGGGAACTCCGATTCCCGACTGAACGCTTTGATAGTCGGGAATCGGAGTTCCCTCCTACAAGTCAAAATGTATCGTTAAATCAATAGTTGACTATAATTGCATGTTAATCATTTTATAATTATACATTCAAAAATGACTATAGGCAACGTTAAAAAAGGAATTAAACCCATGTTATAAGACCGAGTTCATAGTTGGATTGTAAATCCTCATGAAATGGTAATACACGTAAAGTGTATCCGTGCAGTCCTGTATTGCTCAAAGTGAGTGTTCCTTCAAAAAGATATTTTCCATCGCCAAGGTCTTCTCGATACGCCATCTGTGTTGTATTTCCGTTTATGATTTCACCTGCTGCATCTAATAAGCCGTGGTATATTTGGACAGAAAGTTCAGTCGGGAACAAGGTATGTGTGTGAACGACAGCCTGAACTGTAGTTGTCTCACCTACAGAAAGAGATGGGATACTTCTTGGATTTTTATTCTTCTGTTCATTAACAATCCGTTCCTCAATTCTCAGATTTCTCCAATGTTTACGGATGTTTGCTTTCCAGTTTGCGAGAGCGATTCCTTTGCGTGCGTTATTCTGATTTAGTTTCTGCCATCTTCTGTGTGCGGGAAAGTAGAGTCGTTCAGCATATTCTGCGACCATTCGTTTTGTATTGAACACAGGTGCAAGGTTCTGCATGGCTGTTTTCATTCTCGTGACCCATCCGTAGGGTATATCATCTACGGGATGTCGATCGTAAAACAGGGGTACAATCTCCTTTTCAAGCAGTTCGTAAATAGCATTGGCGTGTGCTTTATCTACGGATTTAGGGTCATCCGGTTCAGGAGTGGTTTCAATTGTCCATCCGCCGTCGAGGTGTTGCGCTTCTGCCCACCATCCATCAGCCATGCTGAGGTTAAGAGCACCGTTTGCTGCTGCCTTCATCCCACTTGTGCCGCTTGCTTCATTTGGTGGTAGCGGTGTATTGAGCCAAACATCAACACCTTCTACGAGGTATCGTCCGACACAGATATCGTAATTTTCGACAAAAAGGATTTTGTGTTGGAAACGTGGTTCAGCGGCGATACGATTAATTCTCTGTATAAATACCTTTCCCTCATGGTCATGGGGGTGTGCTTTGCCAGCAAAGATAAGTTGGACAGGTCGATCAGGATCGTTAAGAATTTGTGCGAGTCTGTCGAGGTCATTAAAGAGTAATGTTGCGCGTTTGTATGTAGCAAAGCGGCGCGCAAAGCCGATTGTCAACGCTTCAGGATTTAGTATCTTGTGCGGTGTACTATGCACTGAAGGTTTGTCTCGAATTATCGGACTTTGGTCAGAATGCTTTTGTCGTAATTGCTTGTGTCGATTAAGAGCGAAGGCGATGAGTCGTTCCCGTCTTCGTTCATGTGTCCGCCACAACTCCGTGTCTGGTATCTGTGAAATCTGTGTCCAGACATCTTGGTTCGTGAGATCAACGATCCATTTAGGACCGAGATACCTGTCAAATAGGCTCTGCATATCTTCAGAAACCCACGAACGTGTATGTATACCATTCGTTATCGCTTGAATGGGAACTTCGTGCGTCGGCAAGTTGTGCCATAGACTTTTCCACATGTCGCGTGAAACACGTCCGTGTAATTGGCTGACACCGTTTGACATTGTTGCTAATCTCAATGCAACTAACGCCGGACTGAATTCACTGTTACTGTCTGTTGGGTTTTTCCTACCTATACCGAGGAACTTTTCTTCAGAAATTCCGAGTGTGTTATAGTATCTACTAAAATAGTGTTCTACTAATTCAGGTGGAAACCAATCAATCCCGGCAGGAACAGGTGTATGTGTCGTAAAGATATTTCCTGCGGCAGTTGCTTCACATGCTTCATCGAAACCGATACCCGTATTATCCATCAGTTGTCTTATACGTTCCAGAGCTAAGAACGCTGCGTGCCCTTCGTTCATGTGGCAGACTGTAGGATGAATACCGAGTTTCGCTAAAGCCCGGTATCCACCGATTCCGAGTAGTATCTCCTGTTTGATTCGCATGCGTTTATCACCGCCATAGAGATAGTCAGTTATTTCACGGAGTTCTGCATTTTCATTCTCTGGGATATTCGTATCTAATAGATACAGTGGCACTCTTCCTACCTGCGCCCGCCAAATTTTTGCGAACGCTTTACCTTCGGGATATTCTACTTCAACCAGAAGCTGATTTCCATCGGAGTCCTGCTCCGGTGAAATGGGCATATTGTAAAAGTCATTTGTCGGGTAATCTGCCATTTGCCAACCGTCTGAAGTTAATGTTTGGCGAAAATAACCGTGCTGATATAGTAGACCAACACTGACAAAAGGGAGTCCTAAATAACTTGTGGATTTCAGATGATCACCTGCCAAAACGCCTAAACCCCCGGAATAGAGCGGCATACATTCAGTCAAGCCGAATTCCATAGAAAAATATGCGATTTTCAGGTTATCAAGGGTGTTGTCGTCTGAATAGTTTTCGAACCATGAAGGTGAATTCAGATAGGATTTGAATTGATTGTGAATTACATTTAGATGTGCCAAGAAAACATCGTTGTTTGAAGCAGTCTCCAGTTTTTCCTGTGAAATCTGTCCAAGCATAGCAATGGGATTATGATAGGTCTGTTCCCAAAGTTCTGAGTCAAGGTGACGAAATAGGCTTAACGCTTCGTTATTCCATGTCCACCATAGGTTTAGTGTCAATTCTCTGAGCGGTTCAAGGTTTTCTGGTAAAGTTGGCACAACTGATATTTGGCGAAGAGGCTTCATTATGCGGCATGCTCCTCAATATCAGAGGCGGATGCGGTATTCAGCATAAAATAGGTTGCTCGGTTTCTTTTTTCAGTTTTTAATTTTCCTTCGCGTGCTAACCAACCGATACCGAGTAGTACCATGCGTTCAGTTTTCTTGAGTTCCTGCGTCAATTTTCCTACAGACGCTTCATCATGTTTTTCCAGATAGTGCCATATTTCGCCGGCAGTTGTGCCGATTTCTTCAAGCATATTGTTCCTCCGAGATTGTATGATGTGTGAAGTTAGTTCTTAGGAGTAATTATACTTGCATAAGAGTGATGTGTCAAGCATTATAGTGGAAATGCCAGGGTTATTTAGTTTCCAATCGGACGGGAGATGAAGTTAAATAAATAATCAGGTAATTCTACTGATATGACTCATCGTAGGAGTAAGGTTTCGTAGGGGCGGGGTTTCCCCCGCCCGCGTATTACCCAATTATGGTGAAATATGAAAATAATTACACATTTCCACTCCCCGGTAGGTGCGATTTCCTAATCGCACCGGATTTGCCCTAAACAGTTTCATAGTAGGTCTTCACGTAGGTCCCGGTGCGATAAGGATATCGCACCTACCGGCCTGGGTAGTATTGATAATGTATAAATGATTCCATAATCCACCATAATAACTTAATCTTCATGACCCGTTCCTACGAAGAACTAACGATAACGATTATAAAAATTGCTTCGGAATTATTGAAAACTAAATGAAGTTGTGCTTTGCAAGTTTGAAGATGTCTACTTGACATATAATCCAAAATACAATAGAATCAACATAATATAACAAATCATGTGCAAAGCAAAGAGGAAAATGAGTGATGAGAAACATGCTGTATTCAACTTTGATAACACTAATCGTCATAATCACATTCTCAACCAACCCCTCCGCTCAAGAAGATCCGCAGCAAGGGGAGTCACCCGATAATCTAAAAGCACACACAGGAAATGGTTCGCTAAGGATCCGGGACATAGATTATTCACCAGACGGTAAACACCTTGTAGTAGCGTGTTCAAACAATGGCGTATTACTCTACAAAACATGGACAATTGAGAAACCAGTTTTGCTTACGGACCATCCAAAGAGAGCATGGAGCGTAGCATTTAGTCCAGATGGAACGATGCTCGCAAGTGCGGGGAGATTTAATACCATTACGCTATTAAATGAAAGCGCAAGTGGACAAATTCCGCCTTACAAAGACATCCTTAGATCAGGCATGTTTCAGATCGAATTTAGTCCTGACAGCAAGATAGTAGCAACAAGCGATTTTGTCGACGGTACGATCAATCTATTGGATGTGCACACAGGCAGACTCCTACACACTCTCACTGGACATATGCCGGGGCGTTTCAGCACTTTGGTGTTTAGTCATGATGGGAAAACACTCGCAACTGCAACTTGGAGTGAGAATGTTCATCTGTGGGATGCAAAAACGGGAAAACATATCCGGACACATACAAATCATGCAATGCGTCTCAGAACTGTAGCATTCAGTCCAGATGGAAAGACCTATGCCATGCAAACTACAGACAAACTTAATGATACTCTCTCCTTATTCGATGTAGACACCGGTAAGGCATTGCGCGTGCTTATAGATCGTCAGGATATCAGGAATAGCATAGGACCTGTTCATAGTATGGCGTTCAGTCCTGATGGAAAGACTATCGTAACTGGAGGTCCTTTTGCCATACATCTGTGGAATGTGGACACGGGAGAACACATCCGAATGCTCATAGGAGAACTTAAAACATATGCAGGTCCCGGCCCCTTCGTGCTGTACAGTCCGGATGGAATGACAATTGTAACTGCTGGGATGGGTGAAATCCATCTGTGGGATGGGAATACGGGAAATCACATCAGAAAACTTCTAACAGATTTATGATACCGAATATGGCACATCGCTCATCTCGCTGTAGGTCCAAACCCCCGTTGAATTCCATACGCGCGCATTTGGCGTTGATTCACAGAAGATACTAATGCCTGAAGATGGACAATTAATCAACAATTGAATGTCTTACCTAATAACAAAACATCTTGACACTTTTGGCTTTTACATGCTATTTTATGGCATTCAACCTTATATTATATACGGAGTTAAGTCTTGAGTATTGTTGTTCACGCCACACACGAAGCTATTCAGAAAATGGGTGGAATAGGCGCAGTTTTAGAAGGATTGCTGACAACACGCAGCTACAATGAAGCAATTCAACGTACGTTTCTCGTCGGTCCGCTTTTTTCTGGTGCAGATTTAGGCGCATTAGACTCTGTGCTGTATCATGCAGCAGCGGGTATAAAAGAGACACCACACGCATCGGCACTCAGCGATATTGAAACGACATATCACGTTGAACTTGTCTACGGACAGCGACGGTTTGAAAATAGAGAGCACAATATCACGACACTAACCGATGTGATATTAGTCAATGTTGCTAACAGTAATGAAGACCTGACTGGGAAGTTCAAATGGGAGCTCTACGAACATTTTAGTATTGATTCAGCGCGTTATGAAAGTGAATGGGAATATGAGGAGTATGTGCGTCTTGCTGAACCTGCATATCATGCCCTGCAAGTGTTAATTGGTGAAGAAACAAAAACTCCCGTTTATATTATATCCCATGAATTTATGGGGATGCCGCTTGCGCTGAAAACGCATATTGAACGTAAAAATGGCAATACTGCTGCCAATATGCGGACCGTATTTTACGCGCATGAAGTGGCAACAATCCGTCCCATCGTAGAGGGACATACCGGTCACGATGTTCGCTTTTACAATGCTTTAGATATGGCAAAATCACAAAACATGTTGATTGGAGATGTATTCGGTGATCCGTTCTGGTATTACAAGCATGCTCTGATTGACAAGGCACATCTATGTGATACGATCTTTGCTGTTGGTGATCTTGTGGTAGATGAACTCCGCTTTTTAGCACACCCGTTCGAAGCGTTTCCTATTAACCTTGTTTATAATGGCATCCCTGCATTTGAATTGCGTTTAGAAGAAAAATTAGAGTCAAAAGCACGGCTGCAAAAGTATTCACAAACGCTTCTTGACTATCGTCCCGATTATATCTTTACGCATGTGACACGTCTCGTTAAGAGCAAAGGATTGTGGCGAGATTTACAAGTGCTAACCCATTTAGATTCTCTCCTTGCCTCCAACGATAAGACAGCTGTCCTTTTTATTCTTTCGACAGAAATTGCATCTGGTCGTGCACATGAAGACATTCATGAGATGGAGCGTGAATACGGTTGGCCCGTCCATCATAAAATCGGTTATCCTGATTTGGTTGGTGCTGAGATAGACCTGAATAATGGCGTCTCTGCGTTCAATCTGCAATCTAAAGCGATAAAGGTCGTTTTTGTCAATCAGTTCGGATGGGATCAAGCCTCTTGTGGAACGCGAATGCCGATTGAGATGGAGTTTATGGATATCCGTAAGGGGAGTGATGCGGAATTTGGTCAATCCATATATGAACCTTTCGGTATTGCGCAGGTGGAGCCGCTGAGTTTCGGCGCAATCTGTGTTATAAGTAATGTGTGTGGATGCTGCGGTTTTATCAAACATGCAACAGACAGTCGTGAAGTGCCAAACGTTGTTATTGCCGATTATACACATCTGAATTCCTCTCCGAAGTCGTTAGAAAATGTGCTGAATATTGGGTTAGTAGAACGCACACAGATTGAAGTAGAAAACAGTAAAGACATCGCGGCAAAACTGCTTGGACGTCTCCCAAGAAAACCGCGCGATGTTGAGGATATGATAAAGGAAGGTTATGAAATTGCCTCTCGTATGAGTTGGGAGGTTGTTGTTAAGGACTATTTTTTGCCTGGATTGGAACAGGCGTTATAAGGATTTTACCACTATGCAAGAAGTACGTAATTCTAATGAACCAATGCCATTGTCACTAAATGAAAAACAAATGACACCTGAACAGAAGTTTTTCTTTGATCTACGCGGTTGGCTCTTATTACCATCAGTTTTGTCAGAAACGGAAATCGAAGAGATGAAAGCGGAAGTCTATGCAGGGGCAAGACATAGCTACGAGGGGGCACTCCAAAATTTACTTGATCATCCTTCTCTCGTAGGTATACTAAATGAAATCCTTGCTGATGAACGATTCATCTTTGAGGATTGCTACGGTTTTCGATGTGAGAATTCGATTACGACGGTCAGGAAACCTGGCTGGAGTACCTATTCTGATAGAGGTACTGCCGTACCGCATGTCGTGCGACCTCCACAACAAGCAAATGCGATGCGGTATCAGGTGGCAGGTGGAAAAATATTCGCAGGACTCACACGTGTAATCTGGGAACTTGAAGAGGTAAAAGCTGGACAGGGAGGAACTACTTTTCTAAGTGGGTCTCACAAGGCACATTTCAACTATGGTGGACCGGACCCAAACCGACCAAATATTAGTGAATCGCCTTGGGAGGATAAAATTAAGGGTGTGATGGAGGACTATAGTTGTCCAGCTGGGTCAGTACTAATTTTCACCGAGAGTGTTATACATGCTACGAACAACTGGACAAACCCTGATAATCCGAGATGTGCTGTATTCAATTGTTACAACTCAATCTGGGCACAATGGTTTCGGTTGAATCTAAGTCATGAAATAATAGAGAAGATGCCGTCGAAACGGCAATCCTTATTCCGTGGAACGTGGGCAATCGGCGGTGGTCCTGGTGGAAATCGCCAGTATTCGTTGGATAACGCTACGAAATAACCTTAAGACTATTGAAGGAGATATAAATGTCAAATGAAACGTTAAATGATGCACCCGTACCGATGACTGAAGAACAGAAGTTTTTCTTTGATCTTCGCGGTTGGATTCTGTTGCCATCAATTTTGTCTGATTCGGAAATAGAAGAGATGAAGACAGAAGTATACGCGGGAGCAAGACAGAGTTATCAAGGTGCGTTACAGAACCTGCTTGATCATCCGGCAATAGTTGGGATACTCAATGAAGTACTTTCGGAAAATCCTTTTGTGCATGAAGATTGCTACGGTTTTCGGTGTGAAGGGTCATTTACGACTGTCCGAGAACCGGGTTGGAGTAAGTTGTCGCGTGGTGACAACGGTTTACCACACGTCGTGCGTCCACCGCAACAGGCAAATGCGATGCGATATCAGGTTGCTGGTGGAAAGATCTTCGCTGGACTGACACGCGTAGTATGGGAACTTGAAGAGGTGAGGAAGGGACAAGGTGGCACGTCTTTCCTTAGTGGATCACATAAAGCACATTTCAACTATGGGGGTCCTGACCCGTTTCGTCCGAATATCGGTGAGTCGCCGTGGGAAAATAGCATGCGCGAAACGATGGAGGATTATAGTTGTCCACCGGGTTCTGTAGTTATATTCACGGAGAGTCTTGTGCATGCTGCGAATGACTGGACGAACCCTGACAATCCGCGTTGTGCTGTCTTTAATTGCTATAATTCTATTTGGGCACAGTGGCATCGGTTGAATCTTAGCCATGAGGTTATAGAGACGATGCCGCAGAAACGACAGTCATTGTTCCGTGGGACGTGGGCAATTGGTGGTGGTCCTGGTGGGAATCGTGCGTATTCGCTGGAGAATAATACTACTTGATTCAATAGCGTTTAGAGATCAATGAATGTGCTACGGAAGTTATAGAAAGAGGGTAGAATCATCTGAGATGACTCTACCCCGAATATATATATAGTGAACTTTAGAACTCATGAAACACATCACAACGAGCGAGGAGACCTCGCCCCTACGATGGGTGTTCTTCACAAACGGCGAAATGTCTCATTAGCTATTCACTTTACTCTAAAACGAATACTTTATCTTCCAGCCTTAAGAAATCCCCATGCAGTTGCGACCTTACCTTTGGGATTAACAGGTAAGGGTCCATCGGGACCGTATACGAGGACATCCTCGTATTTTGCCAAGGTACTCCATGTCCCAAGTCCAATTCGTCCGACACCGTCTCTGGAATTGTCATTTATTTTAGGTAATTCTTCGTCGTTGATAATAAGCGTGTAACCAGTAGGTGTATTGATAATCTTGATGTCGTACCAATCACCAGTATCTATGGTGTGAGTGCTGTTTGCCCCTGCTTTAGAGACTCCCCACGTTTCTATTTGGGATCGGCTGTTACCCCAACCACCAAGGTTCCACCAATATTCTAACTGCGCTTGCTTTTGCATTCGGGGAGGATGATCTTCAAGTACTTTTCCACGCGGATTCATCAGGCCTTGGAGGCGAAACATGATTAGAAATCCTTCAGCACCAGAGATCTTATTACCTCTAACCTCGTAGGTGTAATCATTCCACTCTTCATCCCAATAATCATCCGCAACGATACTCATACAGTTTGAATCATTTTTGAGTTGATGGTATTCCTTGTCTTTAAATTCCCATGTTCCCCATAAGGGAACCCATTTATCTTCAGATTTGCTTGGATTATCAAAATTATCCTCAAAGTAGAGCTGGGACATTGCTGCTGTCGTCAGACCAAAGGTAAAGCAACATAAGAGGACAAACATAATAGACTTTTTCATTTGAATGCACTCCTTTTCAATGCGATTCATTGCGCGTGAATCGGATTTTGACAGGACTTACACAGTTTCTCTTAAAGTCCCCCTGATAAGGGGACTTAGGAGTTAAATCAATAATATATCATTGAAATAACGACTTTTTAACCCCCCTAACCCCCCTTATCAGAGGGGAATGCGTAAGTCCTATTAGATTTAGTGCGGTTAGAAAACTGCACTTACCACTAGTTAATGATTTAATGAGAATTCCGCTGAGTTAAGTAGTACCCAGTAGAGGTCCTCATAAGCTAAGTCTTTGTCAGTGTAGAGACTTCGTTCTAAATACCGTTGGAAATAGGTTTGTTCTTTGCTGGTCGGTTTTCTTGATAGAACAGTCAGATAGATGAACTGAACTCTATCAATCGTATCTCTCCAGTTATCAAGGACATAGTTGACAAAACTACCACGTTCTTTGTGGTCTGCGCTGTCGTTAACAAGACCACCATTTATCATCATAAGTGCTTGTGGGACAGTTCCGTTAAATGCTTCAATTTCTTCCATTTCACCGTTATCAAGCAGGAAAAGGAATTTTCTGAGGTGTTCCCGTTTCATATTCTCAACCTGTCCAGGGTCTTTCCGATTTTGGAGTCGTTCAAATCCTGTTGCTTGTAACATAGAATAAAAGAACTGCTCAGCACTTAGCGGTTTCATATATGCGTGTGAGTAATATATCTCATCATCTTCGTTACTTTTATTTGTTTCTGAACTGCGTTGATACGCTTTTGAATGTAGAATTGTCCTCATGAGTTGTTTTAGGTCATAGCCATGAATGACGAAATCTTCAGCTAACCACTCTAATAATTTGGGATTCGTTGGCGGATATTCTTCACCGAAGCCATCAAGGGGTTCTACAAAAGCACGTCCCATGAAATGTTTCCATATACGGTTGACGATGGCTTTGCTAAAGTATGGATTTTCATTAGCGGTCATCCATTCAGCGAGAGCGTGGCGTTTTTTGGTGTTTGCACCTTTATATTCCATCCCATCAAGGAATCGAGGTGGTACAGATTCGCTGTTACCATCAAACATGTAGGTAGCTCTTTGCATTTCTGGAGAATCCGTAATGAGGTAATTCTCCATCTCGGTCCTGTTTCCCTCCATATCCGTGAGGTAACCCTTTTCTTCACTTCTGATTCCTGTGAAGAATGCAGCAACTCCGTAAAAATCCTCTTGTAACCATGCTTCTGTCTTATGATCATGACATTCGGCGCATTGCATTGAAAGACCGAGAAATAGTCGAGAGGAGTGAGATGTTAAGAAGACAGGTGATCTTTCATAACGGAGAACATAGTTTGCGGCAGGATTATCCTGTAATTCTCCATCAGCAGCGACGAGTTCACTGACAAACTGGTCGTAAGGCATATCTGTTTCAAGTGCGTCTTTTACCCAACCCGTTAGACCGATGCGTCGATCATCACCGACATCACGTCTTCCGATTAACCAATTCACCCACAAGCGTGTCCAGTAATCAACATATTCTTTACTGCTAAGCAGTTCATCTATTTTCTTGGACCGTTTGTTTTTTGAACCATCATTCACAAAGTCTAATACCTGTTCAGGGGACGGAATTACTCCCGTCATATCTAAATGGATACGTCTTAAAAATGCTGCGTCATCTGTCTGTCGTGAAGGCTTAAGTCCTTCCTGTTTTAGCACAGCGTCGATGTGTCTGTCTAAGTGTTTTGTGCTGGATGGGACATAAGTATCTGTTGTTTTGATTGAAGTGACTGTTGCACAACCTACAATTAGAAGAGCGAGTGTAATGAAAATCGCGCAATTTTGGTATATTTTCCAAGGTTTATTTTGCATTGTAAATCTCCTATAGTGCTGATTACCTAAGGTCAATGTATGTTTTATTTTTTAAGTGTAACCGATAACAGTGTGAATTTCAAGGAAAATTATGGGTGTGTAAATATTTTTTATTTTTTTGTCGGTAGAGACGGCACTCGGAGAGCGTCTACTACTATCAAAAGAGACGGCACTCGGAGAATGCCTACTACTATTTGTCATTATCCCCATCTTACGCCGGTTGGAATAATTCCGACATCTTCACCGCGTTTCATTGCTTCTGCTGCATCAATTATGCTTGCTATGTCATGTTGCGGTTCAAAACCGAGCATAGTTTTGATTTTAGTGAGATCAAATTCAAAATAGTTTGAGTTCGTTAGTTTGATGTCAACGTAATCCATCTGAAAGCGTTTGCTGAGATAAGGTATTATCTTTTCATAGTCAAAGACACCATTTCCGCCAAGTGTGAACTCTTGACCGACTGCTGCATCCTTTTCTATACCTAATACTAATCCTTGAACGATGTCGCGGATATCCGCAAAATGCTCTTTATATGCACGTCCGTCGGGATTGCGTTTGAGTATGAATTTTTCTTCTCCATCCCATGCTTTTATGACTGCTTCTGCGGTGTCTAATTCGTTGGGATCGTCGCCTTTATAATTTTTGTAACGGTTATAGATAGGACTAAATACGAAGAATTTTGGTAGTGCATCGTCATTGAGGAATTCACTCGGTTCAATGACAGTTGCAAAGCGGAACACTGTTGATGGCACACCGTACTGGTGGTGATATGTCATACAAAGTTCCTCACCTATCCATTTCGTAAGGAAATATGGCATGTGGTGATATTTTGCGACCATATCCTCGGTAATGGGTTGATTGAAGAGTCGTCCTTTTTCTGTAAGTTCCCAATAGATGGCTTCGGTGCAGGCATAGACGAGGCGGTGAATATCTTTGTTGAATTCCCGGACACATTCTAATATATTGAGCGTTCCCATCCCGTTGATTGCCAAGTATTCTCGGTTATTAAATGGACCGCCGAAGGCTGCTGCGATGTGATAAATCGCATCAACACCTTCAACTGCTTTTTTGACATCATCATATTCGCGGAGGTCGCCGAGGAAGGTTTCAACGTTTTCATTACCTTTCCACCTATCAACGCGATTTGTATCGCCGGGATATGTGAAACAACGGATTTCGTGTCCTTTTTCTAATAGTTTTTTGGTAAGATTTGATCCGATGCGACCTGTGCCGCCAGTGACTAATATTTTCATATTTCTTTAGATTTTTTGCCAAATTGTAGGCGGTGCTAAATCGCTCACAATTCAGTTAAAATGGTTTATTGTAAACCCTTTATTTCTCCCCATTTCAAAGTTAATTTGCCTTTTGGTTCTACATCAAATGCAGTGCTTATGAGTTTGATGTTATCTATCGCCCACCACCAATCATTCCGTGCATCAATGACACCAAAACTAACAACCATCTTAGTCGCATCTGCTGGATTGTTGATTGGGATTTCTAAAGTTTCGTTTACTTGTTCTAAATCGTTTAATTTTTCCTCATTTTTCTTTAAAGTAGGAATAGTGACAAGGGTCTGTACACCGGAACTCTCAAACAATAAGATGCGTTCTTCCTTACCGCCGTCAAAACTCACAGTTATCTCAGCAGTTTGTGTATCTTCAGGTCGCCAACTGGAATCCAATGTTAAAACAAGTGACTCTGCGGCTGCACCTTTGATATTAATGGGAGGTGTAATTAAGTGTCCATTCCATGCGCTTTTAGCCTCAGGTTTGCCGTTTACTTCCCAATCATCCCATTCATCAGGGTCCGCGACAGCTCCTTTGCCTATGCCTTTACCGTCATTCTGTTGCATAGTGAACTGACTGCGTTCTTGGTCTCCTGCAGTTTGTGTCCACCATGCAAAGTCAACAATTGCCCATGTTCGCCATTCAGGCATGCCGAGGTCTTCGGGGTTTTCGTTCGTAATTTCCCAACCTTCAGGTGGCGTGCCCGACCAAACTTCAACGCCTTTCACTGCTTCTTGTATGCTATTTGCAAGTGTCACTGCCTCAAAATCTTCTTCAAATAGAACAGTATCAACACCCCAACTCGTTGATGCTGCAAGACAAAAGGTTATCATAAGGACCGTGTATATTAGAGATCTTACAGTTTTACTATACATAATTAACCTCCGATGGTTTATAACCAAATGATTTATAGTGGATTCTACAATTAACTTTACATTTGATCTGTGAATCAACGCTGAATGCGCTTTTAGCATCTGTCACCTACAGAATATATTTAAAAAACTTATTTACATAAATGACCTTAACTTGTCTAAAAGGTTACTGCGTATCCATCCGTTCGTGGATCGGATCCGCCGATAAGTGCGGCTGACTCTGGATGAACTGTAATCATCTGTGCGCTGCCGGGTCCACCCCAATCACCGACATTCTGGATTTCATGTCCCTTTGCTGCTAATCCCTCTATTGTATCGGTAGAGAATCTATTCTCTAACTGTAGATTATTTGAACAAGTATGCGGTATAGTTGATTCCATTGGATTTTGTAGACTTCGCCAACGTGGTGCTGAGACGGCTTCTTGTGGTGTCATCCCAAAATCAAGGACATGGGTAACTAATTGCAGATTCGTTTGGACTTGTGTATCTGCACCCGGTGTTCCGCATGCTAACACAGGTTTGCCATCCTTTAATACGATGACGGGATTCATTGTGTGACGGACACGTTTACTCGGCATTAGACAGTTTGGATGGTTTTCTTCAAGATGCCAATAGGTCATTCGGTTGTTTAATAATATACCGGTATCACCCGCTACTAAACCGGAACCGAAACCGGATTGGATGCTCTGTAGTATACAGACAAGGTTTCCTGCACTGTCAGCGGTGCAGAAACATGTGGTATCTTCGTGTGATTCGGGTCCACCCGCAGGGACATCAACGGCAGCCTTTTCCAAATCAATACGTTTTGCTTGTTCAGCAGCATAAGATTTTGAGAGCATGCCTTCTATTGGAACATCTACCCAATTGGGGTCAGCCATATATTTTTCTCTGTCAGCGAAAGCGAGTTTTTTCGCTTCTACCATCAGATGTATACTTTCTGCTGTGTTGCATCCTAATGTTTGCAGATCAAACAGTTCTACGACGTTCAGTTCTTGCAATAGGATATGTCCGCTTGAGTTTGGCGGCATTTCATAGACTTCGTAGCCTCGGTAGTTAACGTGTATTGGTTCATCCCAATGTGCATTGTAGTTTGCGAGGTCTTCGTAGGTTAACAGTCCATCATAGGCACTGCTAATCTCTGCGATAGTTTTGGCAATGTAGCCTTTGTAGAATGCATCCCTTCCATCTTTTGCTATTGTGCTGAGGGTTTTTCCAAGATTTGGATTTGAGAGGAGTTGACCTGCGGGGATCGGTTCACCATTTTGTGTGAAAATAGCGCGGCTGTCTGGTTCAGCAGCGAACCGAGAGTTCTCACCCTTAAGTCCGCCTGCGAGTCTATGGCTCACAGGAAAACCTTCTTTACAGAGAGAGATTGCTGGTGCGAAAACTTCTTCTAACTTTAGTGTTCCAAAACGTTCGTGTGCAAGTAACCAAGCGTCAAGAAGTCCCGGTACAGAAACACTCCGCATGCCTTTCATCGGAATGCCGCCGCTTTTGAGATAGGCTTCCCGTGTTGCAGCACGCGGTGCAGGTCCTGTTCCGTTCACTGCTGTGACTTGTCCTGTTTCTGCCCAGTAGATGAGGATAAATCCGTCTCCACCGAGTCCTGAACCGGCAGGTTCAACAACGCCGAGTGCAGCGGCGGTTGCGATTGCGGCATCTAAAGCGTTTCCTCCTGCCATCATCGTCTGTATGCCTGCTTGTGATGCAAGCACGTGTCCTGATGTCACCATGCCGTTGCTGCCCATCACAGATGGTCGGAAGGCTGAACCGTGTGGTGATTGCATTTTAAACGCTCCAAATTAACTCAGCATCTTTTTTGCAAATGCATCAACATCAACGCGTTCGTGGGTTCTTGCAGATTCGTTGCATGCTTCCATCAGTATCCACGTTCCGAGTGTGCTATCCTGTATCCAATCCCGGTCTTTACCTGTGGCGATTGCATCGGCGAAAGCATCAAATTGAAGTCTATCATCCTCAATCAGTCCGCCATGGAGGTCTTGTAGCGTTAGGTCTTCAACGTTTTGTCCTGTTTTGAAGAGTTGCAGGTGTCCTCCATCTCTGCGAAGGTCCCCTTCATCTCCGTGGAATGTCCAGCTTCCGCTCCATCCGTAAGCTCCCATGTGTCCTGCTCTTGTACCTGCATAGGTGAACGGTGCGCCGTTGTGGTATTCCATCAATGCGTTTCCACCTGCGGTGCCCCATGCGTCAATTTGTCCTAATGCTGGGTCTCTTCGGTTATGCACCTGTGCTGTAACGTACTTGGGTAGTCCTTTTGCCCCAACGAGTTGGTCAAGTTGATGGCTACAACCGGCGTGGAAATAAAGTCCATCAACATAAGCATCGGGTTGTCGGGAGTCGGGTCCGGTAAAGAGATTTTGTCGGATCCAGAATCTGCATTCCCCACCTAACATTTCACCGATACCCCCATCTTCACGGAGCCATTCCCGCATTTTTGCTGCGGCAGGATTCCATCGCTTGTTTTGACCTTGCACTAAGATTGTTCCGGGGTTGGCTTTGTGAGCTTTTATGATGTCATGGAATTCGGCTTGTGTCGTTGCGATTGGTTTGACGCAGAGTGTGTGCATACCGAGGTTCAGACTCTCAACAATCAGTTCTGCATGAACAGTAGTTGATGCGTAGATAAGACATGCCTCGACTTCAGGATGCTTATCTTTCGCCTCAGTGATTGTCGTGTAGATGTATTCTGACAAATCTTCGGATGCACCATTGATTGATTCAACGCCTCTTTTTGCTGCTTCAAGATTGATGTCAACGCATGCTACGGGTTCAAGTCCGTTTGTGTTGACTTGTGCTTGTAATCGTCCGTGAGCGAAATGTGCGCAGCCGACATGAATTGTAGGTATTGCCATGTATTTGGTCTCCTTGTGACGAAGTTCTGTTTAATGACCGGTAGTTTAGTCCTTAGGAAAACGTAACATGCGGCGGATTGATGAAATCGTGATATTTCTGTGCCACGTTACCTTCAGTAGCATCCCCCGCGTGAATTAGCACGCGAAATTTAAAATGCATCTGTTCACCCTCTTTAAGGACATAAGAGCCGTCTTTTGATTTATCGCGTTCGAAGGTTCCGCTACCGAAAATGTTGCTTCCCATGAGTCCATAGTTGCGAACGTGCCAGTATGTAGGATAACGTGGATTCACAATATGATCATAAACTACGATTCCGACTTCTGTACCGTCAACGACTCCGGAATAATCGCACCAGTTAGCACGTTTACCCCATGTTTCACCTTCGTTGATTCCACCAAAAGCGTTCTCAATCTGTCCACCATCTGATGCGTTCATTGAAGGGTTCACACGGATACACATAATACCACCCTCCTTGGTATCACCGAAGTGGACATCCCCGTCAGAAGCGATAAAGCTCAGATCAAGATCAAAGATGGTACCGTCTTCGGGTAGATTGTAGATGCGAAAATTCTGTTTATCTGACATCAAAACTTTACCGTCTTTCGTTTCCCATGTATTGTCTGCATAGATTCTACTAAGAACGGTACCCCCGTGTTTCTGTGTAAAGTTTTGATGAACAACTTTTCCGCAGTTGCTACCTTCACCCCATAAATCAACATCGTTGACTTCACCATAGGCGACATAAAGCGAACGGTGATGTACGTGGTCTTTTGATATCTCGCTTGTTTCACCACGTGTAACTTCACATCCGTTTGGTCCTAAGACGGGAAAGAAATAGGGACGATACTGTGTTTTAGCGTACCTGAAAGTAGTGAACGGTCTGCCGTTGACCGTAATGTCAATCGTACCAGAATCTTCATCTAAATTGACACCTGCTTCACCATCAATACTCCCTTCTGAAAGTGTATAACTCCGGGAAGTGCCTGCCTTAAGACTATCCAGTATCCATGCCAAAGAAGTTGACTTGCCATCGTCACTTGTGAAACACTGTGCAGCGATAACGTCACCGGTATCTGTATCGGTTAGGACAACATCTTTGTTGGCATACTTGTGAATGTCGGGATGGTCTACATTAACGACAACAGGACACCCATCCCGATTGTGATATCCTGCGTTGACAGTAGCTGTTAGATTGTTCTGATTTGCCATACAACTCCTTTGTCGTATCTATTCTATATAGTGAAACCTAAAAATATGGTGGCACTTTTTGTGCGACGGCAATGCCGTTTTTCTATAAACATATCGTCCCTACCAAATCAACGCCAAATGCGCGTTTGGCATTTGTCGGGACTGAAGGTTTGGTCAATGCCGTTTTTCTATAAACATATCGTCCCTACGGGACTGAAGATTTAGTCAATGCCATTTTCTATAAGCATATCGTCCCTACGGGACTGAAGAACATAAAATCTTATGAAGTTCGTAGATAATAACATATACTAATGTAAAATCGCATATTGCAGCGAGTTATTTAGCACAAGTCGTTAATGTTAGTACTTAGCTTTTGTCGGAAGCCATTTCAAGGATCGCTTCCTCTTCACTGTCATAATTTTCAAATACGGTTGCTAACCGTCCAAGGACAAGGAGGTTTCTGATATGTGCGCCGGCTTTGACGAGTGCGGTGCGTCCTCCTTTTCGCGTTATTGTTACATGGACGGAAACGAGTGTTCCTAAACCGCTACTATCCATACGGGTAACTTCTTCAAGGTTAAAAATGACTTTTGGTGCGTCGAAGTATTCCTCAAGTTCTTCCTGGATTTGCTGTCTGAGTTCAACATTTGCTGCACCGATCATCCGTCCAGTTGGACGTATTATAATAACACCTTCTCTTTGTAGTATTTCTGCTAACATTTTTCTCCCTCTCTTAGTTGACCAAGATGTGTGCATAATTATTGTTAATCAACACTGACTGACGGCACACGGAGTGTGCCTACTACTTTTAAGCACATAAAATAACATACGCACAACCCTAAGTTAATCCGCATTAGTATGCGGTGTTGATTGATTGGACTTAGTGTAACGAATTCCTGTGTTTTTGTCAAGGATATATTATACACTATCCTATGGCAGAATACGCGTTTGGTATTCTGCATTGATTAGGAAATCACACCTACCAGGGATGAAAGTGTATAATTATTTCAAAATCCACCCTATAAGCGATTTTGGTTTTCGTAGGCTGTTATGTCCGCTTCGTATTGCAGTGTCCATCCAATCTCATCAAGTCCATTGTGCATGCAATACTTTTCAAAATCACCGATCTCAAAAGTGTATACTGTCCCATCTGGACACACAACGGATTGTTCCTCTAAATTTACCATCAATTTGTATCCTTGGGTATCCTTCGCTTGCTGACTAAGTGTTGCGATTTCTTCTGCAGTCAGTGTAATCGGCAATATTCCGTTTTTATAGCAGTTATTCCGAAAGATGTCTGCAAATGAAGGTGCGAGTATTACTTTGAATCCGTATTGCTGTAATGCCCACGGCGCGTGTTCACGAGAACTTCCACAGCCGAAGTTTATACCTGCTATTAGGATACTTGCACCTGCATAGCGAGGATGGTTCAATACAAATTCAGGATTAGGGTCACCATTTTCGAGGTAACGCCAATCATAGAATAGGAATTCACCAAAACCTGTCCGCTCAATACGTTTCAAGAATTGTTTCGGTATAATTTGATCGGTGTCAACATTAATTCTGTCAAGTGGGACCACAAGTCCAACATGTTCTTTAAATGCTTCCATTTTTGTTTTCCTTTATTTTACCTATATACTACCCAACGGTGCGATTAGGAAATCGCACCTACCGGGGATGAAAGTGTATAATTATCCAAACGTGCGTATGTCTACAAAGCGTCCCGTGACTGCAGTTGCAGCTGCCATCTGTGGACTGACGAGATGTGTACGTCCACCTTTACCTTGTCTTCCTTCAAAGTTCCTGTTTGATGTGCTTGCACAACGTTGCCCTGGCATCAATATATCGGGATTCATACCGAGACACATACTACATCCTGCTTCTCTCCATTCAAAACCTGCGGCACGGAATACTTTGTCAAGTCCTTCGGATTCAGCTTGACGTTTGATTGCTTGTGATCCAGGGACAACCATTGCATTTACTTTCTCAGCGACTTTACGACCTTTTACAACATCTGCTGCTGCGCGTAAATCGCTGATTCGGGAGTTTGTGCAACTGCCGATGAAAACTCTATCTACCGAAATATCTGTCATTGGGGTACCAGGTTGAAGGTCCATGTATGCCAATGCGTGTTCTGCGGCTTGTTTTTCATCGGACGAGTGCATGTCTGCTGGATTCGGTACTTGTCCTGTTACGTCCGTGACCATACCGGGATTTGTTCCCCATGTTACCTGTGGTGCCATATCTGCAGCATTCAGCGTAAGTGTGCGATCATAAGTAGCACCCTCGTCTGTGGGAAGTTGTTTCCATTGATTCACTGCTGCCTCAAATGCTTCACCTTTCGGCGCGAATTGTCTGCCAGCAATGTATTGGTATGTAGCGTCATCAGGTGCGATCATTCCAGCACGCGCGCCTGCTTCTATTGACATATTACAGACCGTCATGCGTTCTTCTATACTGAGTGCTCGGATGGCAGAACCTGTATATTCTATTACTGTGCCATTACCGCCATCAATTCCGATTTGTCCGATGATTGAGAGGATGATGTCTTTCGCTGTTACGCCGTAGGGTAGTGTACCATCAACGCGTATCTCAAAGGTTTCGGATTTATGTTGCAGGAGGCATTGTGTTGCAAGCACATGCTCAATCTCACTTGTGCCGATACCGAATGCGAGTGCGCCGAGTGCGCCGTGTGTAGAGGTATGACTATCACCGCACACCATCGTTTTGCCGGGTTGCGTGATTCCAAGTTCTGGTCCGATGACGTGTACAATACCTTGTTCAGGACTATTGATGTCGTATAGCGGAATATCAAACTCTACGCAGTTTTGTGCGAGGGTTTCCATCTGCTTTGCTGCGATTTGGTCTTTGATGGGTAGACTTCTGTCTGTAGTCGGCACGTTGTGATCCATCGTAGCGAATGTCAGATCAGGTCGGCGTACCTTTCGGTCGTTAAGTCTCAATCCCTCAAATGCTTGTGGGGATGTGACTTCATGGACGAGGTGTGTGTCAATATAGAGTATTGGGACTTCGTCATCGGATGACCGGACGAGATGTGTGTCCCATATTTTTTCGTACATTGTTTTTTTCATATTTTCTTTTACCTCTAAATATGGAAAAGTTTATTGGGTTATGCGGGGAGTAGATCTGTGTGTTCAGAACGATTGTATTTACTAAGATACCTGTGGGAGTGTTAGCAATGCGGTGATCTCTGGAGGCAACTGGATACTTATTTCCTTCTCAAAGTCAGCAACGTTATTGTAATCTTTACCACAATTTTCCATGACGATATTTTGCTGTAGTTCTGTCGCTTTTGACAGGCTTACTTTGGTTTTCTTCCACTTTTGCAGGTGCAAGAACGCCATACCACTAAAGTCACCATCTGCTGATTCTGCAGCTATCTCTTGGAGCTTTTGGAAAACGTCACTTGAACTTTTTAGTGACGCCGAGTCGTTTGTTTGATTCATCCTTCTACCACAAGTACAATTACAAGGTCTACATGTTATTAGTAAGTATACCAGAGGAGCATCTCATTTTCAAGACAAAGTTTGTTGTGGGTGTGTAAAGTAATTGTCACTGTTCTTGTCAGAATCGCGGAAGGCACGGAAGACACGGAAGACGCGGAAGGGGTTCTTGTGTCTTCAATATTGATTTCACAAGGAAACACGTGTGCGTGCATGAAAAAACTCTTTTTTGTGTTCTCTGTGTCCTCTGTGTAATCCGTGTTGTAGACAGTTGTTGTCAGAATCGCGGAAGGCGCGGAGGACGCGGTGGACGCGGAAAGGACTCTTGTGCATTTTAGGTTTTCTTTCACAAGATGGGATGATTTTAGCAAAAACCCTCTTTCTCCGTGTTCTCTGTGTCCTCCGTGTTCTCCGTGATTCAGACGGGTATTTTTGTCAGAATTGCGGAAAGCGCGTATGACGCGGAAGGGGGTTTTGGAGATTTAGTCTGTTTTCATAACCCTCAGGTGTTCTGTAAGCTAAGGAAAGAGAAGATTGCTATTTTCACATCTCTATTGACGAGAACTTTACACGCCCTAAAGTATCTGCTCAGCCTTTAGTGTTATTAAGCCGTAGCACATTCATCTTGATTGTGCAACGAAACAAGCCAATCCACGCGATAATGTATCTGCTCAGAATTAGGTCTTATCAATGTTGTGCAGGGAGGTGCATTGAAAGATGGTTGTTGTCCAAAGAAGCACAATCAAGATGAATGTGCTACGGCTGCTGATGAGGTCTCATAAATATTATGGTGAAATCAATAATTACTTGCATACAATTGTAGCGCAAACTTTTAGTTTGCGGCCACTACTGCACAAACTAAAAGTTTGTGCTACAGCACAGTCCAGTCTATCGATTTGGGTCTCACGTAGCAAAAGTGTGCATATATTCTTGTATTTCGCTATAAGTTATTAATTCGGTAATTTTGAAGAACTATCAAGTGCGATTAGGAAATCGCACCTACCTCCCCATTATAGATACTTTGTAAGAATGGCATTTTTACGATCAGTGGCACTATCAATCACGGCTTGTGCTTTGGTGATTTTTGCTTCTAATTGCACAACTTCCGCTGCAAACTGTTCTTGAATGTTAAGCGGAGGGACGGGGATTCTTATGTTTTTAATTTCTGTTAGATTAAGCATGTCATATTGAGATAGATCTTGTATTATTCGCTTATAAAGTGATTTCAGACAATAAAAGATATAAATATCCAGTATGTCCTTTGACGAAGATTTTATTCCTGCAATATTCTGATTCGTAGTTGCTTCAAATGTCAAAAAGGCAGTTTTACCTTTTGTAGCACCTACTAAAGCCATTAAAGTTGTATTTGATGCAAGCCATTTTGCACTGGAATTATTTAATCCTTCTTCGGTAATACATTCATAGTCAATATTTTCTCTAATATGCGTTTCTTTACAAACTTCTGAGCGCAACCAAGGTATCAATCCATTTTCCCAATAAGCATTATTCTTTCTTGAAGGCGTACCACCGCTTTTAATTTCTGTTATATCACCCAATTTTTTTATTTCAGAACTAACACTTACAACAGCCTGTAATTTATCTTCAATTTCTTGTTTGGTTGAGGTAATTGCATTTCGGGCTTGAGCAGTTTTCTGATCCACCGCTTCACATTCGTTGACAATCTGCTTTTGCACTTTAGGTGGTGGAAGGGGGATTTTTATTTCTCTAAGGTTGGTTGAATTTAGTCCACCTTGAGCGGAACCCGTGATGTTCTGTTTTAGTAGATTTTGACCGTTCTCAGAAAAAAGAAAATTAAAAATATAATACTGTTTTAGTTGTGATTCACACCGTAAAAGAAAGACATGTTCATTCACCATGGCATTTTCATTGTTCAGTTCTTCCCTTAAAAGTGCAATTTTTCCAGTCAAAGCACCATCTTTGCAAAGCAAAATATCATTTTCTTGTAATTTGCCTCTTGTGCTGCTGTCATAAAAATCTAACGGAACATATTTAGGTGTGCTTAAATTAACCATACCAGTTGTAGGATGTATATGTTCTCCTCCTAAACTCCAAGCTCCGCTTGTTATGTTTTCAACGCCACCTTTAGGTCTATTCCCAGTTTCAATTGTTTCTATCTCATCTCCTAGCTTCACTAATGGATGCTGTGTTTCTATTTTAGTATGTTGTGAAGGGGTTAGACTAATGATCTTATTGAAATCTACGCGGTTGAAATTCAACATATTGAAGAGTTTGGCATAGTGACAGTGTTCAGGTAGCGAATCAATAGTTTCACCGATGAAGTTACGTTTAATTGTTGTGTTTATTTTTGCGTTGTTATCTGGATCCTTTGGATCAAATAGAGGTGTGATTATATCGTTGACCGTTTCTCCGCCTTCGTATTTAATACCTTCTCTGCCTTTGGCACTGCTCCATTCATAACCTAAAAATTGCTTTCGTTCTTTGCTGGTACTCGGTGCATTAACAATAAGTACCTTGCCAACTTGTTCATGCGCCAGGATAAAGTAGTAGAGTTTTTCTTTTTCTATGCTATGCAGGTAAGCGATGAAACGTTGCGTTAATTCTGCCGATTGTTCTGTTGGCGTTCTTTTCTTGAAGACACTGGCTTTTTTCAGGTTTTTAATTTCCGTGCTTTGGTCGAAGGCTTGTCTGTAGTCTTTAAAAATATCGTATTCCAATAGGTTAGAAAGTGGCTCAAGGTTGGTTTGGGCAAAAAGCTTAATGTATTCTTCATAAGGCACTTGGATATGTTCACAATAGGCTTTTATCAAGGGATGGTCTTGATATATCTCATCTTCCTCATCGCCTTCAAAAAATGCCTCAACCCGATTCGCGTACTGCTCTGCGGGTTCTGGGGTTTTTGCTTTTCGTCTTAAAAAAAGCACGACTGTATTGGTACCTGTCTTACCAAAGGTCCCGCTTCCCAGTTCCGCAATACTCACTATATCAAAGAATTGTAACAGAATCTCACGCGTTCGGTTGTGAACTGCTTCCGTATTGGACAGGATGCTGGAAGGGACAATCACACCAACAATTCCACCGGGAGCCATTAAGTGGTGAATTCGTTCTAAAAAGAAGCACTCAATGTTGTTTGTATTGCTGTTTTCACCTGTGGCTTGGATGAGTTGATACTGTTCTTTGTCCGCATCGCTCAAGGTTTGTAAGAATCCTTCCACTGCAAAAGGGGGATTTGCTATCAAGACATCAAAACTCTTTGGTGGGACTTCAGGGTGAGCTGCAAGTGCATCGGCATCCAGTATTTTGATCTGCTCTTGACCGTGCATATACGCGGCGACTTTTGCCACTTTTGCTAAACGATCTTCTTTTTCAATACCTATAATTTGGCTATAATAGAGGTCTCTTTGCTGCTCTGAGACTGCCTTTTTGATTTGATATGCATATTCATTCAAGAAATGTCCTGAACCACAGGCATAGTCAATCGTTTTAAGTGGTTCGGATTTTTCCTCAATTTTCTTGGCGAGTGGTAAGGAGGAAACGATAAATTTGCAGATAGGCAATGGTGTGAAAAACTGCCCTTCGGACTGCTTAATACCGTTGTCGAGAAAAAACTCAAACATATCGCCTAAGAATTGGTTCTGTTCACCTGTTTTAAGGCGCAATCCCTGCCACATCTGCACGACTTCTGATAAGACTGCAGTGTTTCTATCAAATAAGTCCTTATTGTGTGTGTCTAAAAATGAGAACGCTGAGTTGGAGAAAAACTTAAGCTCTCTAAAATAGTCATGTATCTTTTTCTTAGTGGCGTTGCGGTCATTTTTGACGGGCCAAAATGCGGCATCAATTTGTTCACGACTAACGTAGCTAATTTCTTCATTCAGGAATTTACGCATCCCTCTGTGATAGAGGTTCTGCAATCTGTCAACGAAATCGAAGTAGTCATCGGAAGCGGGTCCGTTCCAGTAGAATTTTAGGTCGTCTCTGTTTTCTTCCTCGTCAACTAATTTGCATAAGAACAGATTGACCAAAACCTCAAAGGCGTTTTCACGTCTTGCGATGTTGTGCTTTCTTAAAATTGTTCGGAAGTCATGGTATTTGCTATCTTTATCAACGGCAACAATGGGTTTGGTATCCTCGGCGAGGGTATACTTACTTTTACCGATATGATAGGCTTGGATGTTGTCTTCAAAAATACCTTTTTCTGTGAATTCTAATTTATAGGTATCACGCCAAACGGCGAAACGTTGTTCGGCTTTGTTCGCTTTATCAAAGGACATCAGATTTGTATCTTCTGCCAAAATCTGTGGATTGTCAAGATGCGGGATCAGTTTATATGTAAAATCTAACGCATTGTTAGTAAAACTGGAAGCGTATAAACATAGGTATTTGGTATCGGCTTCTTGGTGAACATAGCTGAATAACTGTCCTCCATCTTGCCGGGTGTCGTCCCATGCTTTTTCAAATTCCACACCTGCTGTCTTGCACTCAATAATCAGTAAAGGATTCATTTCTTGGTCTTTTACTAATATATCAAACCGTCCACCACTTGCACTGTGCCCAATTCTATAGGGTCGTTCAAGTTCTAAATGTTCGGGTTTGTACCCTTTGGCTAATAGTCGATGGACACACTCAAAAACTACAAAGTTCTCATTCTGTGAGAAGTTGCATGTTTGGTGTTCGTGGACTTCTAAACGTTCAGGATAAATAATTTCTTTTTTATCAAAGTCAACTTTTAAGGTTGCCTCAGCAATTGATTTTTGGTAGATGTTACCTTCTTCTGTGAAGTTGAGTGTTCTGAGTAAGTCTTTAAAGTTGCTTTTTGTTATCATAGTGACGTTCTTGTTGGATAGCAGTATTCTAAAATCTGATTTGAGATAAAATTGTATCAGAATCTGGGAGGTATGTCAAGTTCAGAATTTTAGAGAGAGTGTGTAAAGTAATTGTCACTAAATTCCCTCTGGCATGTAAATTTTTTGTTACCTTATGTGTCAATTTACAGGGATTAATTTGTTATGAGTATGTCTTTAGTCCCGTATGAAGATTAAGATTTAAATTGGGTAACATCTCGACGGGCAATGAATTGCCCTACTACGAGCCCACCCGTTTGTAGTAGGGCAATTCATTGCCCGTCGATTACCCAAAGAATTTTTTAATCTTCATTAGGGACGATATGTTTGTGTTATTGCCTTATTTTGCACATATCGTCCCTACGGGACTAAAGAATGGGGGTTCAATCATGATCTATAAACATATCGTCCCTACGGGACTGTGGACACTAATAGATCGGAATTATCTTCTTAAATTGCCGATTATGGTGACAAAATATTTACGCACCCGTTTTAGAGCATAGGTTCGGTTAGGAAACCGAACCTACCGGCCTGGGATCATCCGTAAATTGACGCATATAGTGCGATTAGATAAAGATTAAGCTATTAATTGGGTAATACACGGGCGGGGAAACCCCGCCCCTACGAAACCTTAATCTTACGATGAGTCTTATTAACTGAATGTCTGTGATAAAGTTACTCAAAGGGTTGCAATGTGCCGTCTTGGACTATCAACACCTTCGGTTCATAGACTGCATCTCCATCGGCATTAAAAGAGAATTTGCCAAAAACTGTGTCAAAGTCTTTAATATTCGCGAGTGCATCCCGGATTGCAGTTGCATCTGTTGCGTTTGCATTCTTTATTGCCTCTGCTAAAATATAGACTGTGGTATAAGATGCTGTTGCAAAGGCATTTGGCTCCATGCCGAAGGTGTCGGTATACTTCTGAACGAAGGCTTGGTTTCCGGGTGTGTCATCTGTGGGGAGCCAACCGATAAATGTGATTGCGCCTTCAGCAGCGTCACCCGCTGCTTGGACCTCAACGTCGGTTAAGGAAGTAATGATAATAGGAACGGATATACCGAGTTCGCGTGCTTGTATCAGTATTCCCGGTTTTTCTGGTGGTAACGCGGAGACAAAGACTACGTCCGGATTTCCCTCTTTTATTCGCGTTAATTGCTCGGAGAAGTCTGTATCGCCACTCTGGAAGGTCTCTGGTGTGAGTGCTTCAATATTGTATTCAGTGAATGCTTGTTGCAGTGCATCTTCTCTATCCGAGGAGAAGACGTCTTTCTTGTCGTATAACGTTGCGACCCGTTGGTATCCGAGTTTTGCGTGGGTTGCGTTGAAACCTATGGGAGTCACAACATCCGTCGTGAGGGGGACGCGAAAAACATAATCACTGATTGCACCCAGACCACGTGCACCGGATGTTGAACTAATTGCCACGATCTGATTGTCTCTTGCAACTGGAAATGCCGCCGCAGTCGCGCTTGAGGTAGCGGGACCGATAATAACAGACACACCGTCTTGATGAATCAGTTTATTGAAATCCTCAACTGCTCCTTCTGGGGTGGTGGTGCTGTCTTCATAGATAAACTTCAATTGTGCGTTAGCGAGTTGTGCGGTGTTCACTTCATCAAGAGCAAGGTCGTAGCCTTGTTTCATGAGTTTACCTGCATCAGCTAAGTGGCCTGTCAAAGGCAAGACGACTCCGATGGTTATCTCGTTACTCTGATCTTTTGTAGAGGATTGGATGACTTCGGTTACCTGCTCACAAGCAGATAATCCGACTATTATGGTGGCAATTGCGATAATAAATGTGAATGTTTTCAATTTGTAAATCCTTTTATAGTTTGTTTTTTTTAAGCAGGTTTGAATATTAAATATGCAGGTGGCACGTTGATGACGGGCGGGGAGACCCCGCCCCTACGGGTTCGGCACCTGCAGGATTATCGGAAAATTGATAATTCATTATTCAATATTGCTTATAGTTATCCTTACCCTATTGTATTCTCAAAAACTCTAAAAGATTATACTACAATCTTTCGTGAGATGCAACGCAAAATCTGAATTAAAAACCTTGACACTCCCTTCAAAACCGCGTACAATAAAGCCTAAAAAACACACATCTATGTGGAGATGCACATGCCAGAATTGGAAATATCATTAACTCATTTTACTATCGGCTAATTCTAATATGCATTATACACTATTCGCATATTGTATAAGGTTGAAATAGGTGAATATAATGGATCCACTATGTTTAGAACACTGTTTGACCGAATCTGAACAACAATCATTTGAAGAAAACGGTTATTTTATTGTTGAGGATGCTATACCACAGGATATTATTGACAAATCGATTCACGCATTTGACCGTATTGGTGCTGAACATTTAGGAAAACAGGAACTCCCACCCGATGCAAGATTCAACATACTTGACTTCGTTGGCAGAGACGATGTTTTCATTGAACTTCTGGATTGGCACACCACATTTCCGAAAGTGTGGGGTATTTTAGGATGGAACATCAAACTTTACCATTCACACATGATCGCTTTACCTCCACTTCCATCAGAAGAACGTGAAAAAAAGAAGCGACTCGGATGGCATCAAGATAGTGGAAGGTTAAACATTGAATTAGAAGGTGAACCGCGACCACGGGTCTCGTTGAAGGTGGCATATTTCTTGACCGATACATCGGTACCTGGACGCGGTAATTTCAGTGTGATTCCTGGTAGTCAAAAGTTCAATAGGGTAAAAATGCCTGAAGATGACAATGCAGACCCAGAAAACGCAACGCCGGTCTATGTCAAACCTGGGACTGCAGTCTTTTTTGATAGGCGGTTATGGCATGCTGTTGGACGAAATACCTCTGACATCATGCGTAAAGTGCTTTTCTACGGTTATAGTTATCGGTGGTTACAACCGCGAGACGACATGACCGTGCAACATTATATGGAGAAGTCTGATCCAATCCGTCAACAGATTCTCGGCAAAAGCACAGGTGGCATGGGATATACTTCCCCTGGGGACAAAGATGTACCCCTCCGCGCATGGATTCAAGAAAATCTTGGATCAGAAGCCGTTGCACGTTAGAAGTTAAATTGGACGATTGATAGATTACTTCCTGTAGATAGTTGTTTCAGGATAGAAACGTGCCCACGCGAACCAGTAAATATTGACAGAGGATAGTCGTTGTAAACGTTTCCCTTTGTGTTTTCCTTTTGTCGCTTTACCTGTAATGAGATTCCATTCTGTACCGGTATTATCTTGAGCAAAGTGACCGTCTATGGCTGTAAAAATAATCACCTTATTGTCTACTATACGTTTAAAGGCAGCGGTTGCAAACGACTCTTTGTCGTGAAAGATTAACAAAGGCACTCCGTTTACTGTATCGTTGATCATAGCGGATTTAGTAAATTGTGTAAGCGGATAGGCGCGGTACTGTGTGCTATATTGGTCAACTGCACCGGGATCACCAGGTTTTCCATCAGCACCGTCTTGTCCATCAGCCCCAGGTTGTCCATCAGCCCCGGCATGACCAGCTAATCCACCCTCACCATATTTTCGCTGTACTTGAACTCCGATGACAAGTTGTTTATTCGATAGTCTTTTATCCGTGTATTCTGTTCCACTCACACCTGTGTCTTGGCTTTTATGATACCTCTGATAAGCGTCATGACTTAGACTTTCTACCATTTTCCCTCTGAAATTAACTGAAAGTACTTTTGTATCAGGATAGTTCTTTTTCCATGCTTTCCACGCGATTTGTGGCATAGAGACGAGTGGTTTCAGTTTCTTTCCTTTGAGTTTTCCTTGAATCGCTTCTCCAGTGATATGTGACCAGAGGGAACGGGTTTGATGGTCATACATTAGCAACGCATCGCGCCACAGTTTTCCGCTGACACCGAAGGTATAGGTCTTACCCTCAAGTTCCCGACTATACACGATAGCCGTGTTGCAGAGTGGTCACCATGTCGTTGCGATTTTCTTTCCGCCGACAACATCGTTGACGATCTCGTGACCGTTTAGTAGATAGAGTGAGTAGGCATGGCTTTCGCCATTGAAAGTTACGCCAATCACAGGAGCATCATCATCTAATCTTGCCTCAATGGCAGAAACAAATTGCGGTTTGGTGATGGCAGGGATTGCATCAAAAGGTAGTAGGGTTCGGATTGGGTCTTTGCTGAGGTCTGCTGCAGTTGCAAAGAGCGTAAAAGAGAGTAGTAATGTGAGGTAAGGGATGTAGTATTTCATGGTGCTGTTCCTTAATTATCCTACTGAGAAGTGTATTTTCTTTTCGACAACTTCTGCATATTTTCTCAAAGTTGAAAGCGTAACATTCTCAGCATGGTTTTCAATTTTTGAAATAGCAGATTTCTTAGTATTCAGCTTTAGTGCCATATCTTCTTGGGTTAACCCAGCTTCTTGTCGAGCTTGTCGGAGAAGGACACCGAGTTTGAATTCTAAATACCCTTTTTCGTAATTTTCTGCAAACTCTGGATCTCGCTTTTTACGTTTTTCTACGTACTGTTTTAAATCACTCACTTTTTTCCCTGCCCATGAAAAACTGTAACGTTCGTCGCCATTATCTTCCCTATCTTCAAGAGACAAGAAATCTTTCAGTTTTTTTAAATCAACTTCGCCTTCTATTAGACATTCTGGATAAAGTTGTTTGAGTTTTTTGAGTCTTTCCTCGTTGGGAGTCGTAGTGGTTTTTTGGACTTTTTCAATGGTTTTTGTCATTGGCGTCGTTCCTTATCTTGTGCGTAGTTATTCGCTAATAGGGTTTGATGGGTTTTTCACTGGTTCGTGGTGGAGTACCATTAGTTGCGGTGCCCGAAATCCGAGTGATTGGTAAGTGCGTCCATCTCTGTCACTAAATTCAACTTCATAAGCATCATCATTTGAAAGCATCTCGACAACTGTGCCGACCTGTCCTCGCCGCAGATTATGTTCAGGCAGGTCATGTGTGAGAGCAACGACATCAAAAAGTCTAATTTTCTTATCATTTACTTGCATTATACAATAATCAGGCAAGTTTCCTATATTTGCAGTACTGAAAAAATTTGATTTCACTGTGTTCCTCCTGAGTTTATATTGGATAAGCAGTTACTAGTCTATGACTTAGGGTATTATACCAATTTACCAAACCATTTGTCAAATTTCTGATAGGTGTTGGGTGTGTAAAGTTTTGGTTACTTGCCTAAACCATGATTTACATGATTTCAAGAATACCAAGACAAGAGCGTGTGAACAGCAACAGACCAAGCACCAGCGGTGCGAAAGGTGTATAGAACGTGTGTTTTTAATACCGGAACATGATACACCTTTCGCCCCTCTGGGGCTTATTCTGGTAATATCAACGTTTTCTATACACCTTTCGCACCGCTGGTGCTTGGGTTTTTGTAGTATGGGATAACACACCATAAGTGGGATAACGATTAATCTGAGAGTTTTCTCTTTAATGGTCTCTCTTATGTTCATCTCTTCATTCCTTTTTGATGTGTCGGCAATAACGTCTTCCTTTGATCTGAGCCAAGGCTATGAGAGCCTCAATCCGTTTCAGGTTACGAGTCTCCAATTGTTTTGAGAGTGTTTGATACTCAGCGAGTTCTTCAAGGCTTATTGTCTTATTCTTACACTTACCCAGCAGATGCTGATAACGTGCCTGATCTTTGTCCGGTAGTTGAGAATACTCTTCAATAATTGCTAATAAGGATTCTTCCTTATCTGTTTTCTGTTCTGTCGTCCAGTTGTTGTTGTGTTTTTGCGTATTTGTAAGTCTCATTGTTTCCATCCTCCATCAACAGTCATGAGAAAATCAGATGGTACATGTCTGTGTGTCATTGTTGTTTTGATTTAGTAAAGCATGCTATTAGATATCAGTGCCAAATAATATAGTGTTAGCATTTCTACTCTTAACGATGATAGCGTTATTTACGTTTACATTCAAGTATAGTTTTGAGCACTCCTTATAATCTGGCACATAGCGTAACCCACGGATTACATCTGTCGCTTCTCTGTTGTTCGGTGGAGGGTCAGGCTGCGGAATAATCTGCTGTTCTAACGAAGAGAATAAATGTAGCTGTTCCATTGTATATGAATCAGGTTGTATTATTCCGGTGTAAATGCAGGATTCGCTTCCAATTTGCTGTGATAGGCAAAGAGTATTGCGATGGCGATACATGTGCCAACAATTCCTATCGGAACAAATTGAGCGACTTCAACGGGAGCAAATAGTGCAAATGCGTCCACTAACCATCCAAGCAGCGGCGCGAAGATAATAGTCGCTAATGATTTCGCTTGTGCTTCAATAGACAGCACCGTCGCACCCATATCAGGGGTAGACTGTGCATCAAATCTGCTGATTAACACGGGTCTCCAGATATTCTGGAGGATTGCTAATGCAACGAATAACACTATTACCGATGGTAGCCAACCGAACCATAATGCCGGAATTAGGGATGCAAAGAGTGCTAAATCTATCCACCACATCAATTGTGCAGCTCCTTCTTCACCACCACGCCAGTCTGAGAAACGGTGAGAATTACGTGAAGCAAAAGATGATAGAAAATAGAGGAGAAAATAGACCCCAGCAACCAGCAATGCTGAACGTTTCGAATCATCCAATGCTACTAATATAGGTAATGCAATTGCAGTCTGTTTAAGTATCGGTTGCAGAAAGTCTTTACTGGCTTTATACATACCTTCAAAACCCATGCCCTCAAAAACAAGTCTGCGGAGCGGGGGAAAGTATACTGCACTTTTGAGTGCTTTTCCGAGTAGTTTTGCGACTGCTTTCAGTGAGAATTCGCTTTGTCTATTCCCATCTAACTGAGATGGATAACCGAGGAAATTGATAATGTTGACACCGTAAGGGATGATTGAATACCAGAAAATGTCAGTGTAATTTCCACGATAGAAAACCAAAGCACCCGCGATAAGCACGGATAAAGCAGAACCCATCTGAGACCAAGAACGTGTAAAACCGTAGACCTTTGTTTTCTCATCTAACCTATCTTGCATCCGCAACCAATCGAAAATCATCGCTTTGTGCGTACCCGTCCTAAAAGCATCGCCTAAACCGAAAAAGAACATCGCCATGAAAAGAACAGCAAATGATTCGCTCAGTGCAAACGTAGCGAACGAAGCGATATATGCACAGAACGAAAAGATCATTGCACGACGTCTTCCGTAAAGATCAGCAACCGCACCTGAAGGGATTTCAAACACATTCGTGCAAATTTCTCGAAATCCGATGAGGATACCGATCTGAAAAAAGGACAGACCTTTCTCAAGAAACGCTAAAATCAGGAATGGGTCGTAGTAGCGTTGATTCTTTAGAAAGCCGTATAGCGAAAAACGGAAGAGCATTGGAATACGCATGGATTAGATATAATACTTTACTGTTTCTCCCAAATCTGTACGTTGTGTCTCGGTAAGGTAAATGGATATGTCCCGTATTCAAGGATGGGAATTCCGGTATCATCTACTGTGACGATAGCGTGCAGTTGATGAGGGGTCACACTTGTGTCTACACGTTCAAGGAATTGCCATCTATCACCTTCAGCGGTTATAAGTCTGATTCTTGTCCAGAGGATACCTTCACCATCTGTGTATGTTCCATCTGATACTTGTAAAATAGGCTGCGGATCAGCAGGTAATGTAAAACTTTCTCCAATAGTAGAGGTAGAGTTTTCATGTGTATGGGATACTAATACCCAAGTCCCAGGAATAGGCACCTCCATACCGTTTTGATCAACAGGCCACACATGGTCTCGTTCCGCAATCGGAGTAACTGTTTCTGTTTGTAAGTCTAAAACTTGATTGACCCTTTCACATCCTAATAGTCCAACAATAAAAATGGTGATAGAAAATAAAAAGACCAACTGAATTATTTTTCTCATATACACTTTATATTCCCTTTATTTTGAGCATTTGAGATGATATTTAAGGATATGAATATCATTTATCATTATTCCTAAAAGAGTGCAAGCACACCTTGATCTGGATTTCTCACAAAGACTTCAATATCCAAGTAATTCTCTGTCAATGCTCTCTCAACAGCATCTGTTGAACTATTTCCACCTCTAAACCATATAACTTTTGGTGGGTATCCTTCAATTGCACTTCTGTCACTGAAGTCTGCATCTTTTGTTACAATGAGAAAGTCGTTGGCACGTGCGTAATGCCATAATACAGAATCTGAAGCAGTATCTAAGCCAACACTTTGGACATGGATAGAATTAGGAAATAATTTTTCCATTCGATACACAAGCTTAGGGGACAGATTCTGATCGAATAGGAGTTTCATCTGTATAAACGACCATTTGCGCTTTTTCTCTGTCCGCTGCATACGCAAGACATGCACGGATATCTGTTTCAGTTAAATATGGAAAATCGTCAAGAATCTCGTTTAATGACATACCCGATGCCAGATAGTCTAATACATCATAAACGGTGATTCGCATTCCCCGAATACAAGGCTTACCTCCTCGTTTTCCGGGTTCAATTGTAATGATGTCTCTGTAATTCATCAGTACATCCTCCAGCAAATCCAAGAATACTGCTTATCTATAATTATACAATAAACTCTTGAATCGGTTCAACCAACGGTCTTATCCTTTCGCTGATGTATGATAATACGGTTTCTATCTGGGTCTTCAATCACTACCCAGAAACAGACGACAGATTCACCCAAAGATGATTGCAGTTTAATTCCTGCTTGTTCTAATTCCGCGATAGCAGCCTTCACGTCCTCAACAGCAAAAGCCACCATCCCACCACCGGGTTCTGTAAAAAAATCACCTTCACCTAATGCCAAGGTTCCTGGATTTATCTCAAATTCTGCCCATTTACCTTCATGCACCAAACACGACAACGGAATTCCAAGCACATCACGGTAAAATGTGACTGATTCCTGCATGTTGCTTACTGCAAAGAAGGTAAAATCAATGCCTAATACATCCATAACTACCACCTTTCATAACTGACATAGAGATAATCTAAGCAGCGAGGGTTTTGATAGGATATGCAGAGGCATTGGATGCAGGTGCTGTCCAGAAAGGACTCCAATCCGTTGCACGATCCTGACCCATATAGAGTGTTTTTCCGACAGCTGCCCATGCAGTGCCATCGGCAGCAAAAGCAATGGAGCTGGTACCTATACGATCTGCCGGTTCTGTGAGTTGATCGTTGAGGTCAGTCCAAGTTGCACCACCGTCATCCGTACGACATAACCAAGCACCACCGCCTCTCGGTCCTCTTTGGACTGAGGCAATCATCAAGTTCGGGTCTGTCGGATCTATTGCAATAGCAGTCCCGTACCGAACAGGTAATCCTTCAAGTCTGTTTATCCACGAGTCACCTCGGTCTTTACTCACATAGACACCGTTTGCGGTATTGGCGAAAACTTGATCATCGTCTGCGGGACAGGTAGCAACCTGATGCACATCTTTATTCAGGTCCGGTGTAACAGGTTCCCATGAAACACCTTCATCGGGTGAACGCATGATACTGCCAACATGGATATCCGCGTAACAAAAACCGTCCTTAGTTTTAGCTAATGTTCTTACAGCTGGTGGACCTCCCCAGGGTGTATACCAATCTTTTCGACATTCTAAATTGTCAAAAGTTTGCACACGTTCTGCGGGTCCTTCCTCACCAACAAGGCGATAGACATAAGCACCTTCATCCGTTCCGATGAGTAGTGTCAAAGGTTCTTCCTGAATAAAAAGCAGTGAAGCAATTGGGTCTTCAATCCCAGTTGAAATTCGCTTCTCGCCATCCGGTGTAAGCATCAAGAGTGTCCCATCTGAAAGCGCAACCGCTACGGACTGCATTTCTGGTATTGAGATTAACGTACCGTAGTTATCACTTATTTCAGGACTTTGTTGTTCAGTTGCATTGTATATTTCAATAGGTTCGCCATCCCCATTGTCTCCAATGGAATAGATGGCATTGTTTGTGGCAAAATACATAATTTTCTCTCCTTTGGTATAAAATCCTTATCTTCAAATCGTTCGGTCCAATTTTCCTATATATTTGTAGTGTTTAAACACATCACCAGACTTATACTTTTCAATTTTGTCAGGTACTATTTCATTCAGTGTTACCGCAACCTGATATGAATCAACATGAATTTTCTTATCCTCAGGAATTTTGGTTTGGTCCACATAATATATATAAATCGTCTCGTCAGGCTGAAACAGATCGGGATTTTCAAAGCGGATAGTACGGTTTGTTAAATCTATATTTGAGACTCCTGGAGGTCTTGCTGCACAAGCCAATGCAAATAGGAAATCCGGAGTGAGATATATCGCATCCAAAGCCTCTTCGGGTGGTCTCCCAGGTGGAGCTTGCGCCTTCTGTTTCTTCAGTTTTTCAAATAGCTGCTTACTTCCATGATAAAGATACATTATCTGTATATCCAAGAGTTTATAGGTTGTTATTCACTTATAGAGATGTTCTGTTCGAAAGCTGCAACTGGCACTGATCGTTTTTTTACGAGACCTTCTGGTGAACGTTTTATGAGTTCAATCTGATCTAATGTCTGTGCAGTCATATATCTCTCACCGCAATGAGAACAACAGATTACAGGTACATCTTCTATAATCAGGAGCGATTCTCCTTTACCGTAACTGCGAGTAAGGTAGCGTTGACGCGCTCCATCTTTTCCACATACATCGCAAATCATTGTTTGACTCCCATATACTTTAGCGATTAAGATCAACAATACCGAAACTCAACTCATCGTCTAAGTCCTGTAAAGCAACCCATGTATTGATGTCTGTTCGGGTCGGGTCTATCTCCTGCCGTCTTGCTTCAAAACGTTCGCGTGTCGTTTCACTGGGACCGCGATTCACCATAGCGTGATTGAAAGTATCAATTTCTTCTGCTGATTTATCACAGTTCTCTAACACCCATTCACTTATTTCAATATCATTTGGGTTCTTGACAGCTGCATCCTGAAAAGCGTCTGCGGAAATACCGAGGAATTCCAATATACGAACATCTTGTCCAGAACTATCTCCAAATTTATAGTCACCGATTTTTCCTGCGCGTTCTGCACGTGCCTTATCTGCCATGCGTGCCACACCACAGATTCCTGCAACATCTCTTGCGCGTGCGCTACGTGGTGGACGAACGGTCAGATCAACCTGCCAAAAACAACCCCAATCATCCAGTTCAATGGATTGCAGCACTGTCTTTATATCCGTGCGTCCCGGTGCAAACTTCGCAAGTCGTTCTTCTAAGAGTTGTTGATGTTTCTTGTCAGCGGGGAGTTTTTCAAGTTCCGATCTGTTGAAATCCTCAATCTCGTCAGCAGTTTTGTTTCCTTTTTCAAGCATCCACTTGGTGAGTGCACCATCATCGTATTCGTCTGCTGCTGCCGCAAAATCATCGGCTGCAATATCCAAGAACGCTAATATTCGTCGGTCTAATCCTGAGTATCTTCCATATACAAATTCTCCGAGCGTCTCAGCGTTGTGTGCGCGTGCCTTATCTGTCATACGCGCTGCCCCAACAATCCCTGCAACACCGAGATTAGAGGGACGACGCGGTGGTTGTCGTGTCAAATCCATAAATCGTTCCTTTCAATTTTTCTAAATATGTGGTATCATGTTTACTAAGTTTATTATATCATATTCTGCAATTATGTCAATTGAAATCTGAGAATAGGTGCGTAAAGTGTTTGCCACTTAACTGTCTGCATCACGCCAGTTACACAGCTGACACCAATCAAGAAACTTGTTAATTGCACTCCACAATTAACATCAGCGAAGGAGGAAATACAATGGAAGATTCTTCAACTATCCAAGAAATAGTGGAGCGATTAGATAAACTTACACCCGGACAACAGAAACAGATTTTAAATACTATACTATCTTTTTTAGGTGAACCAATAAGAGGTGCATCTGGCAAGGAATTACTCAAATTTGTTGGTCTGTTTCCACCGGAAGACCTTGAACAGATAAAACAAGCAATTGAGGAAGATTGTGGCAAGGTTGATAAATCAGATTGGTAGATTTCTTTTAGACACTAACATCGTGATTGGGATGTTTAGCGGTAATAGAGCGATCCAAGAAAGAATGCAAAACAGCCGAACCGTGTTCTTGGCTTCACCAGTGATTGGAGAACTCTACTATGGTGCGCGAAAATCTGATAGAGTTTTAGAGAATCTACGGAGAGTTAACACATTTGTAGATGAGCACATTTTTCTTTCCTGTGATTTAGAAACGGCGGACTGGTATGGAATTATTAAAGAGAGATTACAGACTAAAGGAACTCCTATTCCGGACAACGATATCTGGATTGCAGCAATCGCGCTTCAACACAATTTAATCTTAGTAACACGAGATGCACATTTTGATGAAATTGAATCTCTGCAGACCGAACGTTGGTAAATCTATAGAATATATACGTTTTAGTTAATGAATCATTTTGAAATAAATTCTCAAAATCCATTTAAATAGCTGCCGGTTGTAGTCTAAACCATGAAAAACACACCTATCATTATTATCTCCATACTCGGAGTACTACTTTCAATAATCCTAAGTGGCATCTACCTGAATTTCTCATACTTTGAACCAGATACCGCTTCGTATCTATTTCAGGCAAAGTTGTTTGCCCAAGGTAAAATATCTGTTCCTGTCCCACCGCAAACGATAAATGGTGAGATAACGATAGAACCTAACGGCAAACCGAAACCAGAATATGGATTCTCTCCATCACCCCACATCAACATGCTGAACGGCAAATGGTATTCCAAATACCCGTTCGGAAATGCACTAATGATGATGTTTGGGGTGTTTATTAACGTGCCTTGGCTAATTCCAGCACTTGCAACAGGTGGTGCACTCTTCCTGTTATTCTTGCTGGTAAGGGATATGTATGGAAAACAGATTGCACTGATTGCAGCAGTCATCGCACTTATTTCACCTGCAACTGCAGGTATGGGGTCAACGTGGTTCAGCGAACCCGTCAGTCGGTTTTACCTAACACTCTTTCTGTTCACATTGGTCAGAACACTGAATAATCCTGGTAATGTAATTTATCCATTGATTTCAGGTTCCGCATTAGGATATGCATTCAATACACGTCCGCTATCCGCTATTGTCTTCGGCTTCGTTGGTGGTGTTTTTGCGCTATACCACTTATATAGTCCTATAAAAAAAGAGGGGTCAACTGCTGAGTTGAGTACGGAAGCTCCAGTTGAATCGCAAACACGGAGGCAGCTAATTCGTCAGTTAGGTGTTTTCTTAATTCCGTTTGCTGTGTTAGTCCTTATATGTATGTCATGGAATTACCATTTCACTGACGATCCCTTCATGTTCACACATACGGCAGCACAACCTTACGACAAAGTCGGTTTTGGAAAGCGCACCGAGGGTTACTATCCCGATATTGAACGTGCGGGAGAATTTAAACCTGAATGGTCAGTTAAGAGAACGTGGCGACACATACTTCCTTGCATCAGTTTCAATGCACTCGGTTGGGGAAATTATCACCCCAGACTACTCATAGAACCTAAGCTAACTTTCCGATTCTTCATAGACTTTTTCCCATTGCTGATACCGTGGTTTCTTGTATTCATACCTTTCTTCCATAATTCACGAAACAGATACGATGTGTTATGCATCTCTCTCATCGTCGTAAGTCTATTGCTCTATGCATTCTTCTATTTTGAGGGATCAACGTGGGGATTCACACCGGTCAATGCACGTTACTACACGGAGGCGATTTTCCTCGGTTTCATTCCTCTGTTCGCGCGTGGGGTCCATATCATCTACGAACGTGCGAAAGAACTGACTTGGAGAAAGGCACTTGCTTTTGTTACAGGTATATGTCTACTGTTGTTCAGCGTAAACGTTGTATGGAGTTATGTTCGCATCGGTAAAGTATATCAGAATTGGAGTAGAGTCTATCAGAAGTTACCCCCGTTGGTTAAGCAATCCGATATTCACAATGCTGTCATCTTCATACCTAACACCAGAGATGCACCGATTGGCGACTATCCGTTTAAAAATCTGGATGAAGCAGATATAGTCTATTTCAAGATAGGACCAAATCCGAGATGGGGTTTAACGAACAGCGATTGGCAAGCAGTCTACATGCAATATTTTCAAGGTAGAGATGCTTATCTTTATGACGCAGGTCCAAACAAGCTAAATCCTTTATCTCTTGAAACTGAAAAGTAACCAATAATTACAGGACTTACACTATATTATCTGTTTGTAAACTACAGACATGTTATTTCGTTTACGTAAGCAAGTTTGAATATTAAATTGGCAGGTGGCACGATGATGACGGGCGGGGAGACCCGTCCCTACGGGTTCGGCACCTGCAGGATTATCGGAAAATTGATAATTCATTATTTAATATTGCTTAGGTTTGAAAGATTAAACTAACGATAAGGGGAAATTATCATGTTTAGCAAATGTGCTTTTCATAGATTCGTAATACTTACATTTTTGCTGTCCGCAACTTTTTGTGTTTTTATTGGTTGTGAAAAGATTATGACAAAGGATATCATTCGAAGCGAAGATTTAGGCTTCGTTGATACCCCTTGGGAGATAGCAACGATTAATGACCAACCGCTTGAATCCCTCTTTACGCCAGAGCCTGAAGAAGGATCTCCACCATCTACATTCGCTGTCACCTCAAAATTTGTTTTTGATGCCACAGGCAAATTGGCAGGCGAGTTAATATTCACCGTCTCTGAGCAATACCCGGTGGACCCACCGAGATCGTTGACGTTTACGATTACCTATACAGTAACAGGGGAATACACCGCGGGAGCGACAACATTAACAATCGAGACACAAAATGTTGAGGTAGATGTGACGGCAACTCTTACTCCCAGAGAGGTTTGGGAAGCGGAATTAGAAAAATCTCCATTAGAGCATAGGTTGACAGTAGAACAACTACAAGACGAATTAGCGACTGGATCTGAAATGGGGTTTGCACAGGATGAGTCAACATTCCCATTCAAAGTTGGGGTTAATTATACGCAACAGACTGAACAAGATACACTCACACTGTCCGTGCCTGGAGAGACACTGGTCTTTAAGAAGAAAACAGAATGATGATGACCGCATAATGAGATTAGAACATATTTCACAAACATCGTAGGGACAGGGTTGCCCCGACCAAATGTAGGGCGGGGAAACCCCGCCCCTACTACCATAAGTTCATGCAACAGCAAATTATCCTTCCTATCACAGGTATGCATTGTGAAAACTGTGCATCTACAATCAGCCATAATCTTGAGCAGATGACGGGTATACTTACTGCAAATGTTAGTATTGCTACGGATCAGGCAGCAATTACATTTAATCCCACTGATCTCAATGAGGAAACAATTGTTGACAAAATCCGTTCTCTCGGTTTTGATGTCGTTGATCCCGATTCTGAAGCAGAAGAACGCGATGCAGAACTCAAACGACAGAAGTTTCAGTTTAACGTAGGTATGCTCTTCACGTTCCCGCTGTTCCTTCTCAGCATGGGTAGCGATATGGGATTGATTGGTGGATGGTCACAGGATATATGGGTCAAATGGATGATGTTTGCCTTAGCATTACCTGTCCAGACTTATGTTGCACAGGATTATTATGTCGGCAGCATAAAGGCACTACGTAACCGTTCTGCAAATATGGATGTCCTCGTTGCGATGGGTTCATCTGTGGCGTTTCTATTTAGTGTAGTGGTCATGATTGCCCTAACAGGTAATAGTCAACAATTTGGAGATCATGTCTATTTTGAGACAGCTGCGGTTATCATAACCCTGATTAAACTTGGTAAGTATTTAGAGGCACGCGCCAAAGGAAAAACTGGTTCTGCATTAAAGAAACTGATAGGTCTATCTCCAAAAACAGCCTGTCTCATCAAAGATGGAGTCGAAGATCATATTCCAATTGAAGATGTAATCGTTGGTGATATGCTCCTCGTCCGTCCCGGTGAAAGTATACCTGTTGACGGGATTGTGCGTGAAGGTTCAAGTGCTGTTGACGAAAGCGTCTTCACAGGTGAAAGCATACCTGTTGACAAGTCAGTAGACGACACAGTGACCAGTGCAACAATTAATCAGAGCGGAATACTCACAATTGAAGCAACACGCGTCGGTTCTGAAACTGCACTGGCACGACTCGTCCAGTTAGTGCAACAGACACAACAGAGCAAAGCACCGATCCAAAGAACTGCTGATGCTGTTGCAAGTGTGTTTGTTCCTATTGTCTTATGCATTGCTGTGATAACGTTTCTCGTGTGGTTGTTCTTTGTCGGAGAAGGATTCACGCCTGCAATGTTACGTTTGGTAGCGGTTTTAGTCATCGCGTGTCCATGTGCTTTAGGTCTCGCTACACCCACTGCGATTATGGTAAGCACGGGAATTGGTGCACATCGTGGTATCCTATTCCGGAACAGTGAAACATTAGAACATGTCGGTGAAGTCTCTCAAATTGTTCTGGATAAAACTGGGACATTGACCCAAGGAAAATTAACACTCACAGATATAATTTCAAACGGTGTAGACGAGAATCTTCTACTACAGATAGCCGCATCAGCGGAACGTGGCAGTGAACATCCTCTCGGCAAAGCCGTCGTATCTGCTGCATCTGAACGCGGCATTGAGACTGCCGTTCCTTCAGACTTTACTGCTTTCACAGGCAATGGTATCATTGCAAAACTTGATGATAAGACCGTGATAATCGGTAAGCAGAACTTCATGCAACAGCACGGTATATCTACAGAAACATTATCACAAGACGCAGAAAGACTGCAAGATGATGCCAAGACAGTGTTATGGGTTGCAATTGATTCTCAACTGTGTGGACTGCTGGCTGTAGCAGATACTGTAAAACCAGAAGCAGAAGCAGCTATCAAAAAAATCCGTGATCTTGGATGTGATGTAACCATGATGACAGGGGACAACAAGGGCACTGCCAATGCTATCGCAAAAAGTGTCGGGATTTCAGATGTAATGTCTGAACTTCTACCTGAAGACAAGGCAACAGCAGTCGAACAAGCACAAGAAGAGACGGATGGATTCGTCGCTATGGTCGGAGACGGCATCAACGATGCACCCGCGTTAGCACAAGCAGATGTCGGCATGGCACTCGGCACCGGAACAGATATTGCAATGGAGACAGCTGATCTAACATTAATGCATGGTGACCTGAAGACGATCCCCGACGCCATCCGATTAAGCCGTTCCACGCTCCGAACAATCAAGCAGAATCTTTTCTGGGCATTTTTCTATAATGTGCTGCTAATACCTGTCGCTGCAGGCGTGTTATATCCCATCGAATTCCTGCCAGAGATGCTGCGCAAGTTACACCCGATGCTTGCAGCGTTCGCAATGGCATTTAGTAGCGTTTCAGTTGTGTTGAATAGTTTGCGTTTGCAATGGCGGAAATTGTGATAGAGAATATGATCACATTTGTAGCACAATCTGTTAGATTGTGCTACAGTTCAGAGTGAAATATGGGTAGGTATATACTACTTACCGTTCTTTGAAAAGTCAATGTCATCAAACGATTCTGCGGTGAGGACTTGGTCAAACAGATCATCAAGATAGACAAGGTCATCTATCCCACTAATCTCATTGAGAACAATGTCTGAGAAGTCAGCAAACTTATGACGCACTACTTTGAGAACGGATGTCCGTTTCTCATCGATTCTACCTTATCGCGAACTTTGGGGAATCGGAGTTCCTACTACAGCGTATTTTTGGGGCATATAACCAAAACTTTACACACCCGTTATAAGTCCTATTGAATTTATGTATGAAATCGGGTATAATAGAGAAAACTTGAATTATATGAAGGAATCCAGTTTGGAGAATATGCTAACTGAACAGCAGATAGAGGACTTCTTTAATATCCCTGTTTCACAAGCATCTGACAGGAATGCCAAGCTACTGTTTAGCGACCCCGAAAACGTGCGCGGTCTGCTACAAATCGTCGCTGATGAACTGGTGGAGAACATCGATTTTAGCCGCATTACACCGATAAAACAGAGTCATTTAGCCGAAACACTAAGAGAAGTAGAGTCCGATATAGTGTTGCAAGTTCCGTTTGAAATAGATGGGAAAACCGATGATCTCTTGATCTATATTTTGATAGAACATCAATCCACTGTTGACAGAATAATGTCTCATCGTGTCCTATATTATATGGGTCAGATACATGATGCAGAGCGTCGGATATTAGAGAGATCAGATATACCCCGAAATAAATGGCAGTTCAGTCCGATCTTACCCATCGTTTATTTCACAGGTGGTCAGCGGTGGGAGAAACCGGTGTCGCTCTCAGACCTGATTGACGCACCTGAGACATTAGACCGGTTTATCCCTAAATTTGATATCCTATTTCTGAATGTGCAAGAGATCAGTGAAACAGAATTGTGGAATATGGATCATCCGTTTGGATGGTTGCTCTCCGTTTTGCAAAAGGAGAGAGCAGATGCGGAGACACTGCATCGGACGATGTTGACTGCACTATCACGTTTGAGTAATCATGAACCTGAACATCCGGCTCAACATCGTTTAGCTTTATTGTTTCTTGGACATCTCGCTTTATTTCGCCGTCCAGAAAGAGAACGTGAAGACTTAATGAAATTGATTCAACAACATACCGATGATACGGAGGTAGATAATATCATGAAATCAGCAGCAGAAACCCTTATTGAACAAGGTTATGAACGAGGCAAAGCTGAAGGCAAAGCTGAAGGTAAAGCTGAAGGTAAAGCTGAAGGTAAAGCTGAAGGCAAACATGAGATTTATCGGGCATGGTATGCAGAATGGGAAAGACGCAGGCAAACAGCAGCAGAAAAAGGTATCCCTTTTGATGACCCGCCCCCGCCTAATCCCAATAATCATATTGATCAACAATAGCACGACAATCTTAGCTGGCATAAGGATTAATCGGAACTATTTGTTGGATACAATCAACTTGACATTCTTCTAAAACGTTGTGTTAATTCTTGTTGTGCTGGTGTCCTGTTTTCATTTTCGTTCTTACCGTTAAGGCTAAGCAGGTTAGATCTAATGCTTATTGCATTTGCAGTGGCGTTTAGTAGCATCTCAGTTGTGTTGAATAGTTTACGGTTGCAGTGGTGGAAATCACAACAAATTACAATGGATTAAATTACACCTGTCGCACGTAACAACGTTTCCTGCACCAACAGTTCATGAGACAGCGGACGATCAGGGGGTTGTTCCCCCGCAAGCGTTGCTAAAAAAGCCTCTAATTCCAATTCATAAGTCCTTTGACGACTCTCCCCATCTATCTTGACAATCTGTTCACCTTGTGCATATCCCTCTTTCGCCTTCTCTAAACAGAGTCGAATATTATAACCCGGTTCAAACGGTTCAACAATAATCGCGCTCCCCTCAGTTCCATACACCTCAAACCTACGTGCCATCGGACGCGGTTCCAAAGCAGAAATAGAGATAAACGCCATCGCATTCTCAAATTCATACACCGTCAACGTATTATCTTTGAAAGGTTCAACAGAACCACCGTCATTTCGGAGAAAACTAGTAACCTTTTCAGGTCTACCGAGCATCCACACAACCTGATCAAGCACATGTCCACCTAAATCAAAGAATATCCCACCGACATGTTGACTGATACGTACTCGAGCATCCTCAGATACATTGGTTGACATGTGAGCTCGCACTGAGAACACATGACCCAGAAACCCTGACCGTGCCCAATCCGTGACCTGCCTAAAACTGGAATGGTAACGTAACATGTATCCCATCTGAACATGGAGCGATTTCTCTTGTGCAGTTTTAATAACACCTTGCCATTGCTCCCAATTTTCACCTGCAGGTTTATCATACCACACATGTTTACCTGCATTCACGATCTGTTCGGTTTGGTCTAAACTCTCAGCATTACTCCCTTCGGAAGCAACTGCAACAATAGTATCATCACCTAACATCTCGGATGCATTTGCATAAAAATGCACATCACTGAAGCCACTCCCATCTGCTTGTAGTTGAGTTCGACGTTCCGTATCAGGTTCAAACACGCCCGCGACTTCTACATTAGGATTACCCAACATCGCCTGCAATTTACCTCGTGCATGTCCATGTTTCGTCCCATATTGCGCCATCCGTATTTTTGGCATACATTGCCTCCACTGTTCAAGATTATTGTGTTTTTTATTGTATCCACATTTAATACGATGTCAAGTGATTTTTCCTTATTTCATACTATAGTACGGAATTCTGATTTTGTTTGACGATGATTCAAAAAAGATGTATACTTAAGTCAAAAGCATAATTCTACAAAGAAAGTTCCTATAGGAGTTTATCAAATGTTTGCACCGTCTTTTGCCGAACTCATTATCGTAGTTTTGATCTATATATCGGGTATAATCTTAGCCGTAGTAATGCTTGCAGTAGCCATCTCATTAGGAATTAGTTGGGGAGGAAAATGGCTGCTAAAAGACATCTTAGATGATCCAATATTGGTAAATAGACTTAAGGATATGCTAAAACCACCCGAAAAGTAATTGTCTATAAAATTAATGCTAAGAAAATGGCGTAAGCATAAAACGAAATTAAACAATGTCAGAAAATAAACACAGTCAAGAAGAATTCTATTCCCAGTTTCTGGACAGAATAGATAGTTTCTTAAACAGATTACAAATCACGCAAGCACAATCTGCCAATCTGGAAATGGACAGATACATCGCCTTTCGGTGGTTATCACAAAATGGCACTGGACAGCTTGTTCCAGTCAAACATCCGCATCTTGTTAACACTGACGACCTTATCGGAATAGATTCACAATGTGAAGCATTAGATAGAAACACACGGCAGTTTTTACATAACTTTCCAGCGAACCATGTCCTTTTATGGGGGGACAGAGGAACAGGCAAATCCTCACTTGTGAAAGCAATGCTTAGCAAATATGCCGAGAACGGATTGCGGGTTATCAGTATCGGAAAAGAGGGATTGATTCATCTCCATCAGATTACTGAACTACTCTGGGATCGTCCTGAACGATTTATCCTATTCTGCGATGACTTGGCATTTAACGAAGATGAACCAGAATATAGAGAACTTAAGGCAATGCTTGAGGGGGGAATTGCAGCACAACCTGATAATGTCCTCATCTATGCAACCTCAAATCGTAGACATCTGATGCCGCGACTTGTGAATGAGAATAGATTTCCACAGAACGATGAAGACGAACTCTATCCACGTGAGGCAACTGAGGAGAAGGTCTCACTGAGCGACCGGTTCGGACTGCGACTTGCATTCTATCGCATTTCACAGAACACTTATCTACAGATTGTCTCACACTATGCAGAGAAACTTGGACTAACATTACCGAAAGCGGAATTACATCAAGCGGCATTAGAATGGGAGTCGTTATCAAGTGGACGTTCAGGACGGGTGGCATATCAATTTGTAACAGACCTTGCAGGTAGAATAGAATTGGGTAAGAAAAATGTGCATACCTAATCACTAATGTTCTGTCCAATCAAAAAATGGGGTGCACCCGTTTGTAGTAGGGCAATTCATTGCCCGTTCTTCCCGCAGAAACGGGCAATGAATTGCCATTAAACAAATTCACATGTAATTCAATATTAAACACTCTACTAGTAAATCTGAGAGGAATACTTAAATGGACAATATAGAAACACTACAATACCTTTTCGACGTTCAAGGATACTTAGTTTTGGAAGATGTTATAGAGAATGAACAGGTAGCAGCACTCAACCAACACATTGATGAACAGAATCTGCCAGAACCGGGAAAGGGGCAAAGATTCGGTAGTGCGCCTGATGGATCCGGTTTCTTACAATGGGGTAAACCGTTCTGTGATTTACTTGATCATCAAAGGATTATGGATGTGCTGCGATTTCGTTTAGGGGACTGCTTCCGTCTTGACAGGATATACGGTATGTATATGCGCGATGGCATGCAAAGAGGGGGGCTGCACGCAGATTACGGCGCATCATCACCGACATCCAGAGCAAAGCATGGAGAGTATTTTCCATTTCGTGACAGCGAGATACACAACGGTTTCGTTGTCGTAACGTGGAATTTGGCGGACACAGGTCCAGATTATGGTGGATTCTGCTGTATACCGGGAAGTCATAAAAGCAATTACCGATTACCCCATGACATAGCTGCCAATCCAGAGGATTCACCTTGTGTCATCATTCCAAATGCACCCTCCGGATCCGCAATCCTCTTCTCTGAAGCATTAACACACGGAACAGCAGCTTGGAACGGTAAACATCAACGCAGGTCCCTATTGTATAAGTATTGTATCTCTTATTTAGCGTGGACATCTCGCCGCGTTGCGATACCAGAGAACATTGAACTGACAGAACGCCAAAAAATACTATTCCGAGAACCTGCTGATCCGCATCGACATTTCCCATCCCTATTTTAACCCAAGTTGCTACCTATGTAGCACAAACTTTTAGTTTGTGTCAAAACGGCGCAAACTGAAAGTTTACGCTACGATATTTCGATAAGTATGAACTTTTCTTCCATAAAAACGGCATCTGCCTGCCCAAAAACTTATAGGTAGCAATTTAGGTTATTTTAATTGAATATTATTCATATAGAGGGTAAAATAGTAGTAGTGAATGATTCCTTTGAATCAAAACAAGATACAACCAAGCAAGTTCAAATAAAGAAAATATGCACTTTGGTTAAAAACTTAAACGCCAGAATGGAGGTAAATTATGGTTAAACGTTTTTTGATCTGTCTAACACTATTTTTAATGTCAGGTAGTTTGATACTATTTCAGATAGCAGACGCTGCACCGACAAAAGGGACAGTGCGCGTCAGTGGTGATAACGAGTGGGTCGTCTTTGTGAACGGAGAAGAAGTTGCACGAAATACTAATTGGCAGGTTCCAACTGTTAGCGAATTCACTCTTGACAGTGGATATGCTTTAATTGCAATCTATGTTCACGATGCTGAACCGGGTGCTTCGGGTAAAGGCGGATTCCTCGCTGACATCATCCTTAATGACAAACCTAACTATATTGGCACTGGTGAAGATGGGTGGCGATGTCAGGCTGGTTCCCCTATTGCTGACCGAAAGGATGGCTGGGAGAAGATAAATTTTGATGATAGCGATTGGGAAGATGAACTGGAAATCTATGAGAAATTCGGTGAAGGTATATGGGGATTCGGAGCTGCAACGATGCGACAAGTTCTCAATGATCCGGACTGTGAAGCGAATTGGGTTTGGTGTGGTCCCAATGATGGAGAAGACGATATTTATTTTCGTTATACAATTGGTCAACTCCCTGTTGAACCGAAAGGCAAAGTCACAACATCTTGGGCAAACATTAAAAACAGTGTAATGTAATTTCTGGAACGCAAGTGTCGTATTTAATCGTTTCAGTGATATTTGTAACGTAAACCTTTAGTAGTGCATATTTTGCACATTGTGCCAACTTGGGTCATTTAAAACAATATTAACACAAAAAAGGAGAATACAATGAAAAAACTTTTTGTTTTTACTTTTATCGTCATTTGCTTAACTGCATCCAGTCTATGGGCAGCAAAACTTAGAATCAATGGAGACAACTCTTGGGTCGGATTCATCAATGGTGAACAAGTGGCTGAAGGGGACAATTGGCAAGTCGCCACTGTAACTGAATTTGAAATGCCTGACGGTTATGCTATCATCGGAGTCTATGTTCACGATGCTGAACCCGGAGCCACTGGACGCGGTGGTGCCCTCTTTGATGTCATACTTGACGATGGCACTTATATTCCATCAGATGAAACATGGAAAGCAGATGCTGGACCAGTACTCGCTGAAAGAAATGATGGATGGGAAACAATTGATTTTGACGACAGTGGTTGGGAAAACGCAACTCAACTCGACCAGTTCGGGTCAGGCATCTGGGGATTCGGAGCTGCTACAATGCGAGAAACACTCAATAACCCCGATTCTACCGCATACTGGGTCTGGGCAGGTCCTAATGATGGTGAAGACGATGTCTATTTCAGAAAAATTGTCGGTGAACTCCCATCCACTCCCGTTCAACCACAAGGTAAAGTAACTACCACATGGGGTTCTCTCAAGGCTGCCCGTTAAATTGGACTGATTGTGAACGGTTTCCAAAACCGTTCACAATTCCTTATAGGAACGTGAGTTTGATAAATGTAGCGCAAACTTTCCAGTTTGCGAAGACGTGCCACAAACTGGAAAGTTTGTGCTACAATTCACACATCTCGGATACGAAAATGGCGCGAGTGAACCTATCCGAATTGATTAATCAAACTGACGTTATAGGAGTATTAGATGGAAAAGATACGAGAACTTGCTCTACTCTTGGAAACCGGGATTGCATCTTATGATGAACAGCTGAAAACACTACAAGCGGAACGATTGAAATATATACGCCTGCAAATGACCGATGGATTTGGTACCGATGAAGGTGCATCCAAAGATTCATGGTTGCTGCACCTCAAACAGTTGGAAGATTCATTAGAAGTACGATTAAAATCATTAAAGCAAGCCATTCAGGACTCCACTTCATCCTTCCAACAATCAGAAACAGAATAGCAAATGACTATCCTCACCCCCTATCTAAACAACACTGTCCCCTACCTTTGTATTGTCTTTTTACTCGCTATTGTATTGTGTGTTTCTGCACAGGAAACAGAGACCGAAAATATAATGCAAGAAGCGATTCGGCAACAAAACTTAGGATTAGCGTTTCTGGAAGAATCACAACCGTCTAAAGCAATTCCAGCGTTTACAGAACTCATCGCATTACTGCCTGATGAAGCAATCGGATATGGTAACTTGGCAGTTGCACATCTACGTCTACAACAAGCGGATATTGCTGAAGAGTGGGTTAAGAAAGGGATAGCGGTAACACCAATGGAGAGTCAATTGCATTTTATACTGTCTGAAGTCCATCTATTGAAAGGACAGGTGGATCAAGCAATAGAAGCGATGAAAGAGGCAATCCGATTAGCACCAGATGACTTAGAATTTCGGTATAGGCTTGTCCGTCATTACATTGGACAAAGAAATGATCCTAATGCACAGAAAGAAGCACTCACACATCTACAGGAACTTCACTCACGCACTCCCGTCAACATCGTAATTCTCATGAAATTGTCGCAAGCACTCATCAGACAAGAACAGTACAATGCCGCAGAAAAGATATGCCTGCAATTGAAAATCCTCTTGGAAGACACCGATATAGATAAACTAAAATACCTAACTGAGGGAATAGATGCAATAAAGAAAAGCGATCAGACATTAGCTTCACGAAACATCCAGATTTTTGAGAATGTGCATCGCGCAAGTCCAAGATATCAACAAGGAATTGGTGAACTTGTTACTAATATTATTGGACATCCGATCGAGAAGTTTCCGCCGGGGCTAAAATCAAGACTTACCGCAAAACAGAGCATTCCTATAGACATTGAATTTGTAGATTCTTCTGATCAGATAGGATTGGTAGCGAGTCAGAATCAACGTGTTGGACACAAGCGTTTCTCTTTCGTTGACTACGATAATGATGGTGATCTTGATATATTCTCAACGCAATCACCAACGCTATTCAATAATAAAGATGGTGCGTTCGTCCCTGACTCACATTATCAAGAAATCATACGGCAGTTTTCACTTAACCCTTATGCATCCTACTTTGCGGATCTAAACAAAGATGGAAAACATGAGACTCTGTTCCATTCAACATCCGGCATTACGGTTCTTAAAACAGCCGACGACAAATCTTGGAACGCAACGCCAATAATACAGCATCAGGAGTATGGACCTATAAGGAACTTCCTTCTTCCGGTTGATTATGACCATGACGGTGATCTGGACATCTTCTTACAACACGTAGGCATTAAGATGTATCGCAATAACGGTGATGGATCGTTTGTGGATGTAAGTGCACAAACCTTTATAACAACGGATGCTGATAATAAAACAGAGAAAGAAATGGTGGTAGATGATGCACTCGCAGCGGATTTTGATGACGATGGGGATATTGATATTATTGCCATTCATAGCAACAACGGATGCACACTCTTTGACAATTTAAGACAAGGGAAACTGCGCGCGTTATCTGAGGAAACTGGAATCCCTCAAAATGAACGTTTCACTGCCATTACCTTATGTGATTATGACAACGATGGGGACATTGACCTTATGCTTGCATCCCAAACAGGTATACATCTCTATAGAAATAGGGGGGATGGGACCTTTGTTGTAGACAAACGATCAACTCAAGTATTAGAGAAAAAACCTGTCAATGTAACAAAGTTAATAAGTCTCGACTATGACAATGACGGATTTTTAGATTTATGGTCTATCACCCTAAATGGATTGTTCCTATATCGTAATGATGGCATAGGTCGTTTCACTGATAAGAGCTCAACTTTAGACGCAAGCACCCGGAAGCAGGAAGGTATCTCAGGGGCAATTGCTGATTATGACAATGATGGAGATTTAGACCTATTCTTCAACAACAGAAATGGACAAATACGAGCATTACAAAACAACGGTGGTAACAGAAACAGCTGGATCAAGATACAGTTAGAGGGTATCACCACAGGAAACAACAAAGTCAATAGGAACGGTATCGGGTCGAAGCTTGAAGTAAAAGTTAGCGATCTATATCAAGTGCGTTATACATCAGAACAGGTTTCACATTTCGGTTTGGGGTCTTATGATATTGCGGATGTCATCAGGGTTGTCTGGACGAACGGTGTCCCACAGAACGTGATTGAACCGAAAGCGAAACAGAAAATCCTTGAGAAACAGGTATTGAAAGGGTCATGTCCTTTTCTCTATGTGTATGATGGTGAAAAGTATCAGTTTGTCACTGACCTACTGTGGCGTGCACCCCTTGGACTGGTAACTGCTATGGGGTTCGTTGCACCCGATGAAACCAGAGATTTCATAAAAATCCCCGCATCACAGATAAAGCCAAAATCGGGTAAATATTCCATTCAGATTACAGAGGAACTATGGGAAACCGCATATTTTGATATGGTCAAACTTATCGCGGTCGACCATCCTGAAGGTACTGATATTTATGTAAACGAACAGTATACACCGCCACCTTTTTCAGAATTTACCATATATAAGGTGTCTGAAAAACGGTATCCGAAGTCAGCAGTTGATCATCTTGGCAATGATGTGTCTGATGCACTCAAAACTTCTGATTATCGTTATGCCGTTGAACATAATCCTGGTCCATATCAAGGTGTCGTAACACCACATTCAATCATTCTTGATCTCGGTGATGTGCCGAACGATGAAGGGATAATCCTCTATCTGAACGGATGGATATTCCCAACAGACACCAGTATCAATGTTGCTTTATCTCAAAACCGATCACTTATACCGAGTTTTCCTTCCGTATCAGTGAAGAATGCAGCAGGAAATTGGATTACTGTGAAGGATATGATTGGAATTCCCGCAGGCAAAAACAAGACTATAACTGTTGATCTGACAGGTATTTTTCTATCGGAAGACCGTCAGGTTCGTATTTCTACAGATATGCAAATCTATTGGGATGCAGCCTTCTTCACAGTCGGAACTCAGAATGTTCCTATGAAAATAACAGAACTGAATCCAGACAGTGCAGACCTTCACTATCGCGGTTTTTCTGAGATGTATCGTCCAAACGAGCATGCACCCCATCTGTTTGACTACCAAAAACTCACAACAACACCACAATGGCGAGACTTAGCTGGATACTACACACGTTATGGAGATGTTAAGCCTTTACTACAGACGGTTGATGATATGTATGTTATCCTCAATGCGGGAGATGAAATGACAGTTGAGTTTGACGCATCGCGTCTACCACCACTAAAAACTGGATGGAAGCGTGACTTTATCCTCTATAGCGATGGATGGGATAAGGATGGGGACATCAATACACTCACTTCTCAGACAGTTGAGCCATTACCCTTTCACGGGATGTCATCATATCCGTATCCGAGTCATGAACATTACCCTGATGGTGAGGCACATCAACGTTATCGGTTAGAATACAACACACGTCGTGTGAAACATAAACTTCCCCAGTTTTACAGAAGTGAATGAATTCAGAAATTAGGTTTTCTGTTCAACACGACGTAACGGAAGATATAAACAACAAGCTGCAATTAATAAGATACCTGCCAGAATCACATAAGGATAAGCATAGTTCCCGGATAACCAGTCCCCCAAAACCTTGATAAATGTGTTCTTTCCTGTTGTCGGGTTTACAGCTTTATCATAAAGCCATCCACTGAGAATCGGACCCAGGACACGTCCTAAAGTTGTCGGGTTTACAGCTTTATCATAAAGCCATCCACTGAGAATCGGACCCAGGACACGTCCTAAACTTAAGAAAGCATCCATAATCCCGATTGCCGTCCCTTGTCCAATATGCGTTTGTTTAGATATCCACGAAGTATTTGTCGGACGGATTAATTGATAACCGATGCCAGTTATAGTCAAATAGATCGTGAGAGTAACAAAAGAAGAAGCGTAGACAAAAAGCACCATCCCTAAAACATTCAGCAGTATACCTGCTACTATTATCTTGCGTTCACCAAACATGTTAATCAACCTACCGAGTAATCCCCCTTGTAACGGTACCACAATAGCACCCATGACCATGAACATGAGTCCCAACTCTTTTTGTTCATACCCCCAAACATCTCTTACAAACAGTGGAAATGTTAACTCTAAACCAGCAAAACTGAAGGCAGAGAAAAAAGCGAGAAGGAATAGGGGTGTTAGTGGTGATTTTAATGAAGACCTTCGGAATAGTTCGCGAGGTGATACCCATTCGTGTGCAGATTCTGTTTCCTCCTTGATAGACTCTGGTAGGATCACAAGTACAAAGAAAAAAGTTAGTAATGATAGGCCACCAGCAACAAAAAAGGGTATATCATGACCATGGAACATCCCGCCTAAAGCCGGTCCGAGAATGAAACCGAGTCCCATCGCTGCACCCATTAAACCCATACCGCGACCGCGTTCTTCAGGTGTAGTAACATCTGCAACATAAGCCATCACACTCGGTATCACTGCAGCGGACGCAATTCCTGCCCCACTACGAGTCAAAACTAACCAAATATAATCTGTGCTTAATCCAAAACCGACTAACGAAAAGGCATTACCTAACAAACCAAGCAGTATAGCGGGTTTTCTTCCGTATTTATCAGACAGTCGTCCCCATAGTGGTGCAAATACCAGATGCATTCCGGCATAGATTGACATTAAGACTGCAATTTCGGTAGAAGATGCACCAATATCTTCTGCGTAATAAGCAAGATGTGGTATAATGATCCCAAACCCAAGCATCACAAAAAAGAGGGTTAAGAACAGGAGAAGAAGTCTCGATTTTTGCATTCGAAAGTTAAAATACCTGATTGAGCACAGCTTAGATAGTTATAGAATATGCAGTATCACCTATTGTAGCAAAGCAATGATGATGTGTCAAGGTTGGCGTCAGGGTTATTTGGTTTTTAATGATGAATTGGACAGATATTATAGACCGGGCGTTTAGTCTGTATCGTGGTTATTTTCGTTGCTTTCTTGGTACAATTGTGATCTGTACCGGTGTATTTGTGCTGCGAGAATGTATGTTATTCCTTTTTTGGAAATATAGTGCCTACCATATTTTTGATGACATTCTCTACGATCTACTTCTGACATTAGAGATAGGATTATTGATTATCATTGCAGGAGAAGTTCATTACGGTAGACATATCACGATTCGTGAAGTGTTCCGGAGGTTTGCTTCTTGCTTTACTCGCTATTTTGGCAGCACACTTCTATATCTTATGTTCTTCACGGGGTGGCATTTCCTAACAGAGATGAATGAACCGCCTGATCCTTCTCTGTCATTCTTCATTCTTTTGAGTATACCTTTTGTTTGTTATTATCTTATCGCTTGGGTTCTGTATGGTCCCGTTGTGCTTCTTGAAACTCCGATGTTACGGCATCCGCTGAGTAGAAGTAGAGATTTAGTTCGAGGTGCGTGGTGGCGTGTATGTGGTACTATCGTGGCAATCATCGTTGTTATAGTTGCGGTTGATACGATATACGCTATTGGATACATGGTGATACTCGTGTTATTAGATTTTGGAGACGGGACACCGATGCAGAAAATATTGTCCATGATAGCAGATGCATTTGAGCCGAATTACAACTGGCCACTCTCTCCATCAGTAGCAATAAGCAGTTTGGTAGGTTCGTGTGTTTCTGCCTTCACAGCACCAATTTATGCGATCAGTGTTATGTTGTTATATGCAAATAGACGCGGTCAGTTAAAATAAGTTGCAATCATGTTGGAAATTCCGTCTTAGGTCATAATTTGCGTAAGTTCTGATATTTATGCTATAATTGCGTTTATCAAGGCAAATCCAATTTACGACTTTTCATAGAGCGAAAATCTGAAGAATGAAACCTATAAGGAATAATCATGGAAAAACTACACGAAACGCCGTTCGTTGTAAATGAATTGGTATGTATTCTAAAAGAGGATTATCCGTATTTGGAATATAATGAGCACATGTCTAAAAGATTATCAGATGATTTTTTGGAGGAAGTGAGGAATGATGCTCTGTATATCCAAGTAAAAGAAGGAAAAGAAAATACTAAGCGCAATCGCAGGGTTATTGACGATATTTGTAAGAAGTTATCTCAAGCAATAGGAGTTCAGTTTCTGTCAGAAGTGTGTCCACAAGGCACGTTCTATAGGAGCGGTCTTGAGACATCACGGAAAACTATAGATACCGAGTGGACTGCGTTTCGTTTATTCAAAGCGATGATAGACCAAAACCCTGACATTCATCACGGAGCGACAGTGTTTGCCGGTACGCGGGTTCCAATACACTCGCTAATTCACCATTTAAAGGCAGGCGAAAGCCTTGATGATTTTCTTGAAGGTTTTCCTTCTGTGTCACGCAAGCAGGCAATTGAATTTTTAGAATTTGCAATGACGACGGCAATTGAGACTTATGTAGAACAGAGGTAATCAAAGTAAAAGGATTGTGATGAGTTCAATCAGAGATAGTCACTACACATTGGGTAAAGCCTATTTTGAGGATGGTCAATATGAACAAGCAATTACTCAATTTGAGGCTGCTCTTGCGCTTGATACGAACTTCATTGATGCTTACCATGCGTTAGCGTTGTGTTATTTTGGACAGGGTGACTTAGCGAGTGCTCGTTCTGCAGCGGAACAAGCTCTTACAATAGATGGGTCCTATCAACCGTCCGTATCATTTTTACGTGCAATTACGGTATCAGATTTGAATCTGGACGCCACTGCGTCTGAGTCCGAGGTATCTGATGAGTCAACAACACCATCCAACAAAACAGAAATACCGAAAGAACTATCCTCGACTTCTGTCATACCACCACGACCCGATACACTTCAGGCCCCCGATACACCTCAGACATTGGTAGACACGGATAAGGAGATGCAACGTGGTCTTGTTTTCCTGACGAATAAGCAGTATCCACAGGCAGAAGCCTGTTTCAAGAAGGTGCTAAAGTCGGATTCACACAATGCAAATGCACACTTCAATCTTGGACAGACCTATTTGGAGATTGGCGCGTATGATGATGCGGTTCGTGAGGCGGATTTGGCGTTACGTATCAAACCTGATTATCCTGCAGCGGTAGAACTGAAAAAGGCTGTATCTTTTCTGAGAAAACGTTCTCAACAGCAACAACTGACACGTAATTTGACAAGATATGTTATCCCAGTTTGCGTTGTTGCGGTTGTTCTATCTATAATTTTCGGTAGAGGTTTTATTGCTGGGTTGCTACCTGAAAATGAGCCGATTGTATCTATTGATGCGACTTTAGAGGATCCAACTAACGATAACGGTTTAATTGAAGCGGGTGAACATGTACGTTTGAAATTGACGCTAACTAATAGCGGAAACACCGTCAGAAATTTGCGCGTCCATCTAACGCCAAAGTCAATAGGCGGTTTGAGATATACGTCTCCCGAAAGATTGTTGACGATACATAAGAACGGTTTTGAAACGGTGCGTGTTCCGATCTTTGCGGATAATAAAGTCCGGACGCGAAAAGTGCCAGTAAAGATAGAGGTATTAGATAAAACTCAAAAGATTCTGGCTGATACTGATCTCATCTTTGATATAAAGTCCAAATAGGAGAAAGTTGGTTATGACGAATAATAGGTTAATCAAACGTGCTCTACAAAGACAAAAAGCAAAACGTGCGTTGGGTATCAGCGTGATTGTGCATGTCATTTTGACTGTTGTGTATGCGCTATTTTTTATTCCATCTTTGGTGCAAGAAGCGGAGGATGCAATTCAGGTAGACCTTATTTCAGAAGTACCACGCACTCCTATTGAAAAGAAGAAAAAGTTTCTGATTCCGATGAAAGAACCTGAACCAGAAACCGTTAAGATACCCGAAACGATGGAAGAACCTGTCATCAAACCGAGACAATCCGACATCACTAAAGAAGTCAACGTTGTGATGCACCAACGTTCATTAACGGTCGCAAAGATGTCAGCCCAATCACCCACCCCTACCCCAGTAGGTATCCCAAAAAAATCAGAAACACCTGCCACAGTGCCATTGGATTCTGTAGAGTTATCTACAGATGCGGATTTGCCTAACGATCCTAAATCTGTGTTATCTCCTACTACAGGCGGAACAGATGTAAGAGACGGTATTGAAAGCGGTGTTAGCCGCAGAGATACACGTGTAAAAACACGCGGAACAGGTCAAAAAAGAACAATAAACATCCAAAGCACAAGAACAGATAAAGGTAAAGGTGTTATTGGAATAGGAAAAGGAACAGGGACAGGAACAGATAGCGGTAACGGTTCAACATTCAGCAGTATCATTCAGCAGCTTGCTGATGACATTATCCAAAGTAGTGGCGGGGGTCCAATTGATGTTGTTTTTGTCGTTGATTCCAGTGGGAGTATGGGTGATAATATCAACGCTGTCGCGGAACACCTGGTGGAAATGATTGATGCCTACAAATCCTCTGAAATTGATTATCTGTTAGGTCTAACGACTTTTAATGCGGATAGTACTGGTCGAAACAGAATCATTGTCCACCAGTTGACAGACGATTTGTCATCATACAAAGGCATGCTGTATGCAATTGTACCGAGAGGTGATGAAAACGCGTTGGACGCGATCAATCAAACGCTGGAAAAATGCAAGTTCCGAAACAATACGGTCAAACACTTGATTGTACTCACAGACGAACCTTTCACGAGCTTAAATAGACTGCCAGTAGAAAGAGTCATCACCCTTTGTCGGAACAGAGAGGTTTATGTGAATGTCCTCGGTGAGGAGTATGCCGAACATAAACGCTTGGCTAAAGAAACTGGCGGAACATGGCACGCTGTACCAAAAGACCCAACCCTGCAGCATACTGCACAAAACACGAACACAACACAAAAGATCGGACAGATGATACTACGATCAGCGACTAATATTCCCACTGATATTATCCTGTTTGTTGACACAAGCAAAAGTATGGAAAGAAAAATGTCGTATATTACACAACATATTGATATGTGGTTACGCGATTGGGATAATTCAATGATTGACTACCGAGTTGGTGTTGTTAGATTCCGTGCAAAAGGCGCAGTCAACCTGGTGAATGTTTACAACCCACCACAAACACAAAGCCAAATACACAAGATTTTACACCTCCCCTGTCAAGATAATGAAGATTTACTTTCAGCAGTCACTGAAGCAACGAAACGTATAAAAACAAGACAAAATGCCAAAACGCATTTCATCATTTTTACAGACGAACCCGGGAATTCGAAGTACCCGACCGCAGGGACTATTAATTTTCTCAAGGATATACCCGTTACAGTCAGTGTGATTGGAACAAACGACACTTTTCAACAACAAGTCGCACTACAAACAGGTGGTATTTGGATGGTAATTCCTGACGCAAACAAAATAAACGAACCCTATCATTGACATACACGGGGTAAAGTGAATTTGTCGTGTAATTTGCAATTTTTTCTGATATAATTCCAAGACAAATTACTTGAAAACTAAACACATTTTTTTGCGTAAATTATGGTAGAATATGGAATTAATTATACAGTCAACATCGGTGCGATAAGGAAATCGCACCTACCTGGGGATAAGAGTGTATACTTATTTTCAAATCTCACCATAAATATAAATCTTGCACAGGTAGGAAATGCATGTCATCAGAATTTGTCCATTTACACAACCACAGTGAATATAGCATGCTGGATGGTGCGTGCCGCATCTCAGATATGATTCAATGGGCTGTTAAGAATAGTGCACCAGCAGTCGCTCTTACCGATCACGGTAATATGTTCGGTGCATTGGAATTCTACACCGCAGCAAAAAAGGCAGGTGTAAATCCCATCGTTGGATGTGAGGTATATGTCGCCCCCGGAAATCGCACAACACGCGGGAAAGAGCAAGGGAGCGCATACCATCTCACACTGCTTGTTGAAAATGCCATTGGCTATCAGAACCTAATCAAACTGGTATCGCTCGGATATACAGAAGGTTTCTATAGCAAACCCCGTATTGATATGGAAATCCTTCGGGAATACCGTGAAGGTATAATCGCGCTGACAGGTTGTATTCAAGGACAAGTGCCACAACTTATCTCTTCAGACAGACGTGAGGAGGGTATTAAAAACTTCAAAACGTTGATGGACATCATGGGAGAACGGAACTTGTATGTTGAGGTCCAGAACCATTATATTGACAAAGAACTTCAAGCATATCCGATAATGGTGGAATTGGCAAAGGAATTTGAACTTCCTTTGGTTGGGACGAATGATTGTCACTATCTCCTGAAATCAGATCACCGGATGCATGATGTACTTCTCTGTATTCAGATGAAGAAGACAGTCAACGATCCTGATAGAATGCGTTTTGAGAATCATTTCTACTTTAAAAATGTTGATGAAATGCGTGAAGTGCTTAAGGACTTTCCACCTGAAGCAATCACTAACACACTTGAAATTGCCAATCGCTGTAATCTTGAACTCGATTTTAGTGAAAGTGTGATGCCAAAGTATGATGTCCCAGAAGGACATACGAATGAAAGTTACTTGAAGGAACTATGTATTCAAGGATTACGCGAAAAATTTGGTGGTGAATTATCGGCAGAGGCACAGAAAAGGTTAGAACACGAACTTGATATCATAAATCAGACAGGATATCCCGGATATTTTCTAATTGTATGGGATTATGTTAAATACGCACACCAACAAGGATATCCACTCACTGCGAGAGGTTCTGCTGTCGGCAGTCTTGTGCTTTATGCCCTTGATGTAATTGCAATTAATCCAATGGATTATGACTGTCTTTTTGAACGTTTCCTGAACCTTGAACGTATAAGTCCTCCTGATATTGACATTGACTTTTCTGACCGTGCACGCGCATTTATTGTTGAGTATCTTGTTGAAAAATACGGACACGACTCCGTAGGTAAAGTCGCAACATTCGCGACTATGGGTGCAAGAGGGTCGATTAAGGATGTTGGACGTGTACTTGATGTTCCCCTGGACAATGTGAACAAGTTAACGCAGTTAATCCCAACCATTCCGGCGGGGATAACCTTGGACGATGCCTTGGAACAGGTTCCAGAGTTTAAGTCGCTTGCTGAACAGCCAGAGAATAAGGAACTGATGGATCTCAGTAAAGCAGTTGAAGGGATGAAACGACACGTATCTTGTCATGCTTCCGCTTACGTTATTGCAAACGGTCCACTAACAGATTTCGCACCCCTTTTCAAGGATAAAAACGATCAGGTCGCAACCCAGTATGGCGGAAAAACCGTTGAAAGCGTAGGTATTGTTAAATTCGATTTGCTCGGGATTCGTACACTCACAGAAATTTATGACTGTATTCAGATGGTTAAAACCAATCATGACATTGAGATTAATATAAATGAAATTCCTTTTGATGATGAAAAGACTTTCTCACTCATAAGTAAAGGTTTACTTGCGGGTTTATTTCAGTTGGAGACATCATCAGGGATGTATAGGGTTGTGACCCAACTAAAAGCAGATAACTTTGAGGATTTCGTTGCAATTCCCGCGCTCTACCGTCCGGGACCTTTGACAAGTGGCATGACGCAGCAGTTCATTGATAGGAAAGTCGGTTTAGAAAAGGTAGAATACAAACACCCATTGCTTGAGAACGCTCTTAAAAAAACCTACGGTGTCTGTGTGTATCAGGAACAGGTGATGCAGATTGTTCAGGATCTGGCAGGTTTCACGCTTGGAGAGGCAGATGTGCTGCGTTCTGCAATGGGTAAGAAAGATCCAGAACTCCTCCAAGCACAAAGAGAGAAATTCGTTGATGGCGCACAAAAAAATGGAATTAATAGGAAAGAAGCAGAAGAAATCTACGATCTGCTCGAACCTTTCAGTGGATATGCATTCAATAAATCACACTGTGTTGCCTACGCTATGACGGGTTATCAGATGGCGTTTCTAAAAACGCACTACCCACGAGAATTCATGGCTGCAATGATGACAGGTGAATCCGGAAACTCAGAAAAAGTCACGAGATATCGAGCTGAATGTGCAAAACTTGCTGAATACCTTGACGTAGAAATAAACGTACTACCCCCAGATGTCAACACAAGCAATAAGAACTTTTCTGTAGATGGAAATGATATCTGTTTCGGTTTTGTAGCGGTGAAAAACGTTGGTGATAACGCAATTGATTCAATCATTGCAGCGCGAAATCAGGATGGTAACTTTACCTCAATACAAGACTTCTGTGAAAGGGTTGATACAAAAGTTGTTAATAAACGTGCTGTTGAGGGTCTAATACTATGTGGTGCTTTTGATTCACTGGATACCAATCGGGCAAAACTGCACGCAAACTTAGAAGTTATGCTCAAAGCTGCGCAAAGTGCACAAGCAGAACGTGATAGAGGACAATTGAATCTCTTCGGAAACGCAAGTGAAGCAGAATCTGCACCTATCGCTCTTACAGAGACAGCAGAATATGAACCACTTGAACGACTAAAGTTAGAGAAGCAACAACTCGGTTTTTACGTATCAGGACATCCGCTTGAACAGTACAAAGATATAATAGAATATTATACTATTGCCAGCACGCAGACACTTGGAGAACACGCGATTGACTCAAACGTCTCTGTAGCGGGGATGATAACGGAAGTTAAGCAAATCACCACCAGAAAGGGTGATTCAATGGCGGTAATCGCTCTTGAAGATTTAGAAGGTTCTGTTGAAGTCGTTATCTTTCCAGATACATATAAAGAGGCTGGAGAGCTATATGAAGATAGAATCGTTTGGATAGAAGGCACCGTTAAACTCAATCAGAACGGCAGCAGAAATCAGGATGCTGATGAGGAATCGGAAGAGGAACGTCAGATTCAAGCAAACGAAGTCAGCAATATAGATGTTGTCCGTGAGGAACAGACTTCTACTGTTGAGGTTACTATCCAAGAATCTGATTTGGAGAACCATGACAAACTGAAATCTTTAAAGGAAATCGCACTTGCAAACAGAGGGAAGCTTGATTTAGTCTTACGTTTGATGACGCCACGATTCGGTGAAGTTATCATGAGATGTAACTCCAACTATAAGATTTCAGATTCAGAATCCGTTTTTAGTCAGGTAGAGGACTTATATGGAGAAGACTGCATTAAACGTAGCAATCGGACGAAACCGAAAAAGAAGAACAACAGACGTAATTCTCGCAGAAACTATGTCTGATAACATTATCTACTGTTCTGTCCAATCAAAAAATGGGGTGCACCCGTTTGTAGTAGGGCAATTCATTGCCCGTTTCTGCGGGAAGAACGGGCAATGAATTGCCATTAAACAGATTCACATGTAATTCAAAGGCAGACAGTCTACTAGTAAATACTCAAAAACATCAGAGGAGATCAGAACATAATGCAGTATCGCACACTTGGTAAGACTGGACTTCGCGTATCAGAGATCGGCTACGGTGGTGGGAGAATTCGTCCTGAGCATGATATAAATGAACTTGTGAATATGATCCATTATGCCGTTGATTGCGGCATCAATTTCATTGATACAGCCCCCACTTATGGCGGCGGTTATAGTGAAACAGTTATTGGCAAAGCAATCTCTGACCGCAGAGAACGTTGTATCGTTGCTACGAAAACGGAAGCGTTAGATCCTGATGGTATTGTCTCTGATGTTGAAGGTAGCCTAAAGCGACTTGATACTGATTATATTGATGTTCTCCAATTTCATGGTGGCTGGTTTTATGAAGGAGAAACTAACCAGATACTGAATGGTGGTGGTCTGGAGAAATATCTACAACTCAAGAAAGAGGGCACGGTGCGTTACATCGGGTTCTCAGCAGACGGTCCTTCAGGCGGCACAGAGCAGCTTATTGCCACAAATGCGTTTGATATGATGCAAATCCATTACAATCTGATGTATCAGAGCACATGCGACATGTTCAGTAAACGTGGTGTGATTCCCGATGCAGTTGAACATGAGATGGGTATTGTGCTTATGCGGTCAACCACCAGCAACACCTTCCAGAATCTTATCGCACAATGTTTTGCGGATGAAATGGCTGATGTTGATGTTGATAGTTTTCTGCTTAACTACGCGTTGTCAAACTTAGATGTTGATGTTGCTTTGATGAGTTTGCATAGCAAGGAAGATGTAGATTGGACTAACGCTGTTTCTGATGATGTGGACGCAAGACTGGATTTAAGAGCAATTCACGGCAGGTAGATGTTAGGTATCAAGCATGCTTCACCAGAAAATCACAACCATCATCCTATTGTTCTTTATATTTACTTTGGTTGCAGACTTTAGTTCAGCTGAACCTACAGATTCAGGTACATATTGGTTGTTAGTTGATGCAACACCTGATGCACGGACGAAAAGGATGTTGAACACATTAACAGGTCACTTAGTTGAAAAAGGGAAAGTATCCAAGGATAATATAAATCGTGTTGAGGGTGAGATTGCCACAAATGAGGAGATTCATGCGGCACTCAATGAAATAGGCAACAAAACTACTACAATAGAGACTGTCGTCTTCCTTTTTCACGGAGAAGTGTCAAAACCCTCTAATTCAAACAGTATGCATTTTACGACACAATCGGAGGAAACAATACAAGACTCTACCTTGAATAAGTGGTTCAAAGAAACTCGTGCAGACAAAGTACTCGTTATTATTGATGGCTATGCAAACGAGGAGAATTTAGGTATATATTACGCGAACAGAGAGATTCTTGGTGGTAGTTCTTTAAACGTAATTCACCCGGCAGACACAGTTGAACCAATTGGGAATCAATCCTTTCTTCAGGCATTGATTGATGCGTTATCTACCGATGAAACGGATGCTGATGACAATAGACTGATGAGTGTTATAGAGATTTCTCAATACATTCAGGAAAACAGGTCATTTGGTAGGTCAATTTTCGCGCCTATAGGAGATGTTGATGACACGGTGATGAAATTAAGTCCTGCGATTAAAGTAACGACATTTCCTGAAGCGGCACAGATTATGCTAAATGAGACAGAAAGCGGGTTGACACCTAAGTTGTTCACAGAAGGTCTCCTGGAAGGAAGTTATACAGTGTCTGTCAGCAAAGCAGGTTTCAATAGAACTGAATCAAAAACCGCTGAATTGGAATTAAAACAGGGTGAGGTAGTAAACTTTGCATGGGTATTGACACCAATCTCTGTCTATGGCACTGTGACAACTGCAACAGGTGAGGATGTCGCTGGTACGCGGGTTTCAATTGAAGGAACAGAATATGTCGCACAGGTCAATGCGGATGGAACGTACACTTTTGCTGATTGGAGCATTGATAATTTGCTAACACCGAGTCGTAAATATACACTGTATGCCAAGAAAGGAGATTTCCACCACGGTTCTGCTACCTTCACTTATGACGGGTTTGAGTCAATTGATCAACCTATCAAGCTAAACAGAATGACGTGGTTTGAGATAGCTGAGTTTGAGTTTGCTCGGAACAACCACCAGCAAGCAGTCAATGCGTTTCAGAAAGGGATCGGAGACACGACTGATTTTCCGGCTATATCAGAGGATTTGACCACTTTACTCCTTAGTACTTTTGCTGATGCTATTGACCGTTCACAGGTACAAGATGTGAAGTATATAATAGTGACTGCAAAATTGGCAGATTCATATCAGCAGCCGGAAGTAGCGAAGAAATACTGGAAACTGGCAAAACTAAATGCACAGCAAGGCAGTCCAGAGGCTAAAATGGCTGGTCAACGTTTATGGCAGCTAAATCCTTGGCGTAATTATGTTAATATTGGTATCGTCGTCTTGGTCATAGTGATTTTAATCTCAGGTGTATGGACATTTTATCGCTTTTTGCAGTCAAGAAAAGTTGAAACCGATACGTGATGGATTATTAGTAAGACTTAGAATTAAATATCCGCTTGTTCGCTAACAGATACCCGTTAGTAGTAGGGCAATTCATTGCCCGTCGTGCCAAGAAGTGTCATGATATTTTCGGGTTTCATTGTATTTACGCTCATCCGATCAGATTATTCGCAGCACGAACGGGTCGAAAGAGTGTCTGTCGTTTCGGTGGCATCTCTTCCAGCAACTTCGGATGCGGATTCCAATCATGCCATTTGCTATTCACAGTGTTGTAACAGCTAAAAATTGCGACTCTGTTGTTTTCTTCGTTAGTCCATTTATGAGTGCTATGCGTACACGCTTCAGTGAAAAATAGCAACGAACCTGCAGGACATTCATAAGTATCCCATATCGGAGAATCCGGACTCTGAATTGAATCTGGAGCAGTATATACCGCTTTATGACTGCCTGTGATGAAAAGCGTTCCTCCCTGTCTGTACTTGACAGGATTGAGTTCCCAAACGATTCGAGTTAAACCGCTATACGCTTTCCCAGGAATACATCTGTACAGATGTGAATCTCCAGGAAATCGTAACATTCCATTGCCATTATGGGGTCCAAAGTTCCCATCTCCTACAGTGCGATAGAACATGTGACACGATTCCATACGAAAACCGTAGCATTCTTGACTTGATAGTGCTGGATGTGCAAGAAACTCATTGAGAAATCCGACAACGTTTGGATGGTCGGACAACTTTTGCATCGGTCCACCTAAAGGGGAACGTTCATGCGCGGGGATAGACTCTGGATCATGTCGCAAACGATGGCAGAAATCTTGCATCTCCTTTAGTTCATCCCCTGATAATACACTGGGAACTAATAGCCATCCCTGTTTGTCAAACACGTATTTCTGTTCTTGTGTAGGTGGAACGACAGGTAAACCGTCCGCGTTTGTTTCAGGGAGATTGGCATTGTCTTCATCAAGTGCCCGTCCCAAGTTCTTATCAACAATAAAGGGTTTTGTGTAATCTGTAGCATGTGTCATAAAATCATCCTATTTCTTGTTTTTATGGTGAATTATTGAAATAAGTATACACCCACCTGTAGGAGCGATCTCCGAATCGCGACCAAATCCTTTGATAGTCGGGAAGCGGAGTTCCCTCCTACAACTCAGAATGTAGAATTAATTGTATATTCCCCCATAATTGGTTTTACATATTATCAGATATTGACAAATTCTTATGTTCTGGCTTTCGCAAGTTTTAACGCGTCTTCACACACATTGAGAGTCTTAGCAATATCGTTATCGGAGTGGGACATAGACATAAACCAGATATGTCCTTCGGGTAGATACAAACCTCCATCTAAAGTTGCTTCATAGAAAGTTCTGCGGAATAGACTTTCCTTATCACTATTTGCGTTTAGACCGAAAAAAGGCATTGGTGCGATTCCAGCAATACGTGCTTGATCTATCTCTAAACGGTCTGTCATTTCTCTATACCCATCCAATAGTTTTTGTCCCTGTTTCCACATGAAATCTACACCGTCTTTCGCCTCCAATTCGGCGATGGTCGCCATTGCAGCCGCAACGAGGGAAACTTCACCGTGGAATGTAGCGGCAACCCAAACGTCACTCACTTCGTCCATAATGTCCTTCCTGCCAACAACAACGGCAGTAGCAAATCCATTTGCAAGTGCTTTACCAAAGACGGACATATCTGGGGTAACACCGAAGTATTCCTGTGCACCGCCTAAAGCATACCGAAAACCTGTTTTGACTTCATCAAAGATCAATACTGCATCGTTAGCATTTACAACAGATTTTACATTTTCCAAGTATCCTTCTTTGGGGAGATCATGTCCTGAAGGCTCCATAATCAGACACGCTATTTCACCTGGGTTATCTTTGAATAGGTCTTCAAGCGCATCAATATCGTTGAATCCCACGCTGAGTGTTGCGTCTGCACTTGCTGCTAAATGTCCACGTGTGCTATGACACCAGTCGTGCCACCCGTGGTATCCGCACCGAATGACTTTGTCCTTCTCAGTGTATGCACGTGCAAACTTTAATGCCCCCGAGGTAGCATCCGAACCCCCTACAAAGTATGCGACTCTGTCAGCAGATGGTATAATCTCAACAAGTTTTTCAGCGAGTTCTATCTCTAATGTATGACCAACGTTATATACATTTCCTTGTTCCAGTGCTTTTGCCACTGCCGTTATCACAGTGGGATATGCATGTCCGAGGATCATCGGACCATATCCCATCAGATAATCAATATAGTCGTTACCATCTGCGTCCCAGAAGTGTGAACCTTTAGCACCAGCAACCATAATCGGTTGTGGTGGATTGCTCTGTTTATGTGGTTGTCCACCACCGACCAATGCGATTTTAGCCCGTTCTCGCCACGCCAACGATTTATTGAATGTTCTACCCATTTATATTTCTCCCACAGAATTGAAAGATAGTATATCACATTTCTTGCTTATGTGAACATTATTTCTTTACTATGGTAGAATATAGATTTATTTACACAGTCTATACCATTGCGGTAAATACGCTTGATATTATACCTTGTATCTGTTAGAATGACTCACTATCCTTATGAGATTAGGAGTAAGAGATGATTTTTGGACAAGGGACTCATCAGTATACAGTACAAGAAAATTGGTGGACTTTACCTGATGGATGGGAATTCGGTTGGATTCCTGCTGTAGCAGTTGATTCACAAGACCGTGTCTATGTCTATAGTAGAAGTGAGCATCCGATGGTTGTATTTGATCGTGATGGTAATTTCTTAACCTCGTGGGGTGATGAAATCCTTAAGGACGCACACGGTATTCTCATTGATGCAGAAGACAATATCTATTGTGTGGAACGTGAGACGCATGTCATGCACAAATTCACGACTGATGGTGAACTTCTCATGACCCTCGGTACTATGGACAAACCCGGTGCTGAGGGTGACCCCTTCAATCTTCCAACAGATTTAGCACTCGGTCCTGATGGTGAAATGTATATCAGTGACGGATACGGAAATGCACGAATACATAAATTCTCTCCAGATGGTGAGTTCATAAAATCATGGGGTAAACCCGGTGCTGGACCAGGTGAATTTGACCTGCCTCACTGCGTTAGAGTGGACCCGCGTAATCGGCTATTAGTTGCTGATCGTGAAAATAACCGAATTCAGTTCTTTACATTGGACGGAGATTTCATTCAAGAATGGACTGACCTATTACATCCAGATACGATCTTCATAGACGAAGATGAACTGGTATACATAGCTGAACTTGATCAACGTATTACCATTATGACTTTGGATGGTGAAGTTGTATCTCAATGGGGGAGTGAACGGGGAAGCACAGTGCCAGGTGAATTTCTGGCATGTCCACACGGTATTTGGATTGATTCACATGGTGATGTTTATGTCGGAGAAGTGCAGGCGGATGCAAGACTACAGAAGTTCATCAGGCAGCGGTAATCTATTGGATTGTCTATTATTACATTGTAGGTCGGGTAGAGCGAAGCGAAACCCGACCTACAAGAGAAGACTGGACATTCTACTATGATGTGTTTTCGCTCTACTTTTGTTCTATAAAAGGTGGATATCAATGACAGAAGATCTCTCATTTTTCGATAAAGTGAATCTGAATTTTGATAAGGCTGCTCGTTATACGAACTATCCAAAAGGACTATTAGAGCAGATAAAAGTCTGCAATAGTTCGTGTCATTTCACCTTCCCTGTTAAACGTGATGATGGCACAATAAAAACTATTCATGGGTGGCGAGCAGAACATAGTCATCATAATCTACCAACTAAAGGTGGTATTCGTTACAGCACGTTGGTTAACGAAGATGAGATCATGGCTCTTGCAGCCTTGATGACATACAAATGTGCTGTCGTTGATATACCCTTCGGCGGGGCAAAAGGTGGCATCCAACTGGATAGAAGTGATTATTCAGAAAGTGAATTAGAGCGCATTACACGCCGTTATACGTATGAACTCATCCAGAAAAACTACATCGGTCCAGGTATAGATGTACCAGCTCCCGACTTCGGGACAAGTGAAAAAGAGATGGCTTGGATACTGGACACCTATCTCACGATGTCTCCAGACAAACTTGATGCAATCGCATGTGTGACAGGGAAACCGATTGAACAGAACGGAATTCAAGGACGAAGAGAGGCTACTGGACGCGGTGTTGTCTTCGGTTTAGAAGAGGTCTGCAGCTACGAGGAAGATATGAAACTGACTGGACTCTCCCCTGGACTGCGAGGTAAAACCGTTGTGCTACAAGGGTTTGGAAATGTTGGTTACAATGCTGCGAAATACTTGAGCGAATATGAAGCGAATATTATTTGCATCGCAGAGGTAGATGGTGCTATCTATAACCCTAATGGATTAGATTTTGAGAAAGTCGCTACGTTCCGCGCAGAAAACGGTTCAATACGACACTTTCCAGATGCAACATTTATTGAGAATCCGAATGACTGTCTGGAATTGGAATGCAACATTCTCATTCCAGCTGCACTTGAAAACCAGTTAACAGCAGAGAATGCACGTCGTATCAAAGCAAGGATCGTTGCCGAAGCTGCAAACGGACCTACAACAGCCGAAGCAAACGAAATCCTACAAGAACGTGGCGTTCTGATAATTCCTGATACCTATCTTAACGCTGGCGGTGTAACTGTTTCCTATTTTGAATGGCTCCGTAATCTATCGCACGTTGGATTTGGTAGACTTGGTAGACGTTATGAAGAGAGTGCATTCAATGCAATGCTCCACTTTATTGAACAAGCAACGGGTTATCAATTAACGGATGATGAACGTGGACCTGTGCATGGTGCTGATGAGCAAACTTTGGTCAATTCCGGTCTTCAAGATACAATGGTCAACGCATATCAAGAAATTCGTGAAATCCAATTAGAGCATGGAAGAGATAAGATAGATATCAGAACTGCTGCATACATCAAAGCTATTCACAAAATCGCACAATCCTACATGCAACTCGGCATTTTTCCGTAGTATTACAGACCATTCGTTCCATATCTTTTATAGTAAAGTGAATATTTATGAGACATTTTAACGTTTATGGAGAATACCCAGCGTAGGGGCGAGGTCTCCTCGCCCGTTGTGAAGCCAGAAAATAAGGAGAGAACATGATCAGTTTGAGTGTCAATGTAAACAAAGTCGCAACCGTACGAAACTCAAGAGGCGGTGATATTCCAAAAGTCCTTACTGCTGTGGATACCTGTATCAATGCAGGTGCACAAGGCATAACGGTACATCCGCGTGAAGATCAGCGACACATTAAACCTTCAGATGTCTATGAAATCTCAGAGAGACTAAAAAACATCAATGCCAAAAGAAGCAACGAAATAGAATACAATATAGAAGGTGACCCGCGTCTAGAACTTATTGAGATGGTCTTAGATGTCTGTCCTACGCAATGCACACTTGTCCCTGTTGTTAGCGGTGAAATCACAAGCCACACTGTATGGAATATAGAAAAAGACGGTGAGATGTTGAAACCGATAATCGCCTCTTTGAAAAATGCAGGTATACGTGTAAGTCTATTCAGTGGAACAGACATAAATCAGATTGAAAGGACAGTTGATATTGGAGCAGATAGAATAGAACTCTACACCGCTCCTTATGCAATGGCAGAGACAAAACCAGAAATAAATCGAGAATTTGCGCTACTAAGAGCAGCATCTGAACGGGCACTTGATGTTGGTCTCGGTGTGAACGCTGGACATGATCTCAATCTTGAAAACCTTCCACTTATGCAAAAATTACCTGGACTTCTTGAAGTATCCATCGGACATCATCTGATGGCGGATGCACTCTATTTTGGATTATATGTAGCAGTAAAAGCATATCGTTTAGCATTAGGTCAGGATATTGCGTAACAGATTACAGAATTATTTGATAGGAGAAAGTTAATGTAGTAGGCACACGCCGTGTGCCGTCCAATCAAACCCTAGAACTATTGGATAGGAGAAACTATATGGGTATAAGTGTTGGCATGGTTGGATTGGGGAGCTTCGGTCCCTCATTTATTCAGTCCTATAAAGCACATCCAGATGTTAATCGTCTTGCATTATGCGATTTGCGATCTGATAGACTATCAAAATGGGCAGAGCAGTTTGAGATTTCTGAAACCTATTCAAGTCTTGATGACATCTGCAAATCAGATTTAGATGCACTCGTGATCATTACACAGCACTGGATGCATGCACCGCAAGCAATACAGGCAATGGAAGCAGGTAAGCATGTCTATACTGCCGTTCCCGCAGCAGTATCTTTGGATGAGTGTGAAGCGTTGGTGAGGACTGTTGAACAGACTGGTATGATTTACATGAACGGTGAAACGAGTTATTTTCGACCAGAGGCAGCTTTCTGTCGCCAGAAGGCAGCAGAAGGTGCATTTGGAGAGTTTGTCCACTGTCGTGCGGAGTATTTTCATGATATGGATCACGGTCTGTATGATGTCGCAAAAAATCGGTGGGGTGCACAATGGAGTATGGACAAGAGCGGTGGGATACCAATGTATTATTCTACACATTCAACCTGTTTTCCTATATCAGTGATGAATGCACATGCAACTTCAGTTTCAGCACAGGGATATGTCTATCCAAATGACGACTGGTTTCGATTAGACACAATCCACAAAAATCCGTATTCAAATGAGGTAGGACTTTTCACGATGAGTAATGGTGCAACCATGCAGATTTGTGAGTTCAGAAGGATTGGTCATCCTGGTTGTGAACGCCCAAGCGGGATTTATGGAACTGAGGGCAGCTATGAACAGAGTCTTGCTGGTAGCGTATGGGCAACGAAGCGCAGCAGAGAAAACGTCCAACCAACCCAAATGCATGAATTTTTACCAGAGGAACTTTTGGATAATTTAGGCGGTCATGGGGGTTCACACGCCTATCTTGTTCACGAATTTGTTGATTCTGTAAATCGGCAACGGACACCCCGTATTAACGTATGGGAAGCGGTAAGATATTGTGCACCGGGATTGGTAGCACATGAATCAGCACTGAAAGATGGAGAAGTGTTAAAGGTTCCTGACTGGGGTGACGCACCAAAAGGTTAGATAGCCTTCATCAATACATGTCGCCAGTTAATATTTTTAATGGCGCTTCGCTCTACCCGACTTACAAAGAGACTCGACAAAGAACTAGACTTGTTAGACTATTTCTATCTGTATAGTATACATGCTTACCTTAGAATCTTAATGCAGGAAACACAGTTATGAAAAGAAAGGGACGCCACTCAATCATACTGACACTATGTATCGTCTTAATTGTCTATATCCCTACCTTTTCTTCTGATACGTTGATCGGTGGTGGAGGATCTACGCCAACACAAAAGCCGTTTGAAAATGTTCTAATTTCCCGTATCGGCAAAGGATGCATCAATGATATGGCGTATACTCCGGACGGCAAACGCCTCGTTGTTGCCACTTCTATAGGTATTTGCGTATATGACGTAATCAACTTTCAATTAATCCGTATTCTGAACATACACAAAAAGCCTGTTATTTGCACCGCTTTTAGTCCAGATGGGAGTACCTTCATCAGTGTTGATAAAAAAGGTATCATTCATTTCTGGGATACGGATACCCTAAAACATAAGCACACCCTTCATACTGATGCTTATGTTAAATCTGCCGTCTACAGTCCAGATGGTGGAACACTTGCAGTTTCACATGGGGGTAAACAACATATACATTTCTGGGATGTTGAAACTGGTATAAAAAAGAATGTACTCACAACCGTGGATGGAAGAAACTCAACCGTTCACAGTCTCGCCTATAGACAGGATGGAAAGATATTGGCAAGTGCACATTACGACAAAACAATCTATCTGTGGAATACGGTTACGAGAGAACTTGAACACTCACTTAAGGGACACGAGGATGATTTTGAAATGCGAAGCATCGTCTTTAGTCAGGATGGAAGGACATTGATAAGTGGGAGTCAGGATGGGAGCATACGTCTGTGGGATACAGACATAGGTGCACAGAAACACGTACTAACTGAAAATCTACCACGTGTTGAGAGTCTCAGCTTGAGTCCAGATGGTAGCCTATTAGCCATTGGGTGCATTGATGGAACTACACAGATATGGAATATAAACATTGGTAAACTCTGGAAAACACTCAAAGGACATAATGGAGGAATTCCAGCTATCTCTTTTAGTCCAGATATGCGGACGATTGCGAGTAGCAGTTGGGATGGGAGTATACGTATTTGGGATGTCGCCTCCGGCCAACAGATATATATGTTCACCGAACATTATGGTGAGTTTCGAAGTATTGCCATCAGTACCGATGGAAAGATACTTGCAACTATTTCGAGCGGAACTTATACTATCTGTTACTGGAATACAACATCAGGCATACTACAGAAAACAACACGAATGCCTTTGTCTGAAGAATTTTATCCTATAAAATACCTTACATTCCATCCAGAAGGAAAGGCACTTGCAACCGCACATTACGATGATTCTATCCGTTTCTGGAATATAGACAGTGGGAAGGAACTGATAACCCTTGAAAAAGTTGACCGTAATCCCATTACTGCTATCGCTTTCAATCCAGATGGCAAGACGTTTGCTGGTGCTTGTGGGGAGGATAACACTATTCGTTTGTGGGATGGGGACACGGGAGTGCTAAAGGAAATACTCACAGGACATACGGATTGGATCCGTAGCGTAGCATTCAGTCCAGATAGTTCCCTGTTAGCAAGTTGCAGTCAGGATCGCACTGTCCGTTTGTGGGATGCGGACACAGGCAAGCAACTTAGAGTTCTCAAAGGACATCGGTTGGCAGTCTTAAATGCTGCTTTCAGTCCGAACGGAAAAACACTTGCTACCGTAGATAACACCCGAACAATCCATCTGTGGGATACGGACACAGGTAGACAAAAGCGCGTGTTAAGTGGCTATAGGTCAAGTTATTTATGTATTGATTTCAGTCCGGATGGAAAACATCTTGCTGCTGGTAATACGGGCGGGGTTGTGGATATTATTGATGTACGTTCTGGGGCAATTCGGCAGAAGTGCACGGGACATTGGGATAGAGTTCGTCAAGTTGCGTTTATCTCAGATGGCAAAATGCTTGTGAGTCAAAGCGAAGACTCTATTGTGAAATTGTGGAGTATAAAACAATGAGGGATGTGCGATAACACTTTCTGTGTCTTCCGTGTTCCCCGCGTAATCCGCGATTCTGACATAATGGATAACAAGAACTTTGCACACCCAATTTTAGGGTGTGTAAAGTTTTTGGCAAAATATGCACAGAAAACCTGTAGGAGCGATCTCCGAATCGCGACCTGTCGGGAATCGGAGTTCCCTCCTACAATGAATATGTCGGTTAATGCCAAAAACTTTACGCACCCCAATTTTATAATATTCTTGCTTTTAATTGCATTTTAAGATATAATATTTGATTTAAGAGGAGTTTACATATTAAAGTGTCACCCTGAACTATCGTCCTGAAAGAATATCAAGAGCGTAAAATACTGGAGATCAATCAACTTTCAACAGAGATAATGAGTTAGAAGGAGTATAGAATGGCTATTGATAGCATATATCGCGGGGAGGGAGCCTATGATTCGTCAGTTATCCCCGCTGATGTTGCCCGCGAAATTGAGGAATATGAGATCCAACTTGGTCGTGCACAAGCAGACCAAGTTGAAGTGGATATATGGACAGAATTTAGACTAAGACATGGCGTCTACGGTCAACGTGATGATAGATCACAGATGATTCGGGTCAAGATTCCTTTCGGTGGCATGACTGCCGACCAACTTGAGATGTTAGCAGATGTAGCCGAAGAATTTTCTGATAACATCATACACATCACGACACGACAAGATGTCCAATATCACTACGTCGACATCAACAATACACCTGAATTGATGCGACGGTTAGCAAGCGTTGGAATCACGACGAAAGAAGCATGCGGTAATGTTGTCCGAAACGTCACAGCATGTCCTATCAGTGGTGTGTGTCAAGATGAAACATTTGACGTTACACCATATTCAAAGGCACTGTCCGCATTCCTATTAGGACACCCAGATGCACAAGATTTTGGTCGTAAGTTCAAAATCGCATTTTCTGGTTGTGAAGAACATGCATGCGGTTTAGCAAATATGCACGACATCGGTGCTGTTGCTGCCGTTAAAGAAATTGATGGTGAAGTTAAGAAGGGATTCAAACTATATGTAGGTGGCGGACTTGGTGCTGTGCCACATCAAGCAAAAGTTTTGGATGATTTTGTTCCTGCAGAAGAACTCCTACCGATTTCACAGTCTATTTGCCGAGTCTTTACACGTTTAGGTGAACGAAAAAATCGTAATAAAGCCCGTTTGAAGTTTGTGGTAGCGAAATATGGTATTGAAGAATTTCGACGACTTGTCTACGAAGATCGAGAAACACTGCGACACGATCCTGCGTGGACGGACTATCTTGATAATCTCAATGCTTATGATGAAAGTCCACTCAAAGCTCCGACCCAACTGAACGGTTCCGTAAAACCAGATGGGTTTGATGAGTGGTATAAATCGAACATTCGCTTACAACGTCAACCCGGTTATGCGTTTGTCACGATTACACTCCCACTTGGAGATTTAACAGCGGATCAGACCCGTGCGTTAGCTGAAATATCGCGTAAGTATGTGAAGGATACGATTCGTGCTACTGTTGAACAGAACGTCGTGCTGCGCTGGGTAACAATGACAGATTTACCTGCACTCTATCGTGAACTGAAAGCTATCGGTTTAGGTGATCCTGGGGCAGAATCACTGGTAGATATTACTGCTTGCCCCGGAACTGACTCCTGTAAACTTGGTGTCTCTTCATCCCGTGGTTTAGCAGCGCACCTACGTGGTCATTTCATTGAACACGGACTCCAAGAGGACATCAAAGACTTTCGCATAAAGATTAGCGGTTGTCCGAACTCATGCGGACAGCACCATATTGCGAATATTGGGTTCTTCGGTTCATCAAAACGCATGGGTAAACATATCGCGCCACTCTACCTCGTCTTCCTGGGTGGACACATGATTGAAAACGCTAGTTCTTATGGGCTCGCGACAGGTAAAATCCACGCAAAGTATATCCCTGAGTTTATTGAAGAGTTAACTGGGATGTATACAGCAGAACGAGGCGAAGAGGAAACATTTACAGACTATGTCAACCGACTCGGTAAAGCGGAAATCAAGACAATCCTGTCGAAATACGATAAGATTCCACCTTACGAAGAAGCACCTGAATTCTATGTTGACACCGGTGATACGAAGGATTTCCAACTTAAGACAGGTGTCGGTGAATGTGCTGGTAAATTAGTAACGCTTGTTTCAATGAAGTTGGAAGAAGCTGACCGTCTTATCTATGAAGCCGGATTAAGTTTGGAAAATGGTACTTACACTGATTCTGCACAAAAGGCATTTGATGCGATGATTAGAGCTGCTGATGGACTCTTGACGACAGTAGGTCTGCAATATATTGACGATGCGACGACAGTCAGTGAATTTCGCAAACACTTCTTTGATGCAGGTAACTTCTTTGTGGGGTTCGGAGCACATCTGTTTAAGGCTACGGAAGAAGACACTTCAACCTTCGATCAGGAAAAGACACACCACCGGGTTGAGGAAGCTACACTTTTCGTAGAGGAATCCCATAACGTGTATAATCGGATGAGGATTAAACAGGAAGAAGAGGAGGCGAGTAAACGCAGGACACGTAGATCGCGTCCCGCTCCGAAACCGAGAGTTGTCAAAAAAACAAAACCTGTTGAGGAAATCACGGATAGTCTTGATCTGAAGGGTGTTGCATGTCCGTTCAACTATGTCCAAGCCAAGGTTAGACTGGAAACAATGGAAATCGGTCAACTCTTAGAAATCACCATTGATGATGGTGAACCGATTGAGAACGTGCCGAAGAGTCTGACAAACGATGGACATGAGATTCTTGATACGAAGAAGATCGGAGAACACTACCGTCTTACTATCAAGAAAGGTGAATAGACCTTCAGTATAACGTGTTGAATACAGGATAATGTTTTATTAGGAGGAGAGTGCACTGCATGCATTCTCCTTCTCCTTTGTAGCCTGTGCAAACAACCCCATTATATTATTTTCCATCATGGAGACAGAAATGCCTGATTCTCGTCCAAATATACTTCTTATCACTACTGACCAACAACGCGGAGACTGTTTAGGTCTCGATCCAGACGGTCCCGATTGTCTACAGACACCAAACTTGAATTGGATAGGTCGCAGCGGTACACACTTCCGTCGTGGTTACGCTGAATGTCCAAGTTGTATCCCCGCACGTCGTGGGATAATGACCGGCACCGCACCCGCTGCAAATGGAGCAGTCGGATATAGAGGAGCAGAATGGAACCCGCCGCATACGCTTGCTGGTGAGTTGTCTGCAGCCGGTTATCAAACGGAGATGATCGGTAAACTACATCTGAGTCCACCGCGTAAACGTTACGGTTTTGATCATCTTCAATTGTCTGATGCTACGCATGGAACCGCAAACAATGACTATGTTGAATGGTTACAGCAATACCATCGTCGACATGATTATGATCCGGGGATGGCACATGGTGTCTCTGCTAACGGATGGGTAGGTCGTCCACATCACTTACCAGAAGAGCAGATGCATACCTTTTGGTGCGTTGATCGTGCCCTGAAATTCATGCGAAAACGCGACCCTTCTACCCCTTACTTTCTCAATATCTCCTTTATCGACCCGCATCCACCCTTAACACCACCAGCACACTACTACGAACGATACATACAACGAGAACTACCTGAACCTGTAGTGGGAGATTGGGCACCAGAATTAGATGGACAACAGAGAGGTTTTAATCCAAATGCGTGGGAGATTTCTCTCTCTAAGTATGATATGCAATGTGCGCGGGCTGCCTATTACGGGATGATCAACTTCATTGACGATCAAATTGGACGTCTGATGCAGAACATGGGGGGGCTGAATGACTGTCTCGTCATCTTCACATCTGATCACGGTGAAATGCTAGGTGACCATAATATGTATCGGAAAACCTTCCCTTATGAAGCATCAGCACGGGTGCCGTTCCTGATGCGAGCACCAGCAAGATGGAGATATCCGAAAGAATCCGTCTGCAACACACCTGTCGGTTTGCAGGACATCATGCCTACGATACTTGACGCTGCTGATATTGAGATACCGAATACTTGCACTGGTAAAAGCCTTCTACCCATTATGAAGGGTGATGTTGACCGTGTGCGTGAATGTCTGCACGGTGAGCATTCTGGTTGCTACAATTACAAACACGGCAATCACTATCTAACAGATGGACGTTGTAAGTATATCTGGTATTCTCAGACGGGACAGGAACATCTCTTTAATTTGGACGAGGATCCGCACGAAACACGGGATTTAGCATTGCAGAACGATGCTGAAACGCTTTTAACACCTTGGCGAAACCGCTTAATTGAGATTCTCAAGGATCGTCCCGAAGGTTTTACTGATGGGAAGCAACTTATCGCCGGACAACCGCATAATGCGTTGCTGCCTGATTATAAACCGGATGCGACTTATCCTTACCTGTGATCTTTGCTGAGTCATGAACTACAGACTATTGGACTGTCCACTTTAAAACTGCAGTAACCCCGTTCGTAGTAGGGCAATTCATTGCCCGTTTCTGCGGGAAGAACGGGCAATGAATTGCCCTACTACGAACGAATGCACATGTAATTCAAAGGTAGACAGTCTACTATAATGGATGATGCTGCATCGGAAAATCGGTGTGTATTTCATCTGATTCTGATTGGAGGATGACAAAGTGAAAAAATCTGCTCTGATGTTAATGGTATTCTCCATTGCGATGCTGAGTTCATCGTTTGCCAATGCCCAATTTGTACCGTCATCACAATTCGGCTTACCCGAAGGTGCGATAGCGCGTTTCGGTAGAGGTGGTATACATGAGATTATGTATTCTCGGGATGGAACACAGCTTGCTGTTACCACTAGTAATTGGTGTTTGGATTCACGCTACTAACACTGGTGAAGAACTTAAACTTCTTGCTGGAGAACATTCACATTTTGTCTATTCTGCAGACTATTCTCCAGATGGAAAAATGATCATAACAGGTAGTTGGGATAATACGATACGGTTATGGGATGTGCGAACAGGAAAAAACAGAAAAACACTCAAACGACACGGCTACTACGGCATTTCATCAGTTGCGTATTCTCCAGATGGAAAAACAATCGTAAGTGGGGCTGCAGATAATACTCTTCAAATTTGGAATGCACGTACAGGAAAAAACACAAAAATCCTTACCGAAACTGGTGAAGGCGTAAATTCAGTAAAGTTCTCCCCAGATGGAGAAACAATCGCAAGCATTGATGGACAAAATAGTGTAGGACTCAGGAATGCACGCACAGGAAATAACATTGCCACATTCAAACCACATACGGAATACATCTATTCCATAGCATATTCTCCAGATAGCAAGACTATTGCAATCGGTGGAATGGAAACGTTAGCGTTATGGGATGTTGCCACTGCTCCTCAACCCTTAAAAGAGATCAATGCACATAAAGATAGAGTCAGTTCTCTTGCTTTTTCTCCAGATGGAAAGACACTCGCAACGGGTGGCGGGGACTCTATGATACGGATTTGGGATGCTGCTACTGTTCAACTAATAAAAGAAATTAATGCACATAATGGCACCGTACGTTCACTCGTATTTTCTCCAGATGGAAAGACAATCACAACGGGTGGCGGAGAAGGAACAATGAAGTGGTGGGACGTACATACAGGAGAAAACAAAAAAACCTTTACTGGATATCTCGGAGGCAAACTAACAACATACTCACCTGACAAAAAAACAATCGCCATCACGGCGGGTGGACAGGTGCATCTGTGGGATGTATCCACCGGACAGTATCTCAGAACTCTAAAGGGTCATAGAGGTAATGTATCACCTGTAGATTTTTCTCCTGATAGTAAGATACTTGCTACAGGGAGTGCGGATCATACAGCACGTTTATGGGATATACACACCGGACAAACTATTAGGATACTTGAAGGACATACAGATCATGTTTATAGACCCGTGTATTCACCTGATGGCAAGGCCCCCTCGCAACTCGTAGTAGAGATGATACTTTGCGGCTGTGGGATACCTCTTCAGGTAAGAATATAAAGACTATTCTTAGAGGTAACGAGGGTATGAATTTTATGTTCTCACCAGATAGCACGACGTTCGCTGTTGGGAACTCAAATGGGACAGTCGGCTTGTTTGATGCACAAACAGGCGAGAAAATAAAAACCCTTCGCGGAAATTCTGATTATATCTATACTGTATTATATTCCCCTAATGGTAATAAAATCCTTACTAAAGGCAGAAATGGTACAGTTGTGTTGTGGCATGCACATACAGGAAAAGAAATAAAAACTCTCAACATAAGAGATAAAGCGATCGCAGTCCTGTATTCATCTGATGGAATGCCTTTAGCGATTACTGTAAATAGAGAAAAACTGTCACTCTGGGATGTTACAACAGCTCAACTTTTGAAGACATTTGATGGACCTAAAACAAGATACTTACCTAAAAGATATCGCGGTAGAAGATCGCATTTTGAAGTAATGCCTCCAGAACAGGTCCGAAGAGTGAGATGCTCACCAACTGGTGAAACAATTGCAGCTGTTAGGCATGACGAGACGGTACAACTGTGGAATATTAACACAGGCAAGCATATCGGTAAACCGATATTACCTCTGAAAGATGATCCCCCAGATGGAACAACTGACGTTGTATATTCACCAGATGGCAAAACACTCGCAACAAAACAGATTGGTAATAGAGGAAGCACGGTTCGCCTGTGGAATACAAAAACAGGAAAACATCTAAAAACACTTAAAGGATATGACAATTGCACCAACTCAGTGACATTTTCACCGGACAGTAGGACAATCATTACACCTCATGAGAGCGGCACAGTGCTTCTGTGGGACATCCCTTCTCGTTAGAAATAACCGGAAAACATCCGACATCAATAAATAATGGAGATTGGAACGATGAAAAAGTTATGTGTAACGTTAGTATTATTTTTCTCTGTAACATTGTGTATTTCACACACCTCTGCACAATATGAACCATCTATGCAAATAGGGGTACCCGATGGGGCAATAGCACGTTTCAGTAGAGGTGTTATCAGAAAAATTGATTATTCCCCAGATGGGTCACAGGTCGCTGTTACCACTTCTATTGGCGTTTGGCTTCATGATGCACAGACAGGAAAAGAACTTGACCTCAAAAATAGATACAGCAATAGTAATGCTTTATTTTCACCAGATCATAAGAGATACGTAACTTATATGAATCCGATTACCTGGGTCCAACTCTGGAATAGTCGAAATAGCAAACTTATAAAGACACTCACAGGACATAAAGAGAAAATAAACACTGTCAAGTTTTCCCTTGATAGCAACACAATCGCTACGGCGAGTGATGACAAGACAATTCGATTGTGGGATGCCCAGACAGGCGAATATCTAAAGACACTCACAGGACATACTGAAGCTGTTTTTACAGTTAAGTTTTCACCGAATGGCGAAACAATCGCATCAGGCAGCGCAGATAAAACGATTCGGTTGTGGAATATGCATACAGGAAAACTCATAAAGACTTTTACTGAGGCACAGACACCAATTGAATTTTCACCAGATGGCAAAGTACTGCTCGGGAGAAGTAGTAACCCACATCAGCTCCAGATGTTGAATGCTATGACTGGAGAACTCATAAAAACGCTCCATTGGAACAATCTTGTTTGTTCTGCCGCGTTTTCCGCAGATAGCAACATAATCGCAGCTGGAGATTATGATGGGACGATAAGGTTGTGGGATGCAACCACAGGACAAACTATAAAAACCTTCAAAGCACATACGGACACTGTTGTTGATGTTGTGTTTTCACCAGACGGTAAAACACTTGCTACTGCCGGTCGGGATGATACGATGCGATGGTGGGATATTCACACAGCAGAAAACATAAAAACATTCAGTGAATATTTAGGCGGTCGTTCTCACATGAAGTATTCTCCAGATGGTAAAACAATCGCAATAATACGAGATGATAAGGTTTGGTTACGAGATGCAACTACAGGAAAGCATCTGATTACTCTTAAAGGTCATACTGAGTATATTTGGGATGTTGCATTTTCTGAATCAGGCGATACAATCGCAACCGGCAGTGCAGATAAAACAGCACGTTTGTGGAATGCACATACAGGCGAAAGCATAAGGACACTCACAGGACATACAGATACTGTCTACACACCAGTTTTTTCGCCGGATGGAAATAAACTTATGACTCGCTGTAATGACAATGCCCTACGGTTATGGGACATAAACACAGGAAAAAATATAATAACGTATCAAAGAGAAAAACAAAGTGTGAATTTTACTTTTTCTCCAGATAGTCGAACACTTGCAATTGCAACAGAGGCTGGAGACGTTTCGTTGTGGAATACAAGCACGGGTGAAAAAATAAGAACATTCGTTAGACATTCCCAATATGTCCATCCCCCTTTATTTTCTTCCAATGGAAATACGATGGTGACGCATAGTAAAGATCGTTCAGTACGTTTGTGGAATGTACACACTGGGGAGAATATAAACACACTTAACATAATGGGGACAGTCAATTCTGTTCTGCATACACCAGATGGAGAGCTGATCGCAATTACATCTTATAAGGAAACGGTGTCAATGTGGAATGTTGAAACGGAACAGCTCCTAAAGGAATTTGAAGGACACAAAAAAAGAGGTTTTGATGTTTTGAGACGATTCTCTCTTGGAAAAAAACAAAAGAGAAGATTTGGGGCACCTCCGGAACACATTCGAAAAGCGAAGTACTCACCAAATGGTAAATCTGTTGCGACTGTCAAAAATAACAATACGGTCCAAATGTGGGATATAAGCACAGGAAAAAGAATAGGAAAATTGATAAAGCCCCCTAAAGATGATCCATCGGACGAAATTACTGTTACTGATATAGTATACACTCCGGATGGCAATACGTTCGCGACAGTCCAACTTGGTAATTTAGGGGGGAAGGTGCGGTTATGGGAGACATCCACAGGCAAACACCTGAAAACACTCAAAGGTTATACCTATTGTGGTAACTCTCTTAAATTCTCACCTGACAGCAAGACAATCGCTACAGGACATTGGGATGGCACAGTCCTAATCTGGGACATCCCACAACGATAAACTTCACACATCCAACTACAAAGGAGAAGATATGGCAGAACAATTACAAGAACTACTCGGTTTAGACACCACCCATTGCAATTACGTACGTTTCACGATACACTACCAGAGGACGTACCACGCGTGGAAAACCTCTTCAGTCCCGTAGGGACGCTATGTTTATAGAACACGGTTGAAGGAGGTACTTTAGTCCCGTAGGGACGATATGTTTATCTAATGTCTTTGTTCCACACATATCGTCCCTACGGGACTGGAGAGGGGTGAGTCAACGTTTATCTATAAACATATCGTCCCTACGGGACTGGAGAAACTCTCTGTATGGAAAAACCCTTAACTTTACACCCGACAAATCATGACGAATACCAAACGCGTATTCATCCAAGCGCATTCTGCGTTGATTTGGACATGATAGACAGAATCAATACGTGTCGCCAGTTAATATTTTAATGGCGCTTCGCTCTACTCGACCTACAATATAGGAATTGACAGAGCACAAAAGGAAATGTGAATGAAACAAGTCGCAGTAATTACAGGCGCAGCGAGTGGTATAGGCAGAGGAATGGCAGAACGTTTCGCTGCTGAAGGGATGATAGTTGTCCTTGCAGATGTTGAGGAAAAACCCCTATTCAGACTTAGAGATGATTTACAAGCAAATGGAGCAACTGTCCTCGCTGTGAAGACGGATGTGGCTAATGCACAAGACGTTGAAAACCTGGCAACACGAACGATTGAGGCGTTTGGTGCTGTCCATATTCTATGCAACAATGCTGGCGTGGTTTGCAGTCGTCTGATATGGGAACATACGATCGCCGATTGGGAATGGGTACTCGGGGTTAACCTCTGGGGAGTCATACACGGAATTCGAACCTTCGTTCCACAAATGCTGTCACAAAAAACAGAATGCCATATCGTAAATACTGCTTCAATTCTCGGACTGATTCGAAGTCCAGGTCAAGGTATATATAAGGTAAGTAAACACGGTGTAGTTGCACTTTCTGAAACCCTTGCAGACGAATTAGCACAGATCAATTCACTGATTCAGGTGCATGTGTTATGTCCAGGTTGGGTGCAAACAGGCATCCTAAACACTGAACGAAACCGACCAGATTCATTACAGAATCCAGAAACAGAAGTAGATCACGATGCTGGAACAGAGAGTTTTATCCGGAATGCACACGTCGAAATGCAGGCAGGTTTATCGCCGGCTGAAGTCGCTGAACACGTTGTCAACGCAATTCAAAATGGTGTTTTCTATATTCACACACATCCTGAACACAAACCGTGGATTCAAGCACGCATGGAAGGTATCATTGAATAGTCCATTAAATTGAGTTGATAATCCCATGAGAATCTGTTAAAATAAACTATACATCAACCAGTTGAATAAAAGGAACACATTATGCGAAAGAAGTTATCCCTGTATTGCACACTTGCCATTATGATCGTTATATGTGCATCCTGTGCAAACAAAACAGAATTGCCGAGTAATTTGGAATTACTGAGTGCTATTGAAAGTGCCTTCGTTGACATTGCTACGAAAGCAAAACCTGCAATTGTTGGAATTTTTGCGGGACACTCAGATCGGGAGTTAAATCGTGCCGGTTCTGGTTTCTTTTATCGTGAAGACGGTCATATTTTGACAAATGACCACATCGTCCGTGGCGCAGAATACTATAGGATCAGGTTATTAGATGGAACTGAACTTGATGCAAAATTAGTTGGTACGGATATTATCACTGATATCGCTGTCTTAAAAGTGGATCGTGAAGAGACGTTCCCAACCCTATCCTTAGCAAATTCTGAAAAGGTTAAAGTCGGACAATTTGCGGTTGCCATCGGTAACCCTTTTCAGCTTGAGTATTCGGTAACGACGGGTGTTGTAAGTGGTAAGGGACGGTCTGTACCGCTCGGACTCCAATTTATTCGACACCAGAACTTTATTCAGACGGACGCTTGGATTCATACGGGTAGCAGTGGCGGACCGCTGCTTAACATCTACGGAGAAGTTATCGGAATAAACGCGCTCATTCGGAAGGTAGAGAATACTCCTGCACCGGTTCGGGCAGGCGCAGGATTTGCCATCCCAAGCAATATGGTTAATAACATCGGGGATCAACTCATCGCAAATGGAAAGATCATACGTGGATATCTGGGAATTAGAATGCGAGAGGTACAGGATGGGATTCGTGTCACTTTCGTGAGATCGGATACACCCGCATACCGAGCAGGGATGAGGCGAAATGATGTAATCGTTGAATACAATGGTGAAAAGATAAGAAAATCAGTTGACCTGATGATGCTAATCGCTGAATCAAAAGTTGGCAAAAAGGCAGTGATAAAGGTATTGCGCCGCGGTAAAGATAAAACCTTAAATGTAATAATTGATGAAATACCACCTGAATTAGCGGGCATACCTTACGAAGACGATTCCGTATCATGGAAGACACTCGGATTAGCAGTACGGAAATTGGAAAAACAGGATTTTGAAAGGTACACTTACCTAACTGAAGAAGATAGTGGCGTTGTTGTTGAAAGGGTGAAAGTAGACGCTCCAGGCTACAATGCCAAGATTCCACGCGGTTCACTTATCCTTAAAATCAACGGAAAAGAGATACCTGATGTCGCAGCTCTTGAAGCAATCCTTCAACTTGAGCGAGAAGCTGAAGAGATGAAGATTGAGATAAAAAGTAGCTTCGGTGTAGAACAGGTTACAGTTCACCTAACAAAAGAATAGTCATATAGTCATTCAACTTTATGTCACAAACTTCTAAAACACTTACCCTTAGAGATATATTTAGTCCGGGCGGAATCATCTCCCAACACCTGACAGGTTATGAGTTTCGTGAAGGACAATTAAACATGGCGAATGCTGTCGCACGCGCATTTGCTTCTTCCGACCATCTGATAGTTGAAGCTGGTACAGGTGTTGGTAAGAGTTTTGCGTATCTCATTCCTGCCATCTCGCTCGCGCTGAGGAATCAACAGACCGTAGTTGTATCAACAAACACAATTAGCCTGCAAGAACAACTCGTTACCAAAGATATTCCTTTCCTTCAGAAGGTTCTCCCACGGGATTTCAATGCTGTCCTCGCGAAAGGTAGACGGAACTATCTCTCGCGGCGAAGATTAGACAGTTTCATGCAATATGATCGGGGTTTGTTTGATACCTTTGAAGAAGTTGAACAGGTACAGGATATTGTCAAATGGGTTGAAACAACCGATGATGGTAGTCGTGCAGACCTACATTTTGAACCAAAACCTCATATCTGGGACAAGGTTGCATCTGATAGAGATAACTGTCTTCGAAGAAATTGTCCAACTTACGAAGTCTGTTTCTATTTTAAGGCACGGAATCAGATGTATGAGGCAGACCTATTAATTGTTAACCATCATCTCCTCTTTAGCGATTTAGCACTTAAACAGAAAGACCCTTCTATAGGTATACTTCCTGACTATGACTATCTCATCATTGATGAAGCACATCATCTTGAAGCGACAGCGACAACGCATGCCAGTGTTGAACTTAGCAATACACGCGTAAAATGGTTCTTAGATGCATTATTCAGTGAACGGAACGAGAGTGGTACAGCAACCCGATTCGAGTCCGATGTCCTAAAAGAACAGGTCGATGAAACGCGTGAACAAGCCAACCAGTTCTTTGACGCCGTTGAAACATATTTCAGCGAATTAGAGGACAGAAATACAACTGTTAGAGTCGATGAGACCAACCTTAATAGGGTGTTCTCAAAGGGAAATACGTTGGATCAACCGCTCTTAGAAATCGAGAAGACACTTAAACAGATGCGAGATACTGCTCCACTGGAAGATGATGAACAGGAATTATCATCCTATTACAACCAGTGTGTGAGACTACGAGATGAGTTGGATCTGATGATACGTCAACCGGACCCTAACTACATCTACTGGATAGAAACTTCAAGATGGGGACGCACGCCGCGGATTATGCTGAATGCTACACCCGTAAATATCAGTCAGATGTTGCGAGATACCCTATTTGAGGTTAAAGAGAGTGTCGTCATGACAAGTGCTACACTATCCACTAATCAAACATTTGATTATTTCAAGAGTCGAATCGGTATAGTTGATTGCCAAGAACACCTTGTACAATCACCCTTTAATTTCAAAGAACAGGTTGAGCTCCACATTCCTCGCGCAATGCCTGAACCGAATAGTAGTGAATTTGTTCCCGCCGCCATTAAGGAGATAAAACACTATCTTAAAATGACTCACGGAAAGGCATTTGTTCTATTCACAAGCTACAAGATGATGGATGAAGTCTACGAGGAGGTAGCTCCTTACCTTGCTGAAATCGGTATTGAAACATTCAAACAGGGAAGCGATCTTTCGCGATCGGATATGCTACAAGCTTTTCGAGAAAATACAGACTCTGTGCTGTTCGGCACTTCCAGTTTCTGGGAAGGTGTTGATGTTCGCGGTGAAGCGTTGAGCAGCGTCGTTATTACAAGATTACCGTTTGAAGTACCAACCCATCCTGTGTTGGAAGCACGCGTCAAACAGATTAAGGAAAAAGGTGGCAACGAGTTTATGGAATTCAGTTTGCCAGAAGCGATTCTGCGATTTAAGCAGGGATTTGGACGACTTATCCGGACGCAAACCGACCAAGGAATCGTTGTCATCCTGGATGCAAGAATCAGGACACGTAGGTACGGTAAACTCTTTATAGACTCTCTGCCACAGTGTAATATTGTGTCATAAGAGGTATCAGGTGCCGCTTGATTGAAAGAATGCTGTTTGTAGTAGGAGAATTCATTCGTTGACGGCACACGGCGTGTGCCTACTACTTTTAAGCACCCCTTACTTTACCTCTGTTCCTGACATCTGTTCCAATGCAAGTAGCAATGCTTGTGTCCCTAAACGTCCGTGTCCTTGTGCTTGCACAGCAGTATAGAGTTGATGCACTAATGCCAGTCCAGGGAGACTAAGGTTCATTTTGCGAGCTTCGTCTAAGGCAATGCTCATGTCTTTGATGAAGTGCTCAACGAAGAAACCGGGATCAAAATTCCGTTGTAGCACTCGCGGTGCTAAGTTGTCTAATGACCAGCACGCAGCGGCACCACCGCTGATTGAAGATAGCATCGTTTCTAAATCCAATCCTGCTTTGTGTCCATAGATGAGTCCTTCGCAAACACCGATCATAGTGCCAGAGATAGTAATCTGATTACACATTTTTGTATGTTGTCCAGCACCTGCACCACCTTGATAAACTATGTTCTTCCCCATTGCCTCAAAGAGCGGCATAACTGCTTGGACAGCTGCTTCGTCCCCACCAACCATAATGGAGAGTCGTGCTTCACGTGCACCCACATCTCCACCTGAAACAGGGGCATCCACAGATGCGATATCCTGTTCTCTGGCTGCTGCGTAAATCTCTTGTGCCAGGGAAGGTTCAGTGGTCGTCATGTCAACAATGATACTACCGGGTTTTGCACCTTTCAATATACCGTTATCGCCAAGGTATACTTCACGGACATCGGGTGGGAAACCGACAATGGTGAAGACCACATCTGAATCGGCAGCGACTTCACTGGGGGAATCTGCCCAAGCTGCCCCATCATCAATTAAGGGTTGTGCTTTTGATTTTGTCCGATTATAGACAGTCATGCCATACCCCAAATCCATGAGATGCTGACACATCCAACGTCCCATTACACCTATTCCAATCCAACCAAGTTTTGTTGTCTTGGGATCAACTTTATCAATTCGGTTACTCATAATTCTCCTTTCACAGATATTGCCATGTTGGTGTTATCTAAAATTAAAACCATTTCTATTATATTCTCTCCCATTTTGAAGCAAGATTTCGTAGGGGCGGGGTTTCCCCGCCCGCGTATTAATAAATACCTGAATCCTCATGAAGTTTACGCTACAATAAAGAGTCAGTTTTATACTTTCTCATTCCTTAATTCACCGATTGAGGTGTTTTCATCTGTTCCAGTGGATCTTCGGTTATATCTTTTCTTGTTCCCTTCAGATCTTTTGCGATCTGTAATGCAATTACGATGCCTCCTGCAACAACACCTGAATAAACAGCGAAGAATCGGTTCAACAATACAAAAGGTGGAATAAACACTTTAGGGATGATCTTTTCCATTAACCCATTTTTTGTAAGTTCCGCGAAACCACTGGCACCAGGAGTCGGCATAAACAGTACAACAAAGTTATACAACATCTCTACTACGGTGAGATCCCATAGGGAAGCATTCTCATTAAATGCTCTTATAACATAGTATCCACCAACAATTCGTGCGGCGAAGAATCCGCAAGTCAGCAGCAAACTCAGAAAACATGTCCATTTATGTTTACGAATTAACGTCTGAGCAAAAGCCTTGTGTTCAGTGGTTATCTGCTCAGCTTTTAGTTGGACACGTTTTAAGAATGGCGCGATAGGTTTGAACCTTCGTCCTACATGGTCAGAAATCCAATAGAAAATACGGAAAACAATCTCTGGTTTAAACAGCAATAACACGAATGTTGTAAATACTAAACTGAATATCAACAAACTAAACAGACTAAGCCATTCAGAACCTTTTGGCATCACATGGGGATTTATCCAAAGTATACCACCTGCGGAGAGGATGAGTATTACCAAAGTTGATAAAAAGGAAGCAATTCCTGCTGTAATAGCAGCCGACAGTTTAGCACCCGACCTTGCATATATGTAAAGATGTCCAACACCACCTGTCTGAAAAGGCGTGATTGCAGAGACGCAGATTGTGGCTAAGATTGCGCGGAAACTATTCCTGAATTTCATTGTCGGCGTCACCACCCTAATGAAAACATGGAATCTTAGACCTGCACATAGCCAATCTAAAATCATACAGACGAATGCACCGATTAGAAATTCATAGTGCATCTCTACAAAGACTTTCTTAAACGCTTCTGCTCCTCCTTTGAGATCCTGGACTCCACTACTCCAAATAAAACTGAGTACTAACCCTATTATCGTGAACAAAACAAAAAAAAGCACACCGCGAATCATGTTTTCACGGCTGATAGGGGCTCGCATTATAATATGATATCCTTTATTGTCTGCTGTGTCTGCTGTTTGCTAAGTTAAGCAGGACTTATGCATTCCCCTTTGATAAGGGGGTTAGGGGGTTAAAAAGTCGTTATTTCAGTCATTTAACCCCTAAATCCCCTTATCAGGGGACTTTAAGAGAAACTGCGTAAGTCCTATTAAGTTTATCTATGTTTCCACAAGTGTCAAGTTTAGACTTATATCCATAGGCATTGCGGAATGCGTTAACGCACCGACGGAGATTAAATCAACACCAGTTGCAGCGACTGTCCGCACCTGTTCCAATGTAATCCCGCCTGAAGCTTCAGTTAATGCCCGTTTCTTTACTATTTTTATAACCTGCGTCATCGTAGAAGGTGACATATTATCCAAAAGTAAGATGTCTGCTTTTGCATCAAGTGCTTCGTTGACCTGTTCAATTGTCTCAACTTCAATTTCAACTTTTGAGGTATGCGGTGCAGCTAACCTTGCACTTTTAACTGCATTGCGTATTCCTCCTGCTGCGACAATATGATTGTCTTTGATGAGAATTGCATCGTAAAGACCGAATCGGTGGTTGTTTCCACCGCCAACACGAACAGCGTATTTTTGAAGTGCGCGCCAACCCGGTGTTGTTTTTCGTGTATCAACTATCCTTACATCATAATCGGCTACTGCAGCAACATATTCTGATGTCAAGGTTGCAACACCAGAGAGTCGTTGAAGAAAGTTCAATGCAGTTCTCTCCACTATCAATATAGACTTTGCACTGCCTTGTACCGAAGCGATAGAATCACCTGCTTTGACTGCATCACCATCAGTCACTATTGACTTAAAAACAAGACTGGTATCAAACCTCTTAAACGTACGTTCTGCAACAGGCAAACCAGCGATAATACCGGAACTCTTAGCAACGAGTGTTCCTTTACCTTTTTGTAACGAAGGTACAGTAGACTCGGTTGTAATGTCACCTATTCCGATGTCTTCTGCAAATGCAAGATCAATTAATGCATCTACAGACTGCAGATTTAGCATGGGTTTAACTCTGTTTCATCAACTAATATCTCTCCAAATAGGGTGTAAGGAATTTCTTTGCATCTTCCGTTACCTCCCAAGCATTTGGCCAGAAACATAGGTCAATTGAGAACCACTCACCATCGTATCCTGTTTCGTCCATTATCACAGGTATAATAGCATCAAAATCCAGCACACCATCTCCAAATGGAGCGTGAGTGCTTGTTTCGTCTCCATGTAATGTATTATCAGAATCGATAAGGTGGAAGTGTCCAATCTCACCTTTGAGTTGACGTGCAAGTTCAATAACCCCATTATCACCGAGTGTTTCCTTTTCACCGACTTGTCTTGAACCGACTGTTGCACACATCTGTGCGTGGCAAGTATCGAACATCACCTTAAAATTCGGATGGTCAACTGCTTTTGGCATATTTATAATGTCACTCGGTTTATTGAACATAAAGCCTGGTTCAAATTCCCATAACATCAGTACGCCATAGTCTTCAGCGACTTGTGCGCAGCGGCTCCATACGGATGCAATCCGATCCCAAGCCTCTTCACGTGAAACACCTTCGATTTCATCTTCGGCACCTGTTACTGTGTCAACCCGTATTGATGGTGAACCGAGATCAAGTGCAAGTTGAAGGTTGCGTCTGAAGAGTTTGAAATATGCATCGTCCTCTTGTGCTTCATCCGTTCCGGGACCTGGATGAGACCAGAAATCAGCTGCTAATCCTGATACTTCTAAACCGTAGTAACTAATCAGTCCCTTTACGGCATCACGGTCACTCTTCATGGGGTAATCGTTGATGTCAATATGTGGTTTAAAAGCACCGATTTCAATCCCATCAAATTCAAGTTCTGCGAGGCGTTTGACGACATCATCAAACGGGACA
>JAAXGN010000018.1 GCA_012267415.1 Candidatus Poribacteria bacterium | reverse complement strand
AATACCTTGTCATACTTTTGATATCAATTTACTTGATTCTCTCCTTTATGGCATGACAGACTACCAGACCATCAGCTGCAGGCAGTGCACTTCTCATGTCAGTCGTAACACATTCCAGTTTTTTGTTGATGTCTTCCAGTGGGAATGCATCTGTACATATGTAGGTAAGACCTTGTAGTGCTTTTAGTGTAATCTGGACTTTCAGTACCTGTAATTTTATATCCAGCTCCTTGTAAAATGCCCATTGAACAGTTAAAACATAGCAGTAGGTATTGTATATTTGATTATGAACTACTGGCTAGATATAAACTCTATCTTTGTATATCATAGTTTGGTATGGAGTATCTTTGCTGTACTTTAAGTATTAAATATATTTAGTTCTTTATAATTTTATGATAACAAGACCTGCTTCAGCATTCACTGAATATAGTTGAGGGTGTTTGGGGTTGTGGCCAATAAACAATATTGAGACATAGTACTATGCTATTCCCAAGTTAATTGCCAGCCGTACTTTATTGTTTCAATGGTACAACCAAATTAACCCTCTGAGCGCCATGGGCGAGAAAACTCGACACAAAATTTTTACCCTTAAAGCGCCAACGGCGAGTTTTCTCGACCAGCAGGAGCATCGTGCTTAGCGAGCCTTTTTGCAGCAATTCCTAAGCAACTAACTTATTTTTGGTTATAGTCAGCATCATGACAGCCCGAAGCGACCCAGCAATGCAGCGTGGCCCTCCAGGCACTGACTATACAGAGCACGGGATGCTGCTCTCGAACGACCCAATGTACCTCTTAGGATTAATGGACGCTATTGATTCAGACGACAGTGACGACGACTTCGACGGTTATTTAGACACATCAGCAGAAACAACAACGGAAACAACAACAGAGGCACAAAACACCTACACTACGTTAACTACGCTTCATTCTCCAACTCTTTCCCGGTCTCCGTCTCCTTTGCAGTCTCCCTCTCCATCCCAGCCTCCACCTTCTTCACAGTCTCCCTCTCCTTCCAGTGTACTGCCACAAGCTTCTGCAACAGCAATTTATCCAGCAGCAGCAACTTCTCCAGCAACAGGAAGTTCTCCAGCAACAGCAATTCCTCCAGTAACAGAAAGTTCTCCAGCAACAGCAATTCCTCCAGCAACATCAATTCCTCCAGCATCAGCAAGTCCACCAGCACCTGTAGGTGTGATATGTCCTCCAGC
>JAAXGN010000152.1 GCA_012267415.1 Candidatus Poribacteria bacterium | reverse complement strand
ATGATAACAGAATATAGGACCAAAGAATCCGTTCCGTTCTGCTACCACTCAGCGCCTAGCGGCGGGGCGTACATTACCCTTTCTCCGAGTGATGTGAGAGAGGTCGAGCACAGGGAGACCGAACCACGAGCGAGGTACACCACCAGCAACAGAAGTAAGATGAAAGATTATAATGTACAAACCATTTTTGCCAGCGGTCGTCATTCCCTTCCAGACCGCTCCGACGGGCAAAAATGGTATTGTATGATTATAATATAGAAATTCCCTTTCAGTTACCATAGTTTGCCTCTCGTAACCCATTCAATCTTACCGGTGGAAACAACCTGTGACCCCAGATCGTAAGGGCTTCGAGTCAACCTTCATTCTCCCAACAATCCTTCCAGCTGTGGCATGCGACATACAGACAACCGGTAACAGTCCTTCTCATTCATAATATCATATCTTAATGTCTTGTGTTTCTCTCTTTCTACATCTATGAGAATTACATATGAATTTTATTATCTTACATTTCACTTTCAATCCTCATAAAATTCATATTATTAAGGAAATATTATTAGTGAATTACTTTCTTATCTTATTGTTTCCTTTAAAGAATTTTGGAAGTCTCTACCTTTATCATCTCTTTAAATCCTTTCCACTGTTTTCAACCAATATTCTATGAACTGGAGTGACTCAATCTCTATCTCAAGGATTTATATGCTAGTTTCTTTCTTATATTTCTTTACTCTTTTTTATCTTAAATCTAGTAGCAATTAATAATTATATGTCATGTTATTTCTCTTTATATTTCCATTCAACATTAGTCTCAACATAATAATTGCTACTAGAAATGATTTATAATATGAAGAAATTAATCCTGTTTCTATAGCTTTAAGAATATTGACATTTATTTCCTCTCAAATCCTCCGTACACCTGGCTGGGACTACTTTCCTAACCTGTGACGCATGGTGGAGAATAATGAAAACTATCAGAACATGAGTAAAATAAATGATTAGAAAATAGGATAAGAAAATATATTATTTACATTTACATTTCTTTATAGAATGAGATGCACTGGGACTAAGATATCAACAAAAAGAGGAAATATAAATAAGATGGAAACTCATATGCTTCTAAGTGCATGTCATTCCCCAGAGAGTTACCAAGATGACCCCGTTCCACTCCAGCTAATACCAATAATAATAATAAGTGAAAAATAAATAATTCTAAAATATAAGATCCTTTCCACATTAGCTGGAGTAAGATGAACCGACAGATAACTGATAATATAATATTGTAAAGATAACTGAAATAAAAGAATATTAAAACTGAAGAAACATGTAAGAATATTATATTATCAGTTATCACATGGAACTGTTACTAAGGGATTTCTATTATCATATGCTTTCAGTCGCCGGTGGCTCCTTCCAGTCGTAACATATGATATTAATTCTGTTGCTGTGTTAACCGCTCGTGTACCTCGCTCCTTCCTTCGTCAGTCACTCGTATCGTAACGCAGTGGAGAGGAGAGGGACGGGAGGTGATAACGGTTGATAAGGGGCCGAGACCAGAGACGAAGGGCCCCAACCGATCACCTCCCTCCCCTCATTCTCTCCCGTTCACTACGCTCACTTCCGAGAGAGGGACGATCGAAGGAAGTGGGGAGCGGATAAGAATGAAGAATTATATTATGGATTATATTTATTTCTTTAGGGATTTCTCACTTCATATAATTCTTCATTCTAATCTGTGGTAAAGGAAATGTTAACAGCTGATAAGAACTTTAATATCATAAATCCTGTAAATAGATGAAATTAATGATGTGATTCCCTTCTTCCTCTATCCTTACAGTGAACGAGGCCGAAGGCGCCAGCCGAAGGACGAGTGGAACTGGGAGTATAAGGATGGGATAATAGATTCCTGATCGTTCCACTCATTACAAAGAAGATACGATCATTCACTCCAACCTTTCCTTCATGAATGCCAAGACCCAACAACCTGTGGCTGGAATCACCCTCGTTCACCATGGTACAGAGAGCCCGTGAAGAGAACTCAATCGTAACGACAATAATTCCATTCAAAAAGGATATGTAAACAGGATTTCTACCGTCTTGGACTAACCCTTGGCGAACCGGGGTAACAGGAAGGATAACTCACCTCCGAAGGTCTTAGGCTGGGATCAACAGTTTTATGATGGGTTCTGTGGGTAAAGAGTCCCAACTGAATCACCACCAATCATATCCTCATAACCTCCCATCATTAGTGAGGTTCGAGCGACGGAGGAGAGAGACACCGAGCGGAATGATGAGAGAGGAACGGGACACGCCATTAATTCTCTATCATCCGAGGTTCCACCTGGCAGCTTCCTACCTTCATTCACTGTCTCTCAAGCTGTAAGAAAGTTGGCATCCTTACCATCCTCCGTGTCCCTGTCACATCCCCTCCGTTCCACATCGTCATTCACTCGTCTGTGACACGGAGGATATAGAGGGAAGAGAATAATTTCATGAATTTATTTCCTTTGTAGTTACCATCCTGTTCCTTCCGCTGGGGGTCTCATCGCCTTGGGCTCGAGTCCTTTATCCCAGCGAAGTCACTCCTCACCATAAAAAAGATTCTTATGATATTATATTCTGAAGAAAACTGGTAATTTATAATAATGAAAAAGTTTCTAAGGTTCTAATCTCCTGTACAAAGAGAAGTAAAGATTCATATTATTAAGGAGCGGTCACTTCGGTAGGAATCTCGGGGCTAACAACCTTTATCATCCACAATATAATTCTCTTTCACTTGACATTATTAATTCTCTGAAATCTCTGGAATCTATAATGTCTTAATTTCCTTATCACTTCATTCATCTGGTGTCGGTTCATCTGTCTCTGTCTAATGGTGAAGTTCCAGACGCTGCGATCACACTGTAAGACCAAAAGATGAACCGACATGATGGTAAGGGTTAGAAGAGAATAGAATTAATAACTTCATTTTTCCTGTTTTCATGGGATGGACGCTACAGGCTGGATTCTCTGTACATTATCCTTTCTTTCTGCGTGAGACCCGTTCCCTGATCGGTCACTCAATGATTAATGAAGTGGGTTAATGTCTTTCCGCAGATAATAAGGGTTTTACAGCCTAGATCTTATTGACGAGGATCCAACCTGTGATCACTGGAAGGATAATGTAGTGAAGGTTGAACCGGGTGGCGTCTGTCTCTAGGAAGCATACGGTTGGAACGGAGAGTCCTCGGCTGAGTGTCCCAAGGAGATTCCAACTGGAGAATGTAATAAAAATACAGATAATAATATATTGAAATTCCTTTGTTACAGCTGATAAGAAAGAAGTAAATACAAAAGAAACAAAGGAATTTCAATCAGATCTTATAATTCTTCATATCCTTCTTCTTCATCATAGTTGAGCGAAGCGATCTGGTCGGGTCGGTTCCACTCACTGAGGAAGAAGGGAAGGAAGGAAAGTGGAACCGTACGGACCCGACCACATCATATATTTCCTTTTCCTTTTCTTTGTGGGGATAATGGGTTTTGGTTTTATTTTCTATTTGAATCCTTTATCTTACAAAACCCATTATTATTATTTACTTTTCTTTTCCTATCCTTCGGTTGTGGTCACTGTCGCTCCCTCCGAACAACCTCAGGGAAAGAGATCTCATCATAACCGCTCGTCTACGTCTCACGGAGGAGCTGAGGGACGAAGCCTGGAGTGGACGAGGAGAGCGGGTAATATGAGAACTCTTTCATTTATTTCTCTATCATTTATTATCTGTTCCGTTCGGTTCTTCTTCCCACTCGCGGGGCTCGTTTCCTTAATGAACCTCACTTTGTAAACAGCTGTAATATGAATGAGCGGAAGTGAAACGGGAGCGAGTGATATGGAGGCTGTTAACCATGCCAGTCTGATCGGTCTCTCCGCTCCCGTGTCACTACGAGACCTTTCCAGGATTTTAGACTTTCCATAATGCATTTCCTGTAGTTACAACTCTTGGCCAATAATCTGTGGTCCGAAGTAAGCCTCGTGAGAAGGGATAGTCAAAAAGATTTCTGTAAATGTAAACTGTAAATTAATTCTATTTTCATCAGTTGCCAGTGTACCGACGGGGCGTATCATTTATTTACTTCTTTTATCTGTTACCAGGGATTATAGCTCCAACCAAAAGACCAATGATTATATGGTGATTACGCTGAGCGCTAGCGTGTGAGACGGTGGCGAGAAGGAGCGATCTAAGCCGTGAGGCGGTGGATGGTGATAACCTCTCTCCTCCCTTCCGCCGGTTCACTTCGCTCACCTTTGGTAATGATTATATAATAGAGAATCACTTTCAACATTTCTTTTCTCTTACCGTGAGATACCAAAATAAATGATGAGAAATGTTGAAAGTGATGACCGTCCCTCTGCTCGTCTCGTAACCTCGTCTCGCTCCGGAACGATCAGAGTGAGTGAAGGACGATACGAGGGAAGAGACGTCACCACCATCCCAACCGTTCCGAAGTGAGTCACAGGTTGGTATGGTGTCCTCGCCCGTCTCCTCCTCGTCATGCACTGTGCTCCGAAGAAGGCCTCGGGGCCGAGCACAGTGGACGAGGATAGGAAACGAGTGGGGAAATGATATGCCAGCTTCCTTCGTTCCGCTCTTTCCTTTGTCATTCGCTTCACTTGGAATCTTTTATGGCATATCATTTCTACATTATTATTATTACAGATTTCTTTTTTAGTTTCTTGGTTATGGTCTTACAGTTTCTATCATCCACGCTCCGGTTCAGTCTTCGAGTCCTTCACCGTCACTATCAATCTCATACGCTCCGCGCAGCGGCCGAGTGAGTGACGAGCGTAGCGAGAAGGGAACGAGGGGGCCGAGAGCGCAGCGGTCAGGCCCACGACAATCCCTTAAAGAATCCTGTGAGCGGAGCCGTAGCGCGGGAGAAGCGGAGGTGGAGCCACAGGATCCCAATATGATAACTTTCCTCGAGAGAAGGGCCGTTCATCGTTCCCTTCGGTGGACGGCCTGGAACGGAGGGGAAAGGGAAGGAAGAGAATGACCGCTGGAAAAGGGATCGACCGTGAAGTGAAACGGAGCGGGAGAGACCATGACAGCGGTTCCCTAAAGACTAATCACTTCCAAGAACATGAGTTTCCTTCATTCTAGCTTCCTTCCACCTCTTTCCGCTACGCTTCTGTCGGTTCCTCTCAGCTTATGATATGAATGAAGGAAACTTGGAAGTGATTTCCGCTCTCTTGGCTCATTCCTTATGGTCACCTCGTCTCTTCGTTCCTCAGTTCCCATTATGATAACTTATGATTAGAGGATTTATTGACTGTTGTCGTCTGTTGGAATAACCATAACCTTCCAGACCAGGAAATGTAGAGTGAAGAACATAACAATGAGATTCCAACTGGCAACAACCCTTCCTTGGACCAAAGGCTGGAACCCCTAGACCGTGATGGAGGGAGGAGATCTCAACCATTAGTCACCGGCTGTAAGCATGACAAGTGGACCAGGTTGGGAGTGACAGTCATTTCATCACCATTATTATCTTTCATCTTACTTCTGTTCATAATGTTGGACGGTCATTCCGCTGCACTTCATTCCTCTTGGTCCAACATGAGTACTTGAATGAAGAGATAATAAAAATCCTCTATTATAATGTAGGAAACATTTTTGCTGGCGAAAATGCTTCTGTACACAATATAATATAGAAAATTCATTCTGTATCTTATGATTTGAGGATTCTTTCAGTTACCAGTTTACCCTTAGAAATATATTTTATGATCCTTTTTCCTGCAGTTACCATAGATTACTAGGACT
>JAAXGN010000075.1 GCA_012267415.1 Candidatus Poribacteria bacterium | reverse complement strand
GGGATAGCATTTTTGTTCACTCCTTTAATTAATATCGCCTAGTCCTGACAATTATTCTCGTCAAGATATTTGAACAAATCAAAGACTTCAATATAGATCTACACGATTCCTTGATCGGCACCCGAAAACCGTAGCGATATTTTAGCAAATTTTATACCATAATAGAAACAAAGAAATGAAGTGCCACCATTACTTTAGACCACAAATCATCAAAGTTAAGACAAGTATTGCTGTTCAAATTCCACCGGCGTCAAGTATCCTAACGCTGAGTGAGGTCGTTTCTGATTATACACCTGTACAATAAAATGCCCGATGCGTTGTTTGGCTTCCATCATATCATCGTATTCATTGAGATGGACTTCTTCCTCCTTGAGAGTTCGGATAAGCCTTTCGGCATAGCCGTTCTCCCAAGGTCGCCCTCTATGAGCTAAGGAAATGTCAATCCCATGACCGATGAGCGTGGAAACATAAGTGGTAGAAAGATATTGAACGCCTTGGTCGCTATGGTGAATCTCTGGCACGCTTTGGCTTAATGCCTGTTGCAACGGTCTCAATGTGAGAGGTTCTGTCAAGTGCCGACTCACCTGCCACCCTCTTACCATTCGAGTGAATACATCCATTAACACTGCAACATAGATGAATTGCTCTTTGAGTCGGACGTAGGTAATATCACCGACCCAAACTTGGTTGCGACGACAGATGTCCAGATTATCCAGTCGATTGACCCATTGCTCTAAACCGTCAAACGATTCAGTGGTTTGACACGCCCGCTTTACGGCAACTGAAAGATTATTAGCTTTCATCAATCGGGCGACCCTTTTGTAACCGACGGCGTATCCCATACGCAATAGCAATTGTGTGATACGCCTATAGCCGTATGTTGGATAACGGGCAGACAGTTTCTCTATCTCATCTCGTAGCCGTTGTTCAAAAGCATTACTTTTGGGTTGATAATAGAGACTGCTCCGATTGAAACCCAAAACTTCACAAATCTGTCGAACCGAGTAATCGGTGTGCAACGCTTCAACCATCTTTTGCTTTTGAGACCGACTCAATTGAGCCAAGTCGAGGCTTTTTTTTGGATGTCTAATGCTATAGTCAATCTGCCAACAAGTTGCTCCAGTTGAGCAATCTGCTGTTTAGAGTCATTGGAGGACTTGTCGTTGGATTCAAATAGAGTCGCTGCATTGTCAATCAGTTGGTGTTTCCACTTTGATAGTTGTTCTTGACTGATGTTGTGTTTGCGACACAGTTCGGCTTGTGATCCTGGACCCATAAGTGCCTCTATAACCACTTCCGCCTTAAATTGGGGGGTAAATCTTCTACGTTTTGCCATCGGAAAGCTCCTTTCAATTCGATTGCAATTGTATCACAATCTTGGTTTAGAGAGTGGCCCAAATTTCCGATGGCAGTACATAGTTCTGTTCAAACAGTTAGGCGGACTTGTACAATAATCATGGCAAGGAGATAGAATCAGAGATGATGAAACAGTATAAACATACTCAGGTTGGTTATTTACTGCTCACCTTGTATAGTATAGTGGTACTGTTTTTAGGCTATTTCAATATCATGATGGCTTTTCACCCGTTAACCTTGCTAGGTCTGATCATTGTCCTAGTCATTCTTGGCATATTTTCTCGTTTGACGGTAACTGTTGATGACCAGATGATTAAGGTTCGATTTGGGTTGGGAATCGTCCGCAAGACTTTTCCGTTAAAAGAGATTGAGACCCACCGGGTGGTCAGGAATCCTTGGTACTTCGGTTGGGGGATAAGATTTACACCTCGGGGTTGGCTTTTCAATGTCTCTGGTTTCTCAGCAATTGAACTTCAGATGAAAAATGGGAAGCGATATCGAATAGGGACAGATGATCCCGATAATTTAGCAAAGGCACTTGATGAAACCCTAAACAACGAATCCTAACAAGTTTCAACCGTATTGAGGTGTCAAGGTATGAATCTCGACCTACGGAAATCAGAACCAATCAGCGCATCCTACTCAGATTGGTTCAGTTTTCGATGTCCTAAAGTTCAGCAAGATGTAAAGCAGAATCGCATAAATAATCATAACCCAGTAGAACGTCAAGAATCGCCATCCGCCAACGGTGACGGCGAGAATTTCATTCGGTAGTAAGGGTTTGAAAATCAGATAGAACAGCGCTTCACTACCACCGGTGGCACCGGGTGTCGGTATGAATAGCGTAAGGATAAAAATGAGCCACTGTAGCACCAGAAATTGGATGAATTCAACTTCTACCCCCAAGCTCGCGACAAGCATTGCAGCAACGGCATTCCTGCATGTCCATTGTATCCCTGCAATGATAACGCTTAGCAAGAGGCGAGATTTGCCCGTCCCTCCAATCGTTCGACAGACATTCAAAAAATCTACCCCGGTTGCCTTCAACTGCTCTTGAAGTCCTTCCCACCT
>JAAXGN010000081.1 GCA_012267415.1 Candidatus Poribacteria bacterium | reverse complement strand
TTGCCTTATTTTGCACATATCGTCCCTACGGGACTAAAGAACGGGTGTTCAATCATGATCTATAAACATATCGTCCCTACGGGACTGAGGACACAAATAGATCGGAATTATCTTCTTAAATTGACGATTATGGTGAAAAAATATTTACACACCCTTAAAATAGTATCAAATAACCTTATGTAGAATACAATACAATTGCATTCTACATATCAACTGTGATAATATAATACCAATTCAATTTATTTTTCTCTCATTTTTCGTAGTCGGGTAGAGACAAATGGACAATTGTTGTCACGATAAATCCACTGAACTTGAGGATCTACGAGAAAGACAATCCAAAACGCTCTGGATCGTCTTGGCAATAAACGGCATCATGTTCGGTTTAGAATTAATCGTAGGTCTCCTTGCAGGTTCAGTTGCATTGCAAGCCGATTCCCTTGACATGTTGAGTGATACGCTTGTTTACGGTTTCAGTCTTTATGCAATTGGCAAAAGCAGTCATTGGCGTGCGGGGTCAGCACTGCTCAAAGGTAGCATCATGGCACTCTTTGGCATCGGTGTCTTGCTGCAAAGCGGTTACAGGTTCTTTGTCGGTGGTGTTCCCGAGTCAAACTATATGTTCTTTATGAGTCTCCTTGCTCTCGCTGCAAATGCAAGTTGTCTATTTTTCTTATCAAGACACAAATCAGACGATATAAACATGCGGTCAACCTGGTTATGTTCTCGTAATGATATCATCGCCAACACAAGTGTCTTCTTAGCCGCTGTCCTCGTCGCCATGACACATTCCAAATTACCAGACTTGATAGTCGCGTTACTCATAACAGTGATCTTTCTCAAATCCGCCATCTCAGTTCTTAGAGATTCCATTAGAGAATTACGTCTACCGGTCATAGAACCGATAAAAGAGCTCTGTAAAGCAGGTATCTGTCCAGCAAATGCATGTGTCTGTAGCACATTCTGTTAGATTGTGCCTGAGGAAATCAGCACCACGAAAGCGTTCAATTAATCCTAAAATTCACTACACATTCAATGTCTATCGGATCAGTCGTGTTATGTATAAGTTAGCCATCGGCGGTATAATGCATGAATCAAATACTTTTAGTAGCGCACCTACAGACTTCAACGCGTTTTCACGGACAATTGGAGCGGATATATTTTCTGTTTGGAGAGACACACATCATGAAATAGGTGGATTCATTGAAAGCACAGAACAGCATGACTGTATATGCATTCCCACCTTTATGGCAACAGCGACTCCAGCAGGTCCAGTAACAGACGCCGCATTTGATAGACTCACCCATATTCTCATACAACAATTGAAAACAATCCCTGATTTAGATGGATTACTGCTTGCACTGCATGGTGCGATGGTAGTGGAAAGTTATCCCGATGGTGATGGCGAAGTGTTGCGTAGACTACGAGAGTCCTTCGGACAATCTTTGCCTATTGTTGTTACGCTTGACCACCATGCAAATGTGTCGCAACAGATGGTAGACAAATCTACAGCACTTATTATATACAAGACGAATCCGCACATTGACCAACGGCAACGTGGCATACAAGCAGGGGATTTGATGATGCGGATCCTGAATGAAGATGTCCTGCCAACGCAAGCTCTGGCCAAACCACAGATGATTCTGAATATCCGCTATCAGAACACAGGTGCGGAACCGATGTTTTCCATATTAAAATCCGCAGAAGCATTAGAGAGCGAACCCAATATCCTTGTTGCAAATGTCGCTGCCGGATATCCTTATGCTGATCTGCCTGAGATAGGTCCATCCTTTGTCGTTGTAACGGATAATGATCAGAAACTTGCGCAATCGGAAGCAGAACGGTTAGCGGATATGTTGTGGCGTGTCCGTGACGAATTGTCATTGAATTTACCTGATGCTGCAGCAGCAGTTCAGCAGGCGATTGAAAGTAAAGAACATCCTGTCGTGCTTGTTGAAATGGGGGATAATATCGGTGGTGGTTCCCCTGGTGATAGTACCATTGTTTTGGCAGAACTGATTCGGCAGGAGGCATCAGGTTTTGTTGTTGTGCTATGTGATCCTGAGTGTGTCCAGAGTTGTATAAAGAGTAGTGTAGGTAATGAAGTATCTCTGATGGTAGGTGGGAAAACTGACAACCTCCATGGTGAACCTATTGCTATACAAGGCAAAGTGCGTCTGATACATGATGGACATTTTGTTGAGACAGAACCCCGTCACGGTGGACAGAAATATCACAATCAGGGATTGACTGCGGTAGTAGCGATGAGGGACTCATTAGTTGTGCTGACAAGTAAACGTCAGACACCGTTTAGTCTGCAGCAGTTATTGAGTCTCGGCATCAATCCGAAGGGGATGCGGATGATAGTTGTGAAAGCTGCTATTGCCTATCGTGCTGCCTATGAACCGATTGCTGGTAAAATAATTGAGGTGGATACACCGGGTTTGACGGCGGCGAATCCGTTGCATTTTAAGTATGAGAATATTAGACGACCATTGTTTCCTTTGGATTGAATTGTTGAATCACTATTATATTGATTTCAGGACAAATTCATGCTATATTAATGAAGATTAAGGAATTAATAGGGTAAAACCGATTTTTCCCAGGCCGGTAGGTGCAATTTCCTAATCACACCATAAGCGTCAATTTAAGGAAATACGAAACCTTTATCACCCCAGTCCGGTAGGTGCGATTTCCTTATCGCACCGGAACCTACGCGGAAACCTAAATGGAACAGGTTTTCCATCATCCGATGCTTCCAACGTCCTCGCTTAAGTTCCGGTGCGATAAGGAAATCGCACCTACCGGACTGGAATGATCAAAATTACCTGATTATTCTTTTAATTTTCATCAATATAGCAAGTCCTTTTCTGGAGAATTTATGAAGAAAAAAATATTACAATTCATAGAGCAGTCATACATTCTAATCTTAAAGTTATTAGCCATTCTAGTTTTTTTTGGAATTATTTCATCATTTTTTTGGATAGAATCACTGTTTTCAGACCCTACCAACCCAATAGATTCATTCACACATTACTATATCTGTTCCCAAATTATCTTATTGTTGTTTGTGTTAATTATTCTATGGTCAATTAAAGGTTGGAAGGCACATACAAATACGGCAGCCTCAATTTTAACTATTGCAGGTGTTTTAGGTACATTCATTGGGATATTCGCTGGTCTCCAGGAATTCACGACTGATTCCTCTATGATGCAAGAAAGTATCTCAGAATTATTGAAAGGGCTTAAATTTGCTTTTGGGACTTCTATTGTTGGTATCGGATCCGCACTCCTCTTAAAAGGAATAATATCACCTATTGCCCAAGGGATACAAAATAGAAACAATCCAATTCTGAATGAGAGTGATGTGTTCATAAAGAAACTTAGCAGTAGCCTAAGAGAGGAACTGCAACCGCTAATGAAATCTGGAGAAAACGATCTTCCTACTCAAGTTGCAAATCTGGTAGAAGCACTTGAGAAGGATAAAAAGACTATGAGTGGTATTCTGAACGAGAAGGTCTTGCCTTCATTAAACACTATCCGAGATTCTCTAACTAACGAAAATACGAGTGTTCTTAATAGATTACAGAGTTTGACTTCAACTGTTCCTGAAAAGATAGATGCCTTATCGAATTTACAGAAAGATGAAGGTATACAAACTCGTAAATCAATAGCAGATTTACAAACAGCAGTGACAGACAAACAGAACCGGACTTTCATACAACTAAAGACTTTGACCAAAAACATCACTTATGAACATAATAGGTTAAGAACAGAATTTGAAACATTTTCAAACAATGTTACAGAATCTTTCAGTAAACTTGCTACGGAGGAGTTGGTAAAAGCACTTAAGACAGTGATTGATGAATTCAATACGAATATGGTTAATCAATTTGGTGAAAATTTCAAATATCTAAATGAAGCTGTAGACAGTATGGTAGAGTGGCAGAAGGAGCACCGTCAAAACTTAGAAAAACTGACTGAAGAATTCCAGGTTGCTGTGGAGGGCATTGAAGAATCTCGTAAATCAGTTACATCCATTGCTGAATCATCAAACCAGATTGCTGTCCGCAGTGAAAGTATTGTCAACTGCTCAGAAAAACTAGATCCTATTCTACATACCCTAAATGGGCAATTGGAAACATTTGACAAAATGAGCCGTAATGCCCAAAGGGCAATGCCAATCATTGGAAGGTCAATCAATGAATTAACTGAAGGATTTGCAGAGACTGTTGAAAAGGCGATTGCAGATTCCAATGCAAGTATGGAAGGGCAACGCGAAGCATTTGAGGAACAATTTAATTCATTACAAGAATCTGTAGACAAAACATCTAACCAGTTTAATAACATGACGGAACAGTTCTCAGAAACAATCCAGACATCCATCAAAGAATCAAATGAGAACTTAGACGACCAACGTCAAGCATTTAAGGAAATTCATGAGGGATTTGAAACTGCCTTGAATAAATCATATCAGCAAGTCATTGAGGTAGTAGATGACATCAAAGGACAAATCGATAAGGTTTTTGAAGAAAGTGCCAAGCAAATTGTTGAGTCAACATCGGAATTCACTGACAACCTTTCCCAACAATTAGAAAAACCATTAAACGATTTTTCAAATAGTCTTTCTGAGAATGTAAAAAAATCTATTGAAACTTCCCAAGATAGTGTTGATCAACAACTTCGCGCCTTGCAGACTCAATCAGATCAATTGAAGGATACTCTTAACCAGAGCGTTAGAGATTTACGGTCCCAAGTTAATATTTTCCAGCAAGGTCTTGAAAACGCATTAGTGGAATCGCTGAATGGGTTAGTTGGACAACTTTCAAGTCTTTCAAATAAGTTTGTAGAGGACTACGAACCATTGACTGAACAACTTAAAAATATTGTTCAAATGGCAAATAACGTTCAAGGTCAAAGGATAGGACCTTCATTCTAATGTTAGAGAATCTATTTGGATTAAGAGAAAAAGAAACTGAAGAACATTGGGTATCCATATCTGATGTAATGGCAGGTTTGATGGTGATATTTCTTTTTATTGCCATCAGTTATATGCTGCATAGCAACCGTAAAACAGATCAGATTAAAAATCTTCTGGGTGCTCACACAAATCTGCATGAAGATCTGTCAAGAGAATTGCACGATGAATTTGAGGGCACCCCAATGAATGAACGACAATTTAGAACAATTTGGCAAGGTCGATTAAGTGCCAAATCTCTATCAATACGCTTCAAGAGACCTTTCTCACAAGGGGATGCTGTCGTACCTGAAAACTTTAAGAATGTCTTGGACGAATTTTTTCCAAGATATATTGCAATCTTAACCAAAACTGAATATAAAGATGGTATAGAGGAAATCCGAATTGAGGGTCATACATCAAGTGAATGGTTTGATAGAGTTGGCATAGATGAAGCTTACTATAATAATATGGAATTGTCGCAGGATCGTGCAAGAAATGTCCTTCAGTATGTCCTTGAGATTAGACATCCTACTATAATTGACAATAAAGAATGGATTAAGAAATCTCTGACAGCAAATGGTTTGTCTTCAAGCAAATTAATCTTTGATTCAGATGGAGAACAGAACAGTGAAGAATCTCGTCGTGTTGAGTTTAGAGTCGTAACAAAATCAGAAAAACTAATTGGCGAAATTCAAGAACTCCTCAAAGAATTTGGTCGCACAGAGGTAATCAAGTGAATTTACCAGACTTTAGAAATCACGACGAATTAAATAGATTGCGCGAGTTGATGGGGGCACCATATATTCCAGACATAAAGGAAAAACTAATTGAAGGCATTACTATAAAAAGGCCTGATGAGGTAAGAGTTGATTCTGATGGAACGCTCTTATACAAAAGTCAACGCGTAGTACGTTATATTAGAAATGCAAAATCGTATCTTGATACACGGGGGAAGTTACCTAAGTATCACATTGTAGACTGTAAAGTAGTCAATTCAAATAGGAAACGATATAACGACTATCGGAAACAGGAAGAGGCAGTCGGTAGGCCGGCAATTGGTGAATTCATTTTGAATATGTCAGGTGATCCTAAAATTGAAAAATTGGAAAAACATAAATTAATTGTATGTGAATTCTGTTTGGAAAAGCTTGAGCTAAAGTCCTATATCAATGGTAAGGCTGAATTTGTAATTGAACCTGATGAATTTCCATTATCAGATTGGTTTGATGCCATTGAAGATGGCTATGAACCAATAGATAGAATTACAACTAATGGAAGCAATTATATTGCAGCATGGAAATTCCTTTCATGGCTTCGTCGCAAAAACGATAATTGGACATGTCAAAAACCCGAGTGCAGAATCGATCTTGGAACTGAACGATCTGATCGACGTTTTCTTCATGCCCATCATACCAAAGGAACGCAATACAACAAGTTGGAAGATTTGATTGCCCTATGCATTCACTGCCATTCAAAACAAGAAGGAGAAAAACATAGCCAATTAAGAACTACCTCAAACTATCAGGAATTCATGAAGAAGTACGGAGATAGTATACGAAGCAGAAATCCGAAAAATCTGCCAAGTAGACAATCTACTGCAGTGCAAGAATATAATACTTTTCCTTTTCCACAGGACAATACTACAGATGATGATATACCGGCCTGATATGCTCTTATCTGGGTATGCGGCAGGATTTGTAAGTGCGTTATATATCATATAGTTCTTTGGTAGGTCGGGTAGAGGAACGAAACCCGACATGATAATACCAATCAAAACGTGTCGGGTTTCGTTCCTCTACCCGACCTACGGAAAATGAGATAAAAACTGATAGAATTGGTATTATGGAGACTGTTAGGACTATTTTGTCTAAATACCTCACCCGCTCAAGGTTTTCCCTACATGTAAGTCATCAAACATGATATAATTAACTATCAGACCATAGATATTTCACCTCATACAGACATTTATCAATCAGATATCTTGGAGAACGCTTATGACATCTGCTGCAGTGCAAACCTACCTTACACCTGAAGAATATCTTACTTTTGAACGAAAAGCGATTATTAAGCATGAATACCGTGGAGGACATATCGCTGCGATGTCCGGTGCAAGTTTCGCACACAATTTCATTACATTGGACACTGCAACCCGTTTGAATATTCAATTATTTGGAAGCGAGTGTCAGGTCGCAGCAAGCGACATGCGTGTAAAGGAAACGCAGACGAACTCATATTTTTATCCCGATGTCGTCGTGTTTTGTGGAGAACCTATCTCAGAAGATGCGAATTTTGATACGCTTCTTAATCCGACTGTCATAATAGAAGTGCTATCACCTTCAACTGAAACTTATGATAGAGGAGAAAAATTTGAACACTATAAGCAAATTGAATCTTTGAAAGAATACATACTCATATCTCAGGACAAAATCTATATTGAACATTTCCTACGTCAAAGTCAACAATGGCAACGCACTGAGTATTGCGATGTTGGGGATGTCGTACCCCTTACTTCAATTGAATGTGAGTTGCATTTGCGAGAGGTCTACGCACGCACACAACTTGTCCAATAGAATCCCAATTGTCAGAAAGCAGGAATCTACGGGTGTGTAAAGTTTTTGGCATGAAATTGTGTTTCTTTGGACAACAACAATCCATCATTACCCTTTCCGCTTAACAAACATCGTCATACAACCGTAGCACATTCATCTTGATTGTGCTTCTTTGAACAACAACCATCTTTCAATGCCCCTCTCTGCACAACATTGATAAGCCCTAAATCTGAGTAGATGCTTTATTGCGTGGGTTGGCGTGATGTGTTGCACAATCAAGGATGAATGTGCTACAGATTGATAACACCAAATGCGGAGCAGATGCTTTATTGCGTGGGTTGACATGCATCGTTGCACAATCAAGGATGAATGTGCTACAGATTGATAACACCAAATGCGGAGCAGATACTTTATCGCGGGGGATGACGTGCTTCATTGCACAATCAAGATGAATGTGCTACGGCTTGATAACACAAATTGCTGAGCAGATACTTTATCGCGTGGGATGACGTGCTTCGTTGCACAATCAAGATGAATGTGCTACGGCTTAATAAAACTAAATGCTTAGCAGATACTTTATCGCGTGTAAAACTTTTGTCACTTGAAGATTCTAAGGTATAAAGTTCTCGTCTATATAGGTGTGAAATTACCAATCTCCTTATTCTTAAGAACACCTGATGGTTGTGAAAATAGACTAAAATCCCCAAACACCTTCCGTGTCTTCCGTGTCCTCCGCGTAATCCGCGATTCAGACAAAAACGGTGACACTTACTTTACACACCCACCTACTTGTAATCTGCTTTTATTGTGGGGACTAACACCAGCGCGCTGCGGGCAGGGACGTAGAGTTGGATGGACTGAGTATATCCTTCTATTTCAACATCTTGCCACGGATAATTGACACTTTCTACCGCGCCGTATCCGCCAAATTCTTTGGCATCAGTATTAAGAATAAGTTTGTAGTTTCTCTTTTCAAGAACAGGAATTCGCCAATCCGTGACAGAATCTATCGGATGGAAGTTGAAAGCAAAGATAAGCCCACCACGCGAATAGACAATCTGTTTCGCATCCTCGTGAATAAATAGCAACTGTATGTCCGTATCTGTCAGGATATGATACTTGACATCAAGGCTTTGCATTGCGGTATCAAAGGCATTTAGATGTCTATAGTAAAGCGTATCATCGTCAACAAGATGCCACTGCCTACGTGCATACCAATACGAATTGTTGTTTCCCTCACGCGGAAAGTCGATCCATTCAGGGTGACCGAACTCGTTACCCATGAAGTTGAGATATCCTTCTCCACCTAAACTGAAAGTCAAGAGACGAAGGAGTTTATGTAACGCAACACCGCGGGCAATCCGTAGACTCGGTGTGAAAACACTCATATTTGTGTAAAGTTCAGCGTCCATCAACTGCATGGCAAGGGTTTTGTCGCCAACAATACTCTGGTCATGGCTTTCAACGTAAGCGATGTGTTTTTCATCTTTGCGGTGGTTGCGCAGCATGCCGTAAATCTCACCGATATGCCAGTCTTCATCCTTTTTCTCTTTCAACAACCGGATCCAATAGTCGGGGATACCCATCGCAAGACGATAGTCAAAGCCGAGTCCGCCTTCAGCGATAGGACGCGCGATCCCCGGCATTCCACTCACATCTTCCGCAATTGCAATCGCATTCGGATTGACAGCATGGACGAGCGCATTCGCCAACATCAGATACGCAATAGAATCTAATTCCACTGTATCTCCAAAATAGTCAGCATAACCTGAGAATTCTTTGCCAAGTCCATGATCACTATAAAGCATGCTGGTAACACCGTCAAATCTGAAACCATCAAACCGATAGGTCTCAAGCCAATAGCGGATATTGCTGAGTAGAAACCTTTGTACTTCGTATCTGCTATAGTCAAAACAGAGCGAGTCCCAAGCAACGTGTTCTCCCTTTTCACCCGCATGAAAGTACTGATGGTCTGTTCCATCAAAGCGATTCAATCCTTCGTTGATGTTTTTCACAGCATGGCTATGCACAAGGTCCATAATCACTAATAATCCCATGCCGTGTGCGGTATCAACGAGTTCTTTGAGTTCCTCTGGTGTACCGAAACGACTTGAGACAGCAAAGAAGTTACTCACATGATAACCAAAGCTGGCATAATATGGGTGCTCCATGATTGCCATGAGTTGCACAGCGTTATATCCTAATTCTGCGATTCGAGGCAGGATGTTCTCTGTAAACTCTGTGAAAGTGCCGACTTTCTCACATTCTTGTGCCATGCCGATGTGTGCTTCGTATATGCGTAACCCCTCTTTGTTTCGATCTATGGATGGTGTACGGTTTTTCCATTGATAGCAATTCGGTGGATACCAATACTGTCCTGTAAACGCCGTCTCGTTTTCTTGAATGACACGTTGGACATAAGCGGGAATTCTATCCAGTGCGCTATTTTCCGAGATGACATGAACTTTTAGCTGGCTGCCGTGTGTGAGTCTATTCTTATATGCTACATCTGGTAAAAACAGATGCCAGATTCCCCATTCATCAACGGACATCGGGTTTGCCTCCCGGTCCCAATTGTTAAAATCTCCGATGAGAGATAGGGATTTCGCGTTTGGCGCCCATTCACGGTACCAAACACCGGTTTCATCGTCACATTCACCACGGTTGAAACCGAAATAGAGATGTCCTTGACTAATCTCTCCTAATACACCACCAGTTTTCTCAATTTCTGTCTTGAAACGGAGATAATGTGCAATGCGTTCACGCAATTGGGATGCATAAGGTTTTAGCAGAGGGTCAGATTTAATAAGACGTGTGGCATCAGGTCGGTGTTTTGACATAAGATAGGTTTCTGGTGACAATAGGTAGAAATAGGTATCCTTTCAGAAATAACTATCATTTGAAAGGAAACAAAATAGATATACTTCTCATATTACAACATATAATATCAGGTTTTTGTTTTTTATTTAATAGAAAAACATTGTGTTTTTCTAAGTGTTCATCACCCCAGGCCGGTAGGTGCTAAATTGACACCTATAGGTGCAGTTAGGTTCACAACACACATGATAAGTAGGGTTCAAAAAGTATTTGCTATCTGGGTATATTTTTATTATACTATGCTCTTAAAAGTAGTAGGCACACGCCGTGTGCCGTCTGAAACTTAAAAGTAGTAGGCACATTCACGAAGATTAAGAATTAAATTGGATAATATGCGGACGGACTATTAACAAATTTGCGGTAACATGCGGTCTGGGGAACCCAGCCCCTACGATTGTCTTGATGAATTGGATTACCCGAATATTTATCTGATCTTCATCCGTCTGCCGTTCGAAACTTCAAAAACACAAAGGAACAAACGGTATGGAACTCAAAAGGATTCAATTCATCCTTTTACGCACTGTTCTGATACTCAGCATTTTCTTAACAGTACATTCATATTCCTGTTTTGCTGAAAATTATACACAGATGAACCTACCCGATGGAGCAATTGCGCGACTTGGGATAGGTGAAATCCAAGACCTATTGTATTCTCCTGACAGGAAAGTGTTAGCAGTTGCATGCACCATCGGAATCTGGTTGTATGATACAGAAACATATCAAGAGATCAAGTTACTTCCTATTCCATTGGATAATTCATACTATTCTCTGGGAGACGAACTCAAAAAGATAACTTTTAGTGTTGATGGACAGACCCTCGTAGGAGAGACAGAACATCTTCTTAGGCAACTAATTCTGATATGGAATGTTAACACTGAAGAATGCAAGATAGTTGAGATAGGAGATAGAGTCTATTTTAGTCCTGATAGACAGAAACTTACCATTAATGAAGATAAAACCATCGAATTATGGCAAGCAGCAAATGATAAAGTAAAAAAACCTTTGAATGAAGCAGATGATGATGAAAAAGAAAAGGTTAAAATCGCGTTTAATCCGGATGGGAAGACCTACGCTACAACAGATGATCAGTATGGTATCTCTATTCGCGACACACAAACACACAAGCAGAAAAACAGAATTACAAGTTTATTGTTTCCTACTTATCCGGGGGAAATAATATTAAGCCCAAATGGAAAACTACTGGTAATGTTACAATATAAATTACCTATCTACGTGTGGGATATTAATACGGGGAAACTACAGTTTAGACTTAAAGGACACCACATGACAAGACTTCACGAACACATGAATTATGATCAACCGTTCGTGTTTGAAGGTGTTGCCTTCAGCCCGGATGGGAAAACGCTTGCTTGTGGGAGTATGGACGGTCCGATTCGTCTATGGGGTCTCAACAACGGGAAACTCAAAAGAAGATTAAATGGTCATAAAAACTTCGTTAATAGCATAGTTTTCAGCCGGGATGGAAAGTTTCTCGCAACTGGAAGTGATGATGGAAGTATCCTTGTGTGGAATACTGAAACTTGGGAACATGTACCTTTCCATGATGAGCAACTATCTTCTGTTTCTTGTCTTTCTTATAATCGGGATGGAAGCTTCCTTGCAGCTGGCAGTCAAACCGGTGAAATTTTCCTGTTTGATGTAAAAAAAGGTATTGCGATAAAATCTTTCAAAGGACATATTAGAAGAGTCAGTCGATTAATGTTCAGTCCTGACGGTCGCCAAATTGCAAGTGCGGGGTGGGATAGGAGTGCACGTTTATGGGATATAGATACAGCAGTTCTCTTGAAAACACTCTCAGCACCCACCAGCAGAACTAGACCTAAAGAGGACGACTATTGGAAGACATTGGTGTTTAATCACGATGGAAATCTCCTTGCAATTAGTGGTGAAAGTCGTTTTATCCATCTTTGGAATGTAAACACTGGACAATTCAGCCAATTCTTCTTAGGACATGGACTCTATCTTAGATGTTTTTCGCTGAGTGCTGATATGCAGACACTTGCAAGTTATAGTGCTGACAACACAATACTGCTATGGGATATGAGTGGAATAACGAATGTGATAGATGAGTAGAAAAATATATCAAATCTGCTATAGATAGGAGTTTGAAACAGTGAGAGTTAAACTGCTTTCGGTTTTGCTGGTAATCTGCATCATCTCTATTTTGTTGATCGTAACTATTGTTACAAAGAACGATGACTCAGACACATTTACGTTTGAAATACCTCAAACGAATTTACCCATAGGTCTAAAATCACGAATAGGTAAAGGAGTGATTCACGATGTTGCTTATCTTCCTGATGGAAAACAATTTGCCGTTGCAAGTTCTACCGGAATTTGGTTTTATGATGCCAACACGTATGCGGAAAAAGCACTCATAGCAACAGACAAACCCGCAGTTAATATGATGGCATTCAGTTCGGATGGTGAAAAACTGGCAACTATAGGAGAAAATAAAGCGATCCTAATATGGGACACAGAAACACTAAACCACAAAATGACATTCGTCTATGATGCAGCACCTTATTTTGATTTGAATTTTGATTTTGTTACGTTCATCGGGAATGGATATACCCTGGTAAGTAATATCTCTGGTTCGACTCACTTATGGGATGTGACAACAGGTACACATCAGCTTAAACTCAATAATTACAGTATAACTGATGGTGTTTTTAGTTCGGATGGTAGGATAGCGGTTTCCCACAGAGACAGTGTCCTCTATGTATGGGATGTTGTGGAAGACAATTTATTGAAAGAAATAAAAATTCATTCCCGAGTCTCTTTCTACGAGCGAAAGGGTGTTGCCTTGAGTTCTAATGGAACAACACTTGCTTTTGGAACTCATGAAAATATTATTGAATTGTGGGATATTGAAACAGGTAAACACAAGAAAACACTTAAAGGACATAAAAAGGAAGTAGAATGTATCGCTTTTAGTCCTGATGGAAAAACGCTTGCGAGTGCAAGTAAAGACTATGCCATTATATTGTGGGATATCGCTAAAGGAAAACGTAAGAAAACCCTGAAAAAGCATTCTAATGAAGTACGTAAAGTGATGTTCAGTCCTGATGGAAAAACGCTCATAAGTTTTGACAGATCAGGCATGCTCAGGCTGTGGGAAGTTGAAACTGGAAAACTTATCTATAGTCTAAGAGACCATACTAATATCGCAACCAGCATATCATTGAGTCCGGATGGGTTGACTCTGGTGAGTGGAAGTTTAAATGGATACATCCATGTGTGGGATGTTGCCACAGGGAAACACAAAAAGACTTTTAGTGGACACAAATCCGCAGTTTATTCCGTGTCATATAGTCCTGATGGGTTAACAATAGCGAGTGCAAGTTGGGACAAGGCTATTCATTTGTGGGATGCGACAACAGGCAAACACAAAAACAGTATAGATAAACCATCAGGGAATATGAGAAATGTGCTTTTTAGTCCTGTGGATCAGTTGCTTGTTGTCGCGACACGCGAAAGTATCCATGTATGGGAAGTTAACCCGCTGCAGCTCATGTACGCACCAATTGCACACGAGTCGATCTTTTATTATGAAGGCCTGTCGTTGAGCGCAGATGGGAAAAGTATGGCAAGTACTGGTGAACCTCAGACTATTAAGATTTGGAATGTTGCAAAGGGAAATCTTATGAGAACCATGAAACTCAAGGACTCTTGGTTGATAAAAGATATTGCATTAAGTCCAGACGGTAAGATAATCGCGAGTATTGGTAATCTTGATAATACATTGGATCTGCGGAATGCTGGAACTGGTGAGCATAAACACTCATTTAAAGACATTCATAATCTTAAGAGATTTGGAATATATCTAAACTGTGTATTTAGTCCAGATGGGAAATATCTTCTTGCAGGAAGTGTTGACTCTACCTTAAGTCTTTGGGAGGTAAGTACTGGAAAGTTAATCAAAACACTTAAAGGATTTTCACATAAAACAAGAGATATAGTAGTTAGTCAAGATGGAACTACACTCGTAACAAGTGGAGATGGGGCAGTACTTGTATGGGACTTTGCTACGCTAATGAACTTACAAGTACCACAAGTTCCGTAGGGGCGAGGTTTCCTCGCCCTCCGAGGAGTGTTTCATTAATTGTAAATTCCATTTCAAGACGGATATATGTCTAATGCTGCCTGCCATTTTGTCAACTGTGAAACACGTTCCTCAGAATCAATTGGCACTTCAAGCGGTCTGCCGCGCGTATCAATCACCAGTCCTACCACACCCCCTACTGCTTCTTTTTCTACAGTAGTCCCGTGTCCCGCACCGAGATCAAATCGTCGAGTTGGATGCAGCTTAAGGGATGCTTTTTCACCTAACGCAAGCGGATAGAGTCTTAACACACCGAAAGGTATCTCTTCATTGATGACAGGTTTATCTGAAGAATGGATTTCTACGATCATACATGTATCCCCCTCTCTTCCGTTCCCAATCGGTGCGACACAAGTACCGAGGTGTATAAGACAATCTCTTTCAAAGACTTGTGTTGCAGCTTCAGCATTTACTTGTGCGAGGACACCGAGTTGTGGCATCATAAAGATACTATCTACTGCAAGATGTGTCACGCCTTCTGGTTCAAAAGCGTCAATCATCATGAGCATGGATTGCTGGCGACGTGGGGCATGTGATAGTACACCGCCGCTACCGACTAACATATCTAATGAGAGCATGTTGACGAGGGTTTGTCCACTCTCTGCTTGACTGAAGGCTTCTGAGATGGTGCGTTGCTGTTGCACGCCACGCAATTCTACTGCTAACTGCTTGTGTTGTTCAAATGCTAACCTGAGTGCCTCACGGGCAATAGCTTGTTCAAGAACCAATTCTTGTAAAGTTTGTGGAATTGTGGTGGGACGAATCATTTTGTTTTTGACACGATTTCTAAGGTCTCCGACTTCAATGTCAAAAGGCACCCATCGTAAGACGTTTTCTATACCCGCCTCAGCCAGGACGTTGGAAACACTGTAACTCATACCGAGGTTAGCACTGACAGTGCGGTTGAAAATCGCTTCATCTTCTCTGTTTTTGAACACTGAGAAGACATCTGTTGTCGCGCCGCCGATATCAACACCGACTACCTGAATATCCTGTTGTGATGATACTGTTTGGATGATCTCTCCCACAGCACCAGGTGTTGGCATGATGGGAGCATCAGTCCAGTCAATAAGCTTTTTGTAACCCGGTGCTTGTGCCATTACGTGCTCAAGGAATTGCTGTTGGATTTTGTGTCGGGTCGGCATTAAGTCTTCACGTTCTAATACGGGTCGGAGATTGTCAACGATTTCTAAAGCCATGACACTTTCTAAACGTTCCCGAATAAGTTCGCGAGCGTCCTTGTTTCCCGCGAAGATGAGTGGTAGTTGATATGCAATACCGAGTCGCGGTTGTGGACGTGCAGCGGCAATAATCTCTGCTAATTCAACGACGTGTGAGGTCGTGCCACCATCAATCCCGCCTGACAGGAGGAACATATCGGGTCGTAATTGTCGTATCCGCTCTATTCTTTCATGGGGTAGTCGTTTGTCGTTTGATGCGATAACATCCATGACAATTGCCCCTGCACCGAGTGCTGCGCGTTCTGCGCTCTCTGCAGTCATATTACGGACAACACCGGCCACCATCATCTGCAGTCCGCCCCCAGCACTACTTGTTGATATATAGATGTCAACACCTTCATCCCCATCCTTTTTTTGAATATGCGGTTTGATGATAACGCCATTGTCAAGGAGTTTGCGTCCAGCGAGTTCCTCAACTTCTGTGATGGCATTGATAACACCGGCTGTTACATCTTCAACGGGTGCTTCAACAGTCGTGGGTGCTTCCCCGCGCACGATGAGTTGATACTCGTCACCACGCTTCTCAATAAGTATTGCCTTGGTGGTCGTGCTACCACAATCTGTGGCGAGAATAGAGCGGAGTTCACCCGCCGATTCATTCATGTCTTTTGTCTCCTAATTGATAGCTCAAGTTGCCACCTATGTAGCACAAACTTTTAGTTTGTGTCAAATAGGCGCAAACTAGAAAGTTTACGCTACAATATTGGTAAATTATCAGCATTTATTTGAGATACTGATATGTAATTAACCCCATCGGTACACTAACAAAGCCAATAATTGATACGATCAGTGCTATTATGAGCGTGCCGAGGTAGTTCAAGCGTTCCCTAAGGTGTTTCTCCATAGTTTGCATGTTCCCTGAGAGATGTTTTTTTGTTTCTGTAATATGTTCTTTGAGATTTTCTCTACCCGCGCATCAGATTTATCTACAATCTCTCGGATTTTCTCTAAATCGTCAACGGTTAACTCGGCAAATGTGTAGGAATTATAGGATAGAAATCCTACGATAATAAGAAATACAGTTAACATTTTCATAATCTGTCTCCATATCCAACTTTAGTATCCCAATTGCCTCAGATATTCGCGATTCACTGTCATCCTCTCTTCATCTGTGCGGTCTTCTACTGTACCTGGACATGCAGTAATCCAACGTTCATAGTTGAGGTCTTCCAATGTAGACAGAATTCCGGGAAAATCTATCGTATCTCCGCCACCTACATCAACCCAATCCACATTATAATTGCTACCATCTCCGCCAGTGTAGCCAGAATAGTCCTGAAGATGGACGTAAACGAGGACATCTCTATACCGGCGTATGGATTCAATAGGGTCAAACCCCCACAGTGCAGCGTGTGATACGTCTATACAGAGTTTACACTTGCGTAGCAGGCTCATATACTTTGCCCAATCCTCAATAGAATCCACCGTCGTGTTCGTATGGATATGATAACAGACATCTAATGCGTATCGTGATGCGTAGTCAGCCCATTCTTCCGAAACATCTGCGAGTTTAGCAAGGTCAGAATCATCTATGGATCGGTCGCTCGGTTTTGCTGCACCCATGAACATAAAACAGTCCGCGCCGACCTCCGCTGCGAAGTCGATTCTTCGTTTATTGATTTCCATCTGTTCGTAGTTCTTGTCAATGGGTAACCCACGTGCTGTGACTGCAGCGATTGGCATGTCAACATTCTCACACATCCGTCGAATGCGTCTCGGTGTACCTGCCCAGTCTAAGGACTGTCGCATTTCCCAACCATCCCAACCTGCCCGTTTGAGTTGTGTTAATAGTTCTTCAAAATCAGGTTCTTTCCAGCGTAAGGTGCTATATCCAAATTTAAATCCCATTCTGTCTACTCCTCTTTCCAAGATTATCAACATGATTAACTTAACGTTAGTTTGATAAATCACTTCGGATGCGTTCACTCACAGCATTTTCATATCCGAGACGCGTGCATTGTAGCACAAACTTTCTAGTTTGTGGCACATCTACGCAAACTGGAAAGTTTGCGCTACATGTATCAAACTTACGTCAGAATTATAACAAATTTTCAAATTACTTGCAATAAAGGTTACTTTTTGCTAAACTATGAAAAATTTACGGAACACTACTTTTTAGAATGTCCGTTATGACCTATTTTTAAGGAGATAGTATGGATAAAGTTAAACTCGGTTTTATCGGTACAGGTGGCATGGCAGGCGCGCACATGCGTAACCTAAAAGAGAACTTTGAAGATGTTGAGTTCTGTGCAATGTGCGATATTTCTGAAGACCGTGCGAAGGGACGCGCAGAAGAATATGGCGGAAACGCTTACACTGATTATCGCGTGATGTATGATAAAGAGGATTTAGATGCTGTATACATCTGTACACCTCCGTTTGCACACGGTGAACAGGAACGGATCGCTTGCGAAAAAGGTATCGCGATGTTTATTGAAAAACCGATCCATTCTGAATTGGAACCTGCGATTATCATAAATGACTACGTCGAACAGACTGGCGTGATAACAAGTGTCGGTTATCACTGGCGTTATGGTGGCAATGCACAGAATGCAAAGAAAATGCTTGAGGAGCAACCGCAAATACTGGGTGCACTCGGTTACTGGATGGGTGGCATGCCAGGAACGCCTTGGTGGCGTGTACGGGCACAATCTGGCGGACAACACGTTGAACAGACAACCCATATTTTCGATCTCTGCCGTTTCCTCGTTGGAAGCGATGGTAAAACCGTCCACGGCGTTGCAAATAGCGGTAGTATGACTCATATTGAAAACTATGACGTTGATGACATCAGCATGGTGAACATTGAGTTTGAAAATGGTGCTGTTGCTAACATCGTTTCTGCATGTGCTTTACAAGGTTTCGGACGTGTGCATCTTGAAGTCTTCACACGCGGACTGGTTGTCACCGTTGGAGGTCCCAACAATGCTAATCGCGAAGGTGAAACTGAACCGCTTTCAGGACAAGGGGGCAAGGACCGAGATCGTGTCTTTATTGACGCAGTCAAGAGTGGAGATGACTCCGAGATCCTGTCACCGTATAGTGACGCATTGCAGACACTCCGTATCATGCTCGCTGCAAGTACATCTTTCGTAACTGGTAAAGCTGTTGACCTATAAATCTGTTAAGTTAAACCATTTCTATAGAAAAGAGAGAGAAATATGCCAATAAATCAATCTATCTGCTTTGGCGGTTTCCGGCGCGACAGAGAGCCGGAAGATGTAATTAAGAAAGCAGCTGAAATCGGTTACAAATCTGTTGAAATGTTACCCGCTGATCTCTGGCCCGTTGTGCAAGATCACGGGATGCGGGTAGCAATTATCGTGGGACATTCGTCCCTTCCATCCGGTCTGAACAATCCCGACAATCACGACAGAATTGAGGATGAATTACTGAAAAACATTGACATCGCAGCGGAAAACGACATCCCCGGTCTTATCTGTTTTTCTGGGAACCGTGAAGGCAGGTCCGACGAGGAAGGTCGTGATAATACGATAGCCGGTCTATCGCGTGTAACAAAGGCTGCCGAAGAAAAGGGTGTTAACTTGTGTATTGAACTACTCAACAGCAAAGTGAACCATCCCGATTATCAGTGTGATAAGACAGTCTGGGGAGTTGAAGTTTGCCAGGGAGTAGACTCACCACGTGCCCTGCTTCTCCACGACATCTACCACATGCAGATTATGGAAGGTGACCTCATTCGCAATATTACCGACTACATTGAGTATATCGGACACTTCCATACAGCAGGCAATCCGGGTCGTCGTGATCTTGATGATGAACAGGAAATCTACTATCCTGCGGTAATGCGTGCAATCGCTAATACGGACTACGACCTGTATGTCGGGCATGAGTTTAGTCCTAAAGGTGATGCATTTGATGCAATGCAGCATGCTTTTGATGTGTGTAATGTTTGATCCACTTATAGTAAAGTGAAAAACCAATGAGACATTTCACCCCATACACCTATGACGAAGAACACCCAGCGTAGGGGCGAGGTGACCTCGCCCGTTGTGAAATGTCTCATTAATTCTAAAGTTCACTATAAATAATTATTGGACGAGTGTTATGAAGATTAAATAAGATGCGGGCGGGGAAACCCCGCCCCTACGATGATGTTTATAGTAAAACCCTGAACTTTATGAAACATTTTAGTAGCACATTCTGTTAGATTGTGCGTTTGTCTGTAGCACATTCTGTTAGATTGTGCATGCGGAGCCCAGTACCACAGAAGTGTTCAATTAATTCTAAAGTTCACTATATTTAAACTTCATCACACTCGTCTTCTGATACAAACTATAATGAGACTCGAACGCGAAGCACGTCAGACCATAGATAACATGCTGGAAGCGTCTGGATGGCAGATTCAGAATTATACTGAACGCCAAATAGATGCTTCTCTTGGCATTGCTGTCCGTGAATACCTCTTGCAAGATGAACAACAAGCGGATTACCTTCTTTTTATCAATGCTGTTGCAGTTGGCATCATAGAAGCCAAAAAAGAAGGCATGACACTTAGCGGTGCCATGCAACAAGCAGAAAGGTATCACGCAAGTCTCCCTGATCCCCTGAGAACATTGCTGGGGTGTCCCCTTTTATACGCCTCTTCGGGTATTGAGACCTATTTTCAGGATAAGCGCGACCCAAACTCCCGTTCCCGAACAGTATTTACATTCCATACACCAGAGGCACTCAGAGATGCACTCGCCCCCAGATCCCTTCGACAGAGACTCAAAGATGATTTACCTGAATTAAAAAAAGGTAAACTCTGGAATTGTCAGTTTGAGGCACTCGGAGTACTTGAAGAATCTTTAACAGAATCCCATCAACGAGCCCTAATCCAGATGGCAACAGGTAGTGGGAAAACCTACGTCGCTGTCAGCAGTGTATACAGACTCATCAAATTTGCTAACGTCAAACGCGTGCTTTTTCTCGTAGACCGCAATAATCTCGGTAGACAGGCACTCCGTGAGTTTCAAAATTATACAACTCCCGACGATGGTAGAAAATTTACTGAACTCTACAACGTTCAACATCTTGCCAGCAACATTATTGACGATACAAGTTCGGTCTGTATTACGACAATCCAACGTCTCTACTCAATGCTAAAAGGTACTACAGAGTTTGAATCGGATGAGGAGGAAAGTTCCGCTTTTGAACAGGAAACTGAGGATGCACAGCTACAAGAAGTTGTCTATAACCCGAATATTCCAATTGATACGTTTGACTTTATCATCGTTGATGAATGTCACCGTTCTATCTACGGCAAATGGCGGCATGTATTAGAATACTTTGACGCGTTCATTATCGGTCTCACTGCAACACCATACCCACAAACGCTCAACTTTTTCAATCAGAATCTTGTCTATGAGTACCGCCACGAACAAGCCATTGAAGACGATGTAAATATCGGATATTACGTGTATCGAATTAAAACCGATATTACGGAAAGTGGTAGCACGGTTGCTGAGGGAAATTATGTCGCAAGACGGGATCGAGAAACCCGACGACTTACATGGGAGCAGTTAGATGAAGATGAAACGTATACAGGAAATCAGTTAGACAGAGAGGTGGTAGCGGAAAACCAGATTCGTACAGTTATTCAGACTTTCAAGGATGTACTTTTCACAGAGCTCTTCCCCGGTAGGCACATAGTGCCGAAAACGCTTGTTTTTGCAAAACACGATTTCCATGCTGAAGATATTGTCAGGATTGTCCGAGAGGTATTTGCAAAAGGGGATGATTTTTGTCAAAAGATTACATACCAAAGCGACAGACCAGAGGATCTCATCAGAAGATTTCGGACGCAATACAATCCACGTATTGCTGTAAGTGTTGACATGATCTCTACCGGTACAGATATAAAACCGCTTGAGTGTTTACTCTTTATGCGTTCTGTACGTTCAAGCGGATATTTTGAGCAGATGAAGGGACGTGGCGTGCGGACTATTAAGCCTGAAGACCTGCGATCTGTCACAGGTGATGCGACTAAGAAAGCGTACTTCGTTATCGTTGATGCTGTCGGTGTGTGTGAATCTGTCAAAACTGATTCCCAATCACGTCCCGGCAAACCATCTACGACCGAACTTAACGGACCATCAGACAGAGATCCCAACCAACTCATTGATGGTGTGAGCCAGGACCAAGTCATTGAAACCGGATTTGAGTCGCAAAGTTATGAACAAGCCGCTACAGTAATTCACGACTTTAAACGGTTTATCAATGAAAATATAGATGAATTACCAGCGTTACAAATTTTATGTGAACGTCCCGGAGCGCAAGGCACGCTGACTGAAGACAAGTTAAGAGAATTAGAAGAAGCATTGCATCAACATTCAGTCAGTTTAAGTCGTGAGTCATTATGGATGGCTTATGAAAGACGGTCACCAGAGAACGTTCATGGAACTACAATACGAAGGACAGACTTAATATCATTGGTGCGTTTTGCTATGGAATACAATCGTATTTTAGAACCATTTGGTGCCACTGTCAAACGCAATTTTGATGAATGGTTAGAGGGTAAAGACTTCACAGAAGAACAAGTTAACTGGCTTGAATGGATCCAGGAATACATTGCCACATCACTTGAGTTTCGAATAAGTGATTTTGAGTACACTCCTTTTGCACAACGCGGCGGTATAACAAGAGCCGATCGACTCTTTGGTGATGAGCTGGAGAATATGCTAACAGATCTTACAGAGAAACTGGTCTCCTAATTTCGGCTTTGTAGAAGCGATTACTAGTAACGATCATCTGTCCAACACACTTGAAACCGACATACAGTTTGTGCTAAAATTAAGACAGTACGTTTTCTGTTTTACGCACTTTTGACTAAAAAAGACACTACGTTCCATCGGTGAACGACTCACTAAAATCCAGTAAAGGGCACACATGAGCAAAATGAATCCAATGGATTTACCTCTGAATTGGCAGATAGTAAGGTTTCAGGAGGTCGTAAAGTTTACCAAAAAACCAAAAGATTTACGATATTCAGAGTATAGCGAAGTTCCGTTTGTGCCGATGAACTTGATCCCGATTGCCACGTTATTTTCAGAGGAATTTACGCTTAAACCGACTAATGCGCTCAGTAGCGGAACTTATTTTGAACCAGGAGATATCCTTCTCGCTAAAATTACACCGTCTTTTGAAAATGGGAAGCAGAGCATCATTGAAGATTTACCAACGCCATTCGGCATTGCTACGACTGAAGTAATACCAATTCGTGAAGTTGAAGGTGTTAGTGATAGAGTCTATCTTTTCTATTATTTGTTATCTCCTGATGTCCGCGCATTGCTTACCGCGCGAATGAAAGGAACAACAGGAAGACTGCGATTAGGTGCAGAAACACTTGCTGACTTGGAATTTCCACTACCTCCACTGGCAGAACAACGCCGCATCGTGGCGAAGTTGGAAGTGCTATTTGCACAATTAGACGCAGCAGTTGACAACCTCAAGAAAGCACAAGTGCAGTTGCAAAGGTATCGTCAGTCAGTTCTTAAAGCTGCTTTTGAAGGGGAGTTGACGAGAAAAGAAAAAGAAGTACATTTAGACAGTTGGGAAAGTATAAAATTGAGTGAATTCATTACACTTGAAAGTGGTTCGCGACCAAAGGGTGGAGTCCGATGGATTGAAAAAGGAATTCCTAGTCTTGGTGGGGAAAACCTGACTCGTAAAGGCTCACTTTGCTTTGATAAAGTAAAATATGTCCCAGATAAGTTTTTTAATTCAATGAAAAATGGACATATTCAATTAAGCGATATTCTTGTAGTTAAAGATGGGACGATTGGCAAAATAAGTTTTGTTGAAGATGATTTTCCTTACAAACGCGCTGCAATTAATGAACATCTCTTTATTGTACGAGTAGACTCAAAAGTGGCTTTTCCTAAATTCGTCTTCTATTATCTGCTCAGTAGTGCTGGTCAAGAACAAATTCGATTGGATATCCGCGGAATTACTGTCCCTGGAATTACACGTCAATTTGTAAAAAGAGTTGAGGTTCCATTACCATCTTTTACCGAGCAAGAACAAATCGTCTCCGAACTTGAGCGATACCTTTCAGTCGCTGATGCGGTAGAAACAACCCTTGATATAGAACTTAAAAGCGCGGAACGTCTGCGTCAGTCCATCCTCAAGCATGCATTTTCTGGTAAACTTGTCCCGCAAGACCCGAACGATGAACCGGCAAGTGTCCTATTAGAGAAAATCCAAGATGAAAAAGAACATCAGCAACCTAAGCGAAAAAAGACTATAACAAGACGGAAAACACCTACTTCGACAAAGCAGTTGTCCCTGCCACTTGACTGAACTTTGCATTTAAACTAAAGTTGAAACTTCGTTTGGTCTTTCATGTAGATTTATGGTAAAATACCAATGTAAAGGAACTATACAATCTATTCATTTCATCTAAAAAAGGAGAATCTAATGAATGATCAGGAATTCCGAGAACATATCTTAACATTTATCGCTAAGTCAGACCAATGGATGCAGGATGTGAATAAAAAACTTGAAGTTATTGACGATTTACAGCAACAACTGTCATCAATGCGTGGTAAATTGGAAAGCCCGCGAGAATCTGAAGACGCAAAACGAGATACAGCGAATATAGACGAAGAACCACAGGAAACTGATCCGCTCCTTGCATTAGCAGGAACTTTGGAATGTGAAGTTACTGACATAGAGGACCGTATCAAAGATGCTCGGGACGGGTTGCAAGCGGAGATGCGCGTGGTTGAAGGTGCATACAAAGACCATCCAGATCCACTTATTGCATTACTTGGGACGTTGGAATGTGATGTTACTGACATCGCTGAACGGCACGATGACTATATTGCAGCCGCTTTGCTTGCAGAGCTAAGAGGAGACAGTGATGAATAAGGTTTTTGCAGATACCTCCGGATGGGCGAGTCTTTTCTTAGAAAAAGATCCCTATCATGCAAAAGCCTCTACAATCATAACACAGTGGCAACAACAAAGTCAAAATGTTAAATGAATCTGAACACTCACTGCCGAAAGAGAGTAATCACAAAGATGTCCAACGAATCCGCAACAATTGTCCAAAAATTATGGAATTTCTGTAATGTCCTCCGAGATGATGGGGTCAGTTACGGAGATTACGTAGAACAACTCACGTATCTGCTATTTCTCAAACTCGCTGACGAACAGAGCAAATTACCTACTAACACATCATCTAAAATTCCCTCTGGTTTGGATTGGGAAAGTCTACGTAAAGAGAGTGGTGCTGCGTTAGAGGAACAGTATGTCACAATCCTACGAAAGTTGAGTAATGAGAAAGGTTTGCTTGGTGTTATTTTCCGAAAATCGCAAAATCGCATTCAGACACCTGCACACTTACAACGACTTATCAAACTCATTGATACAGAAAACTGGAGCGGGATGACTGCCGATATCAAAGGCACAATTTACGAAGGACTTCTGCAGAAAAATGCTGAAGACACAAAAAGCGGTGCAGGACAGTACTTCACTCCCAGACCTCTTATCAAAGCAATCGTAGAGGTGATGCAACCGAAACCTATGAAAACGATCTGTGATCCAGCATGTGGCACAGGTGGTTTTTTTCTCGCTGCTTATGAATACATATCTGAAAATTACCGTACTACATTAACTCGCGATCAGAAAAAGTTCCTCAGATTTGATACGTTCGCTGGCACAGACATCGTTGACAACGTTGTCCGTCTCTGTGTTATGAATCTATATCTACACGGTATTGATGGTGCAGAGAGTCCTATTACGACCAACGATAGTCTTGGCAAGGATCCCGGAAATCGTTACGATATGGTCCTGACAAATCCACCTTTTGGCACCAAAAGCAGTGTTACTATCACTACCGATGGCGAAAAACGGAGCACTGCATCCTTAACGTATGAACGTGATGATTTTTGGGCAACAACATCAAATAAACAGTTCAACTTCCTACAACATATTAAAACGATATTGAAAGAAGATGGTCGTGCTGCAGTGGTACTCCCCGATAATGTTCTCTTTGAACGCGGCGCGGGTGAAACAATTCGTAGACAACTGCTAAAACTTTTTGATGTCCATACACTGTTGCGATTGCCTACCGGTCTCTTTTATGCACAAGGTGTAAAGGCGAATGTTCTCTTTTTTGACAAACGTCCTGCACGCGAAAAACCGTGGACACAAAAGATGTGGATTTATGACCTACGGACAAACAAAAAGTTTACCCTTAAGACAAATCCTCTTCGCGATGCTGACCTACAAGATTTTATCAATGTCTACAATCCAGAGAACCGGCATCAACGGGTTGAAACGGAACGTTTTCATGCCTTCAGCTATGAGGAACTTACCAAACGGGAACATGCTAACCTGGACATCTTTTGGCTCAGAGAAGATTCGGTTGAGGATTTAGAAAACCTGCCATCCCCTGAAGTATTAGCAAGCCAAATCACACAAAATTTGGAAACTGCCTTGGAGTTGTTTCAGAATATACAAGCAGAGTTAGGTGATAACGTTTAAAGTGCTAACGCTTGAATCCCAGCCCAGTTTGTGCTAAAATTAAGACCGTCCAGTGTCTGTTTTACGCACTTTTGAAACACGTCCAGAGGATCCGAAAATGCCAAATCCAAAAGAAGTATTTGATAACCCTTTAGAGTACCTTGATTTCCTAAAGTCTTCTGATTTTGAAGGACAGTATTTCGAACGAAAAGAGGTTCGGGTTGGTACCACCAATCAGATAAACACATTAAAGGACAAGATCAAGCAGGGAATTTCTGCCTTTGCGAATAGTAATAGAGCAGGTGGACTTTTAGCACTCGGTATTGCGGATGATGGAACTATTAAAGGTACACAGCATGTTGACGAACAGACGCTCAACGGAATACTGCAAGCGGCACGAGATCTTAGTAACCATGCTACACAGTTAAAAGAAATAGTCCTGCCGAATTCAGATGGAGAAAGGTTACATCTTCTTTATGTCCCGTGGACACCAAATGGAATTTGTGACACCTTTGCAGATTTTCCAAAAGCATGGAAAAGAGTTGGGGCACAATGTCTTGCACTAACTGAACAAGACCGCGAACAACTTAAACGTGATAAAAGAATAGTTGACTTTGAAACTGCCTACTGCTGTCCTTACAATGCCGATGAACTTGATAAAGAGGTAGTTGAGGAATTCAAAAGTGTGTTCCTTGAGACAAGGGATGCTCAATATGAATATAGCACAGAGGCATTTCTTTTGACCATAGGAGCCATTAAGCAGATAGAGGGTGAAAAGTACGCTTTCACCAACGCCGGTTACCTGTTTTTTGCTTCATATCCTCGTAAGCTTTTTCCGAGTGCGTATGTAAGGGTTTTACGATTTGAGGTAGACGTTGAGGAATCACAGAACCGAGGTGGGACAACTTTTGACAGGGATTTTGATGGTGCCCTTCCCAAGTTGATTCGTAAATTAAAAACTTTTTTTGAAGAATCTGCGATCTTTAGAACATTTATTGAACGCGGAAATGCCGGACGGTTCATTGAAGACCCCGAATATCCTCATTTAGCAGTTGATGAGGCAGTTGTGAATGCAGTGATACATAGAGATTACGGTTTATCTGAATCGATTCACTGCATTGTGTATCGGAATGGCTTTGTCGTGAAAAGCCCTGGGAGCATTCCACAAGACGTTCCCCAGCATTTCAGTCTTGAAAATACAGTACTTCGTTCTGTGCTGCGAAATCCAAAGCTTGTTGAGTGGATGCGTTTCATGAAAGATGAACGTGGAAAACCTTTGGTGCGTGCGCTAAGTGAAGGCACCCGAAGGATGTGTGAAGAAATGGAGAGGTTAGGCTTACCTGCACCTTATTATCAGACAGGTAGGGACACCTTTGTTACCCTTTACAATCGTGATAATAATCTTGCAGACCGTTCTATACTACACCCGTCTTATGCCACTAAATCCAAACATGAAACGCCACCTGAACAGGGCAGCGTTAAAAAAGCACTACGTTCCATCGGTGAACGACTCGCTAAAATTTAGTCAAATCTTCGTTTTGCCTTTCATGTAGATTTATGGTAAAATACCAATGTAAAGCATTTGTACAATTTTTTCACCACAAGTTTTAGTATTGTCTATTCAACTACCTAACATAAAAATTCATAAGGGGAGAGGAAAAATGCGTATACGAATATTATTGACACTTATCACATTTACAATTGTAGTATGTTTCGGCTCAATTGTAAGTGCTGGTATAGATGATGGATTAATAGTCTATTACCCGTTTGATGAATCTACGGGTGATACTGCCTCTGATGCAAGTAAGCATAACAATGATGCCAAACTTACCGGTAGCGCAAAGTGGGAACCGAATAGCGGGAAAATCGGTGGTGCTTTAAGACTTGATGGAACAGGTAGTTCCGCTGAGGATGATAACGGCGGAGACTATATCGACGGTCTTGAAGCCTTTACCATCGCTGTCTGGGTAAAATCTGATACAGTTGGACACGACAGAGGTATCATCCACAGTATGGATCCTAATGGCGGAGATAATGTCTTCACGCTACGTTACGATGCCGCAAGTTGGTCAACGCCAGGTGGAACAAATCTTATCAAGGGTGCCGTTACTACCACCGGTGGCGGACAGGCTTATGAAGGAAAGAGCGATGTCCAAACAACTGAATGGCAACACCTTGCGTTTTTATGGAGCAGCGGTGAAAAACTCCAACTCTATATTGATGGTGAACTTGATGATAACCCGACACACAATGACGATGGTAAAACTGGATCAATCACAGGAGCCACCAAGTTTATTGTCGGTAAGGGTGCAAAAGATGCATCCGCATCGTGGCCCGGACTTATTGATGATGTTCGTATCCACGATAGAGTGTTGGCAGAAAGCGAAATTGCTGAACTTGCTTCCGGTGTGCTTGCTGTAGAAGCGGATGGTAAGTTAGCAACAACTTGGGCTGACCTGAAACAGAAACGTGATTGATTAGTCCATTTGTTCAGAAAGAATACAAGACGTGTGTCAATATTTCAATTTACATTGATACACGTCTACACGGGTGTGTAAAGATTTTGGCAGAAATGGTCAGAAAAATCGTGTAGGTTCTACGTGTGAACGACACAATCCCAAGCACCAGCGGTG
>JAAXGN010000032.1 GCA_012267415.1 Candidatus Poribacteria bacterium | reverse complement strand
TAAACCCAACCTACTCCATCTCCCAAACACTTGAAAATACAGTTGCTTTTGGGATGAAAGAAACGTATGAATGCTCTATACAGATACTGCGCAAGCAAAGTGCCATTGTGCGCATGCGCGTTTGCCACCGACCTATCTAATTCTCAATTAATATCTCCAAGACAGCGTAAATGTTTACAAATGTCTTCCTCCAAGATTACTTGCTTTCTTTGTGCATCTTTTGCTGGAAGCAGTTTCAGTGACGTTGTGCGACACATAGGATATGTACATGCCTTTGAGCCAAATTTTCTAGTAACTTGTGGTCTCCACGGATGTAAGAGACAATACAAGAGCTTTGGAGCGTATAGAGTGCATTTGTATAAGGTTCATGGGAGCGTAATGAAGGATGGCTTAGCGTCCGAGGACCCATCTCTGTCACCATCGTATCCTCCCACAAGTACCTCCAGTCTGGATGATATGGACTTTGTAGGTAAGAATTTGGTCCTGAAATACGCAATAATGAACTGCATTGCTTACGAGTGTGCCCTTATATGTACTACTTAAAAGCGGATATTTTAAAACAGGGCCATCCAATCACTCCTACTATTGTACGTGTGTGTTGTAAGGTATAATTATTTTTAAGTACTTGCTTGCTAACCGTGTATATTTATTAAATGTGTATGGAACCTTTAATTGCACGTATGCACAGATGAACCGCAAGACGTTGAGCCAGGGATTGAAAACCATGAAACAGTACAGCGAGCAGCTGCTTTGTTTTTGTTGAAAACAGCAGAGAAACACAAGCTTCCCCTTTCATCCATGGATGGGCTGATGCTGGATGTTCAGCAGCTTAAATGATGAATGAAATGATGCACATGAGAAAGACAAGGTTTCAACAGAAAAGACACTACAATGGTACATAATTTTTTTACATAAACTGGAAATAGGAATAAACATGTTTATGCTTTCTACTTGAAGAAATATATATATAGTAAACAGGTCCATAGGTGGGGTTATGAGGTGGAGCCACAGATCACCACTTTTGGGAGTTGATTAGAAGCACATTTTGTTATGAAAGTATATGTGAAATATCTGAGAAATAAAGTGAAATAATTTTGAGAAGCATTTCTCTTTTCATCATGTG
>JAAXGN010000103.1 GCA_012267415.1 Candidatus Poribacteria bacterium | reverse complement strand
TGCGGAATTCATCGAAGTGCTACATCAGCACGAGATCGCCTATCTTATCGATGTTCGCTCCGCCCCCTACTCGCGCTATAAGCCGGAATTCTCCAAAGCCGCGTTAGCGAAGGAACTCGAACAACACGGCATCCGATATGTGTTCATGGGTGATACACTCGGTGGTAGACCCGATGATGAAACCAGTTACGTCAATGGGAAACTCGACTACGAAAAGGTCAAGGAGAGGGAATACTATCAACGCGGTATTGAACGCCTGCAGACTGCCTTCTTGCAACAACACTCTGTTGTCTTGATGTGCAGTGAGGGGAAGCCGGAGGCGTGCCACCGATGTAAACTTATCGGTGCAACCCTCACAACGCAGAACATACCAGTAACACAAAACACTTGACATTATTTAAAAAACAAGATATACTTTATATTAATTAATATTCCTATATTCAGTTATTCATCACAGTGGAGTGTCTATGCTTATTCGCCAGAAGGTTATATTGTTATTAATAGATCAGGTAGGTGGTCAAATGCCTGATGGGACTCAGGAAAAGGTTTCTCGCTTACAATTGGTTAAGTGGGCATTTTTGCTTGAAAAGGAAACAAAAATGAAAACTTTTTATCAATTTGTTCCCTATCACTACGGACCATTTTCGTTCACACTTTATCATGAATTAGAAGGTCTGATTCGGAACAACTATATCATAGAGCCTTCTAAAGACGAAATCCAACGAAGTAGCGATGTTGCTGCCCCTTCAATTGATTCCGCGCTTGGAAATGAAATTAATGATTTCTCAAAAAAATACCGTTCACTGTCAACGGAAGAATTAATAAATCATGTATACTCTCACTATCCATGGTTTACAATCAATGCGAAAAAGCCAGAAAACCGGAAGAAAAAGCGTCCTAAAGGAAAATGTGCCGTTTATACCGCCGGCTATGAAGGTTTACATATTGATGGTTTTTTGAACATTCTCTTAGAGGCAGGTATCCAGCAAGTCATTGATGTTCGAAGCAATCCAGTTTCGCGCCGTTATGGTTTTCATAAATCCACACTATCAAAACTATGTGAAAACTTGGATATCCAGTACAGACACGTGCCTGAAGTGGGCATCCCCTCAGAATCACGAGCAAATCTTCAGCAAATATCTGATTACACACGACTTTTCCAAAACTATAAAGAGAAAGTATTAATTGTCCAACAGGATGCTGTAAGAAGGATAGCCGGTTGGGTAGCGTCCCAGCCATCAGTCTTAGTATGTATGGAGGCCAATCCATATTTCTGTCACCGGTCTCACCTTGCAGAGCAAATTGCAAACCATACAAAACTTCCGATTGAACATCTACGGAGAAACCCTTGCAAACAGTCCACACCAAAACCAAAGTTTTCATTACCGTTATGACCTATCCACATCCATCGCAGAGCTATCAAGAATTAATCTGCACAGCAGGCATTACTGAAGATGGAAAATGGGTCCGCCTTTATCCAATAGATTATCGCTACCGTCCACATCATCAAAAATTTAGGAAATATCAGTGGATTGAAGTTGAACTTGCTGAGCAAGGAGCGGAAAACGACGGAAGAAAAGAAAGTCGAAAACCCTCTCTTGACTCCATAAGACTTCTCGGAGAACCTTTGGATACCAAAAATAACTGGGAGGCTCGACGTAATACTATAGATAACCTACCTATACACACTGTAAATGAACTAAGAGATCTTTATAATAAAGACAAGACCTCTCTCGGTATTATACGTCCGACTCGTGTACTTGATTTGACAATTAAAAAATTAGACCCGGATTGGAAGCCTGCACAACAGAAGGCACTTAATCAGCTAAGACTCTTTGGTCCGCAACCCAAACACTTAGCCAAGATTCCTTTCAAGTTTAGTTACGTTTTCGAGTGTGAGGATAGCAGAAAACCACATAATGCAATGATTACAGATTGGGAACTTGGTGTATTGTATCTGAAGGAAGTTAATCGACTGAGAAGCGAACAGAAAGCTGCCGAAAGTGTGAAAAATAAATTTTTCAATGAACTCTGCCATCCCAGTAAGGATACCCAATTTTTTATGGGAACGGTACTCCCCTACAACACATGGATTGTAATCGGTGTATTCTGGCCTCCAAAAACTTTTCCTAAAGCTCCGCCGCAGAATTTACAGATAGAACTCGATTTATTGTAACCTAATACCATTTCTAAAAGTTTATATTGCATTAGCAGCGTTTATGAAGAGTGAAAATCCAGTAAGTTTAGCGATCGTAGCATCGCAATAGTTGTGAAGTATCTCAGAGACTCTCGCTTGCATGTCCTCTAAGGTCTGATAAGATTGAGAAAACAACTTTGCTTTGATATCCTGCCAAAGTCTCTCAATCGGACTCAACTCCGGACTATAAGGCGGTAAAAAAAGCAGGACGACGTTCTCGGGGATCTCCAGGGACTTCGCCTGATGAAAACGTCCATTATCGAGCACCAACACATTCAGGCTTTCCGGGAAAGCGGACCGAAACTGATTCAGAAAGATTTGAAAACACTCCGCCGTCAAATGTGAGAGTTGAAAGAAAAATCTCTCGCCTGTCAAGGGTTCAACCGCTCCATAGAGGTAAACCCATTCATACCTGTAGTCTATCTCTGCTACAGGTTTGATGCCGGATAAGGTAATACGCCTGCTAACAACAGGCAAAACACCCTATCTTGATTCATCCTGACTGAAAAGACGGACCTTGTGAAAATCAGACCGTTTCGCTCCGATCGCAGTGTCGACTTGTTCTTGAAAAGTAGAGATGAACTTCTCAGTCGCTTGTGGGTTTTTTTATATGACTTTTGCGCGGGACTTTGAGTTTCGCTCCCCATTTATCGTGAACCAAGGCATAAACTGCCTTGTATTTCATCTCAACACCCAAGGTGTCAGCAATATACTCTTGAATCTGCACATAACTTTGGAAACCCTCCGGCTTCTGAAGTGCCGCACGCAACTGCTCCTGCTGTTCTTCGCTGAGAGCTGAGACGCGTCCGGGGGCATACCGGCGTTCGAGGAGTTTCTCAAGTCCTTGGGTCTCATAGAGCGCTAACTACTGTCCGACACTGATACGATTGCTTCCGATGAGTTCAGCGACTTGCTTTCGGTTTTTCGCTTGTCCACTTCGTAAAAGATACAAGGCGGAGAGTCGCTGGATTTGATATTTTTCCGTGGCGGTTCGCAAGAGCGATTTCAGGTCTGCAGCACTCTCGGTAATCTCTGGCACTTTTTTATTCATCGTGGAAACTTCACTCCTTTTCAATGGATGCAGCAGAGAATAACACACTTATGATAATTAGTCAATTAGAAATGGTATAACTTGCTACCCAACGAGTTTCAAACATCTGAACAAGGTTTTCAAGTGATTCTACACCTCTGTCCCATCCGCTGTGAAAATGCTGGTATCTGGCGAGGATCGGCCGTCATTTATGCTTACGCGGGTGTCAGCAGGACGGCGATGTCTTCGGACAACTGAAAATCATACTGCTGTTCAAAGTCCTTGACACTTTCGTAATTAGCATCAAATACAGGGAAAGAATCGCAGTTCATTTGAAATTTTATCTGTTTTTATGATAGACTCTATCTAACTTAGCGGATAGGAGTATCACCTCGGTGCGCTCAGCGTCGAGTCCTATCCAACCCTGTGATACGGGTTGAATGCCGGTTGCCACAGGAACCTTTGAAACATTCATTTTTTTACTTCGGATGTCTGGGTTTTGTCGTGTAACTCTTGCTTTGCAGGGTGTTTGGGTAAACAGAAACAACCTGTATTAATGATGTAAAGTTATTTTGAATAGTGGTAAATCTAACCGTCCCGAAGACCTATATATATATATATTATTAGGAGAAGACCAATGGCTACTAGAACCGTTAACCAAGGGTTCATAGAATTTCATAGGAGACTCACACCAACTCCAGGAGAATCTGCTGCGGCGCAAAGCCATAGAGCCTCCATAAAAACTTGCCTTGAGAGCAATTTTGGTATGACAAATTTCTTTAGGACAGGCTCTTTTGGAAATGGAACCAGCATTTCTGGATATAGTGATGTAGATTATTTTGCTGTGATTCCTACCAATAACCTTAAAGAGAATTCTACAACTACGCTCAGGCAAATTCGAGACGCACTGGCCACACGTTTTCCGAACACAGGAGTTCGTGTAAGTTGCCCGGCTGTTGTCGTTCCATTTGGCACAGATGCAAAAGAAAGTACCGAGGTTACCCCAGCAGATTATATTAAAAATAACGAAGATGGATATAGTATCTATGACATTCCAGATTGTTCCAATGAGTGGATGCGTTCCAGTCCTAGCACTCATAACGCTTATGTCAGAGAGGTTGACGGCGATTTAGGAGGCAAAGTCAAACCACTCATTCGCTTCATTAAAGCATGGAAATATTATCGGGACGTACCAATTTCCTCTTTTTATTTCGAACTTCGAGTCACAGAATATGCCGAAGACCAATCATGGATATCTTATGCTGCGGATGTGAAAGGTGTTCTCTCGCATTTAAATGATATTGATTTAAGACGCATGCAAGACCCCAAGGGGATTTCTGGTTATATCAGTCCTTGTTCTACAGAGGCAAAACTCGCGGACGCGAAATCGAAACTTTCCACCGCCTTAACCCGTGCACAGAATGCTTGTGATGCTGAAGATGAGGGTAATACCAAAACAGCATTTGAGTGGTGGGATATGCTTTATAACTATAATTTCCCCAGTTACTACTACTAATGAATAAAATCACAGAAACCCAATTAGAATCCACCCAACTGAAGCGTTTGGCAGCACAGCAGCAACTTTACACTGATGCCAAAACCGTTCAAAAAATTCAAGGGGTCCTCAACATATTAGGTCCTCTAATTTTAGCGGTATGTGTTAACCATTTGGGCATGTCCCGTGTTTACGCTATCTATTACGGCATAATCGTAACCTTGCTCAATATTTTGTGGCTTACTCCTTGGCAAAAGTCGTTGCAAAAAAAAGCCGCTGGCATCCAAGAATTATTTGATTGCGATGTGCTTGAACTGAACTGGCGAGAAATTGTGGCTGGTCCGCGATTGGGAGTCGAGATAGTAGAGAAATACGCTTTAAAACATAGGCGTGAAGACCCTAATTATTTTAAGCTTAAAGATTGGTACGCTAAAAATGTTGGCGAACTACCGCTTTATGTAGCGCGTATTGCTTGCCAACGGGAGAATTGCTCATGGGATGCCGAATTGCGGCTTCGATATAGAAGGTTGATAATGGGGATTCTTGTGGTTTTGGCGATGCTTACTATCTTTGTGGGGATTAAGGGTGGATTCTCAGTGGAGAAATTCACCTTAGTTGTGGTAGCTCCGCTGATACCTGCCTTTGTTCTAGGAATACGACAGTATAAAGGATTCACTGAGTCAGCAACACGGAAATATGAACTTATAAAGTCTGCAATAGGGTTATGGGAGAAGGCTTTGGAGGGAACTGCTCCTGAAGAATTAACTTCTGCCTCCCGTAATTTGCAGGATGCAATTTACAACAACCGTCGGGAAAATCCTCTAATTCTTGATAGTTTTTATGAGTTTTTCAAAAAAGAAGATGAGGAATTGATGTATAAAACTGCAGGTGAACTAGTAGAAGAAGCAAAGGTTCGACTGCCCTAGATTTTAATATTTTCTGTGGTCGTGTGTGTTTCGTAGTTGTGATGCCTTTTGAAAAAATGTGTCAACGAATCTCGCTTTGCAGGGGGTGCGGGCCTCTGTAAACGTCCTGCTCTTACCAAATTACTATGGAGAATAAGGAATAGGTATGCAAAAGAAGTCAACTAGTAAAAGCAATGCAGCTGCCATTGATGGCATCATAAAGGAAATCAAGAGTAAATCCACCGATGGCGATTACATCTATCGCGGTGAACGCAAAGTGTATGAAAAAGTCTCTTCATCTCTCTATCGCGAGTATGCTGAGATTGATATAGAGGAGTTCGATTTAATCCATGCGCAAAAAGAAATGTTGAAAATCGCTAGAAATCACATAGGAGAGTCCCCTGTAGGTGCTCTTGAAGATTTTATAGATATTATGAATAAGAATAAAGAGCGCATGGGTTATAGAGAAGAGCCTATGGAACGGTATATCGGAGAAGATATCGCAGAAACTATCGGCGAGACTATTGCAGAAACTGCTGAACGCGAAATTCTTACTGAACTTCAACACTATGGTGGTAGAACTAATTTAATTGACTTTACAACAGACTATTTCATCGCTATCTATTTCGCATGCTCAGGGCACCCTGAAGAAGCAGGCAGAGTCATCTTGCTGAAAAAAAACGAAGATATCGAAAATATGATAATACGCCCTCGGAATCCATGGCATCGTATTATTGCCCAAAAGAGTGTATTCCTCCATCCCCCACGAGGCTACATTGAAGTATCTGAAGACAATACAATCTCCATCCCGGCAGATATAAAACAATTGCTGCTGGACTATTTACGAAAGTACCATGATATATCTACCGAAAGCATCTACAATGACCTCTACGGTTTTATTAGATACCAGAACATCCATCAGAATGCCTACGTACAATTTTATATGGGACTAACGTTTCAATTGAGAGCACTGGAGACAAAATCACCGGAAAAAAAGGAGTCGGACTATAAGAAAGCTATTGGACATTACAATGACACGATAAACCTGAACCCAGATATTGATCAAGCCTATTACAACCGGGGAGAGTGTTGGCTGCATTTACAGGAATGGGAAAAAACCAAAGAGGACCTAACAATTGCGCAGAATATGGGAATAGATATTGTTGACTCATTTCGTAATGCCTACGAAGATGGTGTTAAAGAGTTTGAGGAAAAAAAAGGCATCGTGTTGCCCCCAGACATCGCCAGAATTCTAGGGGATATCGTTGAGGATTGGACAATAGAACGTTTTTACGAACTATTAAGTTCCCAAAAGTATGGCGAATACTATGAATCTCGCAACCAAACAGAAAAATTGAGCGAATTCGGGACAGATTTAATAGATTTAGTCGAAAAAAAACAGTGGGAGTTAACCCCCCAGTTTAATAAATACTACTTTGCTCTTTATTTCGGGCGTAGAAGGGTATTTGGTGTAAGTCTTCATGGGTGTCCGAAATTGACTGTCTGGCTTCCGGATGATGTTCTTGCCGAGCGTAATAATGATTTGTTTGATGACCGGTATACGTATACTTATCCCGACTCGCATAGATGTGGAATTTATCCGGAACATGTAACAGTAACGGATATTGAGGAATTATTAGAATTTGCATACTTATGGCACGCAGACTTGCTAGTATAAACAATACTACAGCTGACGAGCAAATACAAATGGAATTTGGGAAACGTGATACCTAATTAATTTCAAGCATCATATACCGCTCCGCTGGAGTGGAAGAAACGCCACACGTACTATAGACATATCGCTCCGCTGGAGCGTAATCCACTATTCAGGTAGCTTATTCCTCTGGCAATAAAATCCGCTCAACTCTCTCTTTTGCTTGCTCCACAATAGCATCGGCTTCACGTCTTAATTCTTCAGCTTTTGCAAGGCGGTTTTTAATCTCTGTGACAATTTTATCTTGAATCTCAATTGATGGGAGAATAATTTGGAGGGATTTAAGAGCTTTATAGTCCAGAGCAGGGCGGGTTCCGCCTGTTACTTCTCTAATCGACAAAGATTTACCCAACTCAGAGTTCAGAAAAGCCGCGACGTAGTTGGGGTTGATAGTGGTGTTTGTAATCTGCTTTTTGAGATGGAATCGAACAGAATGCTGATTTATGTTTCCTTCAAAAATATCTGGTACGACCGCGACACTCCCAATTCTCCCTGTTATCGTAAATACCAGATCATCTTTTTTCAGTTGTGAACGTTTAAGCATGCCACTATGAACTTCCGGTGTGATAAATTTTGCATCACTCAAATCAATTCCGTGGCGTGTGACATTTTGGACTCTTAAAAACGGCACCCCAGTAGACGAATCTGCATAATAGTTTTCGTCAACCTTTGGCGTAGCCCCACTGGAAATTTCACTTATCAAAGTGCCCAAATTGAAAACATCAAACTGCACGTTTTTCATGATTCGGTCAACGTTTCTGAATTTGGATTGGTAGTAGAACGAATCAACCCGTCTACCAGCCATTTCATCGGCATAAACTACAAAGCATTTCTTTTCCTCAACCACTGGCATCTCTATTCCCAACTCTTTCAGTACATAATCATCAATCGAATCTAAAAGTGCGTTTGCCTCCTGCTCTTTCCGTTTTTTCTGGTCATAGGCGGATCTCATGATGGTAACGATGTGGTTTTGGATACTCGGTGGTAGGAGAGGGATTTCAAATGCCTTAAATTCCCTTGAGTTGATATTAGGTTGTCCTGATGGTCTTTGTATTACTCGTACCCAGAGCTTATATCGACTTAAGAGGGTATAGTAAAACACAAAGAATGGGTTTACACGCGTTTCATCAAATCTGAAACGAATTAAATATCCCGCAAAGATAGCCTCGCCATCCTCTCTTTTGTGGATGAATGCTTTTCCTGTTGTTGCACCACTTCTGGCAAACAAAAGATCGTTTCTATCAAGAGCATATTTTTCATTAACTTTCTCTGCTGTTTTCCAATCCTCATCTCGGAGGTTCCCATGATCATCAATGTCGGTAATCCGAATATATCTCACATCCGTTTGAGGATTTCCGTCTACCGCTATCTCATTCGCCCCATACATCGGTGGTTCTGTGAGCAAACTACCTAATGGAACTAACGGGTAACGCGTATTGATATTGTTGATATAGGAGATATTTTTTATATAATTCGGATCAAACCTTCCGAAAATATCGCCCCGATAGGTGAAAAAAATTTGATCTTCCCTATCAGGGCTTACCCGAAAAAATTCGGGTTCTCAGTGAACTTTCGGTATTCCTCGCAG
>JAAXGN010000099.1 GCA_012267415.1 Candidatus Poribacteria bacterium | reverse complement strand
CCTCATATCTTGGCCGTAAACTGAACTAGGGGATGGATATTTTGCATCGTGGTAGGGTAGGATTCACAAATGGGCACTCATGACTTTAAGGGTCAATCAGTTCATTTTCAAGGTCAAAGCACACAAAAACGTAAATTTTACACATCCGTCTCTAGTTAGTGCATATAACTAGACAGGGGGTTGATACTTGGTATCAAGGTAATATAGGAGTCATTGATGGACAGTGTTGAACTTGAGGTCAGTCCGTGCATTCTTGAGGTCAAAGGTCACAAGACCATGTTTTTTACATACCTGGCTATAGTTTATGCCTATGATTAGATATCAAAACTTGAAGGTGCTCAGTAGAGAGCGAATAGTTGCCCCTCATACTCTAATCCATGTATTGCAGGTCTGCTGCTTCCGCCTGCAGTTACATCGCAGGGTAATGGTATCTCCCGTCCTGTAGGCACGAGTTGCTGGCAGTGGTTGTGATTTCCTACTTTGGATGACAATATAGGCTATCATCTTTCGTAAAGTAGAAGATGCTCAGTAGAGCAAAGATGCCTCCTCCTTGTGCCATCCCAAACTGGCATGCCTCTAGTTTTACCTTTCAAGGTTATCCCATTAATTGATAGCCCATATATGATTTTCTGTTTGTCCAAAATACAAACCAAGTTTTGGCTCTCATAGTTTTCGAAATAATTATAGACCATTAAATTACATGCAGTCTCTAGTTTGACCTTTCAGGATCATCGTAGGTCAAAGATCATGGCATAAAATGAAAGCCAACATATGATTTTCTATGTGTTCTAAACACAAACTAAGTTTTTGCCTCTCAAAGTTTTCGAAATAGGGCCTAAAGAGCATTGAAATCCATGCAGTCTTGAGTTTGACCTTTCAAGAGCATCTAAGGTGAAAGGTCATTGCATAAAATGGAAGCCTTTATAATATTATGATTTTCTATATGTCTGAAATACAAAACAAGTCTGTATCTGTCCTAGTTTTCGATACGTAGACAATTGAAATCTATGCAATCTCGTGTGTGATCTTTCAAGGTCATCTGAGATCAAAGGTCATGGCATAAAATCAAAGCTCATGCATAATTTCTTATTAGTCCAAAATGCAAACCAATTCCCTACCTCTCATAAATTTTTCGATATTCAATTAAAATGCTTATTATAGTTGCCCAAACGGAGTGGGCAACTATAGAGTGGTTGGTCACGTCTTTCTGTTTGTGTGTGTCTTTGTGTGTGTCTGTGTGTTTGTGTGTCTGTCTGTCTGTCTGTCTCCTTCATATCTCGGCTGTATAATGAGATAGGTGGTTGATATTTAGTACC
>JAAXGN010000163.1 GCA_012267415.1 Candidatus Poribacteria bacterium | reverse complement strand
GAGTATCAACAGAAGTAATTGGGCAAGATCCCACATAATAAACTTGGTCAGACTCAGCACTCCGAAGCGAAAAACGGATATGAGCAGTTTTCATGGGGTTTATGCATATCTTCCATTTCTTGCACCATCTATCAATACAGTGCAGATCCTCCTGTAATTGTTCTGTGTCGATTGCTTGTGAAATTATCTTGCGTACCTTGGTGTCATCGGCAAAGATGTACAAGTCAGAGTTGATTACAGGGATACTAATGTCATTTATGTAAATCAAAAACAAAAGAGGTCCCAAAACACTTCCCTGAGGTACTCCTGATCTGACAGCTAGTTTAGTCGAAGAGTAGCCTTCATAATCAACGTAATGCCAACGGTTGTTTAGGTATGCACGAAACCACCTCCACAGACTCCCAGTAATTCCAATGCGCCACAGTTTATATAGCAGTTCGTCGTGGGGAACCGAGTCAAACGCCTTCTTGAAATCCAAGAAAACCATATCTGAGGCCTTGCCACATTCGTAACCCTTGATAATCTCATGATGACATGTTAAAAGTTGTTGGACACATGACCTATTTGATAAAAAGCCATATTGATAATTTGAAAGTTGAGGTCTCACAAAATCAATGATGTTACTGTATAAGATTGATTCCATGACTTTCAGCAGGATACATAGCAACGAAATTGGCCTGTAGTTATTAATCTTGGAGAGGTCCCCAGACTTAGGTACTGGCGTGATCTTGTGGCACTTCCAAACAGTTGGTAACTCACTGAAAGTCATTGACCTATTAAACAGTTGAGCCACAGGTTCACACAGGGAAGTCGCACAGGCCTTTAATACTCTTGGGCTTAACTTGTCACAACCCATCGCTTTAGTGATGTCTAATGCAGACAATGCTTCAAAAGTTTCGCTGGCTGTTATATTTATAAAACTTAGTTGCGACGATGGAGTGGGCAGTGAGGCCGGTAAACGATATTCACTCGTGGTAAAAGTCGAGTTGAAAAATTTGTTGAAGGCATCCGATATTGATTGTGGATCTTGAAGAACCTTGTTGTCCAAACCTATAAACGTGTTGACAGCTTGCTTACTTGATATCTTTTTCAGGTAGCGATAGAGCTTCTTTGGTTCAGAGTGAAATGTATCCACTAGGCCAGCTATGTATTCCTCCTTGGAAACTTCAATCATTGATTGCAGCTTATCCTCAAGAGTTTTCAATTTGGCTAGTTGACTCTCTGTTGGTTTCCTCTTAATGTGGCGTCTAACCGTGTGGATCTTGTTCAGGACGTGCCTTATCTCTGCAGTGAACCATGCAGGTGAAGCACTCTTCCTTAGTGCCGTCTTCGGTATGAAGCGATTGCAGGCATCGTCGAGGATGGCAATTAAGTGACCGTAGCTGTTTTCAATGTCCGACTGCAACATAGGACCAAAGTCACTGAGAAGGAGGAAGTGATCAAGTCCTAGCATGTCAGCCCTACTGAAGCAGAAGACGTGCTTGCTCCCTTGACTATTACATGTAACAGTTTTCTTTCGTAGCAGCTCAAAAGTGACAAGATAGTGGTCAGAGGGAGTGTTTGAGTCTAACCAAAGTTTACAAATTCTGTCAGGCTGATTTGAAAGCACCAAGTCTAATGTATTTCCCATTCTATGTGTTGGCTCCAATATCAATTGCACCAAATTCTTTCCAAAGATACAATCACAAAACTCAGTTGAACGCACACCTCCTCCAGACAGAGTTTCCCAATGTATCTCTGGTAGGTTGAAATCACCAGTAACCAGAATATTCTTATCTTCTGGCAGGCTATGTAAACAAGCAAGCAGATCATGGAAGTACTCAGAGGAGCAATTTGGTTGAGCATAGATACAAAGCACAATTATATGTGACTCTAATTCAACCATCACAGCTTCAATGTTGTACTCAATAGTCAATTGAATTGATCGTATAGATTTGTTCACAGCAATCAGCACTCCGCCACCTTTATTCTTCCTATCACAACGGAAGATTTGATAGTTACTTGTTCCAAGTTCTGCATCATGGATGGTTTCACCCAGCCAAGTTTCTGTTACACAAAAACAGTGGACCTTTCTACTGAATAATATTGTATGAAAATATGACAATTTGTTAACAAGACTCCTTGCATTCCAAAGACAAAATGTATAGTGTTTATCCACTAGTCATTGCGACAAAGTAGACTCTTGGGTGGGTGGATTTGGAGGCTGATTACCTACTGTATCTGATCTTCCAGCTCTTTGTATAGGCGACATGGCTGGGGGCAGGTTGGGAGGTTGAACAGTTGTAGGACTTTGAATAGTTGCTGTTTGCCTTTCACAAGGTTCAAATTTGTTGTTTGTAACTTCTCCATACTTCTGGTTGTCAACATACAAGGACGAGCCACGCAACTTTATAGACCTACGTTCCTTGCCTGATGTAATAAGGCTTCTACGTTCTGCTAGAAGTAGTTGTTCCACCTTCCTCTCATTTGGGGTCAGGTCTGGTTTAATTCTGACATTTGGACTTGCAGATAGCTTGTGCCTCCCATTTAATATTGAGGTAACATCGACTAGCCTATTGAGCTTGAGTAGTAACGGGCGTGTGCTTCCGACCTTAAATTTCCCTAGACGGTAGCATTCTCTGATGCTGACCTCTGTCACCGCAGGCTCTATCTGAGAAAGAACTGACCCTGCCCTTTCAAAATCTTTGCGAACCCTCATATGCCTCCTGGTACCCTCATCACATTCATTGATGCCAAATAACACCAGGTTCATCTTACGATCTGTCGGTGGACTCCGCCTCTCCATTTCTAGCTTGTTCTGTCTTCCAGTCCTACTGCCTGCCGATTGTGGCTGGGAACTTGGCTGTACTTGTTGCTCCTCAATTTGACTAGGTTTACATTTGACTTGCTCCTTCAAACTGGTCAACTCATCGGTTACCATAGACAAATGACTAGACAAATTTTTTACAAGATCTTTAAGAGAACTAACTTCTGATTCCAAAACATTTAGCTTACAGTGGGAGCACTGGTAAGGTTTAATTGACTTACTTAGCTCACTGAATGTGGACTTGCTCAGGCCAGCACATTTCCTGTGTAGCCAAGCTTGACAGGTGCCGTCACAAAAAATTGAGTCTTGGCCAGGTTTTCCATCAGTAGTGTCCACAATGTACTCATCACACACTGGACATAAAATCTTATCCTTGTCTTTCTGGCCTTTTGACTTCGGCTGAGCTGGGGCTGAAGGAGTAGCACGCTTTTTTGACATGTTCCAA
>JAAXGN010000038.1:2803-4235 GCA_012267415.1 Candidatus Poribacteria bacterium | reverse complement strand
TTAGCGTGGTACCTTCGGTGTAAGAGAGCGTTAGTTACAGACCCAGTACCTATAGTATAAGCACACTGTACGGTGTTCTACGTGTATTACTCTTCAGATAACGTTCTACCACAGGGCCGGCGCCATAAGAGAAGTGTTTGAGAAATTCGAGGTCGAAGGCTGTGGTGGTGGTCATAGCTACGTTTGGAGTGTGCTATTCTTCCGTCTTCCGTTATTTCGGATTTTTTTATCGGTGAGTACTACTTCGTAAGTTAATAGCTACTGGGTGATACTGGAAGTTACAGCGTGGGCTTAAACTGAGGTAAACATCCCGGCCCAGGCATAGGCTAGAGGGGTTGTAAGTTAAAGCCTCTGCCCACGGCCCACGGGCTTATTGCTTGTGTCTGCTGGTATGGCTACTCAACAAGTTGATTCCCCTCTCACTGACGTTTCTAGTTCTGAAGCTCCTATTGAGCAGTTACCAGTTAAATGCGGCTCTGCCTCTGGCATCCTGTATTTGGATAAATTCAACGGCAGAGGGGGTCAGAAATGTATTCTCTCAGAATCTGTGTGGTACTCTCCGATTGAGTTTGAAGGCCTTGGTGGCAAGGGTAAATCCAAGAATTGGCGGAAATCGCTTTTATTAGAGAGTTCTGGTGTCCTTTTGGGTACCTACCTTTCCTCTATTGGTCTTGTTACCTCCAAATCCGGCACTGCCAGTCCGAGGCAACAAAGTCCTGCCAGGCTGGCTAGCTGCCACTTTTCGCTACCACTAATTGATCCTGGCTTAGCTTTTATTAAAGCTTACAGACTTAAAGGTGATGTAGTTGGTCTCAAGCAGGCCGTTCTTGCTCGTTTTGATTCTGCCTCACTTGGCACTTCTCATAAGTTGTTATGGGACACTTGTGGTGAAGACCTTGAGCAACTTGGCATGCCCTTTCGTGCCAGAAGAGGTTCTGATAAACGTCAGGTTAGTGACGTTTTGATAGCTGATATTGTTGCTGCCTTTGATAAACTTGATAGTGTTGAAAAAATCCCTGCAGTTTATTGTGAGGCCACTGATCTTATCAAACTACCTAGCCTTACCCTTGACCCAGTTTCAAAGAAGCTGGATGAGAATACTACTGCCCTTCAGTCATTGGCATATAAGGTTGAAGAGCTGCCCTCAGAGGTCTCAACAGCCGCAACTAATCCAGTTACTAAATGTTATTCTGAGATGGAAAAGCTTATCTCTGACATCAAGGTGCAGCTGCAGCAGTTTTTTGGTTGCGTTAATACTCTGTCCCTTAAAATTTCCGGTCATCATCCATCCTCTAGCACCATTACCAATGTCCGTCACTCTACTGGTGGGGGTCAATCTAGCTCTATTGCTTCTAGTGGTATCCTCCTCAAGCAACCTGCTTCTGGCCGCGATCGTTCTAATAATGTGATCCTATTTGGTTTGCCTGAATTG
>JAAXGN010000038.1:1955-2690 GCA_012267415.1 Candidatus Poribacteria bacterium | reverse complement strand
GCCGTAGGTCTGAGGCTGGTAGTGCTCGTCCCCGGCCTATGTTAATCAAGTTAGACAACTGTTGGGACAGAAGGCTTCTTCTGTCCTCCTGTCGCAAACTAAAAGATTACTCTGTAAGTAAACTTTTTCTGCGTGAGGACCTTCCACCTGAAGCACGCATTTCCAGACCCAAAGGCCAGGCCAATAAAGTTTCTCAAGAGGCCCATGTAAATGTTGATAATACATCCACTGTCCTTCCTATTCAGCCTTCTACTGTTACTGCAACTCTGCCTGGTACTGAGCTCTATGCCACTGACATGTCCGTGGCTCAGCCCTCTACTGTTACTGCTATTCAGCCTGCTACAGAGCTTGATGTTACTAACAAGTCTGTGCCTCAGCCCTCTTCTGTTGCTGCTACTCAGCTTGCTGTTGAGCTTGATGCTACTAACAAGCTTGTACCTCAGCCCTCTACTGTTATTACTACTCATTCTGCTACTGAGTTCAATGTTACTGACAAGTCTGTACCTCCAACATGACTTGTCCAGTTTCTCAAATTCGTTTTTGTTCCTATAACTGTCGGGGCTGGAGGTCAGGCTCTGAGTATGTTTCTGCTCTGTTAAATTCACTTGATTTTTGCTTAATCCAAGAGCATTGGCTTTTATCTGAACACCTAGGTGCTCTTGATATTTCGGATGAATTCATTTCTATGGGTGTTAGTGGTATGGATAGCTCTGATCTTCTTCTAGGTAGACCATA
>JAAXGN010000038.1:754-1860 GCA_012267415.1 Candidatus Poribacteria bacterium | reverse complement strand
CCTTTAATACTCTTATAATAAATGCTTATCTTCCAACTGATTATGGTACCCCTGATTCTAATAATGCTTTTATAGAGGCTGTAGCTGAATTGGATGGTTTTTTAATGTCTCAATCATATGATAACCTTTTAGTATGTGGAGACCTTAACATCGACTTCATACGTGGTGGTCACAATTGCTGTCAACTTCAAAACTTTATGCGTGAACATAATCTTGTTTGTGTTGACACTAAATCTTCTATTAAGTATACCTATCGTAGGGACGATCACACTTCCTTCTCTTGGCCGGATCACATCCTCACACTGTCTCACACTGTACATCTTGTTACTGATATTGCCTGCACTGATAGTGTGGATAATTTCTCTGATCACCTCCCTCTTAGCTTCAGTCTCACTTATAACCACCCAACAATCGTAAATGCTAATGCAACCTCGTATTCTAATAAAACTTATTTTGATCCCACCTACGTTGTTAATTGGGATAAGGTTACTGAGGATGATAGCATTAACTACTGTGATTATGTCAGAAATCATTTGTTGGACATTCCTGAAGAGCTAGTGTCTTGTTGTAATCCTAATTGTAGTATACACACTACTGATCTCAATGCTGTTTGCTTACAACTGCTTAGCTGTCTTGAGGAGGGTGCTATACAGTGCCTGCCTAGGTTTAAATCTAGACGTCCTGCTGTTCCTGGCTGGAACATTCATGCTCGCTCTCTCCAGAAAACCGCTAAGTTCTGGCATAAGCTTTGGAGTGAATGTGGTTGCCCCTCTTCAGGTGTCATGTTCCAGCTTAAGAAGAATTCTAAATCTAGATATAAGTATGAGGTACGCAGGCTCAAGCGACAACAACAATACATAAAAAGTGAAATGATGGGCAGGGCTCTTGCACAATCACGTTCCAGAGACTTCTGGAAGGAAGTTCGTAAAATGTCTAAATCTGCCAAAGGTCGCAAGGCTACTGCACCTGTCATTAACAATCAATCTACTGATGATGAAATTTCTAATTTGTTTTCTACACAATTGAAGGGGGTTCTTAACTCTGCTATTAACCCCGTCAATCGCTCTAAACTTCTCACAATTGTTTCTGACTCACTTTGTTCCTCT
>JAAXGN010000038.1:186-684 GCA_012267415.1 Candidatus Poribacteria bacterium | reverse complement strand
CTAACCATTTCATTTGTACTTCTGAGGTTCTCTGTGAACCACTGAGTAAGCTATTTACAGCCATTTTACGGCATGGTCACATCCCTAGCTGTCTTAGAGATTGCATCCTACAGCCGATTCCCAAGCCCGGTAAGGATCCCTCTGTATCTGATAATTATCGACCTATTGCACTTGCACCCATACTTAGCAAAATTTTTGAGTGGTGTCTCCTGATCATGTATCGTCCTGCATTTACTACCTCGCCTCTACAGTTTGGCTTTAAGCCTGGACTGTCTACAGAACTCTGTACGGGCTTGATTAAGAACGTCACTGCTAGATACTGCATTAATGATTCTCCTGTTTTTGGTTGTTTTCTGGATGCGAGCAAGGCATTTGATCGGGTAGATCACCACCTCCTCTTTGAGAAACTTCTTCAACGTAATCTTCCTCCGGTTGTTGTCAGAGCTCTCCTCGCCTGGTACTTGCAGCAAAAGATCAGTGTTCGTTGGAATAAGTCGT
>JAAXGN010000038.1:0-158 GCA_012267415.1 Candidatus Poribacteria bacterium | reverse complement strand
TTCTCAATATCTAATGGTGTGCGACAGGGTGGTGTCCTTTCGCCGATCCTATTCACCGTTTATTTGGATGATCTCCTGCTAGAGTTGGAGAGAGCTGGTGTTGGTTGCTACTGGCGTCATCATTTTGTTGGTGCTGTCTGCTATGCAGATGACATAGC
>JAAXGN010000053.1 GCA_012267415.1 Candidatus Poribacteria bacterium | reverse complement strand
TTGTTCAGAATTAATGCTTGCTATAGAGATTGATGGTGACACTCATGCTGGACAAGAAAAATATGATAAAAACAGAACTGAAAACCTGAATAAATACGGCATTGAAGTAGTTCGGTATACTAATTCTGAGGTGCTTAATAATCTTAAAGGTGTTTATGAGGATTTGCGCGAACGCTTGTCTGAAAGGAAAACCTCAAAATCCGCAACCCCCCTAACCCCCCTTGACAAGGGGGAAGAGGACTTCCGTGTAGACAAGGGGGGCAGAGGACTTCCGACTGTAACCGTAGAATTGACCGATTTTTCCGTTTTCTATTCACAGGATTCAATCTCTGGTGCTGAGCAAGCACTGAAGAATAAGAGCAGTAAGATCGTGGTGGAGAAAGGGCAAGTCGTAAAGGTTAGCAAGGATGCAGATGGCGTGATTACTCGCGAAGTGTTAACTAAAGAATGGACAGACTGGATTGACTACTGGTCAGTTGATTTTGATTTTGAGAGCAAACGCGAAATTATCCGTGTGCAGAATCCTGATACAGAGGAGTGGGAGGAACAGTGGTCAGGTGATTTTATCTTTGAAAATGAGTGGCAAAGTTTCCGCACCAAGAAGGATCGTTCTCTGGGATTAACGAGCATTGCTTATGACTGTGAACCCGGTCCCCGTAAAATTGCTGTGAAGGTTGTAGACATATTCGGTAATGATACGATGACGATTGTAGAGGTGCATATTTGAAGATAAAGTCAATACATTTACAGAAGGTTACGGATAAACTGAAGTTTGATTAAACCATGACACAAGCACCCATAGTCCAAATGCGAGGTATCAGCAAAAGTTTTGGTAATGTTCACGCCAATGATGCTGTCCATTTCACACTCCAGCGCGGTGAAATACACGCGATTGTCGGAGAAAACGGTGCCGGTAAATCTACGTTGATGAAAATCCTCTACGGGTTATATCAACCTGATACGGGTGAGATTTCTGTTAACGAGCAATCTGTCAAAATCACTTCCCCACGTGATGCTATGCGGCTTGGTCTGGGAATGATCCAGCAACATTTTACACTCATTCCCGCATTCACGAGTCTTCAGAATATTATACTGGGAAAAGAGACCTGTAAATTCCGTACATTCATTGATTATCAAAAAGCAGAAACAGTTATCACCGAACTCGCTGAACAATTAGGGTTTGATGTGCCTTTAAACACACCCATTGAATCCCTACCAATTGGCACACAACAACACACTGAAATCCTAAAGGTACTCTATCACGGTGCGGAAATTCTGATAATGGATGAACCCACAGCTGTGCTTGTGCCGCAGGAAATAGAGGGACTGTTTACATGTATGCGAGGTCTCAAACGAGATGGAAAAAGTATTATCATTATCACACACAAACTGGATGAAGTTATGGAGATCGCTGATACTGTCACAGTTATGCGAAGTGGAAAAATGATCGCTACTTTTCCAATTACCGAGACGCATCCACAGCAATTAGCTGAACTGATGATAGGTGAACCCGTTTCTCAAAATACGATTGAACGTAAGGAAATCACACATCACACACCTATATTGCAGTTAGAGGATGTAACGACAAAATCAGAAGATGGCACATCAGACAGTTTCTCTGGCAGACTTGACAGCATCAACCTTGACATCTTTACTGGCGAGATCGTTGGGATTGCAGGTGTAGAGGGAAACGGTCAAACGGAACTGATTGAAGTGCTCACGGGATTAAGACAGATTCAGCGTGGTAGAATTACATTAAACGGTGAATCCATGGTCGGTTACTCAACCGCAGAATTCAGAGAGAAACTCGTGGCACATCTCCCTGCCGATAGGCATCGACACGGGGTTAGTCTGAAGAGCAGAATTGATGAGAACTTTATCGTCGGTAAACACAAACAGAGCCTGTTTTCACGCAATGCGCTGTTGCGAAAGAAGAACATCCGACAATTTGCACTGAATGCACTTGATAAATATCAGATCCGTCTCGGTAGCATTTCAGACAAAATGAGAACGTTGTCTGGTGGAAATCAACAGAAGGTTGTAGTGGCAAGGGAACTATCTGGTGATCCAACACTAATCATTGCCGCACATCCGACTCGCGGGTTAGATGTGCATGCAGCGAAGTTTGTCCATGAACGTCTCATACAAGCACGAAACCGTGAGAAAGCCGTTATACTTGTTTCCTCAGAATTGGATGAACTCTTTTATCTTAGTGATAGGATTGTAGTGATGTATAAAGGTCAGATTGCTGGCATCGTCAAACCCAATCAAACAGACCAACAAGAATTGGGATCACTAATGCTTGGATTAAACTTTAAAGGTCTAAAGTAATTCTGATTGACAATACTATACACAATGCGATACAATACAGATAGGAGGAGACGATGAAAACTTTAGTATCATTATTTGGATTCTTTTTTCTTTTTATAGCACCGGTCTATAGTGAATTATTGCCACCAGACCTTGACAAAATACGTCTAATTGTCAAGGAAGAGAACTCTATATCCGAGACAGAACTTAAAGCAGAAATTGAAAAATCAGAGAAGCACATGAAAGAATATGTTGACACGAAATTTGAGGCGGTTGACACGAAATTTAAGGCAGTTGACACGAAATTTGATGCGTTACAAAGGCAGATCAACATACTCGTGGCATTTGTCTCCGGTCTAATCATCCTCATTGTCGCAACCATAGGTATCCCACAGATAATCATGGCGTGGCGAGGAAAAGATGAACGTTCACAAGACAAAAAGATTGAAGCACTTTCGCGTGAAATAGAAGCACTTAAAGAACAACGCATTATAAACCCATAGACGAAAAATGATAATTGATTCACATACCCACGCGTGGCCTCGTTGGCCCTACCAACCTCCAGTTCCAGATGATGAAAGCCGTGGCAACGTAGAACAACTCCTCCACGAAATGGACTTGCACGATGTAGACGAGGCAGTGCTTATCTGTGCAAGGATTGATAGAAATCCTGATAACAACGACTACGTCGCAGAATGCGTCAGACGTTATCCTGACAGACTTATACAGTTTGCGGATGTTGATTGTTCATGGACAGACACATACCATACAGATGGTGCTGCAGATCGTCTCAAAATGGCTGCCGAGACCTATCATCTAAAAGGGTATACACACTACCTTAGGGGAGATGATGATGGTAGTTGGTTCTTTTCTGATGAAGGGGAACGTTTCTTTCAATCTACCGCAGAATTAGGTCTTATTGCCAGCATAGCAATGGGCAGCCATCAACATGCGTCCCTCCGAAAATTAGCAACACAGTTTCCTACAATTCCTTTCCTTTGCCACCACATGGCTGGTGCGCGTGCAGGTGAAGAGCATCCATACCCACAACTTCAGGAAGTCCTTGCGTCCGCGAACGTACCCAATATCCATGTGAAGATGTCAGGATTTGCGTATGTCTCCCAAGTTTCGTGGGATTATCCCTATTCTGACACCCATTGGATCGTCCGTGCCCTTTATGAACATTTCGGTCCGGGTCGTCTCTGTTGGGGATCCGATTATCCTGTTGTCCGAAGATTTATGACCTACCAACATGCGTTGGAAGCGTTTCGCACCTACTGCACCTTCATCCCAGAAAACGACAAAAAAGAAATCTTAGGTGGCACACTACAACGTTTACTTTCACACGATGTTTTCAGTCCCTAGTGAAGATTAAATAATCCTTCGGGTAATTGACGGGCAATGAATTGCCTGTCAGAATACCGTTTGGTATTCTGAATTAAACGGGCAGGCTCGTAGTAGGGTAATTCATTGCCCGTCGAAATATTACCCAATTTAAATCTTAATCTTCATACGGAACTAAAGAACGGATTTCAACCCTGGACTGCTCAGAATTGAATCTTATCTACCTGTAGCACATTCATCTTGATTGTGCAACGCAACACGCCATCCCACGCGATAACGTATCTGCTAAGAATTGTGTCTTATCCATAGAAATCATCACTACTACTTTTTGTGGAGCCATTCTTGTGCCCAGCGGAAGCGGTTTGCAGGTGCCGGAGACAAATGCTCTGTTTCCTGCGTTATGCGGAAGCACATGCAGGCGCGTTGCTTGTCCGTTTACCACGAGTGACAGGGCGGGGCGCGCGCTCGCGTCATTTTCGATGATGTGTTCCACCGGCTCAGAGAATACCACCTTTACATACATGGTAGACCCGGGGGTGATGGTGTTGAGCAGGAGTTGCTTCAGTCCGCTGTCTGCATACCACCTGATCCTCACCACCGTCGGTGGTGTTGTGTCCGTTGCAGGATCCGTCGATTCTGTCTGCTCCGGCGGCTTCGTCACCACATTGTCTACCATCTGCACCCCTTCGTCGCAACCCATGCTGCTGAAAAAGGCGGCAGTCATCAGTATTGCTCCCATTATGGAGAGCGTTATCTTTGCGAGTTTCAAAGGAAACCTCCTAAACCCTTATTGGGCAAATAGTTAAATGAGAGTTTGCAGTCAGTATGCCTGCAAAACAAGAAACGAGCAACGAGATTCTTTGGTCGTTTGGACGATTGTAAAAAGGTCAGTCATACTTTCTGTTGAGCCATTTTTGCGCCCAACGGAAGCGATTTGGCGCCTCTTTCTCAAGATTCAGAGTGTTGAAACACAGAGGGGTGTCAAATTTTCCTTCTATGTTCCAATAGTTCTGAGCAGTTTCAGCCATGTTCTCAAAGGATGTGAGGAAGAATCCTCCATCGTAACTGATCTTGCCGACTTCTTCCAGATCCTTGTTCCATGCCTCCATGTACGCTGCGCCTTCCACAGTCTCTTCCCAGATACCCACACCGGCACCCAATCCCTCTTCTTTGACGGCGATGGCGTGCTGATGCGCATGACCCAGCTCATGAGCGATGGTTTGAAAAAGACAATCACTGTTTACCACCATGACCACCCCTTCACTCCCGTACAGTCCGCCGTAGTTTTTGCGTAACTCATCGGTACGGATGAGGAGCAGGTCGTGCGGGAGCAAGGTCTTCTCCAGGATGAACCGCACTTCATCAGGCCACTCGTGTCCCATGAGTATGGTTCCTGGGTTTTTCTGCGGATCAAACCTGTCCCGCGCGAAGACGACGCCGTCAGCAAGTGTTGTGGTCCGCTTATGTCTATGCACGACCACTTCTTTGGTTTCACGCCCCTCTCCTTCAGCTCGCAGGTGCAGCTGAAGTGTCTCTCCCGCGGGATCGGAGAAGCGGTAGTTGCCCTGTTCATCGGTGATGCTCTGCTCACCAGCTCGTTCGCCGGAGACGACAGTCAGGGTGACTCCCGGCATCGCCTGTGCATGAATGCTCAAGGCACCCTCAGACAGCAATGGTACCACCACCTGACCGACAAAATCATTTTCATGAGGTTCTATCGGCTCCGAAGGTGGTGCATACTCAAATGAACTTGTTGCCTCCGCACTGTCCGCAACAGCTGTAACAGTCACGGTGCCCGCGGTGAGCTGCGCCGCCTTTTTGGCAGGCACGGTCGTTGACCATGTGCCCTGCTCGTCAATAGCAGTCGCTGCGGTAACAGTGCCATCAAGCGTGATGGTTACAGTCGTTTCTGCAGGCAGATTGGCACTGGTGCCGGAAACCATAACAGATCCGTCACCCTCTGATGTTGCGGTGTTTATTGTTAATACTGGATCTAGGGATGTTTTGGGGTCATCAATAATCGGATCGTCAACCATGTTCATGCCCTCGTCACATCCTGTGACCATAAGGGTCGTTACTCCCCACAATATGAAAAATGCTATTGTGGTGATTGTGTTTTTTCTCAGTTTCAATAGATACCTCCTAAGCCCTTATTGGGCAAATAGTTAAATGAGAGTTTGCAGTCAGTATGCCTGCAAAACAAGAAACGAGCAACGAGATTCTTTGGTCGTTTGGACGATTGTAAAAAAGTCAATCATACTTTTTATTGAGCCACTCCTGTGCCCAGCGAAAACGATTTGGCGCCTCTTTCTCAAGATTCAGGGTGTTGAAACACAGAGGGGTGTCAAATTTTCCTTCTATGTTCCAGAAGTGATTAGCGGTTTGAGCCATGTTCTCAAAGGAGGTAAGGAAGTGTCCTCCATCGTAGCTGATCTTGCCAACCCCTTCCCAATCTTTTTGTTGCGCTGTCAGATAGGCCTTACCTTCTGCGGTTTCTTCCCAGTCGAAGACATTGGCATCTGACCCCATCTCCTTGACGGCGATGGCGTGCTGATGCGCATGACCGAGCTCGTGGGCAATGGTTTTAAAAAGACAATCACTATTCACCACCATGACCATCCCCACCTGACCAGCATATAGTCCGCTGTAATTTTCGCCTAACTCATCAGTGCGGATGAGGAGCAAGTCGTGCGGGAGCAGGGTCTTCTCCAGGATGAACCGCACCTCATCAGGCCACTCGTGCCCCATGAATATGGTTCCTGGGTTTTTCTGCGGGTCAAGCCTGTCTCGATTAAAGGCAACGCCATCAGCAAGTGTGGTGGTCCGCTCATTTCTGTGCACAATCACTTCTTTCGGCTCGTACCCTTCTTTCTCTGTTCGCAGGTGCAGTTGGAGTGTCTCTCCCGCGGGATCGGAGAAGCGGTAGTTGCCCTGTTCATCGGTGATGCTCTGCTCACCAGCTCGTTCGCCGGAGATGACGGTGAGAGTGACGCCCTGTACTGCTCGTGCATGGTCACTCAAGTGGCCCTCAGACAGAAATGGTTCCACCACCTGACCGACAAAATCATTTTCATGAGGTTCTATCGGATCCGGCGGCACCGGCTCCGGTACTTCATGCTCAAGCTCCGGCGGCGCATACTCAAATGAGCTTGTTACCTCCGCCCCGACTGCAGTAGCTGTAACAGTCACGGTGCCCGCGGTGAGCTGCGCCACCTTTTTAGCAGGCACGGTCGTTAACCATGTGCCCTGCTCGTCAATAGCAGTCGCTGCGGTAACAGTGCCATCAAGTGTGATGGTTACAGTCGTTTCTGCAGGCAGATTGGCACTGGTGCCGGAAACCATAACAGATCCGTCACCCTCTGATGTTGCGGTGTTTATTGTTAATACTGGATCTAGGGATGTTTTGGGGTCATCAATAATCGGATCGTTAATTATGTTCATGCCCTCGTCACATCCTGTGACCATAAGGGTCGTTACTCCCCACAATATGAAAAATGCTATTGTGGTGATTGTGTTTTTTCTCAGTTTCAATAGATACCTCCTAAGCCCTTATCGGGCAAAAAAATAAGTGAGTGTGCGCATAAATATTTGGCACTTCAACACAAGGGTTTATCAATTTATGTCAAAAAACGCGAACTCAGAAGTTCAGAGTGTAGGTTATGAGTAATTGTATGACATATTATGTTAAATATCAAGAATAACTGTATTACCTATTTACTACTCATGTGATAATTTGTGATAGTTATTTTAGAAAATTTCGGTCATCCTGAACATAAAAATCATCATAGGGGTGGGGTCTCCCTGACCGTATATCACACATTTATAGTGTACTTTAGAATTAATTGCCAATTAGAACATTGACTGGCTTCACAACGGGCGAGGTCACCTCGCCCCTACGCTGGGTGTTCTTCGTCATCGGTGTATGGGGTGAAATGTCTTATTAATTATTCACTATACTCTATTTACTTAATCTTCATTTTGATTGACAGAAATCGCCTGTTAGTGTATTATAGAGTTACTCAGCAACCACATGTTATGGACTTATACACAGACATGTTATAGACTTATACACAGACATGTTATAGACTTATACACAGACCTAAGAGGACAAAATGCCTACAATCTTGGAGCGGTATCACAAAGTCTTCGCAAAAGATAGCGAATTGTCACAGAAGGCAAATCAGTTATTCCCCGATGGTGTGACGCATGACGGACGTTTTATGTCGCCATTCCCCATCTACATCACACATGCTGATGGTGCATACAAATGGGGACTTGAAGACAAAAAGTTCATTGATTATTGGGCAGGGCACGGTGCACTACTATTAGGACATAACCCTCCTGAAATTGTCGAAGCAGTAACAACACAGATGCATCGCGGAACACACTACGGTGCTTGCCATCCATTGGAATTAGAATGGGGTAATCTGATTACAAGACTCGTTCCTTGTGCAGAACGCGTCAGGTTCGTCAGTTCAGGGACAGAAGCAACGTTAATGGCGATTCGTCTTGCACGCACTTACACAGAAAAGAATAAGGTGCTAAAGTTCGCGGGACACTTTCACGGCTGGCATGACAGTCTAATATTTGGCGCGTATCCACCATTTGATATGTCTATACCGGGTATTCCGAAAGAGGCACGTGATAATACGCTTCTCTGTCCCCCTAATGATATTGACGCTGTGGAGAAATACTTAAAAACTGATAAAGACATCGCATGTGTTATCCTTGAACCGACAGGTGCATCCTTCGGAACTGTTCCGACAGATGGTGTGTTTTTGCAACAACTTCGCGACCTTACCGAACAGCATGGTGTTCTCATCATATTTGACGAAGTTATTACGGGGTTTCGGGTTGCACCCGGTGGCGCACAAGCACACTACAATGTCACGCCAGATTTAACAACACTTGCAAAAATCGTCGCAGGAGGACTTCCAGGTGGGGCACTCGTTGGGAAAAAAGAGATATTGAAGTTAATTTCAATGGAAGCAGAGGAGGAGGGTATGAAAATGCACCATCCCGGTACTTTCAATGCAAATCCGCTATCCGCTTCAGCGGGGATAGCAATGCTCAAAATCGTCAAAACAGGAAAACCGAATACGCAGGTAAACAGAATTGCTAAGATGCTCCGAGAATCCCTTAACAGAGTTATTGATAAACATGGATTAGATTGGGCAATTTACGGAGAATTTTCAGGAATCAGACTCCTCATAGGACACGGTGAGAAGGATATACAAGCAGAAGATTTTAACCCGCATAATTGGGACTACAAGAAACTAAAAGGTGGAAACGATGAAAATTTGCTGACGCATCTCCGATGTGGTCTGTTGCTTAACGGTGTTGATCTTGCTACAAATGGGGGCATGACAACTGCAGCACATACCGAAGCGGATATTGAAGCAACCGTGCACGCTTTTGAACAGACAATTGAGTGGATGAGAATAGACGGGTTGATTGCTTAGTTCATTCATAATAAACAACCCAAGAGTGTGATGCACAATGGATTATTATATCAGTCAATTCGGGGATGATGCCAACTCTGGACAATCACACAAACACTCTTGGAAAAGCATTGATAGAGTAAATATAAACCCATTGGAACCGGGAGATTCGGTGTGGTTTCATGCCAACCATACCTTCAAAGGTAGTTTAAGAAGATATGATTCAAAATCGTCCACTGATGAGAATCCTATCACCTTCGGTTCGTATGGAGACGGTGTTGCGACTATTGATGCTGGTATAGGTGATGGTTTCTACGCAAAGAATTGTGGTAATATTCGGATAGAGAACCTAAAGTTCGTTGGTTCATCTCAGAATTCATGCTCTGGAATTGCTTTCGTTAATGCATTACCAGAGGGTAGAAAACTCTCAAACATCCGCATTGATAATGTTGATGTTAGTGGTTTTAGAGATGCTGGAATTTGCATAACCGCAAGACCGATTGATGGGGGTTTGTGCGGATTCAATGGTGTGAAGATTACGCACGCTAATGTGTATGATAATGGAGACACTGGAATAATTATCATCGGTCATTGGAATCCTTTAGATGAAGGTTATTCACATGTTAATATATACGTAGGACATTGTTGCGTATACAGGAACTTTGGCACACCTAATCAAGAAAGGCATACAGGAAACGGTATTGTTCTCTCACAGGTAGACGGTGCAACTATTGAACACTGTGAAGCTTATGAAAATGGAAAATTAAACAGTTGTGAAGACGGAGGTCCAGTTGGAATCTGGACATGGGACTCAAACCGCGTTCTAATACAGTTCAACAGATCACACCACAACCGGACTGGCAGCAGCAAGGATGGTGGTGGATTTGATTTGGACGGGGGTGTCAAGAATTCCATTGTGCAGTATAATCACTCACACGATAACGATGGAGCGGGATACCTTTTAGCACAATTTGAAGGTGCAAAAGAATTTTACAACAATGTAGTCCGCTATAATCTTAGTGAGAATGATGCACGTAAAAACTGCTACGGTGGCATCCACTTTTGGTCAACAGGTGCAAGCGGTGGAATCAGAAATACTACAATCTATCGGAACAGAATCAGCACATCTAAATCAACTAATGGAAATCCTGCAGCAGTTGACTGTAGGAGTGAGAATATACACAATATCCATTTTTATAACAATACCTTTATGAGTGATAGTATAGCAACATTAATTCGAGGAAAAGACAATCCAGAAGTAGTCTTTGAAGGTAACACTTACTTGACTGCTTAGTTCTTTCATATACTTAAATATAGGTCATTGTCTCTTATGATAAGGAACTTAGAATGAGACGTTTTGGAACGCAAGGTCGTGTCTATCCAGACAAACACTATGTCGTCCCACGCAGTGAAGAGATCGCAGATTTCAATAACCGCGTCCGAGAGGGACGGTACATCGTTCTTTTTGCGCCGCGTCAGACAGGAAAGACCACCTTTTTTCGAATGGCAATGGATAGACTAATAGCAGAAGATCTAACCTATTTTCCGATTCAGTTGGACTTCCAAATGATGCGAAATGGAACGCCTCCTATCTTTTATGAGAGACTCAAACAGATGATCTATAGCAATGTTGAATACGCTATTAAAAAGAGTAAAATGAAATTGGTTGATGAATTGCCGCAGTTTTTCGAGAAAACACCGTTAAGCGATCATTTCTCAATGAGTTTGTTCTTTGATGAATTAGCTAAGTTTCTCAACGATAAAAGGATTATACTGCTCATTGACGAATTTGATGGGATTCCTCAAGATGTTTTGAGCGATTTTCTGTATTCGCTACGATATATATATCTCGCTGATGAACTCAAAAATCCACATAGTGTCGGCATAGTTGGTGTTAAAAGTATTAGCCAACTTAATTACGACCGTTCTGTATCACCTTTCAATATCCAAGATGAGTTTCATCTACCGAACTTTTCATTAGAGCAGGTAAGGGAACTATTTAGACAGTATACGGACGATGTTGGGCAAGAAATCACACCAGAAGTGGTTAGTTCTATTCATAAACAGACTGCGGGACAACCTGTGCTTGTTAACCGTTTTGGACAAATTCTCACAGAGGAAATGGATATACCAACGAGTGAAGACATTGCTTTATCGCACTTTACACAAGCACATAGTACGCTCCTTCGTGAACGGAACATCAACATTCAACATCTTACAACGAATGTGCGGAAAGATCCACGTTATGAAAGTATACTATTGAAAATTATGGCTGGTGAAGAAGGTGTAAAGTTCAACCTTGATGATGACATCATGAGTGAATTAGCAACCTACGGTGTTATCCGAGAAGATTCTGAGGGCATGTGTGAAATTGTTAATCCAATTTACCTATACCGTATTCTACAAACATTCAGACCAACTATGAATGGATTGGAGAACGAATATTTCTCTGAAGAGAAAGATGAATGTAGCTTGGACTTCCTCACACCAACTGGAGATATTGATATAGAAGCAGTTCTTGATAACTTTCGAGATTTTATTGCTCGTGTCGGTTTTCGTATTCTGCAAGTTCCGGACAAACCGCAAGAATATGTTGGTCAACTTCTGCTTTATGCCTACCTTGAACACTTCATCCGAAATGTAGGTGGAAGTATGTATCTTGAGGTACAGACAGGGCGAGGTAGGATGGACCTTCTCCTTATTCACAATCAGAGAAAATATATCGTAGAAACAAAAATATGGGAAGGTAAATCACGTTATGCTTCAGGTAAAAAACAACTCGCAACATACGCGAAATTAGAGGGAACAGAGCAAGGCTATTATATCGTGTTTGATCATCGTGAGAAACCAGAACCTATTGTAGAAACAGAAACTGTTGACGATATAACCATACGGAGCTACGTCATTCCTGTTTTGCAAACACATCCCTCATCCGTATAGGTAATGTGTATTTGAAAGAAAGTTCACAAGGGAAGTAATGATTGAAAGGATAAAATGTAAATGAAAACAATAACCTATCGTGATGCTCTTAAAGAGGCACTGATAGAAGAGATGGAACGGGACGAAACCGTCTTCCTTATGGGGGAAGACATCGCTGAGTATGGCGGCGCATACAAGGTTACGGACGGTCTATATAAGCAGTTTGGAAAAGAACGTATCCGAAATACTCCCATCTCTGAATCTGCGATAATTGGCACTGCACTGGGTGCAGCAGTTACAGGCATGCGTCCCGTTGCAGAACTGATGTATATTGACTTCACTGCAGTTGGAATGGATCAAATTGTCAACCAAGTAGCAAAAATCCGTTATATGGTCGGTGGACAGTTAGATGTTCCACTTGTCATCCGTACGCAAGGTGGTGCTGGACGTTCATCCGCTGCACAGCATGCACAAAGTCTTGAGGCATGGTTCGTGCATATTCCGGGTCTACTTGTTGTCATGCCGTCCACACCCTATGATGCAAAAGGACTGCTAAAAACTGCGATCCGAAACGACAACCCTATTATGTTCATTGAACACAAACTCCTCTATACTGAAGAAGGCGAAATCCCCGAAGATGAATATACAATTCCTTTGGGTGAAGCGGAAGTAAAAAGAGAGGGGGACGATATTACGATTTTGGCAACATCGCGTATGGTCTTAAAAGCACTTGAAGCAGCTGAGGAACTTTCAGAAGAAGGAATCTCCGCTGAAATTGTTGACCCAAGAACGCTTATGCCACTTGACAAAGATACCATTTTTGAGTCAGTCAAGAAAACGAACCGATTACTGATTGCACATGAGGCAGTCGGTAGAGCAGGTTTCGGTGCTGAAATCGCTGCACTTGTTGTCCGAGAGGTGTTTGATTACCTTGATGCACCCATTGAACGCGTGGCTGCTGCACCCGTCCCTGTTCCATTCGCACCCGTGATGGAAAAATTCGTTATTCCTGATACAGAACAGATTGTAGATGCAGCACGAAAATTAGTGAAATATGAGATATAAATTGCATAGAATATAGATTGCATAGAAAATGAAAGGAGAAAAATGTGGATTTAACAGATTTTTTAAGACTTATTACACCGAAACGCATTCTGATAATTGTACTTGGCATTATCGTCTTGATAAGTCTATCAACAAGTTTCTATACGGTTGAGGCAGACGAAATCGCTGTTGTCTTACTATTCGGAAAGTCTGTCCGAAAAACTGATCCTGGACTTCACTTTAAATTGCCTTTTGGCATTGAGAAGGCACACAAAGTTCAGGTTAGAAAAGTCTTTAAAGAGGAATTTGGGTTTCGAACTTTGAAAGCTGGAATACGCACTGAGTATGATCCCCGCGATTTTAGCACTGAATCTCTGCTACTCACAGCAGACCTGAGCATCGCTGATGTTGAATGGGTCGTTCAGTACAAAATCAAAGACCCAGAGAAGTACCTGTTTTCAGTTAGAAATCCAAAGTTTGCATTACGAGATCTATCGGAAGCTGTCATGAGTCGTGTTATCGGAGACCGTACTGTAACGGAAGTTCTCACAGTTGGCAGGATTGAAATTGCTACTGAGGTAGAACAACATCTACAGACACTGCTTGATCTGTACGAAACAGGGTTGGATGTTGCGACGGTCACGCTACAGGATGTAAATCCACCAGATAAGGTGAAACCTTCCTACAACGCAGTGAACGAAGCGAAGCAGGAAAAAGATAGACTTATCAACGAAGCATGGCGCGATTACAACCAATCCATCCCAAAATCTAAAGGGTTAGCATCTCAGCAAATTTCTGAAGCACAAGGATATGCACTAAAACGTGTCAATGAAGCACAGGGGGATGCTGATAAGTTCAATTCAATTCGCGCAGAATATCAAAAGGCAAAAGAGGTAACACGGCAAAGACTCTATCTTGAAACAATGCAGGAGATCTTACCGAAGATAAAAGAGATCTATGTAATTGATTCTAACACCAACACACCCATACCGATTTTGCAGTTGAAGGAATAAGTAAGGAGAAATAGGATGAAGTTAAGTATACTGATACCCATAATTGTCGTTATCCTCTTGATCATTGTATCGTCTTCGGGTATGTTTTATATTGTTGAAGAGGGGGAACAGGTCGTTATTACTGAGTTTGGACGACCCGTTGGAGAACCCATAGTTGATGCGGGTCTAAAGATCAAAACCCCTTTTATTCAGCAGGTGCACAGTTTTGAGAAACGTATCCTTGAATGGGACGGTTCTCCAAATCAGATCCCAACAAAAGACAAACGATTTATATGGCTTGATACCACAGCACGATGGCGGATTGTAGATGCACTCAAGTTCTATCAAGCACTCGGTACAGAAGTGCTGGCACAATCTCGTCTCGACGATATTATAGATTCCGCCGCGCGTGATTTAGTAACAGCACAATTGTTAATTGAAGCTGTAAGAAACTCTAACATGGTCTTAGAACGAAAACCGGAAACCCTTGAAGAAGAGGCAGGACAATCCACAGAAAAGTTAGAAGAAATTAGCATGGGGAGAGAAAAGATAACGCAAGAGATACTTGCTAAAGCACAAACAGCTCTTCCCAGATTCGGAATTGAACTCGTGGATGTTCAAATTAAACGGATTAACTATGTAGAAGAGGTACGTGAGAAAGTCTTTACCCGTATGATCTCTGAAAGACAACGCATATCTGAAAAGTATAAATCCGAAGGTGAGGGTGAAGCTGCAGATATTATGGGGCAAAAAAAGAAAGAGTTAGAACGGATTCAATCAGAGGCATATAAAGAAGCTGAACAGATTAGAGGTGCTGCTGATGCACAAGCTATTCAGATTTACGCTGAAGCGCACGGGAAAGACCCTGAGTTCTTCGCTTTTCTCCAAACCCTGGAAACATACCGCAAAACCAATAATGCAAGCACGAAACTGATTCTGTCAACCGATAGTGAACTCTATAAATACCTCAAAGAAAGTCAGGTCATCAGAAGGTAATGTTCGGAGGATGTATAGTAAAGTTAATAATTAATGAGACATTTCATCCCATACACCGATGACGAAGTCCACCCCCGTAGGGGCGAGGTCTCCTCGCCCGTTATGGAGTGTATCATTAATTCTGAAGTCCACTATAATCATTGTTAACCCATTCAATATTCAGATAGAATGCAGACTGTTCACCGATGTATACACAAGATGAAAACCCACCTTCCGTATTAGGTTTTAAGATCAGACTCTTAAACGCTGCAGTCATAGCATGTCTCCTGATGCTGATCTTATGCCTACTGATTCTGGGTTGTAGTCCTTTGGGTATTAGCGATCCGGAATCAGATATTCCCTTCCGAGATTCTCAGCAGAGAAAAAAAACGAAAAAAACGTGGCAAGTGAAACACACCCTTATTAGCAACGAAGTCAACTGTATCGCAGCAGATACTGACAACGTATGGATTGCAACAGCAAAAGGGGTGTCCCGCTGGAAACGCAACGAGAATAGATGGGTCCACTATACAATGGAAAACGGACTGGCAAACGATGCAGTCAACGCTGTAGCGATAGATGGTCAATCGGTGTGGTTTGCTACACAGGAAGGCGTAAGTCGATTCGATGCTGAAACTGATTCTTTTACGACCTTCCGCAGCATAGACGGACTTGCAAGTGATCAAGTATCCTCCATCGCTATTGATGGCAACTATGTTTGGTTCGGTACATCAAACGGACTGAACCGATATGATAAGACTATTGACAGTTGGGCAGTCCGCACCAGAAAAGACGGTTTAGTAAGTCGTGTGATCACCTCACTCGCTGTTGAACCAGAGTATGTATGGGTTGGGACAGATAAGGAGATAAATCCTGACCCGCACGGATGGGATGATGACCCAAGATTCAGCAAAGGGGGTGTAAGTCGATATCATCGTGATACGGATTCATGGAACAACTATACAAAATCAGACGGTTTAATTGACAATGAAATCGCGACAATCGCCGTAGATGAGGATAGTGTTTGGTTCGGAACACAACACAGAGGGGTGAGTCAATACAATCAAGTTGACCAAACGTTCATCAAGACTTTCACAAAAACCGATCTGCTAAAAAGTAACTTCATCACCTCAATTCGTACTGATGGATTTCAGGTCTGGTTTGGTACGGCTAATGCCGGGGTCCATCGTTATATCAAACCTGTCAACACATGGGTTCATTACACAAAAGCAGACGGACTAGGCAGTGATAATGTAAGTTGGATTACGACACAAGGTCAGGATGTGTGGCTTGCAAGTAAAGAGGATGGTGTAAGTCGTTTTGATAAAGTCACAGGAGAATGGACAAATTACAAGCAAGCGGACTTTCTTGCAGATAACGATATACGAGATATTACACTTGACGATGATGGAAATCTATGGATCGCAACAGTATCTGGTATATCAATTTATACACCAGAAACGAAAACTTGGGAAGTCATCTCTAAACAAGATGGTTTACCGACACCGTACGTTATGTCAGTCCATGTCTCGAAAAAAAGAACTGATTTAGCGGAAACGTCAGAAATCACCAAAAAACATGCCCGGATATGGATAGGTACCGCTCGCGGTCTCGGTTCGTGCACAGACATTGGTGGACAATGGTCTTTTCACTTTCCATCTCAAGGTGAAGCGTTTATAACTGCTGTAAGTAAGTCTAATAACAGTACAGATTCTATCAGAGATACAGACAAGATATGGATGGGAACGAATTTGGGACCTGCTGTATATGATGCTAATACTAAAGAATGGACGCAACTTGCATTACCAGATAAACCAAAGAATCCTCATATACTATCTGTCCTTATCCAGGAAAAATATGTCTGGTTTTGTGGTGTGAGCGGTATTTGGCGATATGCTCCTGAAAATAAGCAGATGTTACAGGTCAATGAAGGACTAATAACACCTTATGTAAATGTACTCTTCTCAGCCAAAAATATACTGTGGGCAGGAACACAGAAAGGTTTGGCAAAATATGATTTTACGCAACAGAAATGGATACCCATCCCGTTAGAGAATCAGCATGAAAAAGCCTCTGATATACCGAATATCAAAGCAATTGCATACCGTGATGGTGATCTATTGATAGGTTCTCCACAAGGATGGGGAAGTTATACGATAGCAACTGGTAAGTGGAGTCAGACAAAAGAGAAACACAACATTCGCGACATTGTCTGCACAAAGGATGCTACGCTTTGGTTAGCAACCTCAACAGGTCTCGTTGAAAGAAACCTAAACACTGTAACAGAAACCCTGCACCAATCACGTCCGGTTCGTGAACCTTTACTTGAAACACGTATATCCCAAATAAAATTTGATGGTGATTATATCTGGTTCTCAAATTGGGCTTCCTCCCGTAACGGAGGTATTCTAAGATTACATCGTCCTACAAAGACCTGGCAACGTTTTACCAGATTAGATATATTCAACTCTACACGACAAAGGACGATGACAACATTACGTTGGACTTTCATTGATAATGACGCTGTTTGGTTTACTACAGATTATGGCGTGTTGCGTTATGATAAAATGAAAGATACTTGGCAACACTTTACTATGAAAGATGGACTTTCTTCCGATGATCTGAACAAAATCGCTGTGAGTGATAAGAGGGTATGGATAATTTCCATGTCAGGAATGGAGTTGAACCGTTATGATAAGGAAACAAAGACATGGAAAATTGTTACACATCCTGACCGAAGAGAAGAACGTGAAAGATTGAAAAGTCTTGCTGTGGACGGACCAGAAGTGTGGTTCAGCACTGGCCATTCTCTCACACGCTACAACGAAGATACTAAGAAATGGAGGGAATTTACACCAAGAGACGGTTTAGCGGGGAGAGGTGCAGAGTGGATAACCGTTGACGATCAATACGTGTGGGTAGCACGATCTGAGTATGATAGAGACAGCAATCGTCCATTATCGCGATACGATAAGAAGACAAAGCAATGGACGACATTTTCTACAAATGACGTGCTTGCAGCTAAGACCATTAAACGTATCATCGCAACAGAACATGATGTGTGGATACAGTACCGACCCTGGGACAATGCTATCACACGATACGACAAACGTAATAAGGAATGGACAACAATCACATCTGGTAGAGGAACACTTGAAATGGCAGCAGACGATGATTATCTATGGTTAGCTGCACCGAATGATGGACTACGTAGATTTCATTTCGCTTCTGGCACATGGACAGTCTTTAAAGATGTGAAAGGCTTACTTCACAACCACGTTGGTGAATACGGTCTCGCCGTTGATAAAGAGTATGTATGGGTCGGCACAATACGCGGACTATCACGATATGACAAGAATAGTGAATCCTGGACACCTTTCATTCCTTTACCAACGCTTTCGGGCCGCACTGTTCGAACTGTAGATACAGATGAACGTTATGTTTGGATAGGTACAGACAGTGGTATGTCTCGTTATGATAAGGATTTAGGGACATGGAAAAACTATAGACAGACTGGCGGGTCTGAAGAGATAGCCACTCACGATGGACACTGGCACCGACACCGTCCGAAATCACGAGGTATGCTTTCTGATAATGCCGTAAGTTCAATTGTCGTTGATGAACAATATGTCTGGGTTGGTACACGAGATGGCGCAAACCGATTTGATAAGATCGCATCGCGTTGGGATCAATACAAAACTGAACACGGTTTACCTGCCAATAATGTAACCAGTGTCTGCACAGATGGATTTAACATTTGGGTCGGCACAAATTCTGGAATAGGTAAATATCCACGAACAGCAGATGATCTAAATGCTTGGATTGCCTATACCTCTGGTGCAGAAATTCAACCATCTTCCGTGTCAAAGGAATTCGCTGAATCATTGGTCGCCGACGAAATCTGGTGTATGACTGCAAGCAAGAAGAATGTATGGGTAGGAACACGGAGAGGTGTGAGCAAGTACAACATCGGACGAGATATTTGGAAGACAATTACTTCAGCAGATGGTCTTGCAAGCGATGAGATTAGTTGTATCGCTGTTGATGGTGAACATATATGGTTTGGCAGTGACAGGGGTGTTTCCTTCTATAATGAGAAAACTGAAGACTGGCGTACCTATACAACACAGGATGGACTTGTCAGCAATAAAGTCACTACAATCGGTGTAGATGGGACAGATGTGTGGATTGGAACCTACAACGCTGGGATCAGTCGATTTGATCAGACCACAAAGGGTTGGAAAACATACACGCGTGATGATGGTTTAGCACATAATGGCATACTCTCAATGGCTGTTGGAAGTCAATATGTATGGTTTGGTACCTATCGTGGTTTGAGTCGTTTTGATAAACAAGCAAATATCTGGACAACCTTCACAGAGGCTTACGGACCTGAAGATATTTTAAGATAGACATCCGCAATCAGAATCAGAACGCAATTTCAAAATGCCAAAGACAAAATCCATTTTCTCCTAAAAAACAGGTACAATCTACCAAATATCATCGTAATATGGACACACCTAACAGCCTAAAGTGTTTAATCTTCTACTTGCTTATCTTACTCTTTTCTGTTTCTGGTGACTCACGAGCCGAAGATGCCTACAGTCTTTTCGGTAAGTTGTTTTTATCGGGTCGAGTTGAATACGATTTCACCAATAGAAGAAACTTCCTTGCTGATACTGAGGAAGAAAGAGTACGCAAAGATAATTTTGATTTTGACCGTCTTTTTCGTCGTGGATTTCATAGTGTCCTGATAATTGAGGAAACAGCTGGCGATGTAAAAAACATCCTAAGTCTTGGTGAAGTGCCAACAACTTTTACGCAGTTTACATTTGATCAGATTGATTTGAACGGAATCCGTTGGGAGGTGCGTTCAAATCGCACTGACTGGACAATCCTGATGGTTCCTGGGACACTCAATCCGCTTAACAGTAGAGAGAGTATGATAGATGGATCAGGAATAGGATTAAGAGAGGTAACGAAATTTGGTAAAACGCAACTCGGTTTATCTTGGTATTTCCGTCAAGCACCGGTATGGTCGGTTGATATGGAGACAAATTTCGCAAACAATGGCGTGAAAGCTGAGATAGCAATTACACCAAAAAACGCACTACGGAAAGATCTAAAATCGCGTTATGACGCAGCAACAACTGTGTTCAAAGCATTTAGAACAGTAGGAGATACACTCTTTCAAGCTGAGGCTTATCGCGTCGGACCGCAATTTGATGCATCACGTTCTGTCGGAGACAATGATGATCAAGATCGGTACACTGACAACTCCTTTCTCGATCCACCATCGCTAATTATACCTGGGGACCTTGATAAGAATAACAACGGAATTTTTGACTATGAAGATGATATTTTGTTGTTTGATGTTGACGAGGATTTTCTTGATGAGGTAGACCGAAATAATAACGGTATACGAGATGAGGAGGAAAACGATCATGAACCAAATTACGAATTTGATGTCGGATTGCAGGGAATACGCCTCTTCATGAACAGTAAGATGAGACAAACAAAAAGCGTTATTGACTTAGAACTCGGTGTACAATTAGAGAAAAACCTAAAATTTAGAAATTTTCCAACATCACAGAAAGCCTTTGCAAACATCGTATACAAAAAGGCATTACCGCGCGCTTCCTCATTCATATTTGAGAATGAAATTAAATGGGTGAAGGATAGTATCCCAGATGAAACTTGGTATTTTAGTGGATTTCTCAGTCACCAAGAAATGGGTCTCTATCAAGCACGATCTGATATTCAAGAGATGATTGATGATAAAAATCTACAATTCTTCTATGTTGATGGAGGTGCTGAAATAGAAAAACGCAGGCTTGATCCTCTCTTAATGCAGAATGACATAATTAACACCGCTAAACTTACTTGGGAATATCATGGCATTAATCGTATGGTCACTACAGCACGCGCAAAGTTACAATACGACATTGACTTTGACAACGACAATGAACACTACGAAGTAGGAATTTTTAAAACACTTTATCGATTAAGACCTTCAAAATCACTTGAAATTAGTCCTATGCTCAAATATACTATCCGCAACGGTTTTAGGATGGCAGAGGATCAACTTGAATACCTAACACTACGAGGAAGAATCGACGATACAGACATCATTCGGCACATACGCTTGCGACAAATAGAACAAGCACATGTGCGAGATATGACACCCACATTTATTCTCAAGATTGTGTATCAGTTCACGAAAACGATAAAACTCACTGGCGGGGGGCAAATTCTTCTGTACAATGACCTTTTAAAGGACGATAGCGATTTTGTCCGTCAGGCTCTTTTAGCTGAAATGGAAAAAAGCTTCTTTGCATATCGGAAGGAACTCTTCCTACATATCGGTACACGCTACATAGACCAACGCGCAGTCGGAGATATAAACGATCAGAACTATATGGAAATGTTTGTCCGAGTTTTCGGGAAATTCTAACAGAAAAGGTGGCAAAAACTTTACACACCCACATCCTCTTGACAAATTGACAACCGACTGGTAAACTTACTACTGAAATCATTAAGAACTCAGTTGTGTATAAAGGAATTAGTGCCCCCACAGAAATAGAAGGAATATCCGAAACAAAGAACTTTAAGGAGATGCAGATGACGAAGCAAATATCACTTTCATTACTATGTATATCAATCCTACTTCTAACATGTACATCAATGTATTCAACTGCACACTTGACCCAGTTGAATACCGTCCAATCCTATCTGTTCTCTCAAACGCCTCAAGAGTCTGATAAAGAGATGGACGAAACCAAACTGAAACGGTTACAAACAAAGGGCGACCAGAAAAAGATGATGCCAGAAAAAGATGATGGGAAGGAGAAGAAAGAATACAAAAACGAAAACGCTATTAGCGTTCTCAATCCTTATGATTTCTATAAATCCCAAGAGAATAGGATCTATTCTGGACCGCAACCCGGTGAAAAACTCCCATCGCTAATGGTTACGCATCTATATGAAAGAAAAAACAGACAGTATAAAGATAAGGCATTTGATATCACAGCTGGAATCGGTGGAAACCCACTCATCCTATTCTTGCAAGATAATAATATCGCATGTATAAAAGGGATGGATGTGAATGTAGAGGTGCTTTCCAAAATTAACCAGTTTCTGAAACGAGATACGATTGTAGATGAATCTGAAATTGCAGATCAGGAGCTACAAATAGGAATTGTATTCTTCTTAGGTGATGATGACACACTACCTGACTGGTCTGACCAATTCCTTGGGGACCTGGTGTCAGACAACATAAAGGTCGCTAAGTCGCCAGATGGACGCGAAGGACCGGGTAATTATGGACTTAATCGCAATGTATCACAGACCATATTGATTGCTAAGGATGGTAAAGTACTCCACAATTTCGCATTTACACAAGCCTCATTTTATACCGATCCGCATGTTCTCGGTGGTGTGGCAGAAGCGATTGATGTTAAACCTACGGCATTGGAAAATCTGTTGAATAAACAACGTGAATTAAAGAAAAAAGAGGAGCTGCAAAAGTATCAAGAAAAGGTGACCGACTTAAATGAGAAGTTGGACGCGTTAAAAGAAAGATACATTGCGGAAAGTTATAAAGCAATTCGGGAAGCCGTTAGCAATGAACAAATATCCAAGAATGCAGCTGCTGAACGACTCAAAAAATTAGGTATCACTTGGCAGGAAGGTGAAGCACTGCTTAAGGATAACAATGCGGAAACGCTAGCTGCACGGCGCGCCATGGCAAACCGACAACAACGGAGAAAGGTTGAAGTCAAGAATCCTGATGGGTTCAAACAAAATCGGGAGAAAACTATCTTCTCCGGTCCGCAGCCGAAAGAAAAACTCCCTTCCCTAAAAGCAATTACCATCAATGGAGATGTTAAAGGAAAAACTATTGACTTCATCACAAAAGCAGGCAAGAAACCACGCGTTCTGATCTTTCAGGATGAAAAACCACTCGGTCTACGAGGATTAGTTGGCTTTACAAGATTAATTGCACAGATCAATAGCAAGTCAAAACAGCAGATTAGCGTCCACGTCCTATTCTTAGGAGATTCACCGGATACGCTAACACAACAAGCAAGCAGGATTGTTCCGCATATCCCAGACAACGTTCTACTCGCTGTTTCACCCGATGGACGTGAAGGGCCTGGAAATTACGGATTGAATCGCAACGTTGCACAAACTATTCTGACGGTGAAAGATGGAAAAGTACTCCATAACTTCGCTTTAGCGCAACCGATGCTCTCACCAGACCCGTATGTACTCGGTGGCGTTGCTGAGTTGATTGGTCAGAAACCTACTACGGTGCAAGAGTGGTTGAATGAAACGCCTCCCGAAGGTGAACGCATGGATGCACAATCCGAACAAAAGGCAAAGTTCGGTGGTAAGTTACGTGAAATGGTTCAGAAAGGTGAAATATCTCCAGAAGAGGCGCGCAAGCGGCTTGAAGCAGAATTTCCATCCGAAAAAGAAGATCGCTGAGTCCATGAAAGGGACGATCTAAGATATGAGAGGAGTCCATTATGAACGGTGTAACACGATGTGATGGCATGAGTCGGCGAGACTTTATTCGCGTAGGTGGGTTAACTGCACTCGGATTTGGTTTAGCTGACTTTTTTCACCTGCAAAATACCTTTGCAGCCAAGAACACGTTGACAGCAAAAGCAAAATCATGCATCCTCATCTGGTTGGATGGGGGTCCCAGTCATCTTGAAACCTTTGATCCAAAACCTGACGCACCGCAAGAAGTTCGCGGACCCCTGAATACAATTCCAACGAACATTACAGGTATCCGTATCAGCGAATGTATGGAACGGGTTGCACAGATAATGGATAAGATAGCGATTATCCGTTCTATGACATCACCCCTCGGTGAACATGACCTCGGAACACAGTATCTTATGACAGGATACAAACCGACACCCGCACTGACGTATCCTGCTTACGGGGCAACGGTTGCTTATCTCAGATCACAACAGGTTGATACCTCTCAAGGTACCATACAAACCGCTTTACCTATGAACATCGCTATTCCCAACTTCACAGGACAGGTATCCGCAAACGGTTACTTACCGAGTGCTACGCGTCCATTTTCTGTTGGTGGAAGTTCAGGCAAAGAAAACTCAAAAATTAATAGCGGTTTTAAGGTGCGTGACTTGGACTTCTATCAAGGCATTGATATACCTCGTTTATCCCGACGTAGACAATTCGTCCAGGCACTCAACGAATTCAGCAGTGCCAAAGATGCTGGTGCAGGAGACGTTTCGGATCCAGAGTTGGAACGCGCCTATAATCTCATTACATCTCCCGAAGCCAAAGGGGCATTTTCACTTGCAGATGAACCCCATAATGTCCGAAGTCGGTATGGATTAGGTGGTGTGAATGGAATCGGTATGAGCTGCCTATTGGCACGAAGGTTGGTTGAACGTGGAGTCCCATTTGTGACCGTCAACCATACAGGTTGGGATACACATCAAGATATATTCCAATTAAAGGAGCGATATCCGACTGACCAAAACGCGCATCTACCGTCTCTTGATCGGGCATTGAGTGCCTTAATCCAAGACCTTACCGATAGAAATATGTTAGATGAAACACTCGTAGTGGTCATGGGTGAATTTGGTCGCACACCGAAAATCAATGCACAAGGCGGACGTGATCATTGGCCCAACGTGTTCAGTGTGATGTTAGCAGGCGGCGGTGTTCAAGGAGGACAGATAATCGGCAGTAGTGATTCGCTCGGAGAATTCCCGAAGGAACATCCTATTACACCATCGGATCTTGCCGCAACAATCTACACGTTACTCGGAATTAATCCTGCATTAGAACTTCATACCAATGACGGTAGACCTGTTCGTGTTGCACCCGATGGTGCTAAGGTAATTAAGGTGTAGACTTAAAAGTAGTAGGCACACGCCGTGTGCCGTTCTTAAAGTAAAAACAGATTTTCCCCAGGTCGGTAGGTGCGATATCCTTATCGCACCGGATCCTACGCGACAACGTTGGGCGAAACAAATTACGGTTAACCCGCTTCATCAAAGGTTTCCGCTTAAGTTCCGGTGCGATAAGGATATCGCACCCGACAAATGCCAAACGCGCATTTGGCGTTGATTCACCGACCTGGGGAAATCAAGATTACCTAAATTATTAATTAAATCTTCATCCGTGTGCCATCAAAATATGAAACATATAACACACATAATACTACTTCTGGTATTTCTTAATGTAGTTGTCTTTTCAAATACGTTAGCAGCACAGAATGAGAACGTATCAGACTCTAATGAACATATTACCAATGAACGTATTAGCTTCGAAAATGATCTGATTCCTATCTTTACCAAGTTCGGTTGCAATGCGGGAGCATGCCACGGTTCAGCTGCTGGTAGAGGGGAGTTCAAGTTGTCACTGTTTGGTGGTAATCCCCAAGCAGACTACGCAGCTATCGTGCGTCAAATTGCTGGACGACGTATCAACCTGATACACCCAGAAAAAAGCCTCGTCATCCTAAAACCAACAGCACAGACCCGTCACGGGGGTGGTCGAGTACTCAAAGAAGATTCAGAGCATGGGGACGAAGCCGTTCAATTGCTCCACGATTGGATACGGCACGGTGCGCGCTATGAGACAAAACGTCATCTAAAAAACGTTGACATCACACCAAAAAAACAGATCATCACAAATCTCAAGCAGACTATTCATCTCAAGGCATCAGCACATTTCTCAGACGGAACAACAGAAGATGTTACCCGATGGACAGTCTTTACGCCAGAAGACACATCCGCCATTGAAATTAATCCAACAGCAGCTAAAGCAAAACTGAATCGTCGCGGTCGGCATATCATCATTGCCCGGTATCTCACAGAGGTTATACCGATTGAATTCATCGCGCCATTGAACGAAACAACAGACATAAGCAGCAATACAAACAACGCAGTAGAAAAAACTGATGCGATCATTGACAATGAGATACGCAAACTACTTTCTACGCTCCGATTACCTGTCTCCCCAAATGCTGACGATGCTACCTTCCTACGTAGAGTAACACTTGACCTAACAGCGAGACTACCGACACCAGAAAATGTAAATGCATTCCTTGCCAAAACGGATACGAAGAAACGTGAAATGCTAGTTGATACACTCCTTACATCAGAAGAATTTAATGTATATTGGACATTGCAGTTAGTGAAGTTGTTTCGCGTGCGTTCACGTGATAGAAACACACAAGGTGTGTATGCATATCATCACTGGCTTTCTCAGCAGCTGCGTGACGGTGTTGGTTATGATGACATCGCACGTTCAGTTATTCTTGCCACAGGTGATTCGCATCAAGTCGGTGCAGCGAACTTCTACCGCACCGTCAATGGTCCGCGTGAACAAGCTGAATTGATGAGTGAACTGTTTATGGGAGCACGGTTACGCTGTGCAAATTGCCACAATCATCCACTTGACAGATGGACACAAGATGATTATCACGGATTGGCAGCGATATTTGCAAAAATAGAGAATGAACAGATTGTCAGGGTAAAACCTGCCGGCATGGTAATCCATCCTGTTACACGCGAGAAGGCACAATTACGTATTCCGGGGGAACGTTTCTTATCCGCTGATGCCGTTGATGGTCGTAGAGAATTGGCAGATTGGCTGACAGATCCAGAGAATCCATATTTTGCCAAAGCAATCGTTAATCGACTGTGGAAAGCCATGATGGGACGGGGATTAGTAGAACCTGTTGACGACTTCCGTTCAACCAATCCTGCCACGCATCCCGATCTATTAACAGCATTAGCAGATGACTTTATTGCAAACGGTTACGACCTACGTCACACACTCCGGCAGATCGCGCTGAGCAATGCTTATGCACGCAGTGCAAATGCCATACCACAGAACAGGATTGATGACCGTTTCTATTCTCATGCCTTAAAAAAACCACTTGCACCAGAGGTGTTAGCTGATGCTATCTCTGATGTACTTGGTGTACCAGACACTTATGGTGCTGAACCTGAAGGTACACGCGCTGTGGCTTTAATTGATCCGAATACACGTTCCGATGCACTTGATATACTCGGCAGATGTTCGCGGCAGACCTCCTGCGAAACATCAATTGGTGCAGCAGATGGACTGCAGCGGAAACTTCACCTTTTTAACGGAGACCTACTCAACGCGCGCATCGGTGTACCCAGTAGTCGCTTAGACAAATTGATAATAAGCGGTACATTACCGATGGAGATCGTTAGAGAATTCTATCTCGCGGCATTAAGTCGACATCCCACGCATAAAGAGCAAACATTTTGGCAGCAACACATAGATGTTGATGTACCTGCAAATGCACAACGCACCATTCTTGAGGATATGGTGTGGAGCCTGTTAACTTGCAATGAATTTGTTACCAACCATTAGTCCCATGCGTCAAAGACTCCTGATTCCTATTATCATATCTCTTTTCTGTTTAACCCCGTCTCTGTTCTCTGAAGATGTGCATCAACCCTCCATAATGCCGCCAATAACTGCCCTTGTACTAACAAAGGATGGGAAATCTGTCATAGCATCTTCACAAGCAGGATTGCATATCTACGACTATCCGACGCTCAGACTTCAACGAACAATAAAGGTAAAAGCGCACAACATACACGATATGACGTTCTCTCCTGATGGGAAACTCTTAGCTGTCGGTGGTGGTAATCCTTCGGTAGAAGGTACAGTTGAAATACTATCATGGCCAAAAGGCAGATCGCTACGAGTTCTCAAAGGACATCGTGATTCGGTTACTGCCTTGTCCTGGCGGGATTCCTCGTCAATCGCATCAGGCAGTTTAGACAGACAGATCGTCATATTTGACATACACAAAGAGACACAGATACAAGTATTTAAAGGTCATTCCAAAGGTGTGTCTTCGCTCTGTTTCCTAAACGATAGTAATACTCTGGTCAGTACAGGTATAGACCAGAACATCCGCGTTTGGAATGCAACAACTGGCGAGTTACTGAGAAGTCTCAACAACCACACGATGCGTGTGCATGATCTTGCACTCCGTCCTAACAATACGGGATTACCGATGGTTGCTTCAGTCAGTGACGATCAGACTGTGCGTTTTTGGCAACCGAGTATCGGGCGCATGGTGAAGTTTGCCAGAGTCAAAGCAGCACTGCTCAACGTGGCGTGGTTACACGATGGCTCCATGGTTGCTGCAGCCAGTAACGATGGACATGTCTATATCATAAATCCAGATACGGTTGAGGTTGTTACTGTGCATCCTGCTATTGATGGCTGGATTTATGCCATGATTGTGCATCCCACAAACAGTGATATAATTGTCGGTGGTTCAAATGGAAAAATAAACAGGATAATAGTAGATTAACAAAGGTTGAACATTCTAATACTATAATGAAACATAATCTATTTTCAAAGGAGACGTGATGCAACACATAACAATCTATCGTGAACATGGACGTTTCGCGGGGTGGCCCGCAAACTACGGTATATGGTCATGGGATAACGAGATAGTTGTGGGGTTTACTGTAGGATACCACAAATCAGATGCCGGATTTCATCGGAGAGATCGAGATAGACCTTTTACTGCCATGCAAGCGAGGAGTTTAGATGGTGGTGAGACATGGGAAGTAACGGAAACACCTTGTGAACTACCAGGGTTAGGTACTTTATCTGCAGATGAACATGTGGCTGGAAAACACAGACTACAAGGTGAAACTGCTTTCAAAGCACCGCATAGCGTGAATCTTGAACATCCTGATTTCGCTATGATGTGCAGTAGAACCGGTCTTAGCGCGGGTGCACATTCATGGTTTTATACATCAACAGACCGCTGTAACAGTTGGGATGGTCCGTATGAACTACCGATGTTTGGTTATACAGGTATTGCTGCGCGAACGGATTATCTCGTCTCTAATTCTGAAGAATGTTTACTGTTTCTTACTGCTTCAAAAGCAAACGGCAATGAGGGTCTGATATTCTGTGCACGGACAGAGGATGGTGCAAAATCCTTTTCCCTGCATTCTCAGATCGGTCCTGAACCTGATGGATTTGCAATAATGCCAGCAAGTGTCCGACTCTCTGAAAGTGATGTGTTAGTCGCAGTGAGGTGCCGCGGCATGAGCAAGAAGAACGAAAAAGATTGGGAGGAACTCAAAAATTGGATTGATCTTTACGAATCTAATGACAACGGGCAAACTTGGCAGTTTATGAATTGTGCGGTAGAAAATACGGGGCGAGGCGGAAATCCACCTACGTTAACACAACTCATGGATGGTAGAATATGTCTTACTTACGGATTCAGGGATGCACCGTACCGTATCTGTGCAAAACTCAGTAGTGATGGCGGAAACACATGGTCTGATGAGATTGTCCTACGAGACAACGGGGGCGACCATGATATAGGGTATCCGAGGACTGTTCAAAGATCAGATGGGACTGTGGTAACTGTATACTATTTCAATGAAGAACCTGATGGAGAGAGATTTATTGAAGCGACCTTGTGGAATCCGTAAAAGACCAACACTAGCGGTGTGAAAGGTGTATAGAACGTGTGAACAACAAAAACTTTACACACCCTTCAAATTACCGTTGCAAGAATATAGGATTCATGATAGAATTAATAAGAGAAAATAAACAGATACTGAAATAAAATACAATTTATCTGCATTGGGGTACTCACATGAAAAGATTTACTTTATCAATCATCGTTCTGATCATCGCAATAGGTCTCCCGTTGCTAATTATCAATTCAGGTGAAAGATTTGCGACAAGTGATGATGTCCATATAAGCCTTAAGGAATTGAATAAAGCACTTGATGATGCCATCAAAACTGCTGAAAAAAATTATTATAAGCCCGTAGACAAAAATGCAATGTATCACGGCGCAATTAAAGGGGCATTACTCGCTCTTGACGACCCTTACACATTTCTCCTGTCTGAACGTGACCATAAACGTTCTGTGGAGAATCTATACAATGCACAGTTCGGTGGACTCGGTGTGAGTATCTATCCAGATCATCGCGGTTTCGTCAAAATCTCCAAACCGATGCCGGGAACACCAGCCGAATCTGCACAACTTCAAGCAGGTGACTATATTACAAGAGTCAATGGTAAGCAGATATATCTCGGTGAAAGAACAGGTATGACACTTGACGATGTCGTGGATCTGCTACGCGGTCGTGTGAATACTGATGTGACAATCACGGTGCAACGCAAATATCTTGAACCCTTTGATATTCGGTTGAAACGTGCTAAAATTTCTATACCGAGCGTTACCTCTACTATGTTGGATGATGGTATCGGTTACATCAGAATATCAAAGTTTATCGGCACTGATCGCGCAGGCGGAACAGAGGAAGAGTTCAACAAGGCACTGGCATCACACAATAATGCAGGAATGCAGGCACTGATCCTTGATCTGAGAAACAATCACGGTGGTTTACTTGATGCTGCTTACCATATTGCGGACGCTTTTATTGACAATGGAGTTATCGTCTCAACTAAGGGTAGAAAAAGTACCTTTAACGAACTATATCCTGCACATTCAGATGTTTTATGTGATACAGATATTCCCCTTGTTATCCTCGTAGATGAATATAGTGCAAGTGCTTCCGAAATCGTTGCGGGGGCAATTAAAGATACCGGTAGAGGGATCCTCATCGGTGAGAAAACCTACGGGAAAGGGGTCGTTCAGAAACGATATCCTATAAGGGGAATCGGTGCAGTGTCCCTTACGATTTCATCCTACTATACCCCAAACGGAACATCTATAGACAAATCTGGTATTTCCCCACACATACCTATATCTACTGAACCACCTGATAGAATTGAACAGGTCATGCAACGTCTTGTCGCAGAAAAAAATGCTATTGAAGATTATGTAACCAACTGGATTGAAGATGAAACCAAACGCACTGGCAAGTTACCAAAGGATTTTACTCGGCTTGAAACAACGTTACCGCAATTTAAACAGGAACTTGCCACTGATGGCTTCCGTGTGAGTTTGCGGTGGCTAACGTATCGGGCAGAACAACTATTTAATCTCAATGTCGGCATTGAACAGATCGTAAATTTGAGACACGACACACAACTACAGGAAGCAATTCGTATCATCACGTCTGACAAGGTCGGAGATACACTTCAGTTGTATAAAACACTTGATGATATAATGGATCATTTAGGAACAGAGCTGCAATCATTGACAGACATTTCAGGATAGTTGCTCCTAATGTAGGTTCGTAAGGTTAGCTTTATCAATGCATCCACCCCCCTCAACGTCCAGTGAGGTAATCTCCAAGAAAGCGATAATAGTAGGTTTAGTCCTTGTCATCGTTAATGCGTACTGGGTCGGTATTGCAAGTGAACTTTGGTACGCAGTCTATACACTTGTCTCCCCTTTTTCCAATGCTGTTTTTACATTAGTCGTCCTTCTCGCGCTGAACTTCGTCTTAGGGAGAATATCACCGCGTGCTGCTTTTACGCGTGCTGAATTGCTATTGATCTACATCATGGTGACCATGGTTTCTACGATCTCAGGTCATGCAATGATGGCAATTCTGATGGGAACATTAGCGCATCCGTTCTGGTTCGAAAGTGCTGAAAACGAATGGGCGCAACTCTTTTTACACCATATTCCTGAATGGTTGACAGTGCATGACCCAGAATGGTTGGCAGGCTATTATGAAGGTGAATCAAGTTTCTATCTGTCAGAACATCTAACCGTATGGATAAAACCGATTCTTATCTGGTCCGGTTTTATCTTTATCCTATACGGATCTTTACTCTGTCTGGGTTTGCTACTTCGCAAGCAGTGGATGGAACGCGAAAAACTAAGCTTCCCATTAACCCAATTACCGCTCCAAATGACAACGAACCGTAGTTTTTTCAAATTACGTTCACTCTGGATAGGTTTCGGCATCGCTGCCCTGTTACGTGTATTAGCAGGTTTACATGATCTGTTTCCTGTGATACCCGCATTTCCATCAAGTTACAGACTTGACAGACACATTACGGAACGACCTTGGAGTGCTGTAGGATATGTCTCAATGTCCTTCAACCTTGCAATTGTTGGATTGACGTATTTTATGCCGCTTGATCTATCGTTCTCAACATGGTTTTTCTTCTGGCTTACGCGGGCAGAACGGGTGATAGCAAGTGCCGTTGGGGTAACCAATATCAGTAGACTTGGACTCAATGACCGTGCATCCGGTGCATGGATCGGGATCGCAGCACTAACGCTTTGGATGGGACGAAGACATATAATAAGGTTTCTCAGACATGCTATAGGCCTTGAGCGGGGTGATGATGCAAATGAACCTTTGACATATCGGACAACAGCAATTCTATCCATTCTTAGTGTTGGTGGTGTATTCGGGTTCTGCTATTTTGCCGGAATGTCGCTATGGGTCATCACAGTTTTCTATGTACTCTTCATCGCATTTGCCTTAGCAATTGGTCGGGTGCGTGCAGAGTTAGGTCCCCCATACCATGAGGTTATCGGTATCAATCCACGTCAGATCATGGTCAATACCATCGGTACGCGAGTTTTGGGTGCTCCGAACCTAACTGTCATGACTTTTCTATACGCTTTTAACCGTTGTAATCGTTCACATCCGATGCCAAACCAGATAGAATCCTTGCGCATTGGAGATCAAGCACGGATCCCCGGTAAAACATTGGTTCTGAGCATGGCTCTTGCTATCGGTGTCGGTGCAGTTGCTACATTTTGGACATATCTACAAGTTGCATATCATTACGGTGTACTTGCAAGGTGTCAAGGACATGTTGGTCATTTTGGTTGGGAGAGTTTCAATCCGCTTCAAAGCTGGTTACAACATCCCAGAGAAGCGAATGTTAGTTCTATCATCTTTATGAGTGGAGGGTTCGGTTTTGTCTTCCTGTTGCATTTTCTGCGGACTCGTCTACTATGGTGGACTTTGCATCCATCAGGTTATGTTCTCTCAGGTGCTTCGTGGGGTGGACTGATCTATTTCTGGTTTCCTGTGATGGTAAGTTGGTTTCTCAAATTCATGATCCTACGGTTCTCTGGGTGGCATACCTATCGCAAAGCAATTCCTTTCTTTCTCGGGTTGGTATTAGGGGACTTTATTCCGAGAAGTGTTTTGAGTTTGATCAGTTTTGCGTTGAATCTATACATGCCATCGTCAGGGGCAGGACATTCACTCTAACTTTCATATACAGGATCCGGTAGGTGCGATATCCTTATCGCACCGGATCCTACGCGGAAACCTTCAAGGCAGTGGGTTTACTCTAATCTGTTTCGTCTGATGTTCTCGCTTAGGCCCCGGTGCGATAAGGATATCGCACCTACCGGCCTGGTGAAATCAAAATCACCCGATTATTAATTTAATCTTCATATACAGGGAGATAGTTCATATTGAAAAAAAATGACATTGAACTCCATACGCATAAATACGCTATCCAATTTGATATATCACCAGAGATTTCATACCTTGACCATGATAGGGTTGTTGTCATAGCAGACCTATTACCCCTGTTTCGTGGGTTTCCGGAGGGTGTGTGGATTTCACAGCAATCGGTTGACGAAGGATTGGATTTCTGTAGAGTGATTTTATGGGTATTCTCAGAATCAGCGGATGCGATAAAATCCTTCAGTATATGGTTCCAAGCACTTTTTCGGAATACGCACCTGGCAGAGACTTTAGAAAGACTTGTCTATTATGCTTTGGATGATGCAATTGATATTGAGGTAGAACTAACGGATTGGACACGATTACTCGCCTCAGATGCCGAGTTTTCTGAAGTTGTGCAAAACGAAAAAGCAGAAAAATATGATTGACAGGCATAATTGGTTGTGATATACTATTTTCCTAACACATAGTGTTCCTCATTTGACATTATAGGAGATTCAGAGTGAAACATCTGCGATATTTGCTGATTTTATTTTGTCTAAACTTTGTAATTGTTGTCAACGGGCACAGTTTTACAGTGGACGAGATTTTTGAAAATTTCAAAACTGCTTACAATAAGTCAAAAAACTTCAGTGCAGAATTTCAGGAGACCACACTTTATAAGACACGCAAAAATGTGACAACTGGACACTTTACATTCGGCAAGCCAAATCTGCTGCGAAAGGAATTTGTCTCACCAAAGAATCCCAAACAAATTGTAAAAGTTATCGTTTTAGATGGTTCTCACGCATGGTCTTATGTACCTTTATACAAACAAGTAAATAAAAGAAAATGGGATACTTCTGAACGTCGTGAGATTCTACCCGGTATCGGAGCATCTCTTGAAGATGTATCGGAGAATTGGGATATGGAGTTGGTGCCAGATGAGGCTGCAAATGCAAAAGGAGTATTTCAGATAAGACTGACACCTAAACCGCATCTGCTAAATAGAACAAATAATAAGACATCTGATGAAAACATAGAAAAAGAGACACTTGAGATTTGGGTTCAAGAGAAGGATTGGCTGCCTGTCCAGTTTGGTTACATAATAGAGTTCCCTGATAAGAGTCGTCGAAGCGTGATCACATCACTCTCTAAGATAAAACGAGACCAAGAATTGTCTTCAGATGTATTTAAGTTCAACGTACCAGAGGATGCAGAGGTGATTGATTTTTCGGAAAAAAAATAGGCATTTATGAGTTCTCATCAATATTTTCGTTTGGCTAATCTTCTGACTTTTACGCGTTTATTGCTAACTGTTCCTTTTTTCTTCTTCTTTCGTGCGAAAATGATGCTTCCTTCAGCAGTCTGTTTCGGCTTAGCAGCTATAACTGACCTATTAGATGGGAAAATCGCACGAAAAGAGGGTATAACAGAATTCGGTAGTTTCATGGACTCTATTGTTGATAAGGTATTAGTGGCAACAGCACTGATTAGTTTCTGTCTATTTCAACATGAACTTTTAGCAGATAATGTCAGACTGATTCCTATATGGATGGTAGTCGTTATACTCGGACGTGAGATCATCGTAACGACAGTCCGTATTATCGTCGTTGCTAAGAATGGAGATGTTATTTCTGCAAACAAATGGGGAAAATATAAGACGGCAACACAACTGACTATTATTACGATCAGTTTAGTTCTACTAATATTCCTTAAAGACACCGAGTTTGTTATACAACAGTACGGTCCAATTTTTTTTATGATGCTTCTACCGGTTGTTCTAACCGTCGCATCTGGAATTGAATTCTTATACGGAAACCGTAAAGTATTTTCTGTTAAGACATAGGTTAGTTTTGTTGGAAAAATGGAATGAAAACTGTTTACATCAGATGCTTTGTTGCTATTGAGATTCCAGTCCATGTTCAAAAAGTTTTTGAGAAGATTCAGAATGAATTGAGAACAGAAATTGGAAAAGCATCTTGGACAAAAATCGGAAACTTCCATTTGACATTGAAGTTCCTTGGAGATGTAAAGAAAGATAGTATTTCTGATATCTGTAATGCTATAGATAAGGTCGCAACAAAACAGAAACCTTTTTCTCTGGAATTTGGTGGAATTGGTACATTTCCGAATTTGTCACGCCCACGCGTATTATGGATAGGATTAAAGCAAGGGGGAAAAATAACGACAGGTTTAAGTAAATACATTAACAACGCACTGTTGCACTGTGATGTTAAGAGTGATGAACGCTTTCATCCACATGTGACATTAGCAAGACTGAGACAACATGCGGACTTGAGAGGATACGTTGATCTGTTTGAGGAATATCAGACGATACAGAATACATCTATGGCGGTAGATGAGATTACACTTGTCAAAAGTGAATTGCGCCCAACTGGAGCAGTATATACGCCGATTAGTAAATTTCATTTTGGAAGGAAGTAAAGTAATATGGCGAAAGATGATAAAACGAATGTGGAAAATGAATTAAGTGCTGAAGAACAGAAGAATGCAGCAGAGAAGAGAAAAGCTGTAGACCAAGCTATTTCTCAAGTTGAACGTGCCTATGGAAAAGGTGCCATCATGCGTTTAACAGGTGACGAAGTTGTTCCAGTGGAGGTTATACCTACTGGCGCACTTGCACTTGATTTGGCATTAGGTGTTGGTGGTGTTCCACGCGGTAGAATCGTTGAAGTCTTTGGACATGAAGGAACAGGGAAGACAACGTTAGCATTACACATCGTTGCTGAAGCACAGAAAAGGGGAGGAATCGCTGCATTTATTGATGTAGAACACGCCCTGGACACTACTTATGCACGAAATATAGGCGTGAATCTTGAGAACTTATTGATTTCTCAACCGGATGCAGGTGAACAAGCATTGGAGATCGTTGAAACGCTTATCCGAAGCGGAGCAATTGATATTGTTATAATTGATTCAGTTGCTGCGCTAACACCACAAGCTGAAATTGAAGGTGAGATGGGTGACGCACATGTCGGCTTATTACCACGGTTGATGTCAAAAGCACTACGTAAATTGTCTGGTGTTACAAACAAGTCCAAGACATGTGTAATTTTTACGAACCAGATACGACAGAAAATAGGTATCATGTTTGGAAATCCAGACACGACACCGGGTGGACTCGCCTTGAAATTTCATGCATCCGTTAGGTTGGAAATTAGAAGGTCAACACAGATAAAAGAAGGACAAGATGTGCTCGGAAATAGAGTGCTTGTAAAGGTCGTGAAGAATAAGGTCGCTCCCCCTTTCAGAGAAGCTGAGTTTGATATAACATTCGGTAAAGGTATCTCAAAAGAAGGCAACCTGCTAGACATCGCTGTTGATGCGGGTTATATTCAGAAGAGGGGTTCATGGTTCTCATACAACAATGAGAGAATTGGACAGGGACGAAACAATGTCAAAACCTACTTAGAACAGAATTCCAATATTACTGCTGAACTGGAGAAGAAGATTCGTGAGAATTTAAGTACAATCGTTCAGTCAGATTCACTTGATGATGTTGCTGAAGAAGTAGATACTGAAGAAGATGTAGATACTGAATTTGAGGATACCTCTTCTTGAGAGTGTGTAAAGTTTTGGTTACATTTTAACCGCGTTACACAATTTTTTAACCGCGTTACACTGAAAGGGTTTCTACAAAAATTTTACACACCCTTGGTTAGTTCTCTTGAAGTAAAAACCGCAACATGATATACTTGTATACACTCAGGTCGGTATAAAATGACTATTTCATCAATCTTTTCAATAGAAAGTGAGAAAATCTTGTATGGCAACTAAAAGAAACACTTCATCTGAATTATTGAAAAGTTCCGATATAGAAGAGGCTGCTACAGATAAAGTTGATTACCCTCAGATGGTTCGTGAGCTCAATTGGCAGATAGAGATGCTTGAGAACGAGGTGTCTGATCTGAGAAGACAGCTCAGATCTTCACCCGATGAAGATGTTGACGCGCGTTTGTACGAAATGACTCGCGAATTAATGCAAGCACACAGACGCAATCGGAAACTTACAGGTACCCTTCAGGAAGCAAGAGAAAAACTTGAATTATTGAAGGAGAAGGTTAAGCAGCTGAGCGCACCTCCGAACAACTATGGGATTTTTCTCGGAAAAAATGATGACAATACGATTGATGTTGACATCGGCGGAAAGAAATGGCGAGTCAATCTTGACCCAGCAATCGTCGTTGATCAAATAGATGTTGGACAAGAAGTAATTGTTAATAGTGGTTTAAATGTCATAGCTGTCAAACCCCCTGAGAAACACGGTGATGTCGTAAAGATAAAGGAAATACTTGAATCCGGTCGCGCAATTGTTAGTCTGCGGACCGATGAAGAACAGGTCGTACGGGTTTCTTCGGCATTGAAAGATGAGACCTTAAAGACAGGAGACCCTGTCCTGCTAAACCACAGCAGCGGTATGCTACTTGAAAAACTGCCAAAGCGCGAACTCGATGACCTGTTGCTTGAAGAAGTACCCGATATAAGTTACGCAGATATAGGTGGATTAGATTCTCAGATTGAGGCGATACGAGATGCAATTGAGATGCCATATCTCTATCCTGATGAGTATAAAGAGTTTGATTTAACACCCCCTAAAGGTGTACTTCTGTATGGACCGCCAGGATGTGGGAAAACATTAATTGCACGTGCCGTAGCGAACTGTCTCGCTGAGCGGATACGGAAGAAATATGGTAGAGAAGACATCAGAGGATATTTTATAAACATTAAAGGACCTGAACTTCTCAATAAGTATGTCGGGGAAACAGAACGAAAAATAAGGGAAGTTTTTCAAAAAGCACGCGATAAGTCAAGAGAAGGATATCCAGTCGTCATTTTCTTTGATGAAATGGATTCCCTGTTCCGTTCGCGTGGTATGGGTATCTCATCTGATATGGAGTCTACACTGGTACCGCAATTCCTTGCAGAGATTGATGGTGTAGATAACCTGCGCGACGTGATTGTCATCGGGGCAAGTAATCGACAAGATTTACTTGATCCGGCAGTTTTGAGACCCGGCAGGCTTGATATAAAAATTAAGATTGATCGTCCTAATATGGATGGTGCCAAGGACATCTTTGCTATTTATTTGACACCAGACCTACCTTTTGCCAAGAACATTATTGAACAATTTGATGAAGATGCGGATAAGATGGTAGAACACCTTATCAATGAAGCGGTTGAGGAAATGTATGCCACGACTGAGGGAAACAGATTTATTGAGGTAACGTATACACGCGGTGAACGGGAAACGCTCTTCTTCAAAGACTTTGTCAGTGGTGCAATGATTAGAAACATCGTTTCACGGGCAAAGAAAATGGCTATTAAACGCCTCATCAGTTCTGAAGGAAAAGACAAAGGTATCTCTCTGGATGATCTGAAGATTGCTATCCGGGAAGAATACAGAGAAAATGAGGATCTACCTAACACCACTAATCCTGATGATTGGGCAAAGATTTCCGGGAGAAAAGGTGAAAAGATTGTCAATATTCGTGCACTCATCAATCAACCTGAAGCACGTAAGAAACCTGAGATGAGAGTCAGCAAAGGCGGATCGTACCTATAAAGTATCATTATCATACTGAAATGAGTGAGATTATAGTTAGGTCATTAATTAAAGAGACATTTCAGCGTTTATAGAAACTACCCCGCGTAGGGGCGAGGTCTCCTCGCCCGTTGTGAAGTGTTTCATTATTTCTGAAATCCACTATACATACAGTAACTTTACGTCAGTATTGCACTCCGAAAAATAATATGTCTACACCAACGATAATCGGAACAGAAACAGAATTTGGTATTTCGGTAAAAAACGCAAGAGAACAAGACCCAATTGCAGCTTCAACATTAGTTGTCAATGCATATAGAAGTCGCAATATTCCGACTATTTCATGGGATTATGCACAAGAAAGTCCGCTAATGGACGCTCGCGGTTTCATTGATGAAAGTCAAAAACCAATCGTTGAAGAGGATACATACAGTGTCGTAAATGATATACTGGTAAACGGGGGTCGTTATTATGTAGACCATGCACACCCTGAATACTGTACACCTGAATGCTCAAATGCAAGAGACCTTGTTAAGTATGAAAAAGCAGGAGAGTTGATTTTAGACCTAAGTAGACTTGCCGCTGAACAGTTGCTACTGGATAATCAAGAAATTATCATCTATAAAAACAATACTGACTATAAGGGACATAGTTACGGCTCACATGAAAACTATTTGATGTCGCGTAAAATAGATTTTTCGGACATAGTTGATGGCTTAACACCATTTATTGTGACGCGTCAAATCATAGCCGGTAGCGGTAAGGTAGGTGCTGAAAACGGAGCAGACGAAGCGGATTTTCAGATCTCTCAACGGGCAGACTTTTTTGAAAAAGAGGTCGGACTGAGCACAATGGTGGAACGCCCCATAATTAATACGAGAGATGAACCACACGCCGATTCAACTCGCTATAGACGCTTGCATGTGATCGTCGGCGACTCTAACATGTCCGAGTTTACAATCTATTTGAAAGTCGGTATCACGGCAATAGTCTTACAATTAATTGAAAAACGTGTTGTTCGTGATCAGTTCGCATTAAATGAACCTGTCGCAGCAATCAAGTCAATATCAAGAGATTTGATGTGTAATCAGAAAATTGAACTAAAAGATGGACGTAACTTGACGGCAATTGAAATTCAACGTGCGTATTTTAACCTTGCACAAAAACATCTGTCAGATGATGAAAGGACACCGATTGTTGATGATGTAATGCAGAAGTGGGATTTTGTGCTAAATAGGCTACAAAAGGACCCGATGTCTTTAGGAAGGCACCTGGATTGGATTATCAAGAAAAAACTCATTGATGCGTATATTGCACGCCACGGATTTAAGTGGACAGATCCTCAAGTTAGAATGCTCGATCTGCAATATCACGATCTAAGACCAGATAAGGGATTGTACTTACGACTACAAAAGAATGGACATGTAGAACGTATCTTAACCCATGAGGAGGTCGTACATGCAATTCAACATCCACCATTAGATACACGTGCCTATTTTCGAGGAACCTGTTTACGTAGATTTCCAAGTCACATCCATAGCGTAAGTTGGAATTCTATTATTTTCAACGGATCTTCAGGATTTGAAAAGATTATGATGGAACGACCCCACTTTGGAACACAAGAGATAATCGGTGAAATGCTCAACAATTGCACAGTTGATGAACTCGTGAACCAAATTCGTGACGACTGTAAATGATCTTGTTTAATAGATATAAACCCTGTTGATTAAAGTTGGTTTTATAAGGCTACATAGATATACGGAATTCCGTAACCTTAAATCCTAATAAGGAGTACGACATGCCAAGCGAAAAACAGCAAGAATACAAAGATAACTCCATCAAAGAAAATGAGGAGATTTATCCAAATCCTGAACTCAATGAAAACGTTGACGAGTTAACAGAAGACCTCGATGCGCTACTCGACGAAATTGATGAGATTCTGGAGGAAGACTCAGAGGAATTCGTCGAAAATTATATCCAGCGAGGAGGGCAGTAGGATTGCTCAAACTCCATGAATATGGAACGAACGATTTTCTACAAGTTCTGAAGAACCGGCACCCCGATCAGTTAGGGGACTGGACACAACTGAACGGTATAAATGACAGCCTCCCGCATAATTATCTGGAAGGTACGACTGTTCTTGCACTCGTCTACGATGATGGTGTTATCATCGCAGGTGATAGACAAGCAACAGAAGGTTACCAAGTCGGGGAACGACGTATCCAAAAAGTGTACAAAATTGATCAGCATTCCGCTATTGCTGTCGCTGGTGTTGCGGGTCCCTGTATTGAAACAGCAAAACTCTTTCAAGTTCAAGTGGAATACTATGAAAAGATTGAGGGTATGTCCCTAAGTTTGGACGGACAAGCCAACTATCTGTCAACACTTGTTCGCTCAAACATAGGATTGGCTATGCAGGGATTAATCGTGCTGCCGATTTTTGCTGGATACGATAAGAAACTTGGGAAGGGCAGAATTTTCAAGTACGATGCATTGGGTGGAAGATATGAGGAAGACACCTATTATGCTATCGGTTCTGGTGGTAAAGATGCCCGCGCAACTTTGAAGAAGTTGTATCGTCCACAGATGTCGGAGATAACAGCCTTGAATGCCATCGCCGAAGCATTATGGGATGCGGCAGATGAGGATATCGCCACTGGTGGACCAGACCTTATCAGGAATATCTTTCCAACATTAACAACTATTACAGATGAAGGTGTAGCCACCCTCCCGGATGACACCGTAGCTGAGTTGTTCCGGGAACTGATTTCCCGTTTGGAACAAACGTAGATCTATTCATTGCGTAAGCAAGTTTGAATATTTTCGGTGCCTGCAGGAAAATCGGAAAATTGATAATTCATTATTTAATATTGCTTAGATTTACTTAAAACCGATATGGAGCTTTAATGTCAACACCTTATTATGTTTCCCCTGAACAGATATGGGAAGATAAAAGAGATTTTGTCCGACGCGGTATTGAACAAGCAAAAGAGGTAGTTGTCTTAGGATATAAAAACGGACTCTTGATGGTAGCAGAGAACCCGCGTAGAACTACCTATAAAATATCTGAGATATATGACAAGATAGCACTTGCATCAACAGGTCGTATTGCTGAATATGAGACATTACGTGTAGCAGGAATTCGCGAGGCAGAGCTTAAAGGCTACACATATTTTCGAGAAGATGTTACCGGTAAGTGGTTGACTAATCTCTATTCACAGTATATGGGTTCCATATCACAAACATGGGATGCAAAGCCTCTTGAGATTGAACTACTTGTATGTGAGGTAGATGAGGATCCATCAGTGGAAAACCAGATATATTACATAGATTTTGATGGGACATACCGTGAGGAGGAGAACTTTGCAGTCATTGGCGGAAGAGCAGAAGCCATTGTACAGATTCTTCAAGAAGATTATTCCGCCGATTTAGAATTATCCGCTGCCTTGCAACTTGCGTCTCGAACCTTTAAAAAAGTAGAATCTGAAGAATCTGAACCGTATCAGATTACCCCACAAACGATAGAAGTTGCGTGCCTGGATGCTACTGCTGGTAGACGGAAATTTCGCAGATTTTCTATTGAAGAAATAGCTGAGATTTTGAGCCATGCATCGTAGAATTTATGGGTTGGAAACGGAATACGGCATCATCTGCACACCCGACAAAAACAGAGGTAAAAAACTCACTGTCCAGAATGTTGTGATGTACTTGTTCCGTGAAATCATCTCTGGACGGATGTATCCAGATGTTTTCTTGGAAAACGGCGCACGATTCTATCAAGATATCGGATGCCATCCAGAATATGCTACCCCTGAATGTGATGATGTGATCGATCTGGTCGCACATGATAAAGCAGGAGAACGAATCGTAACCCGACTCGCAACAACTGCTGAACGCAGGATGAAAGCGGACGGTTTTAGAGGAAAAATCTCTATATTCAAAAACAACTTAGATACAGTCGGCAATACTTACGGTTGTCATGAAAACTATCTGATGGAACGTGAAAAGGTCAGTTTTCGGCAACTTGCATCACAACTCATCCCCTTTTTTGTTACCCGACAAATATACACTGGCGCAGGAAAAGTAAAACGAAGTGACCAAGGCTTCTACGAAATATCACAACGCGCCCAACATATCCGAGAAGAAATCTCAATAGCAACAACAACCGCACGCGGAATCATCAACACCCGGGATGAACCCCATGCTGATAGAGAAAAATATAGACGTCTGCACGTCATCGTAGGGGATTCTAATATGTCGGAATACTCAACTCTTCTAAAGGTTGGCATAACCGGAATCATTCTTCGGATGATTGAAGATCACTTCATTAATGAACATTTCGCTCTACGAAATTCGGTACAAGCCATTCATGAAATTTCTGAAGATATATCCTGCAAAAGACTGATTGAGCTTGATAATGGTAAGCGATTAACAGCAATAGAACTTCAATGGCGATACTTTGAATGTGCTAAAAGATATCTTGAACAGGCTGAATCTGACCCAACAACGGATGAAGTGATGAAACGTTGGGAATATGTGATGACACGATTGGAACAAGATCCGATGCAACTTGACCGTGAATTAGATTGGGTCATCAAACGTAAGTGTATTGAGACCTATGTAAAACATCGATCAATAAAGTGGGATTCTGCTGAGGTTAAACGAATAGATTTAGAATACCATAATATCCGTCAGGATTTAGGCGTCTTTTATAAAGCTGAAAAACGCGGTTTGATAGAGAGGATATTGGACGACTCACACATCCGCAAGGCGATGCATTCACCTCCTGAGAACACCCGCGCAAAGTTCCGTGGTAGATTTATCAAACTTGTCAATAACGGCAAAGTGCTGTGTGGAGTCAATTGGAGTTATATCCAACTATATGAACCTTATCAAAAGTTATATCTGTCAACAGACCCACTCAAACCGGAATTTGAAGAAGCCAGCAGAATGATCTATTCAATTTAATGTTTGGATTTGCTGACCGCACTCCTTAAAACTAACCCCAGACTATGTTGACGAATCAGACGAACTCCTCCTGCTATACTCATCTTCAATCCGACACTATTTTGTAGACGAAGGCGGCGACAGCACTCTCTTTGCTGTTGCCATATCCGTGATTCTGACAAAAAAAGTGAAAAAACGCTACATCCCCTTTTTTCTTGACAGTCGTTTTCTACGTTGCTAATATATAGTGGATTTTACAATTCTTGTGTACTAATTAGAGGAGGAGATAGATGAATGTCGCTTATATTGTCATTGATACGTTAAGATATGATCACATCGGGGCAAATGGAAATGATTGGATAGAAACACCGAACTTTGACCGTTTTGCCTCAAAGGCGATAGCTTATGATCGTGTTTTCTGTGCCAGTTTTCCTACTATCCCTAATCGCACAGATGTTATCACAGGTCAATACGGTTCACCTTTCCATTCTTGGAAACCATTAAGACATGAACGGCAGACATTGCCGTGGACACTTGCACAAAAGGGGTATGCTACACAATTGATTCACGACACACCGCATCTTGTCAACGGTGGACATAACTTTGATTGGCCCTTCCATGCGTGGACATTCGTACGTGGTGCAGAGGTAGACAGAGATTGGATTATGGACTCCGTACCACTTCCAGATAATTGGGCAAAAGAACCACTCTTTGATAGCCTTGATGATTCTGCATTTGGTTCAAATATGCTCCGGAGTTATGCGCGGGCAAACCGAAATAGGAAATCGTTGGAAGATTGGAATTGCGCTAAACTCTTCAATACAGCAGCGCAATTTCTGAAAGATAATGCGAAACGTGAAAACTTTTTCTTATGGGTAGACTGCTTTGATCCGCACGAACCTTGGGACGCACCGCCTGAGTTTATGAAAAAATATGATAAGCGACCTGGATATGATGGTAGAATTGACCCGCGCAGTCTCGGCGGCAGAAACAATCGTGCGCTTTCTGATGAAGCACGGGAACATATCAAACACCAATACTCAGCGAAATTGACTTTTATGGACTACTGCTTCGGACAATTTTTAGATGCACTTGAGTCCACAGGACTTGATAAGAATACTGCTGTTATTCTAACTGCTGACCACGGTACGAATGTGGGTGAACGCGGTTCTTTTGGTAAGGGACAACCTGTACGTGAACAGGAAGCACACGTCCCTCTCTTTGTCCGTTTACCTGAAGGTGACACGGGTCGTAGCAATGTGATAGTCCAGCCTCAAGACTTCTTTCCAACTATACTAAACATCCTCGGTGAAGATCGGCCCGATAGTCTTCATGGTCATGACTTTGTGACACCTGCACGTGAAGGAGGATCCGGTGAAAGAGAGATAGCACTCTCCGGCGGAAGTGTTGAAAGATGGAGACAGGCAGCAAACAGAGAAAATGCCGTTCTGTTTACGGCTTTTAATCAGGAGTGGAGTTTGGAGGTAGCTGCCAAACCTGAAAACTCAAAACTTGTCAAACTTGGTGAATTAGAATATGTTCAGGATCAGCATCAAGATATCGTAGCAGAGATACATGCTGCTGCAATCGATGAAATTTCACAACGGGGAACAGATGCTGGATTGGTCGAATGGTTGCATAGTGGTGGTGAGAAGGAATTCCCAGAAAATCCAGTATTTTTCGATGGATTTCCGGGTCCTGCCGGTTACCGACCGTATTTTGGAAAACTCTATTCAGGAGAATAATTCGCATAGGAGGAACACATGCCACGAACCTATAAAACATGTCTAATTGGATGCGGCAGGATGGGAGCAACCATAGATGATGAAGTTGCACACCGTCCTGACAACTTCATCTGGCAGCCTTTTTCACACGCTGCTGCTGCAGTTGCATGCGAAAGAACAGACCTTGTCGCTGTCTCGGATGTCTTTGAGGAGAAAGCTGAAGCCATACGAAAACGATACGGTGCCGAACGCGCATATACAGATTACCAAGAGATGATTGAAAAAGAGAAACCCGATATCGTCTGTATTGCTACGCGGCCTGGACCGCATGCAGCTATAACTGTTTACGCTGCTGAGAACAGTGTGAAAGGTATCTACTGTGAAAAACCGCTCTGTTGTTCTATGGAGGAGGCGGACATCATGGTTGAAATTGTTCAGAAACACGGTGTAAAGTTCAACTATGGGACACAACGGCGTTTCATGCCGATTTATCGCAAGGTGCGCGAACTCGTTGATGCTGGTGAAATAGGAGATATTCAGTGCACCATCGCACAATACGGCGCAAGTTCCGCACTCTGGGGATTGACACATGCAGCTGATATGCTTTTGTTTCTGGCTAGTGATCCTGAAGTTGACTTCGTTCAAGGTACCATTTCTTGTAAAGAAACTGATTGGGATGGCAATCGTCTAAATGCTGATCCTGCAATCACAAGTGGTTATATCCGCTATGCTAATGGTGTCCACGGCTATAATACCGCAGGAACTGGACCCGAATATGAGGTATGTGGTAGTCGGGGCAAAATCCGAATCCAGAACAACAGTCGAGAAGTCCAATTTCGTAAGAAGGATGGCACTTTCTATGAGGAAGTTCCGTTTCCTGAAACATCTCGCGCTACAGGAACTTTGATGGGAATTACAGATGTTGCAGAAGCACTTGACGAAGATAGAGAAACTAAGGGACCCGTTCATTTGGCAAGACGAAGTCAAGAAACATTGATGGGTATAATTGAGTCTAGTCGGTTAGGCGGTCAACGAGTCTCGCTGCCGATGGAAAATCGGTCGCTATATGTTACTAGAGATAACTGGTAGTGTTCGTTGATTGACAGCCTAAATGTTCTATTGTCAGAAAAATACAAAAATGTCAACAGTTTCTTTTCCGTTGTCAAAAATAGACAATTATGATAACATGAATCTTAGGATTGTCAAATCTTACCGCAAGATCTGTTGAAGAAACGTTAGAGATAAGTTTCTCAAGTGCCAATCGTCTCCTAAAGTCCTTGACAGAACTTGGTATACTTAACACTCTTCCGTCAAATCCCCATGCTTTAGCTTGCGGGATGTAGACGGAAACCAAGTGTCCGATAAAAACGCAAACTTGACAATCTAATACATATATGGTATTATATTTAGACTATATCAGCGTTGGTGTTGTGAGCATCAACGCATCTCTCACAAAGGGATGTAGAAACTTCATAGATGTAGGATACCATGAGAAAGTCATACAAATACAAGATGCAGCATCAATCTAATACTATCAAGTTAGGCAACATGCTTGATGATATGTGGCACATCCATGTGCATATCATGACATTGCAGCGTAGGTATTATCGCAGGTATAAAAAGAATATATCTGCATATCGTATGAATGCACATGTCAAGAAGTTGAAATATACAACAAAACCACATTGGAAGTCATTACCAAGTCAAGTTGTGCAAGATGTTGTGTTGCGATATGGAAAGGCTTATGATGCGTTTTTTCGTAATATCAAAGAACGCGAAGCAGGTTTGACAACGCGTAAAGTAGGTAGACCGCACATCAAACCGCGTCATAAATATAACTCAATGACGTTCACACAAGCGGGCTACAAGCTTGAAGATAATCGTATCAAGATCAACTGTATTGAGACGTGGTTTTCCTTTCATAAACATCGTGAAATGAAAGGTGTAATCAAGACAATCACAATCAAGCGTGACTTATGTGGCGATTACTGGATATGCTTTTCCTGTGATACTGTTGACGATTCAGAACTCTTTGCCAAGACAGGTAAGAGAGCAGGCTTTGATTTTGGATTGAAAACATTTCTAACAAGCAGTGAAGGTGGTAAGATAGCATCCCCGCAGTTTTTGAAGAAGTCCTTGAATAAGTTAAGATCACTCAATAAGTCTCTAAGTCGCAAGATTAGAGGTTCAGGCAACTGGTATCGTGCGTATCGTGCAGTGTGCAGACACTATCGTGACATCTCTAATCAACGTCTTGATTGGCACTGGAAACTTGCCACACATCTTTGTCGTGAATACGATGCCCTTGTCTTTGAGACCCTAAATATAGATGGTATGAAAAGGCTTTGGGGACGCAAAGTATCCGACTTGTCTTTTGCACAGTTCTTGCTAATAATGGAACAAAAATGTGCCAAACATGGCAAGACGTTCGAACAAGTAGGCAAGTGGACTGCCACAACTAAACCTTGTAGTGACTGCGGATATAAGAACAAGGACTTGACTCTCTTAGATAGACAGTGGATATGTCCGAAATGCAACACAACGCATGACAGAGACATAAACGCTGCTATCAACATTGAACAGGCAGGCTTAGCTGCCTAAAGTGGAGCAGATGTAAGACGTAGCTCAGATCGGCTGTCCGCAAGGAAGCACAAGCCCCTACCTTTAGGTAGTGGGTACTATGACGGAAATAACAGGATATTCCCGAAATCGTCTCTTTGTCTTAGAGAAACACCTGAATCTGTTTGGAGATTAGAAAGTTCAACCTAAAACTTGACATCTCAACGTATAATTGGACTATCAGTTATATATGGAGGAAACCGTGGCAACAGGTGCTGTACAAACAATTCTGTCTCCAGAGGAATACATCAGTTTTGAACGTAAATTTGTCCCAGATGCAGAAACGGTCAGACATGAATACGTAAAGGGAAAGATTATATCAATGTCAGGTGCAAGTCGCGCCCATAATCTTATTTCATTCAATATTGCTGCTGAGCTTCACCCGCAAATGAGAGATAGGGAAATTGAGGTATATATCGGTGAAATGCGCGTGGGTTCTCCGACAATAGCATCATATTTCTATCCAGATATTGTAGTTGTATCCCAAGATCCAGAATTTGAAGACGATGTATTTGATACGTTACTCAATCCTATAGTTATTATTGAGATACTCTCTCCTAGCACAGAAGCGTTTGATAGGGGTGAGAAATTTTCACATTACCGTCAGATTGAATCCTTACAAGAGTATATCATTGTCTCACAAGATAAAGTGAATGTGGAACGTTATCAACGTAAACCTGATGAATGGGGTTATACCAGTTTTCAGGATATTAATCAGCAGATTCCGATTGCTTCAATTGCATGCGAATTGTCTTTGGAAAAAATCTATGAGAGGGTAACATTTCCAGATTAAACGATCAAAGACAGTCTCTATACTTTCCCTTGCTACTACCTACAATTCATGCTAAAATACCGATAGCATGAACCAACACCATAGTCAACAAATCCATAGAGAATTCCAATCACTTCTCGGAACACGATACACCATCGACAAAAACATTCGAGAAGCACATGCAAAGGATGCATCATATCACCAAGGTGCACTGCCAGATGCGGTAGTTTTTCCTGACTCCAATAAAGAAGTCTCTGAAATTGTTGAGATGTGTGCAAAATATAATAAACCGATAATCCCTTATGGGACTGGCACAGGAGTTGAGGGTGCAGTAGTTTCTTCTGAAGGTGCTCTCTGCATGTCACTAAACCGAATGAACCGCATCCTCAGTGTGAGTCCAAGCGATAGAGATGCAACTGTGCAAGCAGGGGTTACACGATTAGAACTCAATACACATCTTGCTAAATTGGGAACACAACTTCACTTTCCTGTTGATCCGGGTGCGGATGCATCTTTGGGGGGAATGGTAGCGACACGCGCTTCGGGCACGAGTGCTGTCTACTACGGAACGATGTCGGACAACGTTCTCGGTCTGACAGTAATAACAGCAGATGGGAATATTATAAGTACCGGTGGAAGATCGCGAAAATCAGCAGCAGGATATGATCTGACACGCCTCTTCATTGGGTCGGAGGGTACATTAGGTATTATTACAGAGATTACAGTAAAGTTAGCACGGTTGCCAGAAGCAGTCGCGGCAGCAGTGTGTGCATTCCCAACAGTTGATGCCGCTGTGAACACCGTCATAAGACTGATGGATACTGGCATTAATGTCGCGCGAATAGAGTTGTTGGACGCATTACAGATAGACGCAGTCAACAAATACTCAAGACTCAATTACGATGTTGCACCAACACTCTTCTTTGAGTTTCACGGTTCACCGAACGCTGTCACAGAGAGTTCAAAAATTGCTGGATCCATAGCGTCAGTCAATTGTAACGGAGATTTCCGGTGGACAACAGACGATACGGAACGCAAACAACTTTGGCAGGCTCGTTATGATAGTTACTATGCAGCACTCAACTTGCGTCCAGGTTCAGTTGGGTATGTTACGGATGTCTGTGTGCCGATTTCTCAGTTAGCACTTTGTATCAACAGAACCAGAGTATTGCTTGATACCTCTGAACTATTGGCAACTATGCTTGGACATGTGGGTGATGGAAACTTCCATGTCGTCTTCCCACTTGAACCGAACAACAGAGAAGAATTGGCAGAAGCACAGAACATTAGCAATCAGATTGTGGATATTGCCTTGGAGATGGGTGGAACATGCACAGGTGAACACGGCATCGGCATCGGGAAACGTTGTGCGTTAAAAAAAGAACATGGTGCTGCTGTTGATGTGATGCGACTCATAAAAAATGCACTTGATCCACAGAACTTGATGAATCCCGGCAAAGTATTCTTGTAATAATTTTTTGACGAAAAAAGTATGAAAAACAACTTCAAAGTACTCATAACAGATTACGCCTGGAGTTCACTTGAACCAGAGCGAAGGGTCTTAGCGGATGCTGGATCAGAGATAATCGTAGCAGAGACCGGTGATGAAACCGAACTCCTGACCCATGCACCAATGGTGGGCGGCATACTCACATGCTGGAAACCGGTCCGTGAACCTGTAATCGTCGCAGCTTTACAGTGTCAAATTATCGCACGATACGGTATCGGTCTTGATAACATAGATGTTAATGTTGCAACAGAAAACGGAATTATCGTAACGAATGTCCCGACATACTGTGTTGATGAGGTATCCGACCATACTATGGCACTCATACTCACTTGCGCGCGGAAAATCACACGTTACAATAAAGCCGTGAAATCCGGTATCTGGGACCAGAACATTGGACAGAAGATGTATAGACTACGCGGTAAAACATTAGGAATCGTTGGGATTGGTAACATCGCGAAATCACTCATACCAAAGGCAAAGGCATTCGGACTTATAGTGAATGTTTATTCCCCACGTACAGAATCCGAAGTCATCAAATCGCATGGTGCTAATAAGGTTACTTTTGATGAACTACTCAAGACATCAGACTATATCTCAATACATGCACCGTTATCATCTGAAACGCAGCACATGTTCAGTATGGAAGAATTTCGTGCTATGAAACCGACTGCATATCTGATCAATACTGCGCGTGGTGGGATTGTAGATACAGAGGCACTCTTCACAGCATTACAAAACAGGGAAATTGCTGGTGCAGGATTAGATGTCTTAGAAACAGAACCACCCAAACAGAATGAAAAGTTGTTAGACCTTGAAAACATAATCATTACACCTCATGCAGCCTTTATTTCTGAAGAATCAATCCTTGAATTGCAGGTAACAGCAGCAACCTGCGTTGCGGAGGTATTAAGCGGTAAACTACCAGATACTGTCGTGAATCCATCAGTATTAAACCGATCAAACCTTCGCTCAGAATTGCTGAGACAATAGAGACTTTAGACGGACCATGATGTGTTAATCTACTGCTTTGTCAGGATTCAAATTGTGAGTATCGGTAATGGTCGGGAATCGGAGTTCAAATCAACGGTATGAATCATGGCGAATGCCATGCGCGCATTCGCCCAAAGGCATTCACCGCCTACAAGACACTTCTTTCTGTAGGAGCGATCTCCGAATCGCGACATTCACCCTAAATATAAACTTGACTAAGCATTATTGAATTGGAGAACTTAAATGCAACAATTGCCTGATGCAACAGGACACTTCGGACAGTTCGGAGGACGATATGTCCCCGAAACTCTTATGCCAGCACTCATAGAATTAGAAGATGCGTATACTGAACTCAAAGACAATCCTGAATTCCAAAAGGAATTTCAATACTATCTCAGAGAATATGTTGGTCGTCCTAATCCGCTTTACTACGCAGAACGCCTCACGCAAACACTCGGTGGCGCGAAAATATACCTAAAAAGAGAAGACCTGAATCATACAGGCGCCCATAAAATCAACAGTGCAATAGGACAGATCCTACTTGCACGCTGGATGGGTAAAAAACGTATTATAGCCGAAACGGGGGCAGGACAACACGGCGTTGCAACTGCTACCGTCGCAGCAAAATTTGATATGGAATGTGAAGTCTATATGGGTGAAGAGGATATTGAAAGACAAGCACTGAACGTCTTTCGGATGCAGTTGATGGGAACCAAGGTTGTCCCAGTAGATTCCGGTTCACGCACCCTTAAAGACGCTATCAATGCTTGTTTTCGCGACTGGGTAACGAATGTCCGAACAACATATCTACTACTCGGTTCTGTCGTAGGCGCACATCCGTATCCTATGATTGTCCGAGATTTTCAAGCGGTCATCGGTGATGAAGCAAGAGCGCAGGTCTTAGAACAGGAAGGAAAACTACCCGATTGTGTCGTTGCTTGTGTCGGGGGTGGCAGTAATTCGCTCGGTATGTTCTACCCGTTCTACCATGATGAAAATGTACGTCTTATCGGGGTTGAAGCAGCGGGTGAGAGTATTCGTAGTGGAAGGCATGCAGCTCCACTCACGGCAGGAAGTGTCGGTGTTTTCCACGGGGCAAAATGCTATCTATTACAAGAAGATGATGGACAGATTACACCCGCACATTCAATCTCGGCAGGTTTAGACTATCCTGGTGTAGGACCAGAGCATAGTTATTACAGAGAAACAGGCAGAGCAGAATATGTTCCTGTCACCGATGCTGAAGCAATAGAGGGTTTTCAGTTATTGTCAGAGACAGAAGGTATCATTCCAGCATTAGAATCCGCGCATGCCATCGCCTACCTTCGTGAACTTGCGCCGAAACTCGGTGCAGACAAAACTATCGTAGTCTGTCTATCTGGTCGTGGTGATAAAGATGTCTATACGATAGGGAAAGAACTGGGGATTTCCTTGTAGCTTAGTGTTGCTGCACACTCTCTTTTTCACAGCATTTGCCACAATACAGTGATTGTGTTATACTGTGAACAATTCACAATATTTCAAGGCAGAAACATGGCAAACGAATCCTCCAACTCACTTTCAGATTTATCACCGCAACAGAAGCTCCGTCGTTTTGTACATATTTTGATACACAAACACGGTCCCCTAAGAAATTGGAGATACTTCCCGACACGATTTCTACTCCGCAAGTTGCGATCTGACTCTGCTGATATCCGCGCCTATGCAGCTGAAGGATTAGGAGGGGTCGGTGATGTGCATGCAATCACACCGTTGATTAATGCACTGTCCGACGAAGATACAACTGTCCGTCGGTTTGCTATATCTTCCCTCGGACACCTTAGAGATGCACGCGCAGTAGAAGGACTCATCCCTTTCCTTCAGGATGAGGAACCCGATATGCGATGCGCAGCAGTCGTTGCACTCGGTGAATTAGGTTTAACAAAAGAGAGAAATCAAGCACCACCTACACAAGTGATTGAAGCACTGATTAGCAGCATTACAGATACAAATAGATCGGTCTGTTCCGCAGCTGTCGTCGCGTTAGGAAGAATAGGTAACCCGCAGGCAGTAGCTGCCCTTAACACATTAGCAGAAACGACTGAAAGCGAATGGGTGCAAAGATATATAAGCGAAGCACTTCACCAAATTGAGGAACAGAACCTATAAGAAATGCGCATCCGTTTCAAAAAAGGCAAGAATCAGCACAAACACCGACCCGACACCTTAACCTGTATCCGTGAAGATGGCAGCGTTACCTGGACACATATCCATCGTGGATTTGCACAACATGATTTTGCACACTATGTCGTAGAAAAAACGCTTGGATATAAAAACGCGTTTTTTGGACTCGTTGCACAAGGTTACAATATTCCTGATTTTAGCCTCCCTACATCTGAACGTCCCTTCAAGATACCTAAAGAAGCATTAGAAGTTGAACCGATTGTCGCTCTCTTACTGGCAGAAAGATGGAACAACCCATCACGCAATCTAATCAACCATGAAAGTAAAGAACTTCCTGAAAACACTACACCAGAGCAGATTCAGGAAATGCGACAAGGGTTGTTGAAACTGATTCATCAATGGGATGCTTTATCCCCTGGTGAAGCGTTTGAGATTGTGTTTTAAAGGAATTGAAAAAACCTGATTCTTGTGTTATACTTGCTTCAAATGATGAAAGGATCGGACATTTCATGAACACAGAAAAAGAACAGACAGGTACACATTCAAAACTTCCAGAAGGAGCAAAGTTTCGACTCGGAAAAAGTAGTATTATTGGGAATGTAGCATTTTCTGCTGATGGCACACGCCTCGCTGTCGCAGGAGACATTGGAACTTGGATATATGATATACAGAGTGGAGAAGAGGTTAGTCTCCTTGCAGGACATACAGAATATGTGTGGAGTGTGGCATATTCTCCTGATGGTGACACTGTTGCTACCGGTAGTTATGAAGAGATATGGTTATGGGATAGTTCTACAGGACTTCCGACAGCAACGCTCTCTGAACATAGAGATTATGTGAGAGCATTGGCGTATTCCCCCGATGGAAGCACACTTGCAAGTGGGGGTGCAGATAATATTGGCATTCTGTGGGATGTCGCTTCTGAAGAACCGAAAGCAACACTGAAAGGTCATGCAGGATCCATCAGAAGTTTGGCATATTCACCTGATGGAAGCACTATTGCAACTGCAAGTTCGGATGAGTTGGTTATACTTTGGCAAGCTGCGACAGGTCAGTCAAAAGCATCGCTGAAAGGACATACACATGTCGTAAATTCTGTCGCCTTTTCACCCGATGGTGGAACAATCGTTACAGGAAGTTCTGATGGCACAGTGCGATTGTGGGACGCATTTACATCAAAACGAAAAACCACGCTTGTGGATTTCAAATTTTATGTATGGGGTGTTACGTATTCACCTGATGGTGAAACAATTGCTATCGGTGGAAGGGATGGTGCAGTCCATTTGGTGGATGCTGAAACAGGAGATGTTCAGAAAGTCTTGAAAGGACATATCGGTTCTGTCCGAAGTGTAGCATATTCTCCTGATGGCAGTATAATTGCGAGTGGTAGCGAAGACCACTCTGTGCTTCTATGGCAATGTTGATTACACATTTTATAGGGCGTATCTTTTGAGAAATTTGTTTATTGTTTTCATAGCACTTTGCGTGCTATCAACCGGCTGTGAATACCAAAAAGCTATAAATGTCATTGATGACACACGAGTGTCAGAGCAGACACGTGTTCTCAATCTCGGGTTTTATGACGCTTTTTCGCCTGTGAGTTACAGCTTAGCACATACACATCTCGGTTATGAAGCAGACCTTCTGACTGCACTTGAAGTCATGGAAACCCCTAACCTGTCTTTTACAAGGAAACCGATCTCTCAATGGGAAAATATCTGGCTTTTGGCTGCGACTGCTAACTATGATATTATCGGTGGCGGCATCACAATCCTTGAGGATCGGACAAAGGACGCAACTGGCACACCGCTTGTTACATTCACAACACCTCACATTGTGTTTCGTCAATCGCTTCTGGTACGTGCTGAAGATGCAGGACGTATCCAAAACTATACAGATCTGACGCGTGATGTCCGCGTAGGTGTGCTACGAGGGACAACCGGTGAAGCACGTTTACTTCAAATTACAGGGATAGTTGACGCTAATGGCGTTGTTGCTGCAGGCACACGGATCGACACACCCACAGGCTCGGTTATTGCAGACGGCACAGTGGACTACAAGATTACTGCGGCGGGATCAACACCGAATATAGAAAATAGGTTTACACTCTACCCATCCGCAGACAATATGCCGCAAGTCAACTATCCTGTGAATATGCCGAATCAAGATTTGCATCCGTTGATTCTGCGACCGCTTATCGCACTACCAGAAGAACTGGTATTGATAATCAGCCTACAAGACAACAAGATTGATGCGCTTGCACGCGGTGAAATCGGCAACCGAGATGCTGCGGCTGCATCTGCTGGAGCTTTCGTTGTTACCGCTCTTGATGAACAGGTAGAATATGGCGGGTTTACTGTTGCACGTGAAGACACGGAATTGCTTGAGTTATTAATAAAAGGATTGACTATCTCACCGATAACGGCAACATCGGTTACGCACAATGGTTCTTGGATAACGGTGTCTTTATGAAACGCGCACACAATTTGAAATCGGATAATTAGAGCATTTGAGGATCGCATTGACTTAAACTCGCATCACGACGGGTAAAACTAATGGACTACGTTGCATCTGCTTAGAGAAGAACTTACGGAGCACAGTCCTAACTTCATCCTGGACAGTTTCCGTTTCTTGTCTCTGTTCATCCGTTAGGTTCTTAATGACATTCCTTGTGATATTCTTTGCTTCAGTGAAAAGTTCCTCCGAATCATCAATATGGACAAATCCACGAGAAATTATCTCAGGCTCCGTTGCTATCGCACCGCCATCACTCTGTAAGACTATTATCGGGATCACCATACCATCTTGAGAGAGTTGGATACGGTCCCGCAAAACAATATCCTCAAGTTCAATATCTGGTTTTCCATCGACCAAAACCCTGCCTGATCTTCCCTGTCGTTCAAACACTTCACAAGACTCTGACGTAAGACTGATGCGTTCACCGTCTTCAACTACATTGATATTACTTCTCGCGATTCCCACAGATTCTGCCAGTTCAGCATGCCTCACTAAATTCTGATATTCTCCATGAATAGGAACGAAAAACTTTGGTCTGAGTAGGTTGAGCATGAGTTTAAGGTCTTCACTTGAACCGTGTCCGGACACATGGACGTTCGCATTCCGTTCGTGGTAAATAGTCACACCACGCCTGAGTAGATGGTTAATGACATTACCTACAGTTTTTTCGTTTCCTGGAATAATCCGCGCCGAGATTACCACAGTGTCATTCGGTTCAACCTTTAAGAAAGGATGATTGTCAACCGCAATTAAGGACATAGCGGAACGGGGTTCACCCTGGCTACCAGTGCTAAGAATTACTATCTCATGGGGTTTATACAAGGAAGCATCTCGTGCGTCAATCAGATAATCTACATTAATCTTGAGATGACCCAGTTCTGTCGCGGTACGGATATTATTTATCATGGAACGTCCTGTTACAGCAACGAGTCTGCGATGTTTTACGGCTAAATCAATAAACTGTTGTAGACGATGTAGACTTGATGAAAAAGTGCAAAGAAAGAGGCTTTGTTCAGTCTTTTGGAAGATACTGTCAATTGAGTCAAGAATACTACGTTCTGAAGGAGTCTGTCCCGGCCAGTTAGCATTTGTGCTATCGGAAAGCAGCAATTGTACACCTTCCGATCCGAGTCGTGCTAAAGTCTGAATGTCCGTTAACTTACCATCAACAGGGGTTGCATCGAATTTGAAATCACCTGTATGGACAACAACACCTGCGGGGGTTTGCAGTGCAATTGCTACCGAATCTGGTATACTGTGCGTGACATGAATAAACTCAGCCGAGAAATCTCCTAAACTTACTTTATCCCCCGGAGCAATAGCGTTTAATTCCGCCTTATCCAATACCCCGTATTCTCTCAATCTACCACTTGCTATTGAGAGTGTTAACTGCGTCCCGAACACAGGGGCATCAATCTGCTGTAATACATAAGATAAAGCACCCGTGTGATCTTCATGACCGTGTGTCAATAGTATGCCGCGTACCTTTTCCTGTCTTTCAACCAAATAGTGGATATCTGGAAATATGAGATCTACCCCAGGCATGTCTGAATTCGGTAGCATGAATCCTGTATCAATTACAATAATATCCTGATCGGTTTCATAGACCATCATATTGAGTCCAAATTCACCTAGACCCCCTAATGGAATGATGGATAGATTACCCCCATCATTTTCACCAATATTCTTTTCTAAATTTGTCATAAGTATTTCTTCGCTATTACTATATGTTTGTTGTGCGTCTCCTTTATCTCCAGTGAAGATTGATGAAATCGTAGATAGTTGATGTTATCTGTTCCATTTTTCCACTTTCAACGTGTATTGTAAAAATCTCACTGGTTCTCCGTCTGTTTGAATCACTGCCAATAAAGGCAACGTAATTCCCATCAGGTGACCATGTCGCTTCACGACCAGGATACAGACTTAGATTCCGATAGTTCTGAATCTCTCCTTTTTCCACTGAAACCGTACATATCTCACCTGATGTATAAAACAGGACCTGCTTACCATCTGGTGACCATTCTTCAATGTTGCCACACGGCGGTTCATCAAGTTGTAGAAACCAGGACCTCCCCATACTGACAACATCTGGTTCTGCCAGTGCCAGCAGACCATCCGTCTTAAAAGCGATCCATCTTCTGTCCGGTGACCACTCTGGCCAACTTATTCCCTTCGGTAGTATCTCAAGCAATCTTCTATTCGGTTCTTGAACCTTTTCACCATTCTGATCCCAATGGAGCCAACCTTTTGCCCACCGTTCACTTCGCCACCGTTTTATTTTTCCTTCAAGTGTTACCTCCCAATTCTCCAATCGGTCTTTTGGGCGGTCAATCTCCACCACCACTAAAATTGCGTTACTTTTTGGAGACCACCAGTAATCATGAATGTCATACGCTCTCTTAATAAATTGCACCCTCTCAGTGCCATCTGCAGACATTACATAGAGTGATTTCGACCTTTCAATTCCAGATATATAGGCAATAAATTCTCTATCTGGTGACCAACGTGGGTTGTAAGAAACACCATCATCGGTTAAACGTTGAAAGTCTGTTCCATCTGGATTCATTGAGCAGATATTATACTGATAATATTCCCACCAATTTGATGTATCTCGTCCTCTTTCCAAGGTGCGTGTAATTGCCCGGAATCCATCTTCGTTCTGTAAAGGTTCTCGGATTGCCACAACGAACTTTCCGCTGTGTTCTTCAGACTCTAACTGAAATACGATAGAAAACAGAAAGAGCATACCTACAAGAGATATAACGTGTAAATTCGCGTATATTTTCATATCTGCCAACCTTCCTAAACTACAATATTGATAAGACGATTCGGAACATAAATGACTTTCCGAATTTCTTTGCCTTCAATAAACCTTTGGACTCTTTCATCCGCAAGCGCGCTTTCCTCAATCTGTTCTTTTGGCGCATCAACAGGAAGTTGAAGCCTATTTCTGAGTTTTCCGTTGACTTGAACAACTATCGTCATCGTTTCAGTTTCAAGGATACTCTCATCATGTTTTGGCCACGTGTTGTGCGCGATAAATCCGGTTTCTCCCAGACGATGCCACAACTCCTGAGAAATGTGAGGTGCATAAGGTGCCAATAGATGAAGGAATGTCTTCACTGTCTCTATCGGAAGTGTTTCTGTTTGCGTCGCAGTGTTAACGAAAATCATCATCTGGCTTATAGCTGTGTTCATCTTGTCAATAGATTCAGTATCTTCTGTTACCTGTTTGATCGTCTTATGCAATTCTCGCCAAAGTTCTGATTCTGAAGTACTATCAACGTCTTTCAACTTCTCATTTAGTTCTCCAGTGTGAGGGTTCACAACGAGTCTCCAGACACGGTGTAGGAACTTATATACACCCTCTACACCGGCATCCTGCCACGGTGCGCTCTTCGTAACCGGTCCGATAAAGAGTAGATAGAGTCTCAGAGAATCCGCACCATATTTTTCTATGACATCATTAGAATTGATAACATTAAAACGTGATTTTGACATCTTTTCCATCTGGACATGCAACGGTTTTCCTGAAGCCTCTACAGATGCTTTGTCATTTTCACGTTTGACTTCATGTGGGTAATAGTATTTTCCAGCTTCATCTTGGAACGACTCAGCCAGAATAGTACCTTGATTCAGCAGTGCTTGAAAGGGTTCAATCGTAGAAACTAAACCGCAGTCGTATAACACTTTATGCCAAAATCGTGCATAGAGGAGATGCAACACAGCGTGTTCAGTTCCACCCATATAGATGTCCACAGGCATCCAGTATTGTTCTAATTGAGAATCGAAAGGTGCTGTTGTATTATGTGCATCCAAGTATCGGAGATAGTACCAGCATGATCCTGCCCACTGCGGCATGATGTTAGTCTCGCGTGTGGCAATTCTGCCATCAGGCAATCTCACTTTTAACCAGGATTCATCAGCGCGGGCAAGCGGAGGGTTCCCATCTTCTGTCGGTTTATAGGCATCTATCGGTGGTAGTTCAATCGGAAGGTGTTCATCTGGCAGTTGAACAATAGTTCCATCATCAAGATGTGCAAGCGGGAAAGGTTCACCCCAATACCGCTGTCTTGAGAATAACCAATCTCGCAGACGATACTGTATTTGACTTTTACCCTTTTTCTTACTTTCAAGCCATGCAATCATCCGCTTTTTTGCTTCATCGGTTTTTAGACCGTTAAGACTTAGATCGTATGGGTGAAAGGCGGAGTTAACACAGACACCGTCCCCCTCAAAAGCTTCCTCGGTAATCGGTTTGTTGCCGCCGCTGATAACTTCAACGATAGGAATATCAAACGTGGAGGCAAATTCATGATCCCGTTCATCGTGTCCTGGAACAGCCATAATCGCACCTGTTCCGTAAGTCATGAGAACATAGTCAGCAACCCATATTGGGATGGGTTGGTCGTTGCAAGGATTGATTGCATACGCGCCAGTAAACACACCTGTCTTTTCAGTTGCAAGGTCAGTGCGTTGAAGGTCAGATTTGCTTGTTGCTTCACTGATGTACGAATCAACGTCTGACGCGAATGATGCATGTGTTATCTCTGTCACAAGTGGATGTTCAGGTGCTAACACACAGTAGGTTGCACCGAAGAGCGTGTCCGGTCTTGTTGTAAAAACTGTGAAATTTGCGTCACTATCCTTTATGTCAAATGTTATCTCTGCACCTTCTGACTTACCTATCCAATTTCTCTGCATCTCTTTTAGACCATCGGGCCAATCTAAAAGTTCCAAGTCGTCCAGGAGACGTTCGGCATAAGCTGTGATTCTTAGCATCCATTGATTCATTAACCTACGTTCAACGGGATCACCTGTTTCAACATATTTTCCGTCCTTTACCTCTTCATTAGATAGCACAGTACCCAGAGCAGGGCACCAGTTGACAGGAACATCGGCAAGATATGCTAAATCTTTTTCATAGAGACGCAGAAAAATCCACTGTGTCCATCGGTAATAATCGGGGAGTGAGGTATCAATTTTGCGGGACCAATCGTAGGTAAGACCGATTCGTTGTATCTGCTGTTGAAACGTCTCAGTATTTCGTTTTGTTATGTGTGCTGGGTGTTCATTTTCACGCACTGCGGTGCGTTCTGTCGGTAGACCGAAAGCATCCCACCCCATTGGGTGCATCACATGGAATCCTTGCATCCGCTTGTAATTTGCAATGACATCTGTAGGCACATAGTTTTTCGCGTGACCGATGTGAAGTCCTGCTCCTGAAGTATATGGAAACATACCGAGAACGTAAAATTTCGGTTTCTGTTCTAATGTTTCAATGTCGTTGGGTATCTTAAAAACTTCCTTTTCACTCCAGACAGTTTGCCAATATGGCTCAATTTCACTCGGCGTATAACTATGGTTCTCCATGATCATGTTCCTCCTATCAGATACCGTCGGTTAATCTAATCCTTCATTCTAAAATATTTAGTGCATACACGTGAAATCTGTGTTATACTTTCTCCATTGTAGAATTTTAACACAAAGTGATATATCATGTCAAAAAAATCATCGGTTTTCGGAATTGCCCAATAGGAGCGTAGTGAACGTGAAGCCTAAACTCTCACGACGACAATTTCTTAGTTACGGTGGCGTAGCCTTAGGATCAGCTGCAGTAGGTTTCGGATTCTCTGGTGTGAGTCGTAAACTGATTAAACACATACCGGGTCTTAAACCTGATCCGCCTTATGTTTTTAATCCCAGCCCTAATAAATTGCTTGATCTCCCCGAAGGTTTTGTTTGTCATGCCTTCTCACGCACAGGTGAGATAATGGACGATGGATTGTGGGTACCAGGAAAGCATGATGGCATGGCAACATTTCAAGGTCCTAAAGGAAAGACTATCCTTATACGTAATCACGAATTGACTGCTAACGACAAAATCGTCGGTCCCTTCGGATGGAATAACGAGAAACTGAACCTTGTTGACACAGAAAAAATTTACGATCTGGGAAACAGGAAGTCTCCGAGCCTTGGCGCAACAACAACCCTCATATATGACACACGGACAGGAACCCTTGAAAAACACTTTTTGAGTCTCGCTGGAACAATACGGAATTGTGCAGGTGGACCTACACCTTGGAATACCTGGATAACTTGTGAAGAAACAGTTCAGAAAGCTGAGAATGACTTTGAGCAAGATCACGGATACAATTTTGAAGTGCCTGTTACGACAACCCCAGGCCTAGTCAACGCAGTACCGCTTAAAGCAATGGGACGTTTCAATCATGAAGCCGTCGCAGTTGCTTCAGATACCGGCATCGTCTACGAAACAGAGGACAGAAATGACGGTCTCTTTTATCGGTTCATTCCTGATGAACCCGGCAATCTCGCAAAAGGGGGACGTCTTCAAGCATTGATAATCAGAGATATGACCGATCCCGACACACGAAACTGGAAGACAGGTCTGCAAAAAGTCGCTCCTTGGACTTACGATCCGATACCCGTCTCACAGAAGATGGCAACTGCTTGGGTGGATATTGAAAATGTAGAATCACCGAAGGATGATCTACGTTTACAAGGTACGGAAAGCAAAAATGCTGCAAAGTTTGCTCGAGGTGAAGGAATCTGGTATAGTGGAGATACGATCTATTTCGCTTGTACGAATGGTGGTATTGCAAACAAAGGACAGATATGGAAATATATTCCGAGCCAATACGAAGGAACAAGTCGCGAAGATAAAGAACCGGGAACACTTGAACTCTTCATTGAACCCAACGATAGTAAACTCCTTGAGAACGCAGATAACTTAACTGTGGCCCCTTGGGGAGATGTTATAATCTGTGAAGACGGTTCAAAAGAACAGTTTTTAGTTGGTGTTACCCCCGAAGGACACACCTATCAGTTTGCCCGAAATGCCAGCAACACTTCAGAGTTGGCTGGTGCAGTTTTCTCCCCTGATGGCACGACCCTCTTTGTCAATATCCAGCGTCCTGGAATAACGCTTGCTATTACGGGTCCTTGGGGTGATATAAGACAGAGAAAATTAGTTTAGTGAATTGTCCCTCCAACCCACGAGGTTTTCAAAAGCTTAACACACCCGTTGTAGTTTTTCTTGACAACAGAATGTTTTAAGTATAGAATTATTTTTGACAATTACTGTCAAAATATGTTTTTAAAAGTAGTAGGCACACGCCGTGTGCCGTCATAAAAGTAGTAGGCACACGCCGTGTGCTGTCCGTAAGGTAGCAATTTTTCAGAACAAACAACAATCCATATAACATAAGGAACATAAGATGAAACCTATAAATCTATTAGTCATATTGCCGATACTTTCAATAATGGTCTTCTGTCAACCACTGTATTCCCAAAGCGTTACTGATGGACTCGTGGCACATTGGACATTGAATGATGCAAGTGGTAATACAGTAGGGGATTCAAGCGGCAACGGTCATGAAGGAACCCTCGTGGGAGACCCACAATGGACAGATGGATACTTCGACGGGGCACTTGAATTTGATGGTACAGGTGATGAAGTTGACATCCCCTTTCATGCAACACTTAATCCAGAAACTTTTACTATCACGGCATGGGCAAACGCAAGAACGGGTGGAACCGGGCATCGCGCCGTAATTTCCTCACGTGATGATTTCCCGCAACGCGGATACATCTTCTATGCCACACCAAACAATATATGGCAGTTTTGGACAGGTGGGGGTGGATGGAAACCTATCTCAGGTCCAGACGTAAATCTAGATGACTGGGACCACCTCGTTGGTACCTATGCTGACGGATCACAGAAGTTCTACGTAAACGGGGAACTTGTCGGTGAAACAACTTCGGCATTAGTTGTTAACGCAGTACAAGAATTTCTGATAGGTGCTGGGGCAAATGAAACCGCTACTCACAATTACCGTTTTGTCGGTAAAATAGATGATGTCCGTGTATATGACCGAGTTTTAGATGAAAGCGAAATCGCTTTAGTCATGGAAAGTCAAGTAACCCCTGTAGACAGTTTGGGAAAGATTGCTGTAACTTGGGGACAACTCAAAGCAAAATAAGCAACTGATTATATTTCTCAGTGACTCAAAAAAGAAGGAGTTAACGATGAAGACTATTTTGATCACACTGTCAATGCTCTTTTGCATTGCACTTTTTGTTCTACCCGTTCTATCCCAAGACTTGACAGAAGGAATTATTGCATACTGGGATTTTAACGGAAATAGTGGTGATACTGCAAAAGATGTGTCTGGAAATGGACACGACGGTACACTGATAGGTGGAACGGAAAGAACTAAGGACGGCAAATACGGAGGCGCGCTGGAATTCAATGCGGTTGGTAGTGAAGTAGACGTGCCGTATCATGAAGATCTCAATCCAGAAGTCTTCACAATAACAGCATGGGCAAATGTCGCTTCAAATGGAACAGGTCATAGAGCCGTTGTTTCCTCTCGGGACGACTTTCCGCAACGTGGCTACATATTCTATTGTGAACCTGGAAATACCTGGGAGTTTTGGATTGGTGCTGGCGCGAATCATTGGAAACCTGTTCGAGGACCTGCAGTGAACCTTGATGAATGGGAGCATCTTGCTGGAACTTATGCTGATGGTAATCATAAATTTTATGTGAACGGTGAATTTATTGGTGAAGAAAACTTTGACATCTCCGTGAATACCGTGCATGAATTACTGATCGGGGCAGGCGCAAATGAAACAGCATCGCATAACTACCGATTCTTGGGTATAATCGACGAAGTACGGCTTTATGACCGTGTCCTGACTGAAAATGAAATTGCTGCAGTTATGGACAGTGAGTCATTGGATGTAGAACCATCAGGTAAACTGGCAATGACTTGGGGACAGATCAAGAAAAAATAATGTTCTGAAGTTTAACTTTAACATGCACACACGCCCGCGCTATAATCACAATAACGCATAAAAATTTGGTGGAACGAACGTCTACTTAGAAGGAGCCAACACATAATGGCAGAAACTATTAAAGGTGCTGTTCTCGGTTACGGGGCAGCATTTAATATGGGTAAAGCACACGCAAACATGATGAATAACACAGACGGTATTACCTGTGTTGCTGTGTGTGATATTGACCCAGAACGAACGAAAGCTGCAAAAAATGATTTCCCTGACATTAGAACTTACAACACGGTTGATGATCTCGTCGCAGATGAGGATGTTGATCTTATCGCAAACGTCCTTCCACACAGTCTGCACTGCGATCCAACTGTCGCAGCTCTCAATGCCGGTAAGCATGTCGTCGTTGAGAAACCGATGTGTATCACAGTTGCTGAAGCCACAGAAATGATCAATGCCGGAAAAGAGAACGGAGTTATGCTATCTGTTCATCACAACAGACGTTGGGATGCAGATTTTTGGACACTACGAGAACTCGTCCAATCAGGAATCATTGGTAAAGTCTTTAGTGTGGAAATGTGGGGCGGCGGTTACGGAAAACCGAATCCCAATTGGTGGCGAAGTGTAAAAGCTATCTCTGGTGGACATTTCTACGATTGGGGGGCACACTTCCTCGATTGGCTACTTAATGTACTTGAAGCACCCATGTATAATGTCACCGGTTTTTTCCAACCCAATCTTGTTTGGGATGACATTACAAATGAAGACCACGTGCAAGCCGTAATACGATTTGCTGAAGCAGAATATGTCGCTGAAGGCGCATCGGCAAACATACAAATGTCAAGTATCGCCAAGGTCGGTGGAGACCGATGGAAACTCCTCGGTTCACACGGCGCAATCGTTTCTGAGGGTGGACAATATAAAGTACTATCTGAGGTAGAAGGACATCCAAAAGAACAGAAAGTCGGGTTTCAAGGTAGACCAGGGCCAAGATATTACGAGAATATCGTGGCACATTTGAACGATGGTACTCCTTTGATCGTAACACCTGAATCTGCACGACGGGTCATCGCAATTATGGATTTAGCAGAGAAATCAGCAAAAACACATCAAGCTGAAACTATTCCTTATGAGTTTAATTAAAACCTAAGGGACTCATCATGAGCGGAAGATTTATTCCGCTCAATAAATCCTACCATTATAGGACTTACGCAGTTTCGAACGTAGTCCGTTCTGTTAGCACAAACTAACAGGTTATGCTACTAAAGAATGCATTGCGTAAGTCCTGCAATACAACTTTCCTATATGAAAGCTGTTATTTTTCAAAAAACACACAAATTAAGTATTCAGGATATACCTATTCCAAAATTGGATGCAGGTGATGTTCTGATTCAGATGGAGTTGTGCGGTATCTGTGCATCGGATATTGCTGCACTCCGTGGAGATGTCTCAGACTACGACCCACCGGTTGTCATGGGACATGAAATCGCAGGTATCGTTGTTGAAAGTAGGCACAAGGAGGTGAATGTAGGTGAAAAAGTGACTGTGAATCCTATGCTTTCTTGTGGGGTTTGCATTCACTGTAAAAATGATCAAGACAAATACTGCAATTCAATAGAGGGGATCGGACACGATATTGATGGTGGCTATGCAGAATACTTACGGATGCCAAAACACGGCATAGATACAGGTAAATTAATACAAGTACCGAACAGTATCCCACCAGAAGAACTGCTCTTCCTTGAACCGTTAGGCTGTTGTCTGAATGCAATGGACGAGACCATTTTTCAACAGACAGTAGCGATACTCGGAGCAGGTCCTATCGGTCTGATGTTCACACAATTAGCAAAAAGAAAAGGATTAGCAACTTATGTAATCGAGCCACTCTCCCATCGCAGAGATGCAGCCAATGCCGTCGGTGCAGACGCCACTTACGATCCCACTCCTGAAAAAATTGAACACTTAATCGACATAACTCAAGGGGGTGTTGATACAGTAATCTCAGCCACTACAAACAAGGCAGCGGTAATATCGCTTGCTTATCAAGTGGTGCGCAAAGGTGGTTGCATAAATTTCTTCGGTCTGGCACCAGAAGGTGAAGAATTAAACATCAATCTTGAAGAATTTCATTATATGGGACATAAACTGATGGCATCATGGGCTTTTTCACGAGCAAACCTTGAAGAATCCCGACAACTCTTGTTGCAGAAAGCTATCAATTTCAAACCTTTATTAACAGATAGGTTCACCATCTCACAAGGTTTGGAAGCATTTGACAATGCTGTTGGGCAACGCGGCATAAAAACAGTTTTACACCCCTAAAAGTTCCCTCCTAACATCAACTCAATTATATGCGTGTTCCGTTTCTGTAACGCATTATCAGATGTGTCGTTATATTCTTACTATATTCTACACAGACCTCGATTCTATAACACAACCCTTTAGGACAGGACCTACGCATTTATCCGTTTCCAGAGGTTGAAGTGTTTAATGTGATGCTACACGGGGAATGCCATTGGGCGCATGCGCGCATGGCATTCGCCATGATTCATACCGTTGATTTGGCATTCACTAAGCACAATTCATTGTGCGTTCTTTGCGATATACGTTCAATTTGTCGTGAAATCAACTTCTTTGCGTAAGTCTTGTAGGAGTATCCTCTATGGTTCTCGGTGCACATGTTTCTACAGCTGGAGGTCTCCATAACGCCATCAAAAATGGTGATGAGCTACAGTGTGATGCTATACAGATTTTCCTGGCAAATCCAAACAGGTGGGAATCTAAACCGCCAACAACAGAAGTATTAGAAGAATTTCGGAACGCTTGGTCCGACTCTCCTATTCAGGATGTAATCGTTCATGATATACATCTGAGTAATCTGGCATCACCAAAAAAAGATGTATTAGAAAAGTCACGTAATCAGTTCAAAAAACAGATGGAACTTGCACAGCAGCTTGATATACGTCATCTTGTCACACATCTCGGCGCACATCTCGGAGAGGGTGAAGATTTTGGTTTGAAGAGACTCACTGAGAGTTTTGACCTACTCCTCGAAACAACAGATGCAGAAGATGTGATAATACTACTTGAGACTACAGCAGGACAGGGGACAAACCTTGGCTATACTTTTGAACATTTGCGGGATGTGATAGCTAAGTCAAAATATCCAAATAGGTTCGGTGTCTGTTTAGATACTTGCCATGTCTTTGCAGCTGGATATGATATCAGAACTGAAGCAAATTGTGATTCAACATTTGACAAATTTGATGAAATTGTAGGTTTAGATAGATTGAAAGCATTTCATATCAACGATGCAAAATCGGAGTTTCAAAGCCGGGTAGACAGACATGAACACATCGGAGAAGGCAATATAGGAGAGACCGCATTCTCATATATACTTAATGATCCGAGATTCTCTGAGACACCCCTCATTATTGAAACACCGAAAATGAATACAATGCATGGGAAGAACCTGAAAACTTTACGCGGATTAGTAAAAAACCATTAATTGCTGCAGAAGAATTGAAGAATGAAAAAATTGAGACCGGTTTTGAGCTTATGAAAAAAGAAAAGTCTTTATCTCTTTTAACTACATACCTTACAGCATTCATTCTGATCGTAGGTGTCATTGGGTGTACAGATGTGCCCTATACGGGACCGATTATTACCGTTGAATATGTAGACAATTTTCTTGATAAAACAGGTGAAGATGTCGTGTGTCTGCATGATGGATTTGATACAGTCTGTGTGAAACGTGTGGAATCAAATCAAGCTGATAGTAGTGATCTCGCGATATTGAATATCTATCCTGAAGATTTAACATACCTGTTTTACTATAACGAGAAACTAATTTTAGAGGCTAAAAGAACATTAGATACATCCGATCTTGTTCAGGAATTAATAGATTCGGGTGAACTTGATATGCCTACAAACAATACAGCAGAACCGTCAGAGAATATCGTTAATATAACTGAAGGTTGGACGATACAGATCTACTATCATGAATCCTTCCCCGAAGCAGAACGTGGTGAAACTCCTGAAACCAGCGGCTTCAATATAAAAATAGCAGAGGGACAAAAAATCAATTCTATTCGTCAGAAGGATGAACTCACAATAAAAAACCCTTTTCAGCGTGATAAACCTGATGGCAGCCGTGTGTTTGAATTCTCAATTGTAACAGAATCTCCGATAATTACAATAGAAGTTGATGGGTTAATATCAGAACATATAGCGATATTCTACATTGATGTTGAGGGTGGAGCATCTGATGGAGGTATTAGCAAACTCCAGTTGAAACCTAAATAGCGTGAGTTTGATAAATGTAGCGCAAACTTTCCAGTTTGCGAAGATGTGCCACAAACTGAAAGTTTGTGCTACAATTCACGCCTCTCGGATACGAAATGGCGTGAATGAACGCATCCGAAATGATTAATCAAGCTGACGTTAAAATAGCAGTTAGAAAGAAGTAGCATCATGAAAAAAAAACATCTCAATAAATATAGTTTATGGCATAATAGTATAAAATCTGCTGCAAGAACCGGGGTTATATTATCGGGATTAGTTTCAAGTATCTTTATCATACTCATCAATATTATGGGGTGTTCCGATGTTCCAAGAAATATGCTGACTCCTGAAGATGTGGATAGATACTTGTATGCTCCTGATTCAGATACCCTTTGTCTTACAAACGGATATGATACTAAATGTGTAACGCTTGTACCGAATGGTAGAGAGCCGAGATTACCGGTCATTCACATCTATCCCAAAAAAGTAGTTTACGTTTTCTATTATAAAGGAGTCGCTGTTATTCGCGCTGAAAGACCTAGAGATGACGTCATTGATCCGCCTATTGACATCATTGATCCCCCTATTGACGTCATTGATCCACCTGTTGATGTCATTGATCCGCCTATTGACATCATTGATCCCCCTATTGACGTCATTGATCCGCCTGTTGACATCATTGATCCTCCTGTTGATGACGATAAAGAACAAGACAGCGGTGGCAGTGGGGTTGGTCCCCGTGATGATGTGAATGGTGGTTCACCAGATAGTGGAAATAACAATAACGGAAACAACAACGGGAATAACGGGAATAACGGGGGTAGCAATAACGGAAATAACGGAAACAACAATAACGGAAATAACCAAGGCAACAATAATAACGGGAATAACCAGGGCAACAACGGGAATAACGGGGGTAGCAATAACGGAAATAACCAAGGCAACACTAATAATGGGAATAACGGGGGTAGCAATAACGGGAATAACCAAGGCAACAATAATAACGGGAATAACCAAGGCAACAACGGGAATAACCAAGGCAACAACGGGAATAACGGGAATACTGGAAACAACAAC
>JAAXGN010000030.1 GCA_012267415.1 Candidatus Poribacteria bacterium | reverse complement strand
ATGCAACTGCGTCTGCCATCACTGGAATAACCGGCATCGGAGACTCCGATGGTGACCGAGATACAGCAGACGGCACCTATGGCATGGGTAGCACGGTAACAATAGCAGTGTCATTCTCCAAAGAAGTAACCGTGACAGGAGTTGTCTATACTGATGGTAGCAACATCGCTACTGCCACCGTCAATCTGGAACTTGACATGGATGGTAATGCCAACCGCAACGCTACATACGCATCCGGCAACAACACCGACACACTCGTCTTTGAATATGTGGTGAGATCGGGAGATGCTGCTGCCGACCTTGACTATACCGGTATCGGCGCCCTCACGCTGGACAGTGGGGTTGCAATAACATCTGTCATGACTGATAATATTGCAGTTATGCGACTTCCGGCCCCCGGCTCACCCGGCTCACTGTCCCATTCTACGGATATTGTCATAGATACCGCTACCCCCACTGTCATGAGTGTGGTGGACGGCCGCCCAACAGATGACATCCGCGTGGCAGGCGACATTATCTATGTCAACGTTACCTTTTCTGATACGGTACACGTAACAAGCACCAACAACGTCATTCCCAAACTCGAGCTGGCATTTGATGGTGATAATAACAATAACAATAACAATGACAATAATAAAAAGGATTTGCCCGGATTCAGATTTCAGCCGATGAAAAGAAAGGAGTTTGCAACATGAATTGGGCGGTTTCGGGTCAATCGACAACGTCATCCCTGCTTCGTTTCAAGGAAGTCACGCTGATGAAGGCAGTCACAGCATTACGGAAATAAAGCTGCGTTTTAATGAAAGTGATTGAAGTTTCTTCTCGGAATATTCTCATAAATTCACTGAAAAGGTCAGGGACTGAAAGGTTTATGACAGGTGGTAGAAAATTACAGTTATGTGGTGTTCAATGAGGGCCTGATCGCGGGCTCATCAGTTCCCGAACAGCGTCGCGGATAATCGAGCCGAAGTTCAGCGTCAGTAGCCGGAAACATCCATTTGTCCCCTCTGAATTAAACGCTACGAGCTTCTAAAAAAGTCTCATGATTCCGAACGGCGCTATTAAGTTTCCTGATCAAACTGAAAGTAATTTCTTAAATAAATACATGCAAACATAGTTTAGAAAGTGCAATGGTTATGAAGGCTATTATACTTCTTTGTTTAATGTTTTTGTTAGCGTTTTTTAATGCACAACGGACCTTTTCACAGTTTATGACGCCATCTTGGCTG
>JAAXGN010000022.1:717-1136 GCA_012267415.1 Candidatus Poribacteria bacterium | reverse complement strand
TTCCGTTTGTTTACAAACAAGACATTGCCAAGTAGTTTGATGTTTTTCCGTTCTGTTCCAGAAGCAATGAGAATTTTACGCTCTTTTAATAGTAAAGACTGTGTAGATCTTTCCTCTGGAGATAGATCAGGCTTAATGGAAATGCCAGGACGTTTGGACAGTTTGTGGCTTTGCGACAGGGCAAGCATTACTTCACAAGCTCTGGTTAGGCGCACTAGCAATGGACGATTACGACTGTCGTTATACTTTCCAAGCCTAATGCAATCACGAATAGAGTGCGTACTTATGCTTGAATCCAAAAAGTTCAAAGTTTCAGCAGCTGACTCATGGTCATTCATCACCCTATTGTGGCGTGCAGTCCCTTGCGGGGATTCTTTCAGTCCAAAGATCACAACATTGAATTTTCTTTCAAAGTTAGA
>JAAXGN010000022.1:0-593 GCA_012267415.1 Candidatus Poribacteria bacterium | reverse complement strand
CTAAACTTTCACCTAAGGACTTGATATGTGTTGGTATGTGTTTACAGGCTTCTTCTACTTTGCTCAAGCGAGATTTAAGGGCTGATATATCTGACTTCACATTAGATATATTAGTTACGGCTTCCTTCACGCAAGAGGGACAGACAAACGGGTAGGTACTAGCAAGAGAAGGGGCAATATTCACACATTTGCTGTGACACCACCTTAAACAGTGTTCGCACTGTATCATATGACCGGATTCTTTATTTACTGAACAAACACACTTCACCTGATTGTTGGCAGGTCCCGGATTTAGTTCGACGTCGCCAGAAAGAAGAATTAGTAGTAAAATGACCAGACTCCCTCGACGAGAGAAATCTTGAATCAGTACACAGCAATGATGAGGTTTTGATAAAAACCGTTTATGTCGAGAACCCTTCACTCTTGTAGGTATCCAAATAGAACCGGTTTTGCTAAACAGGAAACTGGCTTGGGAAGCAGTCACATCGTGATGAAACACACAGCAGAAAACGACGAGGCAAGCAGCAAAGACTTTCAAGGATTTCATCGCCATTTTGCTCACGTGATATCTGACAGGAGACTCCATCTCAAGA
>JAAXGN010000083.1 GCA_012267415.1 Candidatus Poribacteria bacterium | reverse complement strand
CACATCCCACAGATGGACACTATAGTTACCAGCTGTTGCGATAGTCTTTCCATCCGGATTGAATGCCAAGAAACTGATTGGTGTATCATCTGAAATATATCGTCTGAATCGGTCCCGACGTAGTGGGTTCTTCTCCCGATATCCTGTGAGTGTTCGGACTTCTTTTCCTGTGTTCACATCCCACAGGCCAATATCATAACCTTTCGATCTTAATAGGATCATCTTTCCATCAGGACTAAATGCAGAGTTGACTTTAAAAAAAGTAGGAATATTTGTGATTGCTTGCAGGCGTTTCCCCGTATTCACATCCCAGAGATAAATAGTCATGTGATCCTGCCCGCTTGCGAGCATCCTACCATCTGGACTAAAAACTAATAAATTTTGTATATTCTGGTTTGCCGCCCCTGGGAATGTTCTCAAAAGTTTTCCTGTGTTTGCATCCCATAGAATAACGGTATCACTATGATTACCCATACCTGCAATCGTTTTGCCATCCGGACTAAACGCTACGTTCTGAACATGATGATCATAACCCATGTGTCCAGTGAATGTGCGTAGGAGTTTGCCCGTGTCCGCATCCAGCAGATAGACCTTATGGAAAGAATCGCCACACACGATAGTTTTCCCATCCGGACTATAAGCTACATCCCAAGCCTGATATTTGAATGTTCGTAGGCTTTTTCCCGTCTGCACATCCCATATACGAACAGTCTGATCATGACCGATACCGACACTTGCTATAGTCTTTCCATCCGGACGAAATGCCACGTTTAAGACCTTACCTATATGTCCTGCACATTGAGCAAGTTCCTGACCTGTCTGTGCGTCGTAGAGCCAGATACCGTTGCCAGTGGCAATAGCAAGCTTGGTGCCGTCTGGTGAATATGCTATATCATTGATCCTGTGTTTCTTTGTGTTTCCTCTGTCTTCATCCTGTAAACTCACTTGTTGCGGTTCCTGCTGCGGATCATCCAGCGGATCCTCCATTGAACCTGGTGGAAGGCCGCAATTCATATATGGGAGTGCTATCAAAAGTGCAGTCAATATTGAAAACAATTTATTCTTCATGGGTGAGGACTCCTTCAGTGCTGTTCTAAACGTCTATTTTAGATTGGGAAGGTAATTTTTATTTTTGCCATTGTGCCTCTTAATCATTCTATGGTCTTTCATTTTACATGTCAACTTTTTTCTGATAGGACCATATAGATGCTATCCTACTTGATAGATGAAGAGAAGACAGGTAACCACAAGGATACCTGTCTGTTATTATTCACACTGATAAATATGACACGGTTTCTTATTCTAACGACACTGTTTCAGTATATGTCTCCTCATACTGAGACATATCAGACCATCGATAGATGACCGCTGTTATCAAAAAATCACCGGTATGCATGCTACCACTTGGATACGTATAGCTGAATGTTGATTCAGTTTTTGTTCCATCTCCAAGTTCATCAGTTATAAAACTTCCCCTATCACTTGTATCCCATGGTGCCTTTACATACCAACCTACCCAATAATAGGGTGCATCTGTGATAAGTCTGTAGTCATGAGTTTCGCCAGGAGAAGCCGTATCATCTGAATCCGTTGAAGTTATACCCACTTGTGGTTCGGGATCGGTACCTTGCTGTGGTGTAGGGGGTGGCATCGGAGGTACGTCTATTCTAGCACTTGCACTATGCGGTGCTCCCCCTGTGTCTAATCCATAAGCATTTGCCTGAACATAGCCTCCGTTTTCTTCAAATGGAAAAGTGCGACTATCAGAATGCCAATAGTGCCTATTAACAGGAGATATTGGCAGTCGTTCAGGTAATGCGTTGTCTAACGCAAATTCTATCACCAAAGTTCCATTTCTTGCGCGGTCGGTACTTGACGCTCTTGCATACATGTAGACATGTAACCTATCTTCATCGCCGCCAGAACGCAACCCACGTACATAAGTTTCATAAGGCATATCCTCGTCATATCTTGATTCTGCTAATGAAATATCAATAACAACACCAACAGAGAAGATGCCTGAAAAGATAATTAGTAAAAGAACATGTGACAGTTTCATTTTATTCTCCTTA
>JAAXGN010000062.1 GCA_012267415.1 Candidatus Poribacteria bacterium | reverse complement strand
TCACATCCCACAGATGGACACTATGAAAACCGGCTGTTGCGATCGTCTTTCCATCCGGATTGAATGCGAAGAAAACAAACGGGGCATCCTCTGACCAAATATATCGTCCGAACCGGTCCCGACGTAATGGGTTCTTCTCCCGATATCCTGTAAGTGTTCGGACTTCTTTTCCTGAGTTCACATCCCACAAGACAATATCCAGACTTTTTTTCCAGGCGATCATCTTTCCATCAGGACTAAATACAGAACTTGCTTTCCAAATAGTTGGAACATTTGTGATTGCTTGCAGGCGTTTACCCGTACTCACATCCCACAGAGAAATGCTCCCAGGATCATGTGAACTTGCAAGCATCCTACCATCCGGACTAAAAACTAATAGATTTAGACCCGTCTGGTTTGCCTCCCCTGGGAATGTTCTCAAAAGTTTTCCTGTGTTTGCATCCCATAGAATGACAGTCCCGCTATGACTACCCATACCTGCAATAGTTTTTCCATCTGGACTAAACGCTACATTCTGAACATGATAATCATAACCCGTATGTCCAATGAATGTGCGTAGGAGTTTGCCTGTGTCGGCATCCAGCAGATATACCTTATGGGAAGCATCACCGCATACGATAGTTTTTCCATCTGGACTAAACGCTACATCCCAAGCCTGTTGTTTGAATGTTCGTAGGTTTTTTCCCGTTTGCACATCCCATATACGAATAGTCTGATCATCACCGAGACCGACACTTGCCAAAATCTTTCCATCCAGACGGAAGGCAAGGTTAAAGACTTTATCAATATGTCCTGCACATTGAACAAGTTCCTGACCTGTCTGTGCGTCGTAGAGCCAAACACCGTTGCCAGTGGCAACAGCAAGCTTGGTGCCGTCTGGTGAATATACTATATCATTGATCCTATGTTTCTTTGTGTTCCCTTTGTCTTCATCTTGTAAACGCGCTTGTTGCGGTTCCTGTTGTGGATCATCCAGCGGATCCTCCATTGAACCTGGTGGGAGACCACAGTTCATAAATGGGAGTGACATCAGCAGTGCTATCAATATTGAAAACAATCTACTTTTCATCGGTTAGGACTCCTTTTGTGCTGCTCAAAATGGTGATACATATCCTGTTTTACCAAATAGAATTAGCATCAAAATTGGATGATTTTTCGGAGATAACCTGTGTTCACATCCCACAGATGGACACTAT
>JAAXGN010000105.1 GCA_012267415.1 Candidatus Poribacteria bacterium | reverse complement strand
TATCAATTGGAAATGGTATAACAAAAAATACGTTGGCATCTGCACAACATATTAGGAGGTATATTCCTTTGTCACTATTGAAATCCTTTTACAGTGTCTTTTTCATATTCATCACTTTAAGTGCATCCATGACCGGACTTGAAGCACAGGAAATAGAAGAAGACCATTCATCTATAGATGAATTCATCAGAAGAGCAGAACACCATATAGAACTAAACCAATTAGAACAAGCAATAGAAATCTATGAACGAATTGTGATAGCCGCACCCGATGACATCAAAACGCAACGGCAGCTTGCAACGCTTTATACCCCCACGAATCAGCATGAAAAGGCTTTACAAACCTACGCAATAAGTAGTTTTTGACTAATCTATCGTTTGTCAGTATGTACTTAATAATGAAAGAACTACTATTGTGGAGTTTAGGTTATTAGACTGAATATACACCTTTGGAAGAAGAATAGCAATGTCAGAAAAGGAAAAAGAACAGACAGTTATACTCGAATGGCACGGTCAAAAATCACGATCTATTCCTATCTCCCGTCTTGAGCAGATTTTTGAGATCACTGAATTTCTTAGCGAACTCGACAGTTTACTCAAACAGGTATGATACGGGACCTATCACCGTTGTTCTGTGGCATATACACCTTTATATGTGGCAGAGGCATGTTATAAGTATAATAACAGTCAACAAGGGCATATTTTGGAAGTCTATAAAAGATAGTATGCAGGTTTAATTGTCTTCAATTCTTTTGAGTATTTGTATATCTGCATTAAACCCCGTAATATAATCTTCTATTTCTGGATAGAGATTTCCGTTATCTTCCAGTGCAGTTGATTCCTGTATTCTGTATTTTAGTAGACCCTCAGCAAATTTCCATGATGTCGCATGAATTGCTTTTACAGGTTTATAACCGCCATCCTCTCCACATCCAACACGTATAGCGTATACAAGTGCTCTATGATTTCCATCTTGTATATATAGATGTTGTTTGTCTTTATTGCAGTATTGTTTTTCATCACCATGTATAGAAGGATTTCTAACTCACAAAGGATCCATCAATCTTTTATCAAATTTCTCGCTAAGAATTAGGTGTTTTTCGAACCAAGGTTCGGATTCATCTTGTCCTGTTTGGTCTTTGGCTTCAATATTTTGGAGTCTTTGAAAAACATCTGTTGATTTTTTAGAGTGAAGGCTTGTAATTCCCAAATGTTCTTTTATTGTATCTACAACTTCTCTGATTGTTTTGAAACAAAGTTTGAGTAATAAACTATGTTGGCTTGGATACTTTTTCCATATTGGTGGAGGTCCCATGAAAATTAGGTTAAAGAACTCATCACTTGTAAGTTGAAGTTCGGTTAATTTATATTGGGTATAATCGGGATATTGCATGTGGTTAATTCTCCATTAGATTTTGAAAAATTATAGAATAAATAAGATCATAAGTCAAATATATTTTTGTTTACATTTGAATTTAAAATCTAACTTGACAAAATTAATGGTGGCAAATTATTTAAATAGGGAAGCCTAATATTATTTCATCGTAACAAGCAGATATACTCTAACTTTTTTAATGTTATGATAATCAACTCCGTGTCGTTAAATACAAGCACTGTGTAAGAAAAACATTGCACAAATATTCAATAAGTGCTATTTTGTTTGTGTTAATAAAGAATCTAACGATTATGTCAACAGGTATGTTGGCATAGACGTTTTAAGTAGGAGTTATATGTGAGTGATAAACAGAATGGCAAATCCTTAAAAAGGTATGAACGTCAAATGTGTTTAGATATTTACAAACTTCAAGTCGAAATGCTCAACAAAAGCAGTGATAGAAGGGTAAATGTCAATCGTTATTATATGTATGCCATGTCTTTTTTAGTTTTAGCATTATCTGCCTTTGTTGTGAATAAAGGTGGTATTTTTAATTTAGGTGTAAATCCAGATTCAACTGATGAAATAAGTTTGTCATTTATATCGTTTGCGTTATTTGGTATATGTCTTTTAGGTGCTGCAATAACAGAATCATGGATACAAAATGCATCTGGATATTTAATATCAAATTCTAATCGAGAAAAAATAATTAGAAACTTAGAAGGTCAATTTGACCTACCAATCAACTTTCATAAACGAATGCTTAATATAAGTGCAAAAAAAGATTATATAGAATTAGCAAACCATGAATTATATGCACCTATTATTTTTAAGTATGGTTTTCTTATAGTCGTAGTCTTTGGAACATTTTATTTGCGAGATATATACGGATGGTTATTACATGTTGTAATTATTGCATTGGGCATTTTGTTACTACAATCTTATTTTATTAAGGATCAATTGTTAGAATTATTAAAAAGGAGAGATAATGCAGAATGAAAATGGCAATCCTATGATGAGGTTTTTTACAAGTAAAGGTTTTACTTATATTCTTTACTTATTATTATTAATTGTAATACTATATGTTGGGGCATATACTTTTCCAAAATATGTTCCAAAATATGAAGCAACTAACAAGGCAAACCATAATAAGGAAGTTACAACAGAAGACAGTGATTATAGAAAGTATGATTACGGTACAGACGAACTTCAGCTTATTATTACCAATAGGAAAGGTGAACGTAAAATTGTAGATATGCCGTTTATATATGAAAAAATAGGGCAGCCAGAAAAGTTATATGTTGAAATAAGTCGAAACGATATACCCTAAAGGCCAAATGTTTATTTCTTGTCCTGCCATCGAAAATTCAGACTGCTACTTTAGACAAGATTTTGATATAATTGAAAGGAGAAATCCGATGGAGAACCAAACGAAGGAAATTCACTCTAGAGTTTAAAGCAGAAGTTCTAATTGAGGTACTGTGTAGTCATAGTTCACAAGCGGAACTCTGTTGTAAACATAACGTCAGCGGTGTTCAACTCTCAAGTGGAAACACTTTCACTCGGTTTTAGGTTATTTGACACCTATTGAATTTGATGAAAAAAACTTGCCTTAACTATCACTGAATTATGGAATAAAAAATCGATGGCACTTCAGCCGGTTTTATCTGTTGAGTATTCAGCGTATATCAATTTGTTTTGCGCAGCGACACCAGATGTTTTTTGCTCGGTTTCAAGTCAAATAGCAAAAAAGGAAGTATACGATAATGTTTCTTAAAAACAAACGTTACATAGAAAGACCACCTGACGGTACGCCAGTGATGCACTACCTGAATATATATCAGTTATTATCAATGCTATATCGCCAGAGTATTTGTTTTTCATCAGTCACTATATACGAGGACATACTTGAATCAACATTATCAAAACCTTCTTATAAAGAAGTGTTATCTCACCCGTTGTGGGAAGATAACACACCCGTCAAAAAAGACAAATACTACTGTTCTCGTCAAGAACATTTTAGAAATGATTCACCCGGATTAATTTACCATCCACCTGAAGCTGAATGGGAAAATGAGACATTTTCAAATTTAATTCATAATTTATCAAGGCACTTTATGTATATACACTGCTGGTCTACTGCCAATGAAGAAAATATATTGATGTGGGACAGGTATAGACATCAAGGTTCAAGCGTTGCGATAAAAACAACAATAAATCAAATAAAAAAGGCTTTTGTTTGTGCAGAACCCCTGCATATAGGCAAAATACAATATAAAGATTATGACACAGAACATATAACAGGATTTAAGAATTACGGTAAAAAAAACCTTTTGGATCCTGATACGGTAGAAGAACTTTTTTACCAACCTATATTTCACAAACAGAATATATATAAGTCCGAGAATGAAGTGCGTATCGTAATAGACTTCAGGTATATGACTGACATACATCTAAAAACTATGTGTTTATCTGAGATTCCATTCTATGATAAAAATTGGGGACTTAGTGAGAAACGCCATCCTCAATGGGAAGAAGATTGTGTGTATTTTAGAACAAGTTCTAACAACTATGTTGGTGTACCCAATACATGGTGGGTAAAAGTGAATTTAGATCAACTAATAGAGCATATAATACTTTCACCTTATGTAGCATCATACACAAAGGAAGGGATACGTGGAGTGTTGCATAAATACAGTATTGATCCAAATAAAGTAATTGAATCATCAATAGAATTGGGATGATTACGCTTATCAAATGCAATAGATCCATCATAGTGATCAGGGAGTTCAGTATTTATCAGAAGCCTGTATTTCTACTCTAACTGATAATGGAATTGAGATTTCGTTATCTAATAGAGGACATCCTTGGGTGAACGGTTACGCTGAAATGATTTATCAGAACTCTCAAAGAGGAAGAAATCTACGACACTGAATTCTGGTCTAAAAACTCAATGGCACTTCACATAATTGTTCACATTTATGCCAACAATACTGTTTTTTATTTGACAGGCAAATGCATATCGGTTATTATATGTTTCTAATATATAAAATGTCAATCGTATTTTCTTTGGTGAAAAATGCTATGTTTATAAAACCAATTACAGAAACTGAATTATTTGGTGATGAATACTACCAGAAATGTGCCAGAGCTACTTTACCAGTGTTGATATACCTTGCACAAAATAAAGAAATCCGCATCTTTTCAGAATTAAAACCTTTTATTGGTAATTCTCGTAGATGGTATTGTGATATACTTAATGCTATAAATAGTGAATTTTGTAGGTTAAGCAGAAATACTAAATGGAAGTATGGCGAAATACCAACAATCTCAGCACTGGTAATGGCGAAAAATACTAATACGTCAAAAAGAAATCCTTCAAAGGTGAAACCAAGTAAATGGATGCATGAACAGATGGTTAATCAATTAGGGTTGGATCCTACAATAGAAAACTATCATAAATATTGTGTAAAACCTGTTTTTGATTATGAATACTGGCAGGAAGCTATGGCTCAAATTGTTAAGCTTCCACAGTGGTAAAAAGTTAACTTACTGTGAGTATTTAAATGACAAAAGTTAGTTTAATTCTTCCCACCAAAAATGTTGAAGATAATATTGAAGACTTACTTAGTAGCGTATATCATCAAGATTTTTCAGGTGAGATCGAAACTATTATTTTAGATTCCTCTAACGATAAGACTCCTGAAATTGCAAAACGCTTTCTAGTTGAGTTTATTCGCGTTGAAGAAGACAATTATAATTATGGCGGCACTCGAAACTACGGTGCACAAGTGGCAAGTGGAAAATACTTGATCTTCTTGTCGGCAGACGTTGTTATAAAAGATCCACAGTGGCTCACAAATTTGCTAACACCTTTTAAAGATCCAATGGTGGCAGGTGTATTTGGCAGACAACATCCGAAAAAAGACGCGACTCCTATGGAAGAATTCTTTATCCAACATTTTTATCCAACGAAGAATTATATACGAGAAACGGATGACCGAGGTAATATCCAACTGACAGATCTTATGTTTTTCTCCAATACAAATTCTGCAATACGAAAGGATATTTGGGAAGAAATAAAACTCCCCGAGATGTTGATGAGTGAAGATCATGAATGGGCAAAAAGGGTGGTGTTGTCCGGTTATAAGATTGCTTATACAAGTGAGTCTGTCGTGTATCATTCTCATAATTATACCTTAAAGCAGGTATTCCGACGGTTCTTTGACACTGGTGCGACGTTATCATACGTTTATCGCCATAAAAGAATAGAATATCCGAAAGCAATTTTTATCATTAAAGGCTTAAAATATCTCAAAGCGGAATGTCAATACCTTGTGAAACATGGCAAGGTAAAACATCTACCTTATGCCATGCTTTATGAATTTATAAGGTTTTTAGGCTATTTTTTGGGTACCAACCAGAAGTATATGCCCCTATGGTTAAAAACCATGCTTTGCAATAAAAAGAATCATTGGAAGAAGTACAACGATATTATTGTAGATAACGATATTATTGTAGATTAAGGATGACTATTTATATACAAGGAAAATTACAGTGCGCGATAAAGTCTGGGACAAATGTATACTCACTGCCGCAAATGAATCCCAAGCGGTCATCTATCGGTTCCAGCTCCAACGTCTAAAAAGGATTGGCGTGCTTCATCCAGAAACAGAATGCCTTGTAATTCCTGATCCTAATGGAATGCGTATTGGCAGTGGTGGCGCAACACTCCATGTCCTCAGATATTTGAAAAGTATCGGTCAAGAAGCACCCGGAATAGACAGTCGTCTTCTCATACTCCATTCCGGTGGCGATAGCAAACGAATTCCGCATCAGAGTCTTTTAGGAAAGATTTTTGCCGCGCTTCCACCTCCACTGAACTCCATCTTTGAGGTGATGTTCAACTTTCTGACGTTCCTCGGTACTCAGATTGATGCTGGGATCGTCATTGCATGTGGAGACACTTGTATACAGTTGAACGACTCAAAAGTTTTGACATCGCCTCTCAATGCAATTACTCTCCCGAAAGACTCCGAAGTGACTGGAGTTGTTTATTGGGGGGCACCTGAATTAGGGAGTCGCCTCGGTGTCTATGACGTTGCCCCTGATACATGCGAAATTCTACGTTGTCTACAAAAGTACCCCTCCGATAGGTTACGTGAAGCAGGTGTCTGTGATCCCAAGGGACATGTAGCTATAGATACCGGTGTTGTACTCTTTTATCCCACTGCTGTGAAGCAGTTACATTTATTAGTCGACAGTCTTGATGAAGGTGGTTATGTTGATCTCTACAGTGACATGCTTCCTGCCATGGCAACCCAAACAGATCGTCATCAGTTTACAAACAATAACCCATCCCTTCGGATTACATTGTGGGAAGTGTTGTCTACGCTTAGATTCAGTGCTTGTAGTCCGCCATCGCTTGAATTTACCCATACCGGCACAACGCGAGAGTATTTTGAACTAATTAAACACCCGATTAAGGCACACACGTCAATCTCGTGTCAGGTTCCGTTGAATGAGAAGATATGGGTTAACCTTACGTATGGCGTGACGGATGTGCCCACCGTCTGTGGAGATGAAGCCACGCTCTTTGGTGAATCTATACCCCAATGGCTCCAACAGCACGAATTAACGCCTGATGTGATTTGGGACAAAGACCAGGTGGCAGACGTGTCCCAACGTTGTCTCTGGAATGCCCGTCTCTATCCTACCTATAACAGCGCCGATTCCACTGTTGTGTTTAGTGTTTCAATGGAAGATTCAATAGAGCGTCCCAACTGGTTTCAGAATCCCGGAGCAGAATGGCGAAACAGTGAGCGACTCTCTATGGGAGAGATCATGCAACGCGCTGATAGGGTAAAAGCTTTTGTTCAACAACAACAAGTAGAAGCGTCTAAAGTAGCAGCATCTATCGCAGAGATGGTCGAAACAGAAATAGATACTGATGTCCGGTCCCTGTTTAGACCGATCTTGACACCTTACGGATATCAAAGGGCGATGTCTGTCTTTGATGATGTTATCGGACGTATTGAGAACCCGTTGCACCGAGCGCGATTACATAAAATTGCAGCCGATCTCTGCTCGCCATTTATAGAAACACCTCCGTTGAATGATCCGATACCTGTCTCACTCCCAATAGGGAAGCCTCCTGATCTAACAGACTATAAGCAAAAGCGAGATTACCACTATACGCAGGCATTTGCCGCTGTTCGTGAAGCCGTATCAAAAAACATCGTCGCACCAACCATGAAAGTGCCGTATAATTCCGAATTCATAGGTGACATGCCCACTGCTGTGACCGTCCATCTGCCTGTTCGAGTCGATCTCGCGGGGGGTTGGACCGATACCCCACCCATCAGTTTAGAGAAAGGTGGTGCTGTGTTGAATGTTGCCTTGTTATTGAATGGACGCTATCCGATCTCTGTCACTGCCCGTTGGATCGCTGAACCCGTCATCCGACTAAAGTCTGTGGATCAAAGAAAGGAAGCAGCGTTTCATGATATTGAATCTTTAAAAACCCCTATTCACCTAAACGATCCTTTGGCATTACATCGCACAGTGTTGAAGGCGTTAGGTCTGCTTGAAGTGTCAAATAACACGATCAACATTAGAGGTGCCACAGATAGTTCTTCTGGTTTAGAACTAATCAGTCACTGTGACGTACCTATGGGATCGGGCCTCGGAACCAGCAGTATCCTCGCTGGCGGATTAGTGAAAGCACTTTGGCAGTTAATGGGTGTGCAATGGACTGACGAGGATTTGTTCAATCAAGTGCTTGCTGTTGAACAGATGCTTACGTCCGGCGGTGGATGGCAGGATCAGGTTGGTGGTATCGTGCCGGGGTGGAAACTGACGACAACAGAACCGGGAATGCCACAGCGTTTCTCTGTGGAACAGATTATTCTGGCACCTGATACCTTGCAGGAATTAGAGGAGCAGCTCCTTTTGGTCTATACCGGTCAGCAACGGGTGGCGAAGAATATTTTGGAACAGGTAGTAGCCGATTGGCTCTCCCGACGGGAAGAAATGGTCGCAACATTGACACAATTACGCTCTGATGCGTATTTGATGCGTGATGCGTTGGTAGCCGGAGATATTGAGCAATTTGGTCGTCTTCTGACGTGCTATTGGGAAGGAAAGAAAATCCTAAACCCCGACACTACGAATCCAACAATTGATGCGATGTTGGATCCGGTCTCCGATTTATGCTCTGGTCATGGAATCGCAGGGGCAGGTGGCGGTGGTTTTTTAGTATTATTGGCAAAGGATTTGACGTCTCGGTCAGAAATAGAGAAACGATTGGAACAGACATCAGCAACTCTCTATCCATTGCAGGTGGCTACTTAAGTCGTCTTGAACTTTTAGCCTCAAGAAGGGATCACTTATTGATACACTTAAAACTGATATATAAGGAAAAAATTTTGTCCTAAAATGCGTAAAGAACTTAAAAGTATTGATTTTTCATATTTCTAGAAAAAAATACTTGACAAAAATCGTATGTTCATGTATCATGTTATTATTTAGAACTTGATCCTATGCCTTTACGCGTGTCTCCTCGCAAACATGCGTTGGTGTGGGGTAAGGTTTTTATATTGTTATTTCAAACGTTGTATTTTACAAACCCTATAGCCCATATATGGGAAAGGAAGAATAATGAGTAAAATGTTGAGAACACATCAGAACACAATCGGAAACTTAGCGATTGCCTTGTTGTTTGTGGGTGGTTGTATTTTCCTGCTGACAGGCAGTTGGGATACCTCAGAGTCTGAGGCAGCGAAAGGATGTTGCTGCGGAGATACGACTGTGAGCAGCTGTGGCGGTGGGAAAACTTTAGTCGCTGAAACCACTGTTGGCGGTTGTGGCAGTGCCAATCAATTATCTGGCTCTAATGGCAATGATGATTACAAATGTGACTGTCAAGATCCTGGTAATGAAGATGCGGCATGCGGTTGTACTTCAGATTCTAATTGTGGTGGTGATTCAACCCCGTAAGAATGACCCCGCAAGAATGTAAGAGCGGTTGTGGGGACTGAAATATGGTCCCTCAGTTCTTAGTTCTTACTCGCTATGAGTTCATTATTTTGCATCGGAAAGGAAATATCACCATGCGCCCGCTCAATGTTGACGCTGATTTATTGTGACTTTTAGGTTCGCACCTAATAATGGAAGGATTGCCGCACTCTCCTACCTATTGCTTACAGGCATTTTTCCATCAATCCCAAGAGAGGAGTGATAATATATGTTTCGTAATTTACTTTCCAGTCGTTTGATACAAGCCGGTCTCGCGTTCTTTGTCATCGTTGTTTGGGGCAGCCTGCTGTATAGTTGGCACGCCCAACGCACGACAGAAAACGAGTTTGGAAAGAGACCGCAAGCGGTGTCGTTGATCGAAAACAAGCAGGCGACAAGCACCGCACCTGTTGATTTTCAAACCGAAGGCGTTGTGAATACGCCCGAAGAAAACACGGACATAGAAACGATGGTTGAGGAGACAGAGGCGTTGGAAAACGAGACCTTTGACCTCTCGGATACGTTTTTACCTGACGATATGGGTTCAGAGGAAAAAGTCCCCGCTGATTTTCCAGAAACCCCCGAGGGTTTTCCGATGACACCCATCTGGGACGATGATATGTTCCCGAATTATCAAAAAGGCGATATGCATGATCACGAGATGATCGATCGCGTCTTGATAAAACTCTGGAATCAAGGCGATCACGATTTCATTAATGGTTTCTTGGATTTCGATAACGGTAGAGTCTATCCACTCTATCCGGATACCCTTTACGTATCGTGGAAAAAAAGGACGGTCAGGTCCCCTGATAAGCCTCCCAGAACCATTCGTGTTCCGAGTACCCTCCTTGGGACCCACGACCGGAATTTTACATTAGAAGAAATGCATATCATTGGTCTGGAAGCATCATACCCAGAAATCAAGTTTGTTGAAAAACATACAGCGGGGTATGACCCCGAAACGTTCCTAACGGCCGATGAAAAATGAAGGTGTTAACTAACTAATGAAATTTGGAAACTGTCCGCTCTGTCATTGGTTAGGATGCAAGGCGGTTTAGAGGGGCCCGTCAGTTTTTGCATCATTATTTGGTTAAAACCCTCTGAAAAATAAGGAGATTCTTATGAAAATTCTATCCAGTTTACTTCTCATTTTACTTCTCATTGTCGGCGTTGTAGTGTGGGTCCAAAAAGCCGACGCCTACGGTGCCCTTACAACCACACTTCGTCTGTTTATTGTAAATACTGCCGATGCATTGATCGGGACCCCTGGACTGAGGAATGGAATGTTCTCCGTCTACGCCGATGTCGCGGATTGCGACCCTGCAGGTTCCGCGCAGGGATCTTTCAAAAATGAATGGATATTTGCAGTTGCTAGTGAATTTGGTCCGCTACATGCAGCGGGGGTTTCAAATGCTTTCGTACAAGGCTATGACAAGTGGGACAAATTTCAACGCGATGACGATTCGGATGAAAACTAAAAAGTGCATGCTGCAGGTCGGCTTTACGACCTGCGGCTGCCGAATCAGTCCTCTGAAATAAAGAACGCTGCCAGACACTAAAAGCGTCCCCCGGCAGCGTTCTTTAGAAACCACGTTTACAGAATGGCACTCTTGCAAAAAAAAGGGGTTCAGGTGTATGAAAAAGGCGAGGCGTCTCTACATCGCATGCATCTTCATCTTAGGGTTCCTGCCACTCTCTCACTCGGACACGGCAGGGCCCTTGAACATTATCATTTCACCGAACGGCACCCGTGTTGCTGTGTCAACGTCCGACGGCATCTCTGTCCACGATGCCCACACAGGCGATGCCGTCTCACAGTTCACAGCACCCGCCCCCGGTGAAATGCCCCCATCGCAGGTTTTGACATTCTCCGCGGACGCATCCATGCTCGCCAGTGTCCACGGAAAAAGCATTTACATCTCGGAGACAGCAACAGGCAAGGCACTCGCTATGCTTGAGGAACACCCCGATTCTATTACAGCACTCGCCTTTTCACCCGATGGCAAACTCTTTGCGACAGCAGACGGCACCTGGACAGTCCGTTTATGGGAGATCAGCACCGGTAAATATACCCGGAGTCTCACAGGACATCCAGGGCAGGTCAACGGCCTCGCCTTTTCGCCAGACAGCAAAACCCTCGCAAGTGCAGGAGGCACCTTACGGATCTGGGATATCACCACCGGTGAATTACGACACGCCCCCGATAAAGACTTAGGCTCCATCAACCGGATATGTTTTTCACCCGATGGCAAACTCCTTGCGACTGGCGGCGGCTGGGACTTCACAGCGCATCTCTGGGATGTGAATACCGGCAACCTCCTAAAATCCCTCAAAACCCACACGGGTGAAATCCGCGATATCGCCTTTTCACCCGATGGACACACGCTCGCTACAGCCAGCGCGGACAAGACACTCACGCTCTGGGACGTGAACACCCGCAGTCTACGGAGCCGTTTTCCTGCGTATGTAGACAGAGAGAAAATGGCCAGGACAAAAGGTAGACGCAAAAAAACCTATGATGTCTCTGCCGTAAAATTCTCACAAGACGGTGAACGCCTCGTCATTGCCAGCCGGGCGGGCACACTACATTTCTATGATGTAAAAATCGGACAGTATAGCCCTACGTATTTGGACTTAAAAAAGTGATCATTATTGACTTGACTTGTGTGTCTATTTTTCAACGAAAGGAGGTCTAATATGTTCCGTGATATTTTGACAAACAAATGGGTTCTCAGTGGTGTTGGTTTCCTGATAGTGTTATCTATTGCATGTGTGTTAGCAATTGATGCCCCTCAATTTTTAAATTTTAAATAGGAGAAAATAATGTTTAAAAACTTTCTTTTTATGCGATGTTAAGTTAGGAGCCTATAACGGAGGCACTTTAAAATTTGCGTTTTCGAGCGTCGTAAAACACTTCTGTCTACCCGCGCCCAAACATAAAAAAGCTGCAACAATTAATGGGACTTTTAATATCGGTGGAATTCAGCATAATGTAGACCCTAATGATCACGTAGCTTTTGATTAGAAACGTATAATGGTCCGGTTTCTACTGGGTCGTAATAAGTTTCGATCTCCTTTGATCGGTAAAAGTCAAATAATATCGCAGTTTGACTTTATATGTAGGTAACCTTTGCGTTACCTACATATATTTTTATGAGATTATGACGTTAAGGCGTTTTGTAAGGTGTCTTTGTTATAGTTGTTACAGTTTATGACATTGGGAGTTGTCCCGACGCGTTTATACCTTGTCTTCTCGCGATGGGCGTTGTGACAAGGCAAAGTGTTTTTATGTTTTAGTTTAAACTTTGTCCAACTTCTTGTATTTTACAAACCCTATATATGGGAAAGGAAAGAATAATGTCTAAAATGTTTAAGACCCACCAGAACACTATCGGAAACTTAGCGATCGCATTGCTGTTTATGGGTAGCTGTATTTTCTTGCTGACAAGGCAGCTGGGATACATCAGTGTCTATTGAAAAGTATCTATTGAAACGAAAGGGTGCTATGGCAGGCGGTAGCTATGACAGCACTACTCTGCTATGGGATACGACGCTTTATCCTGCTCTGCGCTTCGCATAGATGTTCCCCATAGAATCAATTAGATAAGGAGAAATAATTGAGATCAAGCACAAACATCGTTACCGTTTTTCTACTGTTAATAGTTCACACTTTCGTTTCTGCTGATAGCCCAGGTTCTCGCCCTGATAGTCACGCGCCTATTGGAGTTATGGGTGATCATGCCCACAAAACGGGTGAATGGATGCTATCCTACAGGTTCATGGCAATGGATATGCGAGAACTACGTTCAGGCACCACCGCACTTGAAACTGCTGACGTGCTAAAAGATTTTATGATGGTGCCAACACAGATGGACATGAAAATGCACATGATCGGTGTCATGTTCGCTCCGCATGACAAAATCACGATCATGGCAATGACAAACTATCAACAACACCACATGGAAATGGAAGGAGCACACGACCATACAACAAGTCATCATGATCATCCTGTCGGCAAGCACGAGATGTCAAGTGCCGGGATTGGCGATGTTAAATTAGAATCTCTACTCACATTGTGGAAAACAGACCATCTCAATGTTATCGGAAACATTGGAGTTTCACTACCGACTGGTTCAATTGAACAAACAGGAATGGATGGAAACATATTGCCCTATCCCATGCAACTCGGTAGCGGTTCCTTTGTAGGAAGACCAGGTGTGACGCTTTTCGGATATCACGGAAATTGGTCTTATGGTAGCCAATTATGCGGGACATTTCCTCTGCATACCAATAGCAGTGAATATCGCCACGGAAATACCGTCAACGTTACTGCATGGGGAGCTCGACAGATAAGTGATTGGCTGAGCTTCGGAGGACGACTTCTGTTGGCACACAGCGGGCGGATCACTGGTAGTCCCCCAGATTTGAACGCAAACATGAGTCCAAGCCACCGACCTGATTTCCGTGGAGGCACCCAGCTTGACGTTGCTATTTCAAGCAATCTGATGGTCCCAGCCGGGAAACCGTTGGCAGGACAGCGGCTTGCAGTTGAGTTCACTATGCCTGTACATCAGAATCTTACAGGTATACAACTAAAAAAAAGGTGGATTCTCACATTCGGTTGGCAATATGCCATTCGGTTGTAACACAACATTATGAAGTTCTACCAAAAATTTCTTTTATGTGCCATTTTGCTGCTTGCCTGCTGGATTCGTATCCAAGGTGTCGGAAGATTACCTGACAATCAATTTACCTCTAACGATGCCTATCTCTACGCTTTGCAGGCACAAGAGATTGCTGAGCAGGGAATACTTCCGGCCCGCGATATGCGCCGTTGGTTGCCGGAAGGTAGAGAAAATGGACAACGTTTGTATCTCTATGCTTATGGTATTGCTTATATCCATAAGTCGATCGGATGGATATTTCCAAAGCTTACGTTATACCACATCCAAGTTTACTTACCCTGTATCTGTTTTATTGTAGGCCTCGGTGTGTTATGTCTTTTTCTTGTCCGCGCCCATGGAGTCTATTTCGCCGCTATTGTTATCCTATTACTCGCGACTTTACCTGGTAGCATTGAGCGCAGTGCAGCAGGGTTCGGTGACAGAGACGCATGGTGCTGGATGTTCGGTATTCTTGCAGTGATAAGTTACCTTTGGAAAGAACGAATGGAACCAGGATGGCGAAGATGGATAGCAACGACTCTCGGCGGTGCTACTGCCTTTCTTGGCGGAATGAGTTGGGAAGGATTTGGATTCTTCCTAATAATTATAATTGCCATAGAACTTTGGAAGTTTTGTACCACAGACACTGAAGATCGCCTAATAGAGTATGTCCTCTGGATGCTTATGTTTGTCCCATGGCTCTATATTATAAGCCCCGCCTACCGAAGCGGATACAGTTCTAATACACACCTTGCTGCGATTATGCTCTTTCCACCGTTGGCAGTCCTTATATTGCGCGGCATAAGATATCTGCTACTGACTTACGTAGAACAATTGCGCCTTAATGCACGAAAACTGGCATGGGGGTTAACGTTGCTTAGCATTACAGCAGGTATCGTTTATATCATTACGCAAGCTAACACTTTCGAAGAAACAGCATACCCGTTTCATGAGAACCAATTCATGAAGACCATAAGTGAAATGGCCGACCCAGATTTCAGATATTGGTGGAACCGACACGGTGCAATTTTTGTTTTAGGCAGTGTCGGGTTAATAGCAGCAAGTCTCCATTCATGGAAATTAAAAGGAATTCCGATGGCGGTCTCGCTGGCCCTGTTTGCCGCAACAACGTTCTTTCGGGATTATCTCAACGAATGGGTTGGAGAAAGTACCTGTAATATCCTTTTCTCTGTTTCATTAGTTCTAAGTGTCTTATCTTTTGGCATTGCAAGTTTCCGAAAAGAAAAATCAGAAAATGAACTTGTTATACTCGCTACGCTTGGATGGTTCCTCTTATGGGTAGGACTATCACGAGGTGCTGTACGACATGACTTCCTTGTTGGTATGCCGCTCGCCTATGGTACCGCCTGGTTCTTATGGCTCTCTCCCGCACATCTCATACAAAAACTCAAAGACATGGAGATAGTTTACCAAAGGACTCGAGATCAAGTGGTGACAACAACTGTTGCTACTATCGTTTTAATACTTGTTCTCTTCTACCCACCCCTCGGCGGACACGCACACATGTCGGTTCAGACTGCCCGAATGCGCTCTCCAGTGCCCGGGGAAAATAGTCGCGCAGAAACTTATAAATGGATGAAGGATACACTTCCACAAGAATCTATAGTAGCTGCACATTGGAATTTTGGCATACAACTGAATGTTCTCGGCAATGTAGGTACAATCATTGACCCCGACCAGTTCATAAAACGGATATCTCTTTTTTACCGACATGTCTTCTGTGCCCAAGACGAGCAAGAAGCACTCTCCTTTTTAAAAACATATAAAGTCACACATTTGATGTTGATGGATCAAGATATGATATCTCGTTCCAGAAGCTACTCATCTATTGGCAGCGATGAAAACGGTGACAGGAAGTTTAGAACCTATCGGTTGACGCGCACAGAAACACCGATCGGGACACCGTACCGAATGCAATCACGAAACGAAGAATGTCTGTTGTCTTTTATTGATATTTCCCGCCCTACATCTGAAACATTAGCGATAACAGCAAAATTTAGAAGCGAAAGCAATACAGATGAATCTGATGAACGTCAGGGAAAAACCCCTGACGCGAATGTTCAGAACGTTGTTAGCCATCTTACCTCTCAAGTTTTTGTGGATATTGAAAATGGCGGTGTCGTTTTATACCTTGATCCTGAAATCCGCCTGCAAAGGGCTTATTATATACCACCTGTTGGTTGGAGCAGTCTCACTGTCAAATTACTTAGAGGTGAACACAGCGAAGCCTTCGTACCTGTGTATCCAACAAACGAAAATGCTGGCAGAGACGTTAAAGTTTGGGAAATTCACTATCCTCCTAATATAGAGGCGAATGAGGAATATCGTACAGAAAAGTGGGAAGAAACTAAAACGAACAAACTGAATAAACAATAGAAGTAGATGTCATTTTAATCAGAGGAAAGGATTTTTTATGAGATCAGGACTTATGCATTTCTCCTTACAAGTCCCTTATCAAGAGAATGCACAATCTGGAAGATTATGCTACAACTAATCCCTTATCAAGGGGATGCGTAAGTCCTATAAAGGGTTAAAATGCTTGGGTTAGTTATACATATAATTAGGCTGTTTGTAGATTATTTTCTCTTTGGTATATTTCTATATTCTGGTGTCTACGATATATCTATAACCTATACAGTAGTAATATCGATGCGAATTCTTGTTGCTCACGTAACACGCATTGCACAACACATGGTATTTGATGAACTTGATGAAATAGCAGTAGGGTCATTTGGTGCATTAATCAAAGTTGGGATAGATTCATATATACTGTACACACTACTTCAAAATAGAGGTAATAACACTGATTTTATAGGGTGGGCTTTTATTGTTGTCGTTTTGGCTGTTCTGTTTAGAAACGTGTTTGAGTCTTTATCTATATGCTCCGAAATTTCAGATAGTGATTAGAGATTGCCAATCTTGCGGGAGACGCTATTTTCGCATTTATGACAAGGCGCATAATGGTAAGACTGAAATAGACCATTTACTGGAGATGTTGCAAGACGCTTACTTCAAAAAACAACTCCCGTTTCGGGCGGTGCTAATGGATAGTTGGTATACCTCCAGGCAAGTCATGAAGTCGATTGAAAAACTCTCAAAGATTTACTATGTACCACTGAAACGCAATCGTCTTGTAAATGATACAGATCGAATTGAACCACACCAACAGGTTCAAACCTATCTTGGACACAGACAGAAACCCTGCAAGGGAAACGCGTACACTTCAAGAAGTTTCCAAAAGGACATCAAGTAAATTTATTCCGGATAGTCGCCTCTAACGGACGCACGGAATTTATTACGATAAACGATTTATCTCAATCGGATGCGGATGTAGCACAACAAGAATGTCGCGTGCGTTGGAAGATTGAACAACTTCATCGTGAGCTCAAACAAGTCACCGGTATTGGTAAATGTCAATGCCGCAAGTTGCGTGCCC
>JAAXGN010000162.1 GCA_012267415.1 Candidatus Poribacteria bacterium | reverse complement strand
ACCGCTGGAAAGAACTGGACTATGGTGGTGAGGTTCCTTCATTCATACCCTTCCTAACCTCACCGTCCAGTTCTGTTCATGATGGATTATTTGAAGGAAGATGGAAATTATTGGGTTTAAAGTCTATTTTCTATTTTCAATTAATGATTTTCTATAATAATTTCCATCTTCCCCCTTTCCTTACGCTACGCTCTGTCTCACCAACGGTTCGACCGGTCGCTACGCGGTGTAAATGATATTATATCTGTTGGTCTGGTCTTATAGCTTTAACCCAATAGATTTATGGTGAAGCTGGACCGGTTGGAACCTCTAGGAATTGAGTCACGGAGGATTCTCAAGTCATTACAGAACTTGTCTTTGGACCGGTCTTTCCCATCCAGAACTTATTCTTGAGAATCCTTGACCTTCAGAGAATCCTCCTACGCCCCGTTCGTCAGTCCGAAGGGAATGGTCTGACTCACTTCTTATCATATGTTGAGTGAAACGGAGTGGAACGGGGTGAACTGGAATGAAGAATATTATATTGGAATTTATTTGTCAGTTGATATCTTGGTTCACTTTACACATCCTTTCCTGTACATGAGTTTTACTACCAAAAAGATCATTATTTTTATATATTATTATTATCTTTATTATTGTCGTTTCCTTTAATTTCCATTCTCAAGCAGTCCTCATTCCTAAGGTTCCTCACTGTCTACAAAGGAAAGATGAGTGAATGATATCCTAGAGACGGAGCCCATCCCATTATGATTCACTTTTCTTTCATCATCATTACTTCTGGTCGTAGATGGGCTCCGTAGCGAGATGAGAATAGAATTAATGTCGTGAGGTTGGGATGAAAGACTATTATAACTTCAAGAAATTGGACTTTTATTATTCTATTCTCATCCATATCCTCGCTCCGCTTCTCTTTTCTCGGATATGTTTCTAGTGATTGAGGGTCGTCCCGTCCACCTCCCTGTCACTGAGGCCAACCGATTCCAACTCAACCCACTTATCACTTCCCTCTGGTCATGGTGATAAGGGCCCGGTCACAGCTGTAATTTCTATAATAATATTATCTGCAGCTGAAGGTAAAGGTCTTATCATATTCTTATCTTACAGGTTGTTGTCACTACAGAAGACCGTCTCGAGGTCCCTTCCCTTCACAGAGAGACGGTCAGACCAAGAAGCTTACATCGGTTGACAGTGAATCATAGGCTTAGAGAGGTGAAAGCTGGATTCCTGACCGTTCAGACTGGGAGCTGGGGACCCTGGACCGAGTCACTGCTGCTGAGGAAATGGAAATGAAAGAGATCTCATGGTTCATATCCTCCTCGCTACGTTCGACCGAAGGGAGCGGTCTCTCTTTGCTTATAGGATATGATTCTTTTTTGTTGGGTTAATGGGGCTCCTCCGTCTGCTTCCACTTCATTCTAGCGACGAAGGAGCCGTAGCGACCACCAGACTGTTACCAAAGGCTTGAGTTCTTCATCCAAGTTCTCAGGGTCTTGTGTCCCAACCTTACAGACGCTTCCTTCCACGAGTCACACCGGAAAGACGAGTGGAACCGGAGGAAGCGGAGGAAGGTTGAGTGGATCTGGTGGTCGAAGCAAGAAGGTAACAACCTGACCGTTCCAATCATAAGATCTAGGTGGGTTAACTGCTTCACGGTCTCATCTTACTTGTGTTTCTCTGATTGTCGTAACCCAGCCCGTACGGTTCCTTGGTTGGTGGAGGAAGTCAGTCCCGTCCATGATAAAGAGGTTGACGAGTCTAAAATCCTATGTTACAGTGTGATGGGACTGGCTTCCAACCCTTTGTAACTGCGGAAAGATATGAAAATAAGAAATTAATACAATAATAATATGGTAAAGATTAATAATAAGAGAAATAAAAGAAAAGTAAAATACCATATTATTATTGATATTAAAGATAGAAATTATATCTTCTTCTTAGTGGGGAGTGAAGGATGAGCGACCCCACGGCTCAGAGACAATTAAAAAGAAGATTAAATAGAAGAATTATACATTTCCTTATTCTCTGAGCCGTAATATGAAGGAAAAAGAATCCTATTAAGTGATGCATTATCTGGATTTATTATGAGAAGAAAGCAGAAGAACTGAAATAAATATAAAATGTGTAATGTAAAAGGTATAATCCATAATCTATTTCTTCATCATAACTGTATCTTAAGGATTTGTAAACAGCTAATAAGAATTATATAAGTGATTTACTCTTGGATTGATAACTTAGCTGAAAGAATATGAATATAATTCCAAGATGACAGATGCTAAAGGAAATGATAATTGAAATCCTAAGTTCTTCATTATATATCATTACAATTATTTTTCTTATGTTGGTTCAACCGGAGAAAGACAAATGACTCATAACAATAGAAATCTAGTCTCATATCTTACCTCTGTCTCTAAGACCACCAGCCAGGATGATAACTTTATGGATTTCAAGTCTCTTCCGTGGGTTCACCCTCGCTCGTTCCAGTCGCGGGGCTCACGATGGAAGGGGATAGAGAGGTTAAACAGCTTCCAACCGCCTGCGGCTCAATCACTCAATGAGAAGTACACCCGCTGGCTCCCTGTCTCCGTGTCGTGCCGCTGCGCTTCACTCACTACATCATCACCAGTGAACATAGTGAAGTGGGGGTGTGGTGACGGTCACTCGGTCCCCTTTCCACTCACCTCGTCTGCGACTCGTCTCTGTTCCAAGGGTTCCTCGTTCCTCGTCACCACCTGTATGAGATGAGAATGGAATGAACTGTGGACGGACTGGAAGCCAACAGATCCAAGATGGGAACGGTTAGCCCAGTTTATTAATGGTTGAGCCTGAATTGAATGAGGAGGACACAAGCCATGAGAAGTCCTGTGGTTCCTAGAGGTGAAAACAGAAGGCCAACAATCGTAACTCTAATAATACTATCTGAGCGCTTGTCGCGAGCCGTCCTTCGAATCTCTGAGCGTAGTGAAGGGTGAGGAGGACATGAGTAAGACAACAGATTTCTGGTAACTTGGATCTAAGAATTCTATAAAATCCTGTATCTTGGGTCTAAAGGTTCCAACCGGCAGTGTCCCGTCCAGAGAACCCAGCTGTGTGAATGGCATGCTTCGACCGGTTCTCCCTGTTCCGCTCGGTCACCTCCATGGCTTCCGGTTCCCTTCACTACACATTAAGAATATTATATTTTTATTGGGAGAACCTGACCTCGTGAGCCAAGATAGGCTGAGGAAATAGAATTAAAGGCTGGAATCGTATGTGGTGTACCTCTCATGTCGTAACGAGGACTCCGAACGGCTGGAAGTAGAAACAGATAGAAGCCGTGAGGTACACCATTCCCTTCCAATCCTCACGGCCTCCGTCGCCTCCGGCCGTTCACATTATTATATCTTAATTTTCTTATAGTGATTGACATTTCCTGGTTTTCTATTATTATTTTCAACCTCTCATTTATGGGTTTTCTGATGAAAGAAAATACGATTGTAAAACCCATAAATGAAGCTTTATATCTGTTGGGATTCTTCATAATCATATCTTTAATAATAGAAGTATAATATATTGGAGCTATAATCCCTAAAGATAGAGAGGTGAAACACAATTTATATTTATTCTTCTTGGTTGAACCGACAATGTAAACAAGGAAATAACAATAAATTCAAATATATTACCATTACAATTCCTTCATAATTGGATTTTCTATGTTCAAACAGTAAGATTAGAAAGGAAATACGGATAATAAATTAGGATAGAAAATACCATTCAAATCCTTTATCAATTTCCTCTTACTCCACTCAACAGAAGATAAAGGATTTGTAAATGCCATTAAGATTTCTATGTTTAACCGCTGCACTCGTGACTCTAAGCCGAGAGGATCCTAAGGACTGTGGACAGTGAATCGAGTGAGTTGGGATGAAAGCCATATCAAGTGGACCCCAGATTATCCGCTCGGCATCTCGCTTCACTCTCTATAATCATTCGGTTCCAGCTTTACTCCAGATAAGGTTCTAGCTACAGGAAATAAGATAAGATCATATAATAATATATTTCTGAATGAATCTTCTTTTTATGGGTAAAGGATGAGAAGATATAATAAATGAAAAGTATGAAATCTTTAATAATCTTCTATCTTCATATCTTACCTTTTTCCACTCCACATCTCATTAATAGAAGCAGAGGAAGATAGAAGATTTATAGGATTTCCATTTTCTATTCTCCATAAATCTATTGTCTTAATCTCCTCTACATCTTGGTCTTATTGAATGCCATTAACACAACCTAAGAATTAATTTAAAGTAGAAATTTCCTTTGTAAGTCTTATTTTCTTATTAATATTTTCTTTCATATCCACTTCATAGACGGGCCCACAATCCTTTATCATATGTTGTTTCTTTGTGGCCCGTCCCCAGTTCGTAGATGAAAGGAAAGAATGTGATGAGACAATAAGACCCAAAGAAATGAAGAGAATAATATAATATAATGAGGAAACTGGGGAATTATTAATAATCTTTCATCTTCCTTTCCCCAGTTTCTATGAGATGAGAATGTAATAATAGAATTTACAGAAGTTATCAATATTCTAACATTCCATTCTCCACCGAAGCGGGCACGGCTGTTTCCACTTCACTGTCGTATGCCTTCCGCTTCACTTCCACTCCTCTTCCTCACCGCTTCGTTCAAAGGATAATGTACGCGTAGCGGAGAGGAACAGACGGAAGAAGAAAGAGAATATTAAAGCTACAGAATTTATTATATTTATTTCCTTATTAATATTCTCTTTATTCTTCCTATTATTATTACTACAGAAAATGATTCACTTTATTAATGGAAATCTCTGGAATCCTCAGTTACCAGGGAAGCTCAGTCCATGTCACCTTCCTTCAGTTACTCATGTCTCATCCAAGAGGCGGAGCCGTCTATAAGACCAGGATTCATGAACCGTGTCCTCGTCACCTTTATCATGCCCAACAGGTTAAGACAGAAAGGATGGGAAAAGTGAAGTTAATAAAATCCCCCATCCGATCAGCCCTCACTACGCTCGTGCCTCACGGATGATGAAGAAATAAAATAATAAAGATATAAATTGTAAACAGCTGAAAGAAAGTGAATAATAATAATGTGATCGCCTCTTTACTTCGGCTCATCTATGAAGGGAGCGTAGTGACCGTAATGAGCCGAGAGGCGATCACATGTTTATTATCCTTGTCGTTCCCATGCCGCCCTCCGGGCTCGAGGAGAGGTTGACGGCATCCAAACAGACCATGATGAAGAAGGAAGGTGCTAAGGGATCCGAGTCCTTTCCACGATGAAGGGTTCTCCTGTGACCATAAAGGATTCCAACAGAAATATATTATCCTATTATTATAGCAGCTGCCGGAGGTCGTAAGACACGGAGGAAGCTGCGAGGTGAAAGGAGAACATAAAATTGATAAGATCTCTTTTTGCTAGCTTCCTTGTCTCTTCCTCCTCCGCTCCTCACGAGGCTCGTCGCTAGCAAAAATGTTTCTAATGTATATATAGTAAGAATCTTTTTTATCGGTTGAAAGGCTGGTCTCACGCTATTTCCTCATCCTTTCGCCACTAATGTTGGACCACAGTCGGTTGATAGAAATCTTAAAGGCATTTCACTTAAAATCTTCTATTTTCTCATCTAATCTGAGTGAACGAAGTGAGTGAAGAAGATTAAGACAAATGACTGATAGAAAATAGAAGATTCTTAACTTTCATAACTTCATTTATGGTCGCATCCGCTCTTCTTATGTTGGGGAAGTAATGATAATGTGAGAGCGAAGCGATGGTAGCGGGTAATCCTTAGAATCCAGAAGGTTCATTCACTAGTTTCCTCAGCCTACCGGGGTTACCAAGGGATTTCAATCTTCATCTCAGTTCTCCCGCCTTCGGCTCATGCATGGAAGTGATAATAGAAGATAGAAATCCTGGCGGAGAACCTCACTGACTCCAAGAATGACATTAGAAATATATTTATGGGTTATCTGGTGGGTTTCTTGGAGGAAGTTGGCACCTTTAGGACCGATCATTCTCATCTCATTCATAGAGGGAACCGCCAGGTGACCGATCGGCTGTGGTTAGAAGGGATTTCTATTCCCACCGTTACCATCATCCACTTACCACTTGAGATTTAATTGTAGCGGAAATCCTTGTATGGAGGGAAGTAAGAATATTATATTTTATTATCTTTTTCTAGTCACAGGAAGAGAACTATTTTAATATTTTCTTCTCTCGGAGTGATAAAGGTAAGGAATCCAGAAAGAATAATTCTAATATATAATTCTAGAAAATGAAGCACCTATTAACTCACAAAGAATCCTCTAATTTATTTCTGAATCCTTTTATTAATGTCATTCTCTTATTTTAATCTTCTATCACCTCAGGAACCACGTAAAGATAGAAGATTTATAGGTGTAATTTCTTCTAATGCTAATATTAAATCTTTATTTTCTTCTCACAGCATTAGATAGAGATAGACAATTATTTTCAAGAATCTTTCATTTCAGAGTTTCAACAGTTTATTATCCGAGAACAGGGAATGTAAAGATGTAGAAACCCAAGATTCATGCTATTTACTCATCTTAATCTTGGTTCACAGAAGCTGAGTGACAATGATGAAAGCCATGTAATCTCGTCCCACTCCACTCATTAACTCTTCTTCATCACATTGTGGAGTGGGGAGAGATGGAAGGGGTTTCACCTACGAAGGACACACCATGGCATCGGATGAGTAACCACTTCCGTGATTCACTGTCTTTCGCCCGATGCCATTATGAAAGGAATGATATGCTCTGTTTTCATTATATTATTTGAAGTCTTCTTACTCATGAAAACAGAGAATCCTTGCAAGCTTCATTTACTCCAGTTCATAGAAGCATCCGAAGGACTTTTAATGTCTTACCTCTTCCCTCCAGTGTGTGACGTGAGTAAGAAGGAGCCTGGAGGGAAGTACGAAGAGAATTAACATATGATAATAGCCGCGAGGGAATCGAGCGAGCGGCATATGATAATTCTCTTCTCCATGTCACTCACGTCACTCATTGTCTGTCTCTCGGCACTCACAGGAACCTTTCTATGTCGCGAGTGAAGCGAGCGGCCTTCGACAGTCCAACAGGTTCCATTTACGATCTGATCGCTTCGGTTCCACCTTCGCTGATCGTACCGGCCACAATGTGAAAACAATAGAAACAGCCTGAGCGAGACAAAGACGAGTGAAAGGCTGGAGCAGTTACCAAAGGATTTTATATCAGTTGGCATGGGTAAGACTTGAGAATGAAAACAATAGAAACAGGAAAGAGAGCCGAAGGAGACACCACAATTAGCCCAAGGATTACATGAGATTAAAACTGTGAGACCATAAGGTTCCTCCAATCATTGTCCACCGGTCTCCGCTTCCATTTCCTTTCAGCTACGCCCGTTACCAATGATTAAAGGATTTGAGGAAGATGCCAGCTGTAAGACTTTTATTTTCTCATCTAGTTACAGGGGTCGACCGTTCATCACCTTCGGTCTCATCCACGGTCGGGGCTGAATCGCCCACCTCGCGACAAGCGCTCACGGAGTAGGTTGGAAGTAGTGAGTGAGTTGGAGGAGTTACACCGGTCCGTCTAATGATATGCCAAGATAAAACCAATGATTTCCAGAATTCTATTAACTGCAGCTGATGGTATGTGATGGAAGCCAGCGGCGACAGAACCCGAGAGAAGGGATCGTACAGGTTGGAAGAGTCTTACCGCTACATATGAAGGAGTTTAACCGGCAGAAATCTAGTCTATGAACCGCCTGTCTCTGTCCACTGCCGAGGGTCCTCCAGAACTGAATGAGATGGACACGGGTAAGGACTTCCTCAATCCAATGAGGGGGTGGACCGACAACCGAAGGGCGAAAGGGACACCTCACGACGGTAGAAATGTTGAGAAGTTAAAACTGATAAAATATATTTGTAAGTGTAGAAATCCCTGTTTCCATGGTGAGTCTGACCGCTCCGCTTCTACGATCAGACTGTAAGGGTAGAAAGAGATTAGAAAATAATTCCAATATAATATCATCCGATCTCTTTTCCTTGGGTTCTCATCACCTTCCCTCGCGGTCAGTCTTTATGATGAGAACTTGTGTATCGGATGAAAGAGAATAATAATAATGTCATATCCGGTTCCCTCGTCGAGACAAAAGAAAGGGAAAGGGAACCGGATCACGTTCAGACATTATTATTATTATTATTTCTTTTTGGTCATCACTTACCTCGCTGGAACCGGTTCTCTCATCATAGTTTCTGTCTCTCGTAGAGAACCGGTGAGGTAAGTGATGATAATGTAATGAGTGAATCTTCTTCTTCTTGTCTCTCACTCGCATCACTGTCACTCAAGAAGATTCACTCATTACCATTCCTTTCCTTCGTAGAGAGAACCGAAGCCTCCGGCGGATACAGGGAGGAGAATGATTATAAGTATTTTATCTTCACTTCGGTTCTCTCCTCATTGTCTCTCATGCTGGGTTGAGTGGTGAGAGACAATGATGAAAGGAACAGGAAATAAATATAAATAATACTAATATACTTTTATCTGTATTTTATTTCTTTAGGATTATCATTTACATTTCCTTGAGTGAAACGAGAGAGATGTAGATGAAAATAATATGTAAATGATAATCCTTCTATTTTCTTATTATCTGATTGTCTGGAGTGAACGAAGTGAGTGTCCGAAGAAGAGAAATACAGACAATCAGATTATTAATGTGTTGAGAGAATGGAATGAGACAATAAAATCTCTATCTGAATTTATGAATGTGTATCTCTCATTCCATTCTCTTATCTTTATCATAACATAGGATTTCCTTTTCCATTAAGAATTTGGAATTATTATTTACTTCTCATTGTGATAAAGGTAGAGAGGGAAAAGGAAATCCTATTAACATTTCATTATTATTATTGTCTATGAATGAACCGCCTCTGTGGAAAGGGAATCTATGTGAATGAAGTTATCAAAGTGAGGCGGTTCATTCCCTCGCATCGATCGGTCTCTTGGTTCCCTCTCTCACCGCTTCCACTTCCCTCTCGGTACGGTCACTCATTCTTCATTCCCTTCCGAGAGAGACGAGGAAGCTGGAGTGAAGGATGAGTGGAGAGAGTGTAGAGAGTGAATCATAATGGCATGCGATAAAACTGGTGAAACATGGAAAGTCCTTCGTATCAGTTTCCACCTTAATGTCATGTCCTTCACTACAGGCGGAACTCAATATGAAGTTCACCATGTTCCAGCATTAATCTTTCTGTATCTCAAGGAATTATCAATAGTCTTACACATGCCATCAGCCGGGAGCATGGGACAACCGGTATAAAGAACTTGTGATAATCTGTGGCATGTCATATCCTATTTTCATTCCAACTGTTTCTAAGCCTTTCAAACCCCAGTCGATCCGCTCCACCTTTGGTTCCGCTTCTCTTAGGATATGATGGTAAGGATTGGATTTTCGTCCCGTAACAACCGCTGCATGGAAAGGGTATGTCAATCACTTTTATCCTAGCAACATTCCATTAAAGATAGAGAATTTAAGTCTGTTGGGATGCGGGAACCTAACTTTGAGACCAGAAAGCATGAGGTTTAAATTCTATTCTCTATCACTTCTTATAATGAAGGGAAGATGGTGGATTTTACAGTTAATAATATGATGAAATAAAAATACAGAAAATATATAATGAAATAGAAAAAGATAAAGATAAAGAAGATTGACAATAGAAATATAGAAATACATATTACAGTTAATAAGAGATTTGAAACAGTTTGAACGGGCTCTTATCACTCCCAATTCATTCAAGAAGATTAAAGAGATTTCATAGACTTAACAGCGGCTTACTTCAGACCAAGATGAGACATTAGAAGGATTACTGAGGAAAAGAGATAAGAAAATAGAATCCTAGGTGAGTCCAGTGAGGCCCATAAAATCCTGGATTTATAACGTATGCCATTCATAATCTCAAGGAAGTGTCATGTCCCTCCTCTCCACTGCGTTTCGGTACGGGTAATAAATGATACAAAAGATGGATTTTAAGTCTATTAACATTTCCATTTTATTTTCTTATTAATAATCTCTTAGCCTGAAGGTAACTCATTCCTTTATGGCCATCCTGTCTCTGTTTCCATTGTGAGGGCTCCGAAGGACTGACGAAAGGCTGGGGAACTGGTAACTGAATGGAAATTAAAACAGGAAAATGATAATCCTTTAGTACCGGAGCCCAGGGCGACGGTACGGTGGACGATGACCAAGAATTCAATCAACATAGGAAGCGTCCACCTACAGGATTCTTCATTCTAA
>JAAXGN010000104.1 GCA_012267415.1 Candidatus Poribacteria bacterium | reverse complement strand
TATAAACTGAGTATTACGAATGATGGCAATACGGACGATGTGATTGACCTATCCACATCGGGTGATGCCGATGCTATGCTGAGTACCGATTCTGTATCGCTTGCTTCAGGTGCTTCAATGGAAGTGACACTGACAATCTCTGCTGATGGTCTTATGCTTGCGGGTGATTATGAAGTGAAAGTTACTGGTATTTCGCGAGGTGATAACACAAAGACTGCTGAGCTATCAACGTCCACAACTATCCTCCCTGTTTATGGGTTTTCAGTGGCAGGTGTTGGTGATTTAGAGACGGAAACTGCTGATGGCAGTGATGGCGTTATGTATACACTGGCTATCACAAACAACGCAAACACGGCTGATGTGATTGGCCTATCGGCTTCAGGTGATGCTGATGCTGCACTGAGTGCCGATTCTGTATCCCTTGCCTCGGGTGCTTCAGCGGAAGTGACATTAACAATCTCTGTGGACGATCTTATGCTTGCGGGTGAATATTCCGTAAAAGTTACAGCGACTTCACAAAGTGATGTGACAAAAACAGTTGAGATTACAACGTCCACAACTATCCTTCCTGTCTACGGTTTTTCATTAGCAGGTGTCGGTGATTTGGAGACTGAAACTGCTGATGGCAGTGATGGTATTGTCTATACACTGAGTATCACGAATGATGGTAATACAGATGATGTGATTGATTTATCGGCTTCAGGTGATGCTGATGCTGCACTGAGTGCCGATTCTGTATCCCTTGCCTCGGGTGCTTCAGAGGAAGTGACACTGACAATCTCTGCAGATGACCTTATGTTTGCGGGTGATTATGAAGTGAAAGTTACTGGTATTTCGCAAGGTGATAATACGAAGACTGCTGAGATTACAACGTCCACGACTATTCTACCTGTCTATGATATTTCGTTAGCAGGTGTTGGTGATTTAGAGAGTGAGACCTCTGATGCAGGTGATGGTGTTGTCTATATGTTCACGATCACGAATAATGGTAATACGGCTGATATGATTGATCTATCCACATCCGGTGATGTTGATGCTACACTGAGTGCCGATTCTGTATCCCTTGCCTCGGGTGCTTCAGCGGAAGTGACACTGACAATCTCTGCAGATGACCTTATGTTTGCGGGTGATTATGAAGTGAAAGTTACTGGTATTTCGCAAGGTGATAATACGAAGACTGCTGAAATATCAACGACCACGACTATCCTACCCGTTTACGGCTTTTCAATAGCAGGTGTTGGTGATTTAGAGAGTGAAACATCTGATGCAGGTGATGGTGTTGTTTATATGTTCACGATCACGAATAATGGTAATACGGATGATGTGATTGACTTATCGGTTTCAGGGGATGCTGGTGCTACACTGAGTGCCGATTCTGTATCGCTTGCTTCAGGTGCTTCAATGGAAGTGACACTGACAATTTCTGCTGACGATCTTATGCTTGCGGGTGCATATTCAGTAAAAGTTACTGCTATTTCGCAAGGGGACAATACCATCTCCCACGAGGTATCAACCGCAACGACTATCCTACCCGTATATGATGTGATGTTGGAAATTGAAGGTACACGTACAGGTACAACGACAGATGCTGTGGAAGGCATTACCTATCTGCTCAAAGTTACAAACGGTGGTAATATTGAGGATACGATACTTCTCGGCTCTTCAGCAGAGTTCGGTATTGGTGGTGCGGTTCTCGGTTCATTCAGCAGATTGGGTGATGATGGACCACCGACAAGTCAGTTAGAAATTACACTTGCTCCAGGGGTGACCGAGGACGTGATGTTCATAGCATCAGGGGACCTCCTCACACAACCAGGTGGATATGAAATAAAAGTTACTGCGACTTCAAAAGGGGACAGCACAAAATCTGCTGTCATCACAACGTCAACAACAATTGCCGCTATACCGCCTGTCTACGGTGTTACACTACAAGCAGAAGGTGAGTTAAATACCTCAACGATGGATATCCTCACCGGTGTAACCTATACCCTTATAGTGACGAACACTGGGAATACTGAAGATACAATACTTCTCAGTTCCTCAGCAGATACTGCTATTGAGGGTAGTGTTATGGGAAGTTTTGGTTTATCCGACACACAAGAATCCGCAGCGAGTCAGTTAGAGATCGTAGTTGCTTCAGAGGCATCTGAGACAGTGCAATTTACAGTCTCAGGTGATTCGTTCACAAAATCGGGAGAATATGAAATCATGGTTACTGCGACTTCACAAGGAGATAATACGCAAACTGCAGAATTAACGACGACCACAACAGTCACACCTGTCTATAGTGTAAAGTTGGAAGGTAAGGATGCACTGACAGGGGAGACGATGGATGCTGTCAAAGGTGTCAGTTATGTGCTAATTGTTTCAAACGAAGGTAATACTGATGATACGTTTGTGTTGCATTTTTCAGCAGAAGATGGCATTGAGGGGAGTGTCCTCGGTTCTTTCACTGCATCAAGTGATCAAGAATTTCCTTCAACTCGGATAGAGGTTATGCTTTCTCCCGGCACTTCTACAGAAGTTACGATTACTGCTGCCGGTGATTTGTTCACAAAATCGGGAGAATATGAAATCACAGTTATTGCGACTTCAAAAGGAGATGACACAAAAACCGCAGAATTAACGACGACCACAACAATTACACCTGTTTATCGTGTTAGGTTGCGGGGTAAGGATGCACTGACAGGGGAAACAACTGATGCTGTCAAAGGTGTCAGTTATGTGCTGATTGTTTCAAATATTGGTAATACTGAAGATACGGTCGTGTTGCGTTCTTCAGCAGAAGTTGGCATTGAGGGGAGTGTCCTCGGTTCTTTCACTGCATCAAGTGATCAAGAAACACCTTTGAGTGAAGTAGAGGTTATGCTTTCTGCTGGTGCTTCTAAAGAAGTTACGTTTACTGCTGCTGGTGATTTCTTCACAAAACCGGGTGAATATGAAATCGTTGTAACCGCTACCTCAAAGGCAGATGAAGCACAGACTACTGAGCTCACAATCACAACTACGATATCTCCAGTACCGTGGGACGTCAATGCTGATGGAGCAGTCAATATTCTGGACTTGGTCCAGGTAACAAATCAGTTCGGTGAATCAGGAACAGGACTTAGTGGTGATGTGAACATGGATGGTCAGGTGAACATACTTGACCTTGTGCAAGTTGCATCGTACATTGGTAAAACACACGGGGAAATAGTCCAAGAGATGCAGTAGTGCTTAATCAAGTGTTATTTGATGGCATTAAGAAGTCGGGAATCGGAGTTCCCTCCTACAATATAAAAGATTCTGTAGGAGCGATCTCCGAATCGCGACCTACAATAGTATGTTGACTAAGCAGTAGTTTTACTCGGTTATTTCAGAATTGTTAACCAAAAAGGTATTTGAGGGAGATTGAAAAGTTTATGGCATCAAAATATCGTGTAGGCATAATCGGATGTGGTGGAATTGCCAACGCGCATGCACGTGGATATCAGGGAGTTGAGCAGACAGAAATAGTTGCGCTTGCGGATCCAGTCCAATTAGCACTTGACAAGTTCGCTACTACTTACGATGTCCCTGCAGAAAGTTGTTATCTGGATGCGCGTGAGATGTTAGATAATGAAGGTCTTGATATCGTGAGTGTGGCTACGTGGCACAAACTTCACGCACCTATGACGATAGCAGCGTGTGCTCGCGCCCCAAAGGCTGTTCTATGTGAAAAACCGATGGGTGTAAGTCTGGGGGAATGCGACGAGATGGTAATCGCTGCGAACAGAAACAGTGTCAAACTCGTTATAGGTCATCAACGTCGGTTTAACTCCGCTTGGACAGATGCACGCAACCTTATCGCCGAAGGTGCCATTGGCGAACCGAGACAAATTGTATGTCACGGTGGTCAGGGATTGTTGAATGACTGCTCACACCTTCTTGACATGATGCGATATGTTCTGAGTGATCCTGCACCACAATGGGTCATCGGGAACGTTGAACGTAAGACAGAACGTTACGAACGAGATATACAGATCGAGGACAGAAGTGCTGGGATTGTCGGATTCTCAGATGGATGCATCGGCATGCTATTACAGGAAATCGGCAGACCTAATTATCAAGGTGGCATTGTCTACGGAACAGATGGAATTGCAGATGTAACGGAGGGACGCGTCAGACTCCTCAACAACACGTCGACAGATTGGGAAGAACGTCCTTCAGATGGAAGAAATCAGCACGTTGCCCAAGCACAAGAATTAGTGGATTGGCTTGGTGGTGGCGCAGAACACCGTGGAGAGGCAAAACACGGGCGCGCTGCAATTGAGATCATCATGGCGATTTACGAGTCTGCCCGTATGCATGAAGTGGTGCAACTCCCACTACGCACGCATGCAAATCCACTTGATCTCATGATTGAAAACGGTGACTTACCGGTAGAACGTCCCGGAAGATACGACATCCGTGCATTCTTATTGCGCGGTGAAGCAATGAAACCTGAATAAGGTGAGTTTGATAAATGTAGCGCAAACTTTCCAGTTTGCGAAGATGTGCCACAAACTGAAAGTTTGTGCTACAATACTGACGTTGAATAGTATAACATTGTCAGAACTGTCAGGACTTAGAAACCATGCAGATTACGCAAGGTGTTAGTGTAGGTTTAGCGGCACTCAGACGGAATAAGTTGCGATCTGTGTTAACCACCCTTGGGATTATTATTGGTATTGCAGCGGTTGTTGCAGTCGTATCTGTAGGGGGTGGTGCTGAGCACTTAATACTGATTGAAATGGAACGCGTTGGTGGCGCGGGTATGATCGTCTGTTTCCGTAAGGAATATATCCGTAGGGATGATGGTCGGTATGTTGAGAATACACATCCAGCGTATATTGAGTATGAAGACCTTGCCTTCATTCTTGATAATTGTCCCTCTTTACGAGTCGCTGCGGCGCAATCTGGTATGCAGCGACGTGTATCGCACAAACACGTCAATCAGTCGCTTCAGATTCATGGGGTTACGCCCCTGTTTCAAGATGTCAATAACTGGTATGTTAAAAAAGGTCGGTTTTTCATGGCAGAAGATATGGAGCGTGCCGACCCGATCTGTCTAATCGGTTCTGAAGTACATAAAGACCTATTTCACATGGATAATCCGATTGGCAAAGAATTGAAAATTGACAGAGAGCGGTTTACCGTCATCGGTGTTATGGAGGAAAAAGGTAATCAGATGGCAACCGAGGGATGGGATAACCGTGTGATTATGCCGCTGACTACTATGGGTAACCGTTTTATCGGTAAAAGGAAAGGCTGGATCATGCTATTCGCGCAAGCTGAGAATTATGAAAAAGTTGAGCAAGCGGTCGCAGAAATCAAAGTCGCCTTTAGACAATTACATGAAGATGAGAAATACTTCGATTTTTTCACCGCAAAGGAGATAATCAAACAGGTCGGACAAGTCAGTCGCATTGTACAGATACTACTGGGTGCCGTGGCAAGTATTGCGCTGTTTGTCGGTGGGATCGGGATTATGAATATTATGCTGGTTTCCGTGACAGAGAGAACACGAGAAATCGGTTTACGGAAAGCAATCGGTGCGAGACGTACTGACATCCTCACACAATTTTTGATTGAAGCGATTGTTCTGAGTATCTGTGGCGGTCTCATCGGTATTTTTATAGGAAGCGGACTCGCGACCGGTTCAGGATGGATAATATCTAAATTTATGATTAAAGATGCGAATTGGCATGCGGCGGTCTCAATTCAAGCAGCTTTAGTAGCATTCTGTGTCTCAGCCTTCATTGGTATATTCTTCGGGCTCTATCCAGCAAACAAGGCTGCAGGTCTCACACCGACAGAGGCTTTACGGCACGATTAAACAACTCTAATTAGCATTGTCAGTGGCAGATTTTTTGATGTATAATTTTATCAGAAGACAAACGTTCAGGTGTATACAATTGAGTTGATTTAGTTAATTGAGCAACATATTTGCAGAATGGAGGAAGAAGCAATGACAAGAACAATGCCTGATGGACTCAAAACAGAAGGTACGGAACAAAGAAAGGCAGAAGCTCTTTCGGCTGCTAAGCAAGACGCGGTATTAAAACTGCTTGAGTTCCGTTTTGATGATGTTCCAGTATCCGTCACAGATCAAGTTCGTACGATCCATGATCACACACGTCTTGATAACCTATATGAAGATGTCTGGAATACGGATTCGCTTGACAAGATTGATTTTCATATTCGAAGCGGTTAGTATGCAATTGTAGCAGAGCATATAATTACATGGACTTTCCTGTTGTACACGTGGTCCGTTCGGTTTGTCAAACACATAGATCAAAGTTTCAGGTAATTCTAATGAAAATCAGAAATCTATATACTGTTTTCACAATTATCTTTATCTTTTGCGGGTGCAGTATACCCGAAAATTATGTTGGATCAAGAACTAAGAAAGCATTTCCTAAGATTGTCAATTTGACGATGACTGATGTCACTGGTAAGCCGATTTCTTACGGTTGGGGATTTTTTGTTTCACCTATATACATTGTAACTAATCTACACGTTGTTGCATGGACATCTGTAGGTTTTACGGGTTATGGCACATCAGCACAAAATCCAATTAAAGGAATTGTAGCGATTGATCAAGAAAATGACCTAGTACTCCTTAAATCGGGTATTCCAAATTTTGAATCAGTTAGAATTGGGGACAGTAACGAACTTCAGCAAGATGATCGTGTCTATATGGTTGACTATCACCTCTGGAGTGGACAGGTAAGAAATGTTTCCTACAAAGCTGCTAACATCGGTGCTATCAACAAGCATGAGAATAAAAAACGTTTTCTTATAAACAATGAAATCTCATCTTTTTCTTGCGGTTTACCCGTCTTGAATAGCAGACGTAAGGTTATTGGTGTAACTTCTACGGAACTTGGTGATTGGCAGTACATGCAGTACCGTCCCATTGTTATTCCATTTGAATACGTTAAGGCACTAATTCGAGCTAAAGGTCCAGTCATGCCTTTAGCAGAAAGCAAAGATTATGTTTCTGCAGAAACCTACTTCAAACGAGGAAATACGAAATTTATACGTGAATTGTTTGCTGAAGCGATCTTGGACTATGATAAGGTTATACGTTTTAACTCTAAATATGGTCAGGCGTATTTCAACAGAGGGTTGTCAAAGAGGAACCTTGGTAAGAAAGCAGAAGCGAAACAAGATTTTGAAACTGCCTTGAAACTTGCAGCTCAAATAGGGGATGTTTATTTTATTACGAAGATTGAAGATGTTTTACATCAGATAAAATAAAAATGGCGTTATTCGTGCAGTTAGGCCCCTTGATTGCTCTATATTGTGCACACCTTTATGGGTATTTTGCATAGTACCTCTATAGTTATGGTATATGAAGATTTTGTTATTAATTGGGTGATATTCGGGCAAGGCATTTAACAAATTGGCGGTAATATGCGGTCTGGGAAACCCAGCCCCTACGATCATTTTGATGTATTGGATTATCCAAATATTTATTTAATCTTCATTCACAAAAACTGGCACAAAATTTGCTAATCATATTGAAGGGAGTTAAAGGATGGAAAGCAAACAGAAATATCGTATTGCACCGGCTGGTTTCACCAAAGAACAGTGGGAAACATTCAATAAAGAAGGAATTATTTTCATTGAAGATGCTATTTCGGATGATGATATCCAGATGTATATTGACGCAATAGATCGTGTTGCTGGGACTCATCCGAAATATAAACCTGGTGGATTTCTTCACATGGAGAATATCGTTGAACGCGATCCTGTTTTTGCGGGGTTAATTGATAATGAACGACATATCGGTTTTGCTTATGATATTTTTGGAGAACTACTGAAACTTCATCAGAGTCAATTCTTCTTACGACCTCCCGGTGGAAAACAGTACAATCAGTGGCATCCCGATGGGGCACGTGCTCTTCCTTACGGAGTGTTTTCACCAAACTTACCATTACAGATCAAGATCGGATATTGGTTAACGGACCTACCGCGCGAGAAGATGGGAAACCTTGTTGTGATGCCGGGAAGCCATCGGCATCAGTATATGGATGGATACGATACACATGAGAGTATTCCTGGAGAAAAGGTTGTCTGTCCACGCAAAGGAACGATGACGGTCATGCACTCCAGCATTTGGCATCGTGTTGAAGCTAACGAAAGCGATGTGGTGCGTTACAATGTCTTCGTCGCGTATTGTCCATCGTGGTTGACACCTGCTGATAGGTTTCATTCTTCTTCGGAATGGTTACAAACGCTCAACCGCGAGCAGCGGATTATTATGCGTAGTTATAGTCACGCATATCACAATGCTAAGCCACCAGCATCTGAATTTCCGCTCTTTTTAGAACGGTCATCTGGGACTGATACTGACGCAGAGAAATATATGGATCATGTTCAACTTCATAGACGCAAAAGACTAACAATGCATGAACGCCTGAATTCCCTTTAAGAGTAAATACCGATGAAATCTTTTTTCCTCAAAGACATGCAGTATCGTCGTGCAAGGGTTGTGTTAACAGCAATTGGTATCACCGTACTGATTTCACTGATCCTGCTATTAGGCGGTATCATGAATGGCATGCGTATCCAAGCACAGCAATATGTGAAATCTACTGGGGCAGATATCTGGATTTCTGCTGAAGGTTCGGGAGGTGCGTTTATCGGTTTTTCTCTGTTGATTGAAGAGAATATGGCACCCCTGAATGCATCAAGAGAACTTAAAGAGGGATCCCTTTCTCCGCTGATTTTTGCCCAGGCACGTCCAATAGTCCATGGAAAATCTACGAAGGCGATAGTGGTCGGTTATATGACAGACAAGTATGGAGGTCCTAAACAGGTTGTAGATGGTAGGATGTTCGAAGCGAGTGAATTTCAGGATTACCGACCAGAAGACCCAATCCCACTTGAGGTTATTGTTGACGAAAAGATGGACCTTGAAATCGGAGAACAGATTACCATTGGCACTGATTCAGTAAGGGTGGTTGGAAAAACAAGCAGCTTGATGTTCGTCTTGGATACGCCTTTAATTTTTATGGATGTTCGGGTTGCTCAAAAAGTGCTACTTGGTAACTATCCGCGCGTTAATATGATGATTGCAAAAGCTAATGAGAACATGGAACCGGAAAAGGTTGCTGCATTTTTTGATGCTTCAGGTGATATTGAAGCAAGGACTATGAATCAAACCCTTGATGACATTATTAGTTATTATGTTGATGAACCGATGAAGGCGGTGCAGTTCTTGCGTGTCATGCTGTGGATAGTTGCAGGCCTACTCGTAGGGATGATTACGTACGTTACAATGCTGGAAAAGACACAGGAAATTGGTGTGTTGAAAGCGATAGGTGCATCTAACAACTATGTGATGACACATCTATTGAAACAGGTCGCTCTTATTTCAGTTGCTGGTGTTACATTAGGATTTTGTCTCTCTTATGTCTTTGCCGCTGCTGCTCCTATCTTTGTAGCGATTAATCTCGTTGAGTCAATCATTGTTGCGGGAATTAGTATAATCGTATGTTGTGGTAGTGGTTACCTTGCTGCGCGTAAGGTGATAATGGTTGATCCGTTGATAGCATTTCGTGGAGAGATTGATGGTGGTATGTTCCGACATTCTCCAACTGTTGCTTATTCGGATGCTTGATTATAGTGAACTTCAGAATTAATGAAACACTCTACAACGGGCGAGGTTACCTCGCCCCTACGCTGGACGGTCTTCGTCATCGGTGTATGGGGTGAAATGTCTCATTAATAAATAGGATCACATGGCTTTTTAATAAGGATATTGATTATGGCTGCCATCATAGAAGGGATTGGTTTGACCAAACGATTTGGATTCGGTGATGCTGCTGTTGTCGCTATTGATTCGGTCGATATTCACATTGAAGAACGTGAATTAGTGATGATTATGGGAGATAGTGGATGCGGTAAGACGACTCTGATTAGTCTGCTTGGGTGTATCCTAACGCCAGATGCAGGTGAACTACGTATAGATAGTGAAGAGATAGATCTCAATGGACAAGATCTAAGTCTAATCCGCAGACAGAAGATCGGTTTTGTATTCCAGTTGTTTCATTTACTTCCCTATCTTACAGCACTTGAAAACGTGATGGTAGCGATGGATATCGCTAAAACGGATACTTCTGAAGCAGAAAACAGAGCAATTGAACTGCTGACGAGAGTTGGACTGAGTGATCGCCTACACCACAGACCCGCGCAAATGTCAGGTGGTGAAAAGCAGCGTGTCTCTTTTGCAAGAGCACTTGCCAACCGTCCCAAAGTCATCTTCGCTGACGAACCGACCGCTAATTTAGACAGTCGTCAAAGTGATAACCTTATGAATCTGATTCAAGAATTGCGGCAAGAACACCAAACAACTGTCGTCATCGTAACCCACCATGAGGGTTTGAAGGAAAATGCTGATCGGATCGTATACATGAAGGATGGGAAGGTAATTGCATCTTGAAAAAAAATATCGGTTTCAAATATTTTTACAAGCTACTTTCTGTTTCAGTATTATATACACTTCTAACTGTTTTCCCGCTATATGCTCAGACACCTGTTGAAGAGGACGATTTCCTTACCAGTGGCTTCTATGGCGGGGGTTTATCTTTTATAGACGGCTCCGCGTATGCACGCGTTCAACTTCAACCGGATATTCCACTTGGTAATTTTGGTTTTGGTTTAGACCTTGTCTTCCTCTTCAATCCTTATGCAGAGGGTGACGAACCCAGATTTCTTGCAGAGGATGGTGAAACGTGGGACAGCGCAAGCACGTGGCTCAGGTTGATACGTTACATTCGCTACGCACAACCGTACGATCCTTTTTACTTTCGGCTTGGTGAATTTGATTATCTGACAATTGGTCATGGTTCCATTATGTCCGGTTACTCTAATCATGACCGTCGTGGACTGCATCTGAATGTTAGGGAATCTGACGGCAAGTATGGCATTGAGACGATGTTGAATGACCTTGGAAACCCGAGAATCTTCGGGGGTCGCGGTTTTGTTCGCCCCCTATTACGTCCTGAGAATAATAATCTATTTACAAGATTTGAATTGGGTGCTACGTATATCACCGATATTGATCCAGATAGCATGGTAGAAGGTGAAGAACCCTTTCAGGCTGTCGGTGCCGATATAGGGTTTCCCATTATTGAGAGAAGTTCATTCCGACTTGATCTATACAACGATTTTGCGGTGCAAACAGCACCGTTAGCACCTGAGAGTGCAGTGATGGAAGATTCGGCACCTGAAGATGATACCTTACAATCAGACGAAACCGCTACAGATTCAACGATGGTTGATGAAGGGGAAACATCAGAAACAGAAGTAACCTGGGGTAATGCTATAGGTATCGGTTTTGTTGCGAACAGTATTATATTCAAATTTGAATATCGCATATTTGATGATGGCTACATACCTTCAGTATTTGATTATACTTATGAACTCGGAATGCCAGTATTTTGGGGATATGATAAAGGTGATGAAGCGAGGCGCGGTTTCTTCTCACAGATTATTTTGAAGCCGATACCACAATTACATCTGTTAGGTGCTTTTGAAAGCTACAACGATAATACATCTAAGCTCTATATCGGTGCAAAGGAATCGGGTCTAATACCACGTTTTCAGTTTCGCGCGTTTTACACCAAACGTAATATCGGAGAAGATGGTGAGACAGGTTTTTTCACGGATCTTGTAGATTTAGATGATAAGTCTGCTTTCAACATAGAAATCAGATATGAAGTCGTTCCACCAATTCAAACGATATTGGTTTACGAGTATCGGTTCCGGCGTGTTGAAGCTGAGGATGGTCGTTCTCATTTTGAACCATTTCGTAATACCTCTGTTTCGGTAGGCTATAACCATGATTTTTAATTTAAACTTGGAAAGTTGTAGTTAATGGAACTGACAGACACAAATGATGTTTCGGGCAAAGATAATATTAATTTTTCTAAGCAACGTAGTGAATTAAAAGGTGTTTCGCGGTGGATCTTTGGGGTATCTGCTGTCTTCTTTGTTGCTGTTTATATCTATAGTGCTGGTTTCGGTTCCGCTGCAGAACAGTATCATCTCGGTTTATATCTTCTCTGCACATTTTTCCTGATCGGCATCCTCTACAAATTTCGTCAAAACTCTCCTACCTTTCGTCCATCGATTTTTGATATTATACTTGTTGCATTGAGCATTGTTTCGATCGGTTATTGGATAATAGAATATCCTGATCTCGCCAATCGTGCCGGTGCATATACAGGCGTTGACATTGTGATGGGGGGAATTGGATTGATGATTAGTTTTGAGGTGAGTCGACGTACTGTTGGGTGGGGATTACCTATAATTGCGGTGGTTGGTGTTTTATACGGTCTGTTTGGTCGTTATATGCCGGATGCTATTTCACATCAAGGCTTCTCGTTTCGTAGGATTATTGAACATTGCTACTATAGTCAAGCGGGTGTATTCGGCATCATGGCAAATGTGATGGCGACCTATGTCATTCTATTTATATTTTTCGGTGCGTTTTTGGAGAAGTCTGGTGTTGGACAGTTCTTTATTGATTTACCGATGTCGCTTACGGGACGATCTGTAGGGGGTGCTGCCAAAGTGTCGGTTGTCACCTCGGGTTTTTTCGGTTCTGTTGCTGGTAGTGCGATTGCCAACACGGTTACTACAGGTGCTTTTACGATTCCGTTGATGAAACGGACAGGTTTTCGTCCACACATTGCCGGTGCGGTTGAAGCATCAGCATCTGTGGGGGGTCAGTTCCTTCCACCTGTGATGGGTGCGGGTGCTTTTTTGATAGCAGAACGGACAGGAATTCCATATAGCAGAATCGCGCTTCTTTCAGTAGTGCCAGCAGTTCTTTATTTTTTGTCTGTGTGGGTGATGGTTCATTATGAGGCAAAGAAACAGGGACTTGAACCGATTCCCGCCGACGAGATACCGAAGCTATCAACGCTTCTAAGGACGAGATGGTTTTACATATTACCGTTGCTAACGCTGATTGGTTCTCTTATGTTGGGTTACTCCGCATATAAGGCGGCATTCTATTCAATCCTTGTGACGATAGTGGTGAGTTACTTTCGTCCAGAGACACGGTTGACGCCGCGGAGAATCTTGGAAGCGATGGTTACGGGTGCTAAGAACTCTCTGGCTATTGGTGGGGCGGTTGGAACAATTGGTATTATTGTAGCTGTTATTGATATGACAGATTTAGGCAGGAAATTTCCGCATTTGGTGTTAGCGGTAGCTGGTGACAATCGTGCAATTGCAGTATTGTTACTCGGTTTAGCGTCGTTGGTTCTGGGTATGGGAATTCCCGTCACTGCAGCATACTTAGTCACATCAGAGCTTGCTGTGCCGATCTTAACAGAGATGGGTATATCCATCATCGCTGCACACCTAATCATCTTTTGGCTGAGTCAAGATTCCAATATTACGCCACCTGTTGCCTTAGGTGCTTATGCGGGTGCTGCAATCGCCCGCGCTGATCCGTGGAAAACGGGATGGGCATGCTTTAAGTTTGCTAAACTGCTCTATATCATGCCGCTACTATTTGCGTATACACATATCCTATTTAATGGGACAGTATTGGAGAATGTGTTGTCTATTGGTACAGCATTGGTTGGTACTGTGATTTTCTCCATTTTGACTATGGGATATTTCATACGGAAAACACAGTGGTATGAGTCTATACTCCTTGCTCTTGCAGCGTTTCTTGCGTATACCTATAATATTTGGACATTCATGACAGCATTAGTCCTTGCTGCGAGTGTTTTGGTGCTACAGAAGCGGTTTAGAATAGGTTAACTGTTATTGTGTTTCAGTGATCCTCTGCAGTCGTTTCAGTATGTTATCTGCAGCACGGCGTGAAGCATTTTCATTGAATTCATCCACAGCTCTCCCCGCTCGAGAAACATTCCCACGATAGTATCTTAAGAAGATGTAGTATGTCCACATGAATGCGTCGAGGTAATTTTGGTCGAGAATACCATCAACTGCGACGAATCCGAGAGCACCATTGAGTAGGAATGCGTTTAGTCCGCCTCGCCAATTGCCAGCGTAGATTTGTCCTGTCCCTGGAAGGATTGCGGATAATACTTTCGCGACTCGTGTAGATTTTTTTTTCTGATTGATGGCTACGTTAAATAAAGTATCAAGTTCTTCATCGGTAGCATACGTTAGTAATGTTTCATCGCTTAATATCTCTTGTGCTTCCTCCCAACGAAACTGATAGATAAATGCCACGGCTTGTAGGAAAAGTGCACGTTGATGCAATGTTCCAGAAGGATTTCGGATAGTAACTCGTATCAACTCAAGCCGTGCAAGATCATACTGCTGTGATGCAAGAAGTATAACAGCAAGATTCAGTTGATATTCCGACTTTGTATCTGTATCATCTGCATGTAGAACAGCGTTACGCATAGCTAAAATTGCATCTTGCCATAGTCCTTGTTCTCTATATGCATGTCCGATCTTGTGGTAAACTGTTGCAGCTTGGATATCTTCTGGATGAAAGAAGAGAAATCGTTTGTATTCTGTTATAGCTGCTTCGTAATTTCCGAGTTTCGCAAAATGGTCGGCAAGGGTGAGAGGACATTCTTCTGCACTCGCGGAGTCGTTGCACAAAAGCAACGTGATGAGGAAAAGGATAGATAATTTTGAGCGATTCAAAAAAACCTCAAACAACATAGTTGAAACTATCCAAACTATAGTGTGGTTTAGGTAATATGTTTTAGGCAATCACTCTACCACAATATTTTCATTGATATAGCGTGCTATCAGTTCAAACTCTTTTTCTTCAAGATAAAGTCCAATATCAATCATACGATTAATTACCTCAGTCGTCTCCTCTTTTGAAGTTGGGGGATATTCTATTACATCTTGATATGGATGACATTGTGAACATTTTTCCTCAAAGAGTGCTTTCGCCTTAGTTGCGTCGTATGTATCTGTTGATACAATACCTGTTTCGTCTGTCATTATAGACGCGGCAATTTCCGCAGCGGCTTTTGATTCATCCGTTCTCATCTGTTCTACTCGTTGTTGTTTGACAGCATTCTTTATATCGGGTGTAATAGCGATGAGATATGTTGATACACGCCATTCCTCATCAGTTGATATCGGTTCACCTATAACGGGTTTTATAGCCATACGGTTTACCAGTTTCACCCAATCGGGTGGTGTTCTCGGTTTTGCCAGTATTGTTCGCAGGTCATGGCAGACAACACATTTGCGTTGCAAAACGTGCTGTCCCGCACGCAGCATCCGTTTTGATGCTAACAGGTCAAGTGGTGCTTCGGGTGGCAATCCTGCAGTCTCTATGAGTTGCCGTGTTCTGGCGATACCCTCCTCACTAAAGGCACGAGTTTGTGCTCGCAAAACAGTTTCTCTCAATGTAAATGGTACTGATAGTCCAATTAGAAGATAGGTGCATATCAGTATAGCAACACCAATATACGGCATTGATTCTTCAAAGTGTCTGAAAAACCGAAGAATTGAGATTTTTACCAGTATGAGCACACCTATGGTAATCCCAAGCATTAAGTGTGCCACAGTTCTTGGGGGTAACTCAACCTGATAATTCCACAATCGCGGCACCATGTGCCACATCATAAAGATATAGAGCAATGCAAAAGCATAACCAAGGCAACGATGCAACAGCATCAATGAACGTGGTGCTGCACTCGTTCTTGTTTCCTTATCGAACGGGTATCCCCACAGTTTAAACATCAAGAAGACAGATGCATTTGCTAAGCCTAAGAATATCAGACCGAATATTGCACTCAATGAAGAAGACATAGTTGTAATTCCTTTCTGTTCGGTTCAGAGTTAAGATGTACGTATCTAAAGTATATCGATTCAACCTTTCGTGATAGGGTGTATCCATAACAGCACGGTGTATTTCATCCACAGATTATAGCACTCTAATAACTACAATTGTCATATCATCGTTCTGCTGAGCATCACCAGAAAAATGACGGACATCCTCAATAATCGCATCAATCATCGCTTCTGCGTTAATTGTTTTATCCAGTTCCTTTATAAGACGTGTCAAGCGGTCAGTTTCCATGTAAAGTTGGTCAGGATTATCCTGTTGCGCTGCTTCGGTAATACCATCACTGAAAAGGATGATTGTATTGCCAGATTTCAGTTCCATTGGCGGTGTTTCATCATATTCAGAGGATTTAAACGCGCCCAATGGGAGTCCATCTATTGCGATCTCTTCAACATCACCTTCGCTGCGCTTAATGATAGGATAAGGGATTCCGGCGTTTGCATATTTAATCATCTTATTCATTGGGTCAATCGTCAATATCGCCATTGCACAGTTCGTATATCGCTGAAATCGAGGATAAAGGTTCTGGTTCAATACCCACAACATCTCAGATGGGGACGCCTCCAACTTAACTACAGAATGAAGAGCTCCAGAAGATAAAGCTGCGTTCATTGCTCCCTTCATACCTTTACTAGTAACATCTGCCAATACAACTGCCAGCACACCGTTGTCAAGAGGTACATAGTCAAAGAAATCCCCACTGACGGTGCGGGCAGAGACACATTTACCGGCAATTTCAAATCCCGGGCCTTCAGGTGCCGTTTGTGGGATCAATCCCATCTGTGTCTCTCGCGCATCGGTAAGTTCAGCTACCGCCTCTTGCTGATAGACCAAAACCTGTTGACGTTGGTGGTAGTAGCGGTATGCTAAAACACCAAAAAATAGCAATAAAACCGTAATCGCGCCACCTGAAGGATAAAGAATCCATCCGTTTTGGAACCACGGTAACACAACGGTCAACATTAGACTTGTCGGAGCAGAATAGTTTAGGTCACGGTCAATGGCAACGACTTCAAAGGTATAAGTGCCAGGTTTGTCAAAGCTGATATTGAACATATCTGATTGGGTTGGTTCGCGCCAATCGGGGTCGATTTCTTTAATGCGAACCTGATACTGTCGTTTTTCTTTCACAGTTTTGAAGTCAATACTGCTGTACTGGATAGTTACACGAGTATCAGTAGGAATATCCTTAATTGTCTCAAGAGAACCAGTTTGTGTAGATGTTTTATCGCTCTGAACTGAAACGATGCGTACGCTCGGTGGAACCCGATTTGGATTATACTGTGTCACCCCTTCAAGTGTTCCAAACCAGAACTCCCCGTCCGTACCTTGGCTAATTCCCAAAACGTGATTATTTATAAGTCCATCACGCGTATCTAAAGATGTCCATGAGGTTCCATCATATCGGGAGATACCGCCGCTATGCGTGCCAAACCAAAGGAAACCCTCTTGGTCTTGGTAAATTGAGGCAACATTGTTTTCTATGAGTCCGTCATGAGTAGTAAAGTTAACGAACTTTTCACCATCGTAGCGAGAAACACCCTTGCCGCCTCGGGTTCCAAACCAGATATATCCATCTCGGTCTTGATAGATAACCCATACCGAGTTAGATGCGAGTCCATTGTCGGTTGTAAAGTTGACGAACTCTACACCATCATAGCGAGAGACATCATCATCTGTTCCAAACCAGATGTATCCATCTCGGTCTTGATAAACGGTGTAAACAACGTTATCCACGAGTCCATCATTGGTTGTAAAGTTGATAAACTTATTGCCATCATATTTGCTAATTCCCCCCTCGGTTCCGAACCAGATGCGACCTTCTCGGTCTTGATAAACGGTGTAAACAAGGTTATCCACGAGTCCATCAGCAGTCGTGAAGTTAATAAAACTGCTACTATCATATTGGCTGAGTCCCTTACCCTCTGTTGAAATCCAAAAGGAACCTGCTCTGTCTTGAGTGATATTCGATACAGCGTTATCAGCGAGTCCATCATCTGTTGTGAAGTTGATAAAATTATCACCATCGTATTGAGAGATCCCATCATACCAAGAGCCAAACCAGAGGAAGTCATCTTGATCTTGGTGAATCGTCCGGACAAGGTTGCTAACAAGACCGTTATTTGTTGTGTAGTTGACAAACTTTTCACCATCGTAGCGGGAAACCCCGCCGCTTGTTCCGAACCAAAAGTGTCCCTCTTGATCTTGGTGGATAACCCTGACAGAGTCGTTAGCGAGTCCATCATTAGTTGTGTAGTTGACAAACGCTTTGCCATCGTAGCGGGAAACCCCGCCGCTTGTTCCGAACCAAAAGTGTCCCTTTTGATCTTGGTGGATAACCCTGACAGAGTCGCTAGCGAGTCCATCATTAGTTGTGTAGTTGACAAACGCTTTGCCATCGTAGCGAGAAATCCCACCCAGCGTTCCAAACCAGAGAAAACCCTCTCGGTCTTGATAGATAGACCATACGGAGTTATCAGCGAGTCCATCATTAGTTGTCAAGTTGACAAACTTTTCACCATCATATCGCGAAACCCCACCCAGCGTTCCAAACCAGAGGAACCCATCTCGGTCTTGATGGATAGACCATACGGAGTTATCAGCGAGTCCATCGTCGGTTGTGAAGTTGACAAACTTTTCACCATCATAGCGAGAAATCCCACCCAGCGTTCCAAACCAGAGGAAACCCTCTCGGTCTTGATAGATTGGTCGTACATGGTTACTTCCTAACCCGTCAAGATAAGTATAGTGCTTCCATGTTCCATATTTGAAAGGTAAAAAACGGAAGTTAACATTCTCAAGCGTATTCTGTGGGACAACAGAGACGATTTTGTTTGGATCTTCACCTTGTGTCTTCAAGGTGTGACAACGTATTTGATACCGTCCAGGACGGAGATTGATGAATTTATATTGACCTCTATTATCCGAGAGGGTCGTTGCCCGCCTTTGGCTGGAACCTTTTTTATCGAGTAACAATGCTTCCACAAGAACACCGACATGCGGCTTATCATCAAATTTCAACAGGGAGCCAGAGATGCTAACAGTCATCCGCAGCGTTAAGTTCATATTCGCACGAGCACCGGCAGGGAGCGACACTTCTGTCCAATTACCTTTGTCCCCGTGGCTTGCTTCAATGTCATAATTCCCATGTGCTGGGTAGACTGAAAACTGGTAACTACCTTTGATGTCGGTTTCTGTTTTTGCAATTAGAGTACTATCTTGCCATAGGTGTACGATGGCATTAGATAAAGTGTTTCTTGTTTCATCGGTTATAACGCCTGTTATCACTGCACGTGCGGGTGGAATTACGCGCGTTGTTAATGCCCAATCTTGGAGACCGTTTGATATTTTCATCAGGCAGCGGTTTTTACCTGGTCGTAATGTAACAGGAAACCTATCATCATCTACGGCAATTACTCGCGAAACTCGCTGAGTGTGTACCCTCTGACCATTGAGAAAAACTACAACACCATCATCACTACCAACAAGGAATTCACCATCACCACCCTGATCGCTTTCCAGCAGGCAGAACGCATAGCAGATTGCTTCTTCATGATTCCCAATGGCATGCTGCAGGTCAATGATGTTTCCTTCGGTACGGTATACCGTCCAGGTCAACGTTTCGCCTTCAGCAGTGGTCACTGTATCACCGGGTTTGGGATTAGCAAGTGTCTCACCGTTAACTGACGCGAGGAAATCGGTCTCCAAATCACCTGGAAAGAATGGCCCCAATACCAGCCATTCTTTAATGAAAGTGCCATCAACGGGATGAGTCGGTATATTATCTTGGGCGTGTGCCAAAGCGACGGATAGGTATAAGAAGATTAATAGGCTATATCGGACAGAAAAAAGTTTTCGCATCTGTTCTCTGGGTAAAACTGTTGTGATTAGTAATAAGTAAGGAAACCGCCAATAGGATTCTGGGTGGAAAAACTAAAAACTACGTGATCGCATCTCAAGCAATGGTCTTATAGGACACACGAACAGCCTCTGAAATGTGCATCGCTGCCATCATTAAAATAATAGCATATTTAGCGAAGAGAATCAAAGGGTATAAGGGTGTGTAAAATTTTGGCAAACCAATTGTAAGAAAATGTTCAACGTTCTGATTTCATGTCAAAACCCTACATACCCTTAAAAATGGGTCTATTTGACGAAATATTTACACATCGCTGTTAAACAGTAACGCGTTGTATAGGATCAATCTCTGAATAGGGACTTCTCCTATACAACGCGCAATATTGTCCTAACAGTTAATCCTGATAATGATAATCTTCAGGATTAAGATAGACGGTTACCATACCGACGAAGTTCAGAAAATAGAAAACGGCATCGTTTTTAGGTTCAATGAGATCGTCTTCCGTACGCTTCACTAACGCTCCATCTGCTAACAGTTCCACGGTTTCTTCCATCTCACTTTCGGAAATACCACAACCGTCTGCCAAATCCGTAACCGATTTCTTGCCTGCCACTAATTGTCTTAAAACAGCGACTACGGTAGGGTTTGTGAAGAATGTCGCAAGTTTCATGATTTCAGCATCCGGTGCGAACGATAGGAAGTTATCAACGTTGGTCGTCCAGACTGAACCGCGGCTTGATCTCTGGCCAGGGGCGGCCTGATAAGCACCCGCGTAGCACCACGTGATCGGGTCTTTCACATGATGAGAGAGTTGGAGTAATGCATCAAGTGCTTGTTTTTTGTCTGAGTCAGTAGAAGCATCGGAGTCAGCCACAAAGCGATATTCTATATCACTATTAGAAACATCCGTATGCTCAGTAGAAGCATCCGAGTTAACCGCGATGCCCTTAATTTGCTTTTGTAGATCGGTGATCTGACGCTGTATTTCTTTCAATTTTGCGTCCACCTCGGATTCATTTCTCACTTCGTCTGCCATGTTAATTTCTCCTTTCAATTGGTGTTGAGAACGGTGTTCTCCTTCAATTGTAATATCTAATTCCTCTTGAACCATGAATTCGTACTTTTTCAACCGTTGTCGTACGCGATATAGCCGACTCTTAATCGTATTTTCTGGTATTCCTAAGTACGTCTCTATCTCAGCAGTTGTCATTCCATCAAAATAGTGGAGCGTGATTATCTCTTGGTCACTCTCCTTCAACTTCGTAAGCAGTTTTTTGACGAGGTTGCGCTGTGTATACGCAGTCGCTTTCGCATGTTCGGAGGCGACATATCGAGAATATGTATCTGTCTCAATTTTTGAGATATATATCTCTTCCAACGATTCAGGTAGAAACCGATTTTTTCGATACCAAGCGATACAAAGGTTTTTCACAATCGTATACAGCCACGTTGAAAACTTCTCCGGATTTTTCAGCGTGGTTAACTTCTGATAAACTTCCAGAAAGGTTTCTTGGCTAATGTCTTGAGCGATATGGAAATCACCTATTTCTTGCAAAGCATACGCGTGAACCTGCTTCTCGTATTTGCTGACCAAACTGGTAAAAGCATCTTCATCGCCTGCAAGGGCACGTTGAATTAACGCAACGGTGTCGCTTTTCATCTGATGTCTCCAAAATGGATATTTTTCAAGGGGAATTATACGGTTTAGACGTTTCTAGGATAAGTGAGCTTACAAAACTCAAAGAAACGTCAAATCAATTTATTTCGCTATAGTGACGCGAATTAGGCGGAAATAGTTGCATATATTTATGGTGAAACAGAAAATATAAGCACTTTTATCTGGGGAAGCGGCGTTTGTAGTCTGGCAACTAATTACCGAAACAACGGAGCGTGTGCGTGTGACACGCTGCGCCTCGTCCGTTAATTAATTCAGATGTATTTCAAACCAATCAATGATACGTTCCCAACAATCAGCGCGGTGTTCAGGTCGCCAAGTCGTTAAGCCGTGTCCTTCTCCACGATACCAGACAAAAGTGGCTTTCTTCTTAAGTCTGCGTAATCCAGAGAAAAGCTCTCCAGATTGTGGGTAGTCGAAACCATTACGAAAGCCTTCACCACAATAGATTAAGATGGGAGTCTCAACCTTATCCAGATGGAATATCGGGGAGTTATCAATATACCGTTGACGTTGCTCCCAGAGCGAACCGCTCATACGTCCCTGTCCACCTTCTGACCAACCAATACCAGAACTGTTCCCCTGTTTTGTAAGTATCCCGTAATGGCTTGTTAAATTGTAGAGGCCACCACCGGCAACTGCGGCTTTGAAACGGTTGGTTTGCGTAATCAGTCCAACTGTAGCGTATCCACCGTAACTATATCCAATTATCCCCAAACGATTCTCATCAGCGATTCCCATCTCAATAACATTATCAACTGCGGGGAGTACGAGTCCTGAGAGTTCTATCATAGGGTCGTGCGTTTTCAATGGCGTATCAACCCCAAGAACAGCATAGCCACGTGTCGCTAACAACTGAAAGTTAATCTGTCCCGTTAATCCAAATTGATAAGCGTATCCTGAAAGGTTACGACCTCCATAGACCCACGTGACTAAAGGATAGCGTTTTCCTTCTTCATAGTTGATAGGCAACATCAAAACACCCTGTAAAGGCTGCCCCTCCGCCGTTTTCGATTCGATGAGACGCACCTCGCCAAATTGTAAATCGAGCAGATGTGGATTGAGGTCGGACACCTGCTGTCGTTTGCCAGTGTCTGTATCAAGCATCCAAATTTCCTCTGGTTGTGTTGCATTTTGCACTCTGTAGACAAGTTTCTCACCACAACCTACAGTTATAATGTCGAATTCGTCTCCCACACGGCCGTATATAGAAAGTGGTTCTTCAAACAGACAGGTAGTGCTTCCTTCTGCCGAGTTTAGCAAATAAAAACCATCTTTCTTTGTTTCATGATCATGAGTATGGATACAGATAGATTGTGTTTCGTTTGATTGCCAAATGATATGTGTATCCTGCTTTGCCACGACACCGTAGACCCCTCGTCCCAAACCATCTGTAAGTTTCCGCGCATTACTACCGTTTGTTGCCAGTTCCCACACATGTCCATCAAAACCACAGAAGATAGAGGTGCCCGATGGATTCCATAGTGGACGCATCACAAAACGAGGGTTTTTTGCAAGGTTTGCTGTAAGATTTTTCCGGACACCATCTTGGACTGAAACCAAAAACAGTCCGTCCGGATGTCCATAAACCAGATGCTTACCATCCGGTGCCCAACTTACAATTTCCGAGCCTGTTTTGATACCTGTTGCTAAACGTTTTACTGGCGTTCCATCTAATGGCACTAATAGCAGCTCAAAAATGGCTTTTTGGGCTGTCAATTCTCCTACTCCTATTGTGTTGATCACGGCAACTGCAGCATTATCTGGAGACAAAAACATATTTATCGTATACAATCCACTTGTAAGAATTAACACATCATCTGTGTCAAAGTCAAATACCCCTAAATCTCCTTTGAGATATGCAAGTCGATCTGCTTGTCCCTCTAAAGAAGACGGTTCATACTTTTCAGTTTCCCACACGTTTATCGTTTGTGGATTGGTATCGGGTGAGATAAGTGTAGAAATATCTATATCTTCTGGACGTAACTTCGCAATGAGATGTTTTCCGTCCGATGTCCATTGTGGTGCTTCAAAACCAAATATGGCAGTAATCGGTTTCTCACTAATTCGTAGCATTTTATTTTTTACCTTATCCCAAACCCAAAGTTGTGGTGCCCCCATTCGGTCAGAATAGAATGCTAAGTAGCGTCCATCTGGGGACCATCGTGGTGCCCAGTCAACTCCATCATCTGAACCGAGTTTATAAGTTTCCTTTGTTCTGATATTGGTAACCCAGATGGCACTACTATGATGTTCCATGAATACTCCGGTCGGTAGAAACCTGGAATATTCCATGGTTTTTTCTTGGAACGATGACTTGTTATGAGGGTCTTGCACAACGTAGGCAAGAAACTCTCCATCAGGGGAGAGCTGCAATCGTGAACGTGATGAAAACGACTTAATTTTAAGAATATCCGGAATCGTCAATGTTTTTTGAGCCATTTGCTCCTCTTTTGTGTCTTGTGTGAACGTGTCTTGGGAAATAACGCACATTGCTAATCCAATCGCTAAAATCAAAACTAATGTTTTTTGCATGAGAGTTTTCTTTTTCTCCTTATATAGCTTAGAGATTTAAATCACTTGGGTAATTAGCAATCTGCTTCGGTTGTCCATCAATGGGATGAGTCGGTTTATTTTCTTAGGCATGTGCAAAAGCGACGGATAGGTATAAGAAGATGAACAGGGTAAATCGGACAGAAAAAAGGTTTCGCATTGTTCTCTGAGCAGAACTGCCATGATTACTTGCGGATAACGCAATATTACCATAATCTTATGAGTTTATCAAGTATAGTTTTTACGATCAAAATTTAACCTATCTGTATGATGCAAAATCTGATATAATATTAACACAAACTGGTAATGTCCTTTGGATTTCTTAACATATCTTGGTACCAGTGCGGCATACAGAATTTAAACAAAAGTCAATTTTCATCGTCTTAAAACACATACAATTAAGCGTATAGGAGGAAGTAGTTTGCACTATTTTAAACCGATTATTAATCGGATATTTATCTTTTTACTATTGGTTTTCACCCCAATGATCGCAAATGCAGATGATTGGTCAAGTTGGCGAGGTCCCAACCAGAACGGTACATCTGCTGAAATAGGTTTAATCTCAACGTGGTCATTAGAAGGTGAAAACATACTTTGGCAGGAAGATTTTATAGGTCGTTCCACACCCGTAGTTCTCAACGACAGAGTCTACGTCATTGGTCGAATTGGTAAAGATATTACGGAACAGGAACAGATCACATGCTTTGATGTTAAAACCGGTGATATGTTGTGGGATCATAAGTTCAATGTTTTTCATACGACAATTACATTTAATCGCGTGGGTTGGACAAATCCAACCGGAGATCCAGAAACAGGTCATATCTATGTGCACGGGGTTCAAGGCCTCTTCTTCTGTTTCAACAAAGATGGTGATATCCTTTGGTCTCGTTCACTCACAGAAGAATACGGACGCATTTCGGGATACGGTGGACGCGTGCATACACCCATAATTGCGGGTAATCTGGTCGTAATTAGTTACCTGAATGTGAGTTGGGGTGCACAAGCAATACCAAGACATCGGTATTATGCATTTGACAAACTCACTGGAGACCTTGTCTGGGTTTCAACACCCGGGGGACGTCCACTGGATACAACCTATTCTACACCCGTTGTCGCAGACATCAATGGACAGAAACTTATAATCGGTGGTAACGCTGATGGAAGTATCTACGCAATGAAACAGACAACAGGTGAGATGGTCTGGGGTTTCAAACTTAGTAAACGCGGAATCAATACATCTGTCATTGTTGAGGGTACAAAGGTCTATGCAACACATAGTGAGGAGAATTTAGATACAACGAAAATGGGACGAGTCGTCTGTATAGATGCCACTGGGAACGGAGATGTCACCAATACACATGAACTCTGGCGTAATGATGGTGTTGGCGTAGGATACGCATCACCTACACTAAAGGATGGACGTCTCTACGTCGTGGATAACTCGGCTAACCTTCACTGCTTCAATGCTGATACCGGTGAGTTATATTGGCAACATAGCATCGGTACCGTCGGAAGAGGATCCCCTGTATGGGCTGATGGAAAAATATTCGTAACCGAAGTCAACGGAAAATTCCATATTCTTAAACCCGGTGAAGATACGTGTGCATCCCTAAATGTTCAAGAAATTACTCGCGACGAAGATGACCACTACGTTGAGATATTCGGTTCACCTGCTATTGCTGATGGTAGGATCTTTTTTACGACTGAAGAACGTATTTACTGCATCGGGAGGAATTAATGAAACAACTTTGTAATTTTAAGAGAATGTCGCACATTGAATCCTTACACTGCATACTTTTCGCTGGTGTTCTGTTAAGTCTGGTTCTGATTGGATGTGCAACCAAAGAAATTGAGACATCAAATATGAGTACAGAACCTGCTGTGGAAATCCTACTCACACCAGCTGAAACGACCACATCTGGTGAACCCGTTGAATTGCAAATTATTGGATTTGATGCGGATGGAATGCAGACAAATGTATACGCAGCACCAGAATTTACACTTACAGGCTTAATTGGAAGTATGGATAGTCATCAATTTACGCCTGATCCGGTAGCGGGTGCACATGCTGGTACAGTGACTGCAAAGTCTGGAGAACTGAACGCAACGTCACGTATACGTGTTATACCATCTTTGCCCTGGACAGAGGATTTTGAGGATGTGCCGCTTGAGAAAAGTCCGACACATTGGATCGGGGCAACAAATAAGTTTTTCGTTAGAGAAAGTGACATAGCAAGGGATGGCAGCAAAGTATTAGTCAAAACACCTGTAACACGGGGATTGAACCGTTCCAATGTCTACATCGGTCCTTCTAATATGAAAGACTATCAGATTCAGATTGACCTGATGGGAACCAAAGACAGACGACGGCTGCCAGATATGGGATTGATCGCAAATCGTTACACTTTGGATATGCAAGGAAGACACCAAAGATTACAGATACGGTCCTGGGCATCCGATTTACGCATGGCAGAGACAATTGATTTCGCTTGGGAAACTGATGTCTGGTATACAATGAGAATGAAAGTAGAAACAGTGGATGATAAGGCACGCATCTATGGTAAAGTTTGGAAAACCGCTGATGCAGAACCGGATGAATGGACTATAACTGCAGAAGATCCGTTGCCAAACAGAGAAGGAAGCCCTGGAATTTACGGTTATTCTCCCACAATAATCTATTATGACAATTTAAAGGTATGGTGATTTATGCCAAGTATACGAATTTTTGAACGTATAAGCGATGCTAAAGACATCGCGGATTTAAAATGTGTAACCACTCAGAATTATAGTAAAATTCATGATGGAAAGAATAAGAAGAGCAATTCTTCAGAACAGACAATGAAAAGCAAAACAGATAAAGTTCGGTTGCAATCTGCTGTTAGTCTACTCATTTTCTTATGGGGTTTTTTTACGAGTCTCGGGGTAACTGATGTTGCAGCTGAAAAAGAAATATCACTTTGGGGTGGTAGTCTAAGCAGAAATATGGTCTCAGATGAGAAAGACATTCCAGCGAGTTGGAATATTTCAACAGGTGAAAATATAAAATGGACAGCTGAGCTTGGCTCACAAAGTTATGCAGGACCTTTAATTCACGGTGGGAAGATTTTCGTTGGAACAAATAACGAAGCACTAAAAAACCCTAAACTGACAGGTGACCGTGGAAACATTATGGCATTCCGCGAATCTGATGGTGAATTCCTATGGCAGATCACGCATACAAAACTTACTTCAGGACGCGTAAACGACTGGCCTCTTCAAGGAATCTGTTCTACGCCTTATATTGAAGGAGACCGTTTATACTACGTATCCAACAAATGTGAAGTCGTCTGTATAGATACCGAAGGATTCCTTGATGATGAAAATGATGGTCCCTATACAGACGAAACAGAAACAAGCAAAATTGATGGAGACATCATCTGGATTTACGATATGATGGATGAATTAGATGTGTTTCCACATAATCTCGCAACCTGTTCACCACTTGCAGTCGGAGATTTACTATTCTTGGAGACAAGTAACGGGGTTGATGAAGGACATATCCATATCCCATCGCCAGATGCACCAAGTTTCATTGCCCTAAATAAGAACACTGGAGAACTCGTTTGGGAAGATGCATCGCCAGGAGAGAATATACTACACGGACAGTGGTCAAATCCTGCTTATGGTGTCATAAATGGTATACCACAGGTAATTATCCCAGGGGGTGACGGTTGGGTATATTCCTTCGAACCTGAGACAGGCAATATAATATGGCAGTTTGACTGTAATCCAAAAGACTCTGAATGGGAACTTGGTGGTCGTGGAACACGGAACAACATCATCTCTACGCCAGTCATTTACGACGAAAAAGTCTTTATTGCCGTTGGACAAGACCCTGAACACGGAGAGGGCGTGGGACATCTCTGGTGTATAGACGCGACAATAACAGGAGGTGAAACCACCTCAACTGCAGCAATTTGGCACTTCGGCAACGAACAATTCAATCGCACGATGTCTACGGCTGCTATCCATGACGGACTGCTTTACATCGCTGACCTGAGCGGTTTTCTTTACTGTTTGGACGTAAAGACAGGTGACCTATATTGGAAGTCTGACACTTATGCAGCAATATGGGGTTCTCCTTATGTCGTTGATGGAAAGGTTTACCTTGGTGATGAAGATGGGGATGTCGTGATTTTGAAGACTGGTAAGACCAAAGAGGTACTGTTTGAAACGAATATGGAGAGTGCAGTCTATACCACACCCGTGGCAAAAGATGGTGTGCTTTACATCGTAACCCGGAACAGATTAATCGCGATAGCTGAATAGGTGTTTACTTAACACCCATCAGTATTCTCACGAGATACCCACCGAATGCGGGGGACATGCGGAAAACTCGCTACATCAGAGGTTATTACACATGGCTTATAGCAACTTTACTTTAGACGCAGCACGAGAAACGTTTCAATTAGAGAGAACTAAGACGAGTGAAATTTTTTCTGACATAGAACCGGTGCCTCCGAGCTCATTGCTTGTTGATGTGCTGGATCGAAAGATGTTCTTAGCCACCGCTATCGGTACGGAGAAAGCGAAGTCAGAAATGATTGTCGCAGATGTGCTCGTAGAACTCCGTGAACACTTTGAACGCCAAATCAGTCTCTTCTCCGGAATTGATTTTAATGTCGATGAGGAGAGTGGACTGACTGGGGTTTGTGATTTTCTAATCAGCCTGTCGCCAGAGCAATTTTATTTAGAGGCACCAATTATTGTGATGGTTGAGGCGAAGAACGACAACCTTGAAGTGGGACTTGGGCAGTGTGTTGCCGAGATGGTTGCCGCACAACGTTTTAATGCCGAAAAGGGAAATGACATCCCTATCATCTATGGGGCGACTACGACCGGTGTGCTTTGGCGATTTCTCAAGTTGGAGGGGCAAACACTTTCCATTGACATCGCTGTCTACCAAATTGAAAGGTGTGACAAAATCCTCGGTGTACTTGCAAGCATGGTGGAACAGAAAGCATGAACGATTTTTCAGAAACCAACGAACTGCGTAAATAGAGTATAGGACAAAAATGCACATCTCTAATCGAGACCTCTCTCAAAAAATCACAGATGCCCGAACTGTCCTTGATGCACACGTACAGGACATCATCAATTGGCACTTCAGTCCAGAAACCGGATGTCCATTCTGGTTAAAGTATGCTGAAAACTTGGACTTTGATCCAAGAAAAGAGATTCACGGATATGCTGATCTGAAACTGCTCGGACACTTTGAAGACGAATGGTTACGTGGGGGTCCTGTCCGAAAATGGGTGCCGAAAGCATACTCAGACCAACCTGTATATGTTTTTGAAACAGGTGGTTCAACAGGGATACCAAAAACCCGTATCAGTGTCCGTGATTTCCAGATCGACTATGAGGTGTTCAGCAAAACCCTTTCTGATGAAGGTTTCCCACCGGGTAGCGATTGGTTAATGTTAGGACCAACTGGACCTCGCAGATTACGACTTGCTGTAGAACATCTTGCACAACATAGAGGTGGTATCTGTTTTCTCGTTGATCTGGATCCGCGTTGGGTCAATCAGCTTGTGAAATATGGCAAGCACCAAGAATTGGACGAATACAAGTCTCATGTCATCTCCCAAGCACTCAATGTTCTTAAAGCACACGACAACGTGCAGTGTCTATTCACGACACCGAAACTGCTTGAGGCTTTGTGTGCCAAGATTTCTCTTCAGAAAGTTGGTATTAAAGGTATCTTCTGTGGAGGAACAGAGATGGATGCACAATTCCACCGCTTTGCACGTGAAGAGTTAGTACCCGGTATAGATTTTGTGCCGACCTATGGTAATACACTTATGGGTTTAGCTACCTGCAAACCTTTTGATTCTGCTGATAACTACACCATCGTGTACTATCCACCACAACCGCGTGCTGTGATTGAGTTAGTTAATCCGAATAATCCTGATGAACCGGTAGATTACGGAGAAACCGGACGTGTGATGTTGACGACATTGACAAAAGAGTTCTTTGTCCCGCGTTTCCTTGAACGCGACGAGGCAGAACGGGCTGAACCTATCTCAGAGTATCCTTGGGATGGTGTAGAGAACCTCCGCCTGCTCACGGAACTACAAGAGAGTGTCGTGGTCGGTGTCTATTAAACTCTCTTAATCAAAGGAGATAATCATGGAAAAAATACAGATTCTCGAAATAGAAGATCCAGTATACGAAGAAACTTATGCCGCACATATTCAAAAAAATGGGACAACGTGGATCGGATGGATCCCAGAAGTTCCTGAAGTAAGTTGTGAAGAAAACACCCAAGAAATTCTGTTGCAAACACTTGTAGAAAAACTTCATGAAACATTAGTTGCTGTAGATGAGGCGTGGGAACAACAATTTGAGAAGGATCTAAAAGCAGGACATCTTGACGATCTTCGTAAGGAAGCTCTTGCGAATTTACGAGCAGGAAAATGTATTGATCTATAGGACCAACCGTAAATTTTGGGAGTTTTATCAGGCTCTTCCTGAAGAGATTCAAAAACGGGCAGATGAGAAGTTTGAACTGTTAAAGCAGGATTCAACACATCCTTCCTTGCGGTTGAAGAAGGTTGGACCAGATTGGGTTGTACGTATCAGCAAGGATTTTCGGGCTTTAGCAACTGAAGAAGACGGTAGTTTAGTTTGGTATTGGATTGGGAAACATGACGAATACATGAGACGAATTCGGGAAAATCGATAGAAGTATTGACTTTTACCTCTTGAAGACTGCAAAATCGTTTTTGCACAAGTAAATAAACCTAATGAGGAACCTAAACATGTCAAAAAAAATCGAAAAGGTCTTCCGATCTCCTTATGCTGTGCCAAACGGTTTACAGGTCACAAATGATGGACTGTGGATAGTTGACCAAATCACCGACAGAATTGCGTTGGTTGAGATAACTTGCGATCCAGATTATCAAGTTCCTAAACTCATCCGTGACATTCCAAGTGATTCCTCTAATACAAGCGGAATGGCTTACGGTGAAGGTGCGCTTTGGTTAGCAGCAAACGGTCCTGGGGACCGATGGCGAACAGTGAGAGATACAGATGCTAAACCCGGTGCTGGAGAAATCTTCAAGGTGGATCCTACGACGGGGAAAACACTGGGACGGTATCCTGTCCCAGAAGGTGGCGGAACGCACGGTGTTGAATACGATAACTTTGATCAAGGACATCTCTGGGTACAAACACTCAAAAACCAAGAAATTCACAAGGTTAGAACTTCTGACTGGTCTATCCAACATACCTTGCCTTTACCTTACGGAAGAGCACACGGTACTGTAAGGGTTGAAGATGGGTTGTGGGTAACACATACATCAGAACGTGTTATTGTTAAACTCAACCTTGAAACAGGCGATATTCTTGATACGATTGAAGTTCCTGAAGACTATCCAGAGCCGCACGGTTTATCCATCTATGGAGACGACTTCCTCTACTGTGATGCATCATCAGGTTGGGTAGCAAAGATATCATCGTGAATAACCTTCATCAATCACAAAACCGGTAAGACATCTATGATACACATACCAATTCTTCGTGCTGGACGAACTTATAGAAGCTTAAAAACCGTAACCGTTCCCCATATCAGAACGGGTGAACCTTTTGTAGAAGTCAGCCAAGCCAATACAGGTTTGATAGCAAAAGACCTTCGCGAACTTCCTTTACACAAACAGACGGTTTCGCAATATACCATAAAAGAACTAATAGAAATGTCCAAGAAAGCAGGGCAGCTATTCACAGCTGCTGATCTACCACTTGATACAGGTACGCAATCACCTGTAGATTATATCAAACAGGTTTCAGGGACAACAGGATTACCAGAAACACTCTGTCGTGAAAATATGACAAAGATCCAAATGATGTTAGAGAATATTGAGACTGTCATAAATGGCTTAACGCGTGGACTTGATTTGAACATACTGGATAGAGGATGGGGGTTACAGAATGGTCACCTGTTAAGTTATGTATGTGAGACTGATTCACTCGGTGCTGTGCTACCAAGTAATTCTCCTGGTGTCCACTCTCTTTGGATTCCTGCTGTTCCCTTAAAAGTGCCGCTTGTCTTGAAACCGGGTCGTGAAGAACCTTGGACCCCGTATCGGATATCCCAGGCATTTATGGAAGCTGGCGTGCCACCAGAGGCATTTAGCTTCTATCCAACCGATTATCCCGGCGCAAATGAGATTCTGTTCCGCTGTGGCAGATCCATGCTGTTTGGTGGTGGTGCGACTGTTGCACCATGGTTGAATGATCCCCGTGTAGAGATTCACGGTCCAGGTCGTAGTAAAATAATCATCTATGAACGAAATAACGATAACTGGCATGATCATCTTGACTTAATTGTCGAATCGGTAACTAAAAACGGTGGTCGGTCATGTATAAATGCATCAGGCGTTTGGACAACATCTCAAGGTAGAAAAATTGCAGAAGTCTTGGCAGAACGTTTGTTAAAAATAGAACCTAAACCACTTGATCACCCAGAAGCAGGAATTGCAGCCTGGGCAAATCCTAAGGCAGCACATAGTATTTCATCACTCATTGATCAACAGCTCATGCAAAATGGAGCAATAGAATTAACGAACGGAGACCGAGTGATTGAATTGGACGGATGCACCTTCCTGAGACCTACAGTTATCTGGTGTGAAGACTCTGAACATCCATTAGCAAACACCGAATTTCCTTTCCCTTATGTCAGTGTTGTAGAAGTTCCAGCTGCAACACTCACTAAATCAATCGACGCAACCCTTGTCGCCACAGTAATTACGGATGACGTAAAACTAACCCAAGAACTGATAGCAGCTCCGTTCGTTGACAGACTGAATATTGGTGCTATCCCAACAAATAAAATCTCTTGGGATAGCCCTCACGAAGGAAACTTGTTTGAACATCTATATAGGGCACGTGCTTTTCAGATGTATTAACTTATGAGTAAGATAAATCACTATGACTGACAAACCAAACATTATTCTGATCTATGCTGATGATCTCGGACGTGGTATGCTGAGTTGTTATGGACAGCAACATTTTGAGACACCGAATATTGATAGACTCGCCAACGAAGGCAAACGATTCAATCATGCGTACGGTTGTGCTTTCTGTGCCCCATCTCGTGCAAGTATGTTGACAGGTATACATGATTGCCACGAGGGAAGATGGACATACACCAAAGCTGGAATCTATAAGAGCATTAGTTCGGGTGAGATGACACCAAGTGAAATCTCAGAATTAATTCATACCACCGGTCTTCAGGCAAGTCCTGATGATGTTTTTCTGGCACAAATCGCAGAACACGCGGGGTATGCAACGGGTCAAATTGGGAAACTTGAATGGGGTTTTGCAACGACTGCCGACCGAATTCGGCGTCACGGATGGCAGTACCATTACGGCTATTATGATCATCAACGGTGTCACGGGTTTTATCCGCCATTCCTTTTTGAAAACGGAGAATTGAAAGAGATACCGGGTAATACACATGCCGACTGCGGGAAGCATCCCAATTCAGAATCTGCTGAGAACATGAAAGTCCGGAGGGACCGTCAGGGAAAAGCAGTATATTCTCAGGACATTTTTGACGATAAAATCAGAGCGTATCTACGGGCACACAGAGATAAACCGTTCTTTCTCTACCACCCATCACAGATACCTCACGGACCCATTTCTATCCCAGAAATACATCCATCGGTTAAACATTTAGATGAACTCACTGAATACGAGAAAGAATACGCTTCTATGGTTCTAAGGTTAGATACGACCGTTGGGATGATCTTAGATGAGCTTGAAACGCTGGGTATTGATGATCGAACGATGATTATCTTTACATCTGATAACGGACACGAAGTTTATTATCGGCAACACGGACGAACAACCGGAAAACAGAATAACTTAGCAGGAGAGAAATTAGATGACATTACATCTAAATTCTATTCTGAGACGTGTGGGGACATATTCAATGGAAATGATGGTATGGCAGGATTGAAGTTCTCAAGTTGGGAAGGCGGAACGAGGCTCCCTTTCATTGTACGTTATCCGGGTATTACTGCTCCAGATAGTGAGTCTAACCACAGACTCGCAAATTACGATTTGTTGCCTACACTGGCAGACTTACTTGACGTTGAATTACCTGAAGACAAGGATGGTATTTCTCTACTATCAACGTTACAAGAACAACCAGAAAATCAGCAAAATCATGACTACATAGTTTATGCCTCTCGCCTGGGTCCAGCTCTCGTAACTTCAGATGGATGGAAATTACGTTACATCAATAGAACAGATAGTTTTCAACTTTACAATCTTGAGGAAGATTATCGCGAAGAAAAGGATATTTCCAAAGAACATCCCGATCTTGTGAACAGACTGAGTGATTGGTTACGCAACGCATGTGATGGTGACTATCAGAACGGCACTCCACAGGCACATTTAGCTGAAATATCGCAATCTACTAAGTGACATTTTATGCATGAATTCATTTGATACTGTCTTGACACAACGCGTCATCTTTGGTGACAACAGCATTGAGAAACTTGCTGAATCTATCATTGCACTTGGCGGGAGTCGCGTCTTAATAGTAACTGATCCAGGAATTGAGGAAGCGGGTATTCTGAATAGAGCGCATGCTGCATTGGATAATGAGAAAATTCCCTGTTATGTTTTTAGTGATGTAGATTCAAACCCAACGACCAAACATGTGGATGCAGCAGTACATTACGCCAAAACTCATGCACCGATAGACCTTATCGTAGGACTTGGAGGCGGAAGTGCAATGGATACTGCAAAAGGTGTGAATTTCCTACTAACAAACGGTGGAAGAATGGAAGACTATTGGGGAACGAACAGAGCAACAAAACCTATGCTGCCATCTATCGGAATCCCTACAACCATTGGCACTGGAAGTGAGGCACAATCCTACGCACTCATCTCACAGGAAGATACACACATCAAGATGGCGTGTGGCGATAAAAAAGCACAATTTAGAACGGTAGTATTAGACCCGACACTCACCAAAACTTTACCGAGAGATGTAGCAGCAATAACGGGAATTGATGCAATCGCACATGCAGTTGAAAGCTATGTTTGCACAAGACGCAACCCAATGTCACAGATGTTTTCTTCGCACGCTTGGTATCTTCTTAATGAACACTATGAATCAGCACTTGAAAAGCAGAACAGCAAGGCACGAGGAAAGATGTTATTTGGTGCATATCTGGCAGGATTGGCAATAGAAAATTCCATGCTCGGTGCAGCACATGCGTGTGCAAACCCATTAACGGCAAAATACGGACTCACACACGGCATCGCTGTAGCTTTGATGTTACCACACGTTATTAGATTCAATAGAAAGGTCGTTGGAGAACTCTACAGCGAAATCTACCCTGTAGAAACGATAGCAGACAGAATCGAACAGCTAAAGAGAATTGGAGAATTACCGAACACGCTACAGGAATGTCATGTCCAAAATAGTGTAAATTCTGATGACATACCTACTTTAGCAAATGATGCCGCACAACAGTGGACTGCTCAGTTTAACCCACGTTCTTTACAAATCCACGATTATATAGAACTCTATAAGGAAATTTTTTAAAAATTCAATCAAGACTATGAAAACAAAGACTATGAAAAAATATAAAAAAACAAAGATAAGCTTACTAATATCTGTTCTGACTATCTTTATTGTCCAGTATACTTATGCTGATTGGACAAGTTTCCGCGGAAATCCGCAACTGACAGGGGTTGCAAACTCACAACTTCCTGAAAAGTTGGAATTACTCTGGACTTTTAAAGCAGGTGACATGATTGAGTCTACTGCTGCAATTGTGGATAATGTTGTGTATCTGGGAGCATTAGATGGTGTCCTCTATGCAATTGACGCACAAAGCGGAGAAAGCATGTGGACGTATAATACGGAATCATCCATCAAATCTTCACCGTCCTATCAAAATGGTGTCATCTATTTTGGGGATGGCGATGGGATTTTTCATGCAGTGGATATAGCAACGAGAAAAATGAAATGGCAATTTCAGACTGAAGGAGAGATCATCTCATCAGCAAACTTTTTGGATGATAAGGTCCTATTCGGCTCCTATGATGGATTCCTATACTGTCTCAACAGTAATAGCGGTGACCTGATATGGAAATACGAAACTGAAGGTTATGTTCATGGAACGCCTGCTGTCTGGTCACAGACTGGTGATGGGACAAATAGCAAACAAACCACAGGTATACAAAACTATGTAATTATTACGGGTTGCGATAGTTATCTACGCGTGATTAACATACATGATGGCACACAGACTCAGCAGGTTGATCTCGGTGCTTATGTCGGAGCAAGTCCAGCCATTTCTAACCTGACTAATCTTGATGTTGTAACAGATACACCATCTGCTGTTGGTAAGAATTCATGGAGAGCATTCTGTGGTACGTATGGAAACGAGGTATTAGGTATAGATCTGACATTAGCGGAAATCGTATGGCAGTATGAAAACCCTGATCGTCAACTACCGTTTTTTTCGTCTGCAGCCATAACTAAGACCCTTGTTGTCATTGGTGGTAGAGACAAGATGGTGCACGCGCTGTCCCCTGACAGAGGCGAAAAAATATGGACTTTCACAGCGAAATCACGAATTGAATCATCACCAGTCATCGTAGGGAACCGTGTGTTTTTCGGTACGACTCGCGGCGTTTTTATCGGTTTGGATATTGCCAACGGACAGAAAGTGTGGGAATTTGAAACCGCTTCTTCTATCGTCGCATCCCCGAGTGTTGCTGATGGCAAAATATATATCGGAACAGAAGATGGTATTCTATACTGCTTCGGTAAAAAATAACGAAATTATAGTAAAGTTGATAATAAAAGAGACTTCTCACCCCATATACCGATGACGAAGACTACACAGCGTAGGGGCGAGGTCCCCTCGCCCGTTTTGGAATGTTTCATTAATTCTGAAGTTCACTATAATGAATGCTTTGTTTTTTAGGTATACTTGTGGTAGAATTATAAAAATGATTGCATAATCAAAACGGTGCACGAAAAGGATCAAAATATGTCTAAATCATTACCCGAACCAGCAACAGCAGGAATTGAGTCAAAAGATACAACAGTGGGGAGTGTTTTTGTATCCAATTACCCTCCATATTCTGCATGGAATGAATCTACAGTGCCTGAAGTGCATCATGCATTGACCCAGAAACCGCGCAAAGATGCAGTGCTTGGCTTGTATATGCACATTCCGTTCTGTCGTAAACGATGTAAATTCTGCTATTTTCGCGTATATACGGATAAGAATAGCTCAGAAATTGACACTTATTTAAACGCACTTGCTAAAGAGATAGAAATTTACAGCAGACAACCCGCAATTGCAGGCAGACCCTTACACTTCGTTTATTTCGGAGGCGGAACACCATCTTATATCAGTGTCAAGCATCTGACGAACTTGGTAGATAGAGTGAAGAATGTAATGCCTTGGGATAAGGCTGAAGAGATAGCATTTGAGTGCGAACCCGGTACTCTTACACGGAAGAAATTAGAAGCAATAAAATATATCGGTGTAACACGTCTAAGTCTCGGCGTTGAAAACCTGAACGATGAGATATTAGCAGAAAATGGAAGAGCACACCTATCAAAAGAGGTATATCGCATCGCTCCTTGGATTCAAGAGTTGGATTTTGAGCAGGTCAATATGGACCTCATATCAGGAATGATCGGAGAAACATGGGAAAGTTGGAGAGAAACAGTAAAAAAGACTATAGAACTTGACCCAGATTGTATCACAGTATATCAACTTGAGTTACCATTTAATACTGTATATTCAAAAGATATTCTCGGAGGAGACGCATTACCTGTTGCTGATTGGAAACTTAAGCGAGAATGGCATCAATATGCATTTGAACAGTATGAGAATGCGGGTTACGCAAAATCAAGTGCATACACTGTAATTAAGAAAGATCAACCCTCAAAATTTGTATATCGGGATGCAGTCTGGCAAGGAAACGATATGATCGGAACTGGTGTCGCATCCTTCTCACATCTCAGCGGAATTCACTTTCAAAACGCCCCTTCATGGGGAGACTATCTCGGCAATCTTGAAAGCGACCAACTTCCAATATACCGAGCTCTGAAACCGACAGATGATGAGAAATTGACACGTGAGATGATCCTACAACTTAAACTCGGTAAAATCAGCCCCTCCTATTTCCGGGCAAAATTCAACGTAGATATTCTTAAGATATATGCCGATGCATATCAAAAACTCCAAAACGATGGCATGTTAGTCATCAAGTCAGAATCTGATGAGATACAATTGACAGAACGCGGATTGCTACGGGTTGATAGCCTTCTACCAGAATTTTATGCACCCGAATATCAGAATACAAGATACACTTAATCCCTATTGGTGTTATTTCAAAGACTATGCCATTAAAAGAACAATTACATCTATTTCGTGAGATGCTTAAACATGTTTTGGAAACAAACACATTCTATAAGAATAAATTAAGCGATGTCGGGATTACACATCCAGATAAGATACAGACTCTAAATGACTATCAAGAACTACCTTTCACTACAAAAGATGAGTTAAGCGAGGACCAGGTATCTCATCCACCTTACGGTACAAATCTCACATATCCTTTAGAACGTTATACTTGTCTGCACCAAACATCTGGCACAACAGGAGCCCCTTTAAGGTGGTTAGACACAAGAGAATCGTGGGATTGGTGGGGTAAATGTTGGAGAGACATCTATGAAGCAGCAGGCGTTACAGCATCCGACAGGATCATGATGGCGTTCTCATTCGGTCCATTTATCGGTTTCTGGAGTGCTTATCATGGGGCGCAGCAACTGGGTGCACTTACCATCGCAAATGGTGGTTTCTCATCTGAACAACGCCTTCGGGTTATCTTAAGCAACGGTATTACTGTATTGGTTTGCACGCCTACTTATGCACTCAGGCTGGCAGAAGTAGCAAAACAGTTAGGGATCAATCTCAACGCAGAATCCAAAATACGTGTGACGATACACGCAGGTGAACCGGGGGCAAGCATACCCGCAACTAAACAGAGAATTGAAGACTGTTGGGGGGCACGCGCTTATGACCACGCAGGTGCAACAGAGGTCGGTGCCTGGGGTGTCATGTGCAATCCTCAGACAAGTGTCCACTTAAATGAGGATGAATTCTTATGTGAAGTGCTTAATCCTGAGACAGGAAATCCCGCTGATGAAGGGGAATTGGTGATAACTAATTTAGGACGCGTTGGTATGCCTGTGATACGATATCGGACAGGTGACTATGTTAGGCTGAAGTCGGTTGCATGTGAATGTGGCAGTAGACATCGGGCACTTGAAGGAGGTGTCATCGGAAGGTTAGACGATGCAATCATCATCAGAGGATTGAACGTATATCCCGCTACGATTGAAAATATTATCCTTCAATATCCCGATGTGCAAGAGTTTTCTGTCCGCACTTATCGCACAGAAACACTTGATGAACTTGAAGTCCAAATTGAATCTACGAATCCAAATCCTACTGACGCAGCAAGAGCAGTAACGGATGCAATCAGAAACGCTTTAGGTCTACGTACAATCGTCAAAATTGTCCCACATGGAACTCTACCAAGATATGAATTGAAGTCAAAACGATTTACGGATAAACGACCTTAAGAGAATAAACAGATGAATAATCAAGAAAACTACGATGTCATCGTCATCGGTGGGGGACCGGCGGGAAGCACCGCTGCGACACTCATCGCGCAAAATGGACAACGCGTTCTACTGTTAGAACGCGATGCTGAACCGACATTCAAAATCGGTGAATCCTTAATACCCGCAACTTATTGGACATTTAAACGACTCGGTATCCTAAACAGACTTAGAAAAAGCCATTTTCCACAGAAGTATAGTGTCCAATTTTACTCACGCACAGGAAAAGCCTCTGCACCCTTCTATTTCTTTGAAACCAACCCGCATGAAAGTTCTGTGACATGGCAGGTATTACGGAGCGAATTTGACCAGATGCTATTGGATAATGCAACGGAAAAAGGTGTAGATGTTCTCAGAGGTGTTAGTGTCCGCAAAGTGATCTTTGAAGGGGAAAAGGCAACAGGCGTTGTTATTCAAAATAGAGGCAATGCAGAAATATCAACATCGGATAAGAACACAGAAACCGTTCACGGAACAGTAATTGTAGATTCAACAGGCCAAAGTTCTCTCATTGGTAGACAGTTGAAACTGAACAGTGTGGAACCGAACCTCAAGAAAGCATCACTCTTTACACATTATGAAGGTGGACATCGGGACAGCGGTATTGACGAAGGTGCCACACTCATCCTGCATACAGAAGAGAAAGATTCTTGGTTTTGGTCAATCCCGCTTCCTTACAATCGCACCAGCGTGGGTGTCGTTGGTGAATTAGATTACCTGCTTCAAAATAGAAGAGATTCCGATGGCAAACTTAATGCTCAGAAGATATTTGATGAAGAATTGGACAGATGTCAACCTCTAAAGCAAAGGCTTAAGGGGGCAAAACAACTGTTTCCGATACAGACGACTAAGGATTTCTCTTACCGTGCAAGCAAAATTGCAGGTGAAAATTGGGTATTGATCGGGGATGCATTCGGTTTCTTAGATCCAGTTTATTCCACAGGCCTTTTCTTAGCACTGAAATCTGGAGAGATGGCGGCGGATACCATAATTGAAGCATTTCACGCTAATGACTTTTCAGAAACCAAACTCGGAGAATTCGGTCAGAAGTTTGTTGATGGGATGGAGGCTTTCCGTAAACTTGTCTATGCATTTTATACGAAGGATTTTAGTTTTGCACGTTTCCTGTCCAAGTATCCGCAACATTTAGGTGGAATCGTTGATATATTAAGTGGAGATGTCTATCGCAGAGATGTAACGCATATCTTCCCTGATATGTCTAAAATGTGTTATTTTCCACCAGAAGTTCCACTTGACACCGGAAGATAATGGCAGATTAAGCATGTTTATTTGGTTACCTAACATTATAGTGAAATACAAAAATATATACACACTTTTGACACATAGGATTTAAACCGACAGACTGGACTGTGCTGTAGCACAAACTTTTAGTTTGTGCAGTCGTGTACGCAAACTAAAAGTTTGCGCTACAATTTGTGCAAGTAATTATAGATTTCACTATAATTCATTATAAAAATAAAATACGCTTGGAGAAAACTATGAAGGTTACAACTACTTATTTCACAATTTTCTGTCTTATATTCGCTTTATGTTTCACAATAGGGTGCGACAATAAAGATAAACAATCTGCAGAAAATGGAAACAGCACTGAAAAAAAGAAAACTGGCACAAGTTTCATAAGTATTGGCACTGCGTCCAGCGGGGGCACTTTTTACCAAGTCGGATCAGCAATAGCAGGTGTCGTTGAAAATAACATTGAAGGTTTAAATTGGAAAGTTACAGCAGAATCTACGAAAGGCACGCAGGAAAATATTCGTCTGCTTGTTAGGGGTGATGGCAATTTAAAATTTGCCCTTGCAAATGCCGCGATTTCCTATTTTGCTGTTCAGGGAGAAGGAGCATGGAAAGAAGAACACCCAATCCGTGCTGTTATGACACTTGCACCCAACATAGGTCTGTTCGTAACAACGAAGGCTTCGGGGATCAAGTCAATAGCAGATTTGAAAGGAAGACGGGTAGTAGTAGGACCCGCAGGTGCAGGCTTTGAGTACTTTCTAAATCCTGTGTTAGGAGCACATGGTGTTACTTATAAAGATTTCTCATCGCTCAACGCAACTTACTTTGGTGCAGCAGATATGCTAAAAGACGGTTCTGCTGACGCAGCGTTTATGGGGGGAGCAATACCTATACCCGCCGTTGAACAGGCATCATCAACACTGGATATCTTCTTTATACCTTTTGAGATAACAGCGATTGAATCTCTGATCAAGCAGTATCCTTTTTTCGACAAAAGAACTGTTCCTGCTGAGGAATATGAAAGAATCCTCACCGAACCTTTTGATTCTTTGAATGTTGGATCCATGCACCTAATTACTGCAGAACATGAAGATAAAGAGACAGTCTACAATTTCACGAAAACGGTGTATAACAACCGTGCAGAGGTCGTCAAAACACATAAAGCGGGAAGAGCCATCAATGAAAAAAATGTTGTGATCAATGTTGGTACACCTTTCCACCCTGGTGCTATCCGATTCTATAAAGAAATAGGGATTTGGACAGAATAGGGACACCAAACCCAAATCGCAGAAAAAGGAGCCCGAAATCTCTCATTTTCGGAAATTTTCGGAAAAATACATGTCGTTTAAACGCCAGCACAAACGTACCCAACGCATTTATTATTTTTAAGAGTAGGTGGCAACCCAAATGAACAAACTCTACTTCGGCGACAACCTCACAATCATGCGGGAGATGGAAGACGGATTCATTGACCTTATAGCAACCGATCCACCTTTCAACTCTGGACGCAACTACAACGCGTTTTTCACAGAGTCCAAAGCACAATCCAAAGCATTTACGGATATATGGCAGTGGGACACAGTAGCACAAGACGCACGTGAGGATATCACACAACGCGCGAAAGCAAGCGATACCTACAAGGCACTGGACACATGCCTAAAAGGATATGACCTTGTGCTACAAAACGCTGTGAGTGGCAATAAAGGGGCGATGCGGGCATACCTCGCTTTTATGGGCCCCAGACTCGCAGAGATGCATCGGTTGTTGAGAGATACCGGTAGCATATACCTACACTGCGATCCAACTGCCTCCCACTACCTCAAGGGAATTATGGATGCGATCTGGGACCAGAAAAACAGAAAGAAAAATGAGCATTTTCGGAATGAGATTGTGTGGCATTACTTCAAACCCCACAGCAGTAAAAGAACATACCCAAAAAATTATGACAATCTATTGTATTATGTCAATGATGCTGATACAAATTATCGTTTTAACTTTGATGCGATACTTGTTGAATATGACCAAAAAGCAATTGATCGTTATGACAAAGTAGACTCTGATGGGAGAAGATACAAAATATACAAAAGCAAAGATGGCACGACACGCAAATCTTACATGAAAACAGGTAAACCTGAGAATGTATTCCATATTCCTTTCATACAAGGCAATGCAAAGGAAAATCTCGGCTATCCAACGCAGAAACCGCTTGCCCTCTACGAACGGATAATCGAAACGTCCAGTAATCCTGGTGATCTTGTGATGGATCCGTTCTGTGGGTGTGGGACGACTATAGATGCGGCGCATACGTTAAATCGGCATTGGATTGGTATAGATTTGACCGTCATATCGCTTGATCCAATCGGGTATCGGATGTATGATCGGCACGGATTATTACCGCACAAAGATTTTGACATAGACGGCTACCCAACCAACATGCAGGAAGTCCATAAACTCGTGCGGGATGAAAAGAAATATCACGACTTCTCGAACTGGGCAGTGACGCGGGTCGGACTCAAACCGACTGCCAACGTAGGCGATGGCGGTAAGGATGGTGTTGGGCATTTCATGCTATGGGAACCGGACTCGGACACAGAGACCGAGAGACGAATTATCGCGGAAGTGAAAACAGGTAAGCCGACTATTGCACAGGTACGTGCATTTTGTCATACCCTTACCGAACAAAACGCAGTTGCCGGTATCTTTATCACGCTTGAAAAGGTGACAAACGGTATGCGTCAACTCGCTGCAGATATGGGAACTTTTGAGCATGCTGAAAGTGGTAAACGTTATCCAAAACTGCAGTTTTGGCAGATAGAGGATGCGTATTTTGAGAATCCTGGGTCTATCAAAGAGATTATCAAACTGCCACGTAACTGGATTAGACCGCGTAAAAAATCTGAACGGCATTATGATGATAAACAGATGGGACTCTTTACAGAAAAAGAAACGGAGGTCCAACAATGACACAACAAAATGAGATACCTAAAAATATTGAAACAGAAACATTACAGATGTTTCAATCCCCTGTGCTACTGATTACTTATGACGGCATCAAAAAGGTAGATATCACAGGTATAGAGAAATATGAGCTGCAGACTTCGGCAGGGACTATTCCAAAAGTCAATATCGTTTGCAGTCTGCTTGTTGAAGCTGCGGATAAATTGGGAGATGCTTTGCGTATCAACAAAAAACTTGAAGCAGAAAAACTGAGAACGGATAAAAACCCGTATAAACGCCCGAAAGTGATTGGTAAACGCCCGATGGGAAAAATCTTGCAGAAACTCGTGAAAATAACGCTCCGAAGTGGACACGTCTTTATCGGTATCCCTATAGAATACAACCAATATAACTTTACCATGAACGTCAATAATCAGATGATACTCATCTATCGGCATGCTGTCTACTCAATGGAAATCGTGCCAAAAGCATAGAAATTATGCGATCATTTATACTAACCTAAGTTGCCACCTTGAGCATCAAACTTTAGTTTATGCATCTGTAGTCCGCAAACTAAAGTTTGCGCTATAATTGGTTTTGTGAGATACTATAAATCTAAAAGAAACGTGAACTCGATTTAGGATTATCCCAATGGTGGGACGGGTATAGAGCCCCGCCCCTGTTCTCGGCATTAAACCGACAATACTGAAACAGCCGTTGCCTCGTCACCGAAATGTTCAAAAAGACGAACAATCCGAGACACAACAATCAGGTTCTTAATGTGTTTTCCGACACACACAACCCCGATACGACCGTTATTTCGTTTCACAACAGCATGGACCGTTATGAGCACCCCGAGTCCTGAACTCCCAATCATGTGGACATGCTTAAAATTGAGAAGGATGCGCGGAGCATCAGAACTCTCTATCTCTGCTAAAAGAACGTTCCGTAATTCCAATGCAGAGGGTCCTACAATCTTCCCGCTCAATTCCACAATTGAAATGCCGTTTTGCTTGCGAATTCGCGTTCTCATTTTTTTCTCCTTTGTGTTTGTTATACTATTTCTAATTGAAAACATCTCTTTTTGAGCATCAAACTTTAGTTTGTATTTTGAGCATCAAACTTTAGTTTGTGTCCTAATGTCCGTTTAGTGTTGATTTTATACCAAAGTCACGTTGCTTTAGTCCAATTTCATTCAAAATAAATTCATTTTTTTTGTACTGGAGACTATCCTTATCTTTTCTTGACATTGTTTGCAAATTTTGCTATAATGTCTATTATTGTTAACTAAACTCAAAGAATTGCGTAAAGAACGCCGCGAAGAACTCGGAAATACCGAGCGCGGCGGACGCTTCAAAAGGTAAACGCACATCGTTCTATATATTGCACTATCCCTGCAGTCCGATGTGCCATCGCAGCACCTGCACAAAAAATGAACATTTTTGAACAATAATACATCTAATGGATGTTCAGGTAGCATTAAATAGTCCGGTGTAAACTTGCAGATTGACTGTAGCGTTACATCAAATAACTTTTGTCAGACTTATTATTGGTGTGAAGCAGGAAAGTCCACCTGCTTTCACATCAATAATTCACGTTACACCATTTCTAATTGAAGAGAGTTCTCTTTGTAGCACAAACTTTAGTTTGTGTCATAAAGAATGACTACTATAACAACCGTCCAATGAGACAATAATCTATAGAAATGGTATTATTTACATCTAAGGAGAAATCAAATGAAAACCAAATGGTTTGTATTTATCGCAATCGTAGCCGCTGTAACAATAGGCGGTATTATCTTTCAACAAGCAACAGCACAATTACACGACCGGTCTGAACGTAGGTTTGGCGGTGAAAATGCCCGAGAAGGACAATTCATGGAAACCGCATTAGATGCCTTTGTCAACAACGCTTGGACAGACCTAACCTTTGTCTTAAAAGTAGACGATGAAACGCTCATAAAAGCACGCCCAATCCATCAAGCAGCCTACGATGAAATTCAAAAGAAAAAGCAGGAAATTCAAGAAAAAATACAGAAAGCACGCGAATCTGACGACAGACGCGCCGCTTTAGAAGATTTAGCCGGCATGCGTGAAAATGCCCAAAAATCTCTTGAAACAGCTGAAACTGAGTTTGATACAAAACTCGCAACAGTTTTGACCGAAGAGCAGCTAACCAAACTCAAAGAATTGCGTAAAGAGCGACGTGAAGAACTGCAAGAACGCCGCGAAGAAGCACAAGAACGCCGTGAAGAACGCGGGAATACCGAGCGCGGCGGACGCTTCAGAAGGTAAACGCACATGAGGAGAAATTAGTGGGTGAGCATCTATCCGCTAATCTTTTCGCTAGTAGTTTTGGATTATATGTTAATATTAATCCTGAAATAATTTGCGTCTTTAGGGCTCGCCCTGCGGAGGCGTGAATAAATATCCGCAACAAAAAACGTTTCACAAACGCGTCCTGCGGGGAGACGCTAAACCCCCGCACTAAAAACGAAAGGTGAATAAAAAGTTATGAGGTTTACAACATTTACATTTATTTTATGTCTCTTGCTTAGTCTTACCGGCTCCGCGAATGCACAATTCAAGGATTTACCGCAACTACCGATCATTAGCGGTGGGTTTACGGGTGATTATTGGACTCGTAACTACCATCTAACCGCCGTCTATCCTTATGATACCAACAAATTTACAGGATGGATAGGGTTACACAGCCGCGCCCATAGAACCGATGCATCTAAAAGAATTGAGGGATACATACTCTCCGAATATGCCAGACTTCGCGTAGAGCTCGGATATAAACTACGCCCGGGCACACACATCGGGGTCTACACCGATGGGGCAGGATATGATATAGTCAGCGAAGATCGTAACGACACCATCGGATTATATCTGCGTCCATTCACACGCAGAAATGTGCAAAGACGTTTCCAGTTGACAAGTAAACTCGGGATTGCCATGCATGAAGCACATACGGAACAAGCGTGGCATCTGCTGCCAACACTAAACATTACAGCACGTTGGCTCATCTTGTATTTCGACTACGGACTTGCCGCACACATCGAAGAACACGGGACAGACTGGACACACACCTTTGAACCGCATCTAACATTGCCTATAACGCGACGATTCAGATTTGATATGTATGCACAACTCCGTAGAGCCAACGGCAATTGGAAATCATCACATACTGCTGGAGTCGTCCAAGTGACGTTTAGATAATGAAGTAATTAACCTAACACAATATCAGAAAGTAACTATAACGTGAGTTTGATAAATGAAATTATGTATTCGGTGAGGTTAGAAAACCATATTATACACCGTCAATTTAGGACACACTCTTCACACATTGTAGGACAGGGTCACCGGGGAATGCCAAAAGGCATTCATACCGTTGATTTGGTGCCCCGCCATCCACTATGTTGGAGTAAGTTTTCCTGCAAAATGAGGGACATATACCTATTATCAAACTCACATTACTGTAGAAAGCAAGATATCAATGCTGAGTTTATTCGCATATCTAATACGCTTGAATGGAAAGGTTATCACAAAAAAAAGAAGTCCAAAAACGGATTTCTCAACTACAATAATGTTTCTATAGAAAAGAATCAAAGGAGAAACAAAATGAACATGAAACAAAACACAGTCTATATGCTAATCGGTAGTCTATTCACACTTGCAGGATACTTCCTCGCAACCCTCGCAAACAACCAACCCCCCAACGCACACGCACAAGACAACACAACAAAAATCTTTGACAAAATCGTGTGTAAAGAATTAGAAGTTGTTGACAAAATAGGGAAACCTATTGCTCGCATAAGAGAAGACAGCAAAGGAATGCAGAGGGGTTTGCTTATCTATAACATAGAAGGAGAACGCTTTGCGGAGTTAGATGCAGAGCTCAGAGGTTTGATTCTATATAACGTAGGCGGAAAACTCCCTGCTATGGCGTTAAGTGGACTGTTCGGAGGCTCAATGTGGCTCTATAACAAAGACAATAACAAGGTCGCAAGTATCAGTTCAATAGATGGCAAGGGCAGAATGGAACTCTATAACAAAGACGAAAAAATACTTGTAGGTATCGGATCAATCAAAGACCGCCCAAATGACGGTCTTATCAATATCTATGACTACAAGGGAAACCACCGCTCATACACAGCGGATTAACAGGAGACTTTTCTCTTTGTAGAACAAACTTTAGTTTGTGCATCACCGCTCGGACACAGCAGATTGAAAGGAGACCGCCTATGAATCTGAACCGTATCCTCAAAAAAGCGTTTATCACTCAATGCAGAAACCGCGCCTTTACCTATTCACTCGCAAATCACCTTATCGTGTTTATCAAATGACACAAAAGAAGTGAGGTAATACCATGTTATTAATTGAATATGCATATACTCACAAAGGATCTGGGCATGTTACACCCGACAATGCCTCAAAAGGTGTGGACTATATCTGCCCACAGTGTGAGACTGAAGTTATCTTTAAAAAGGGTGAGATCAGACAACCACATTTTGCACATAAAGCCAACACAGATTGCACTCCAGAAGGTGTGCTCCACGCTGTCGTTAAAAATCAATTGGCGCGGAGAATAGACATGCAAGATGCTTTGATAGCATTGCAGCAGTATTGTGCAGAAAATAGGTGTGACAACATTGTGAACTTGTCTGAAATAAAGTATACAGCGTTTAACGATGTCCAAGTGGAATACATGTTACCAGATTCACAGTATCGAGCGGACATCGCTTTATTGCTTGACAATAAAGTTGTTGGTAGCATTGAGATATTTTCAACAAGTCGGGTTAAAGAACAGAAATGGGATTATCTGACCGAACAAGGGATATATTGTCTGGAAATTGATGCGAAATACTATATGGAGAGTCATGGGTATTGTTTGCAATTAAAGTCAAATGTAAATGATCTGCGACCCAAGCATCATTCCAAACTTCCATGTGAGGATTGTTGGAACGCAGATCCAACATGGAAAGATAAAGCAAAACAGATGATACTTGATACCCCGGAACGTTCTATACGAAATGCCCGATCTGATCCATTCCATGATCAACATCTTCTTCTCAGAAAACCAACAATGTTAGAAAAGTTGGAGTCGTTAGGTATAGACACAAGCGAACCGTTTTTTTAACCAAAGCGGAACGAAAATGAGACAAAGAAAATAAAAGGAAACAAACGACGTATCCCAAGTTACAACATTATGAAATACAAAACTATTTTAGAGGTGAATTACCTAAATTGCCGCCTCGTAAAAAAACTATTTTAACCTAACTGTTACATAATGTAGCAACTTGGGTTATATAAAATTAGGAGACACACTCAATGAATCGAGAAAAACTTTCTCTACTTGCCAAAGATTTGACCGAAGAATTTCCTCGCAGTCCACGAGAGATGCTTGGCGGATATGTCATTGCCGCACGGAGCGTTGACAAATGTCGTGCTGCTCTGCTTGACATTAACGGTGAATACAATTACCAACCCTGTTCTCTGACTGCCCAACTCTTTGAATTCACAGGGATTACACCCGAAGCATTTGAAGAAGTCGTTGCGACTGGGGCGACTGACGATGAAATCGCTGAATGGTTAAAATCAAACTCAGACGTACAAGACAAGAGGGAAATCACACGATGGAACTATCAACTACGAGATATGCGAATCACTGAAATGTCCGATGAGGCACAGGTATATCTTGAAGCATATATCGAAGAATATGTTCCCAAGCACCGGCCCGTCTATGTTTGGTTTGATATCTACGATTTAGAGGAGCAACGTCTTTAATATCATAAAGTCGTTAGTTGAATTTCCAAGATTATGGGACTCTCTTCGTACCGCAAACTTCAGTTTGCGTCCCACAGAGGCACAAACTAAAGTTTGTGCTACAAGGCAAAATTTTGGGTTATACAAGTTATAGTGAAAATATTCTAAAACTTCCTTTGGAGGAATACTATGCGAAATATAAAGATCGTTCTAATGTTTTTTGTCCTACTCTTTGTCATATCTGGGTGTGAAAGAATAACGGATACAGTCCTATCACCGCCCGACATATCAGAGACAGAACCGCTTACAGTCATGACCTATAATGTATATCTCGGTGCAAGTGCAGTCGATCTTCTATCCGTCCAGAGTTTGCTACAGGTGCCAGAAGAAGTCGCTAAGATGTATAATAACGTCATCGCTTCCGATTTTCTCAGCCGTGCGGCTGCGATTGCGAAGTCCATAAAAACATATCAACCACACCTTATCGGACTACAAGAAATATCGCTTATCCGCAGCCAAAGCCCAGGGGACCGCATCGCAGGTGGCACAGTCCCAGCGGAAGATGTCGTCCTGGATTTTCTCCAAATCTTGATGGACGCACTGCAAGCGGAAGGGGTAAGTTATACTATTGCATCACAAGTTGAAAATATAGATAGTGAAATGCCGATGTTTACCGATACCGGTATTGTAGATGTCCGATTAACCGATTATGATGTCATACTGGCACGTAGCGATGTGGAAATATCACGCCCTACGCATGCCAACTACGAAAACGCTCTTACAATAGAAGAACTTGGGGTTGAAGTAAAAAGAGGATGGACGGCTGTTGATGCAACTGTTGCTGGTGTCACATATCGCGTTGTCAATACACACTTAGAGGCATTTGTAGAGGAGGCACGTCTTGCACAAACACAGGAACTTGTGGATATTCTCAGCAACGAAACTTTACCCATTATTCTGCTCGGAGATTTCAATACGCCCGCACCCGATGGTCCCGGCTATCAAATCCTACTCTCAGCAGGATATGTTGACACGTGGCAGATGGATTCTGAAGGTAGCGGCAACACATGTTGTCAAAATGGCGAGATTTTCATTGAGGGTCATCTCAAGAATGTGGGTGAACTTTCTGAACGGATTGACCAAATTTTTGTGCGTAATATAGAACTACCTACTGCTATCGTGACGCATACTGTCGGCGATAAACCTACAGATCAGTTGCCCTCTGGGTTATGGCCCTCTGATCATGCAGGAGTCGTTGCACAAATCGCATGGGATTAACACATTCGGTGATACAATTCAAGGACTACGTCAGTTTTTGAATGAAACACCGAACTATCAAATACACAACTATTTAAGAGGTGAATCCCTAAATGCCACCTCTTGAAAAAACTATTCTATGAAAAGGATTTAATGAAATGCGAAAACAAATTTTTTACACCACACTCATATATTGTATAATCAGTGTATTCTGGACAACATTCGGACACGAATTTCCGTTTCCCGAAGATGTCAACGCAGATGGTATTGTCAATATCCAAGATTTAGTGTCTGTCGCTGCTGCCTTTGAAAATGGTGTGGACCCAAATACCGATGTCAACAGCGATGACAACGTTGATATATTAGACCTTGTGCGAGTTGCAAGCCAATTCGGTGAAACGGCGAAGGAAGACACTTCAACGTATCATGACATACAACACTATATCTTTGAAAAAAGCTGTGTCAATAGTGCGTGCCATGGTGCACCTGCCAACGCTGGCGGATTGAATCTCGCTTATGAAAACTCGTATCAGAACTTGGTTGGGCAGACACCGAAAAATCCCGCAGCAGCTGCAGCAGGCATGAAACTGGTTGATCCCAACAATCCTGATAACAGTTTTATCATCACAAAACTTGTGGGACCGACAGAAAAGGAACTCGGATCGCGAATGCCGTTTGGCGGTGGCAAACTCCATGATGGAAAGATTGAGGCACTACGTAAGTGGATAACCGCAGGTGCGCCAAGAGAAGAACAACTTGCTGGGATCGGAGACCTTGCTGTGCTTCGCGACCCAGAAGAAACATTTGAGGCACCCGCACCGCCTCCGCCCGGACAAGGATACCAGCTACATTTACCACCATTCAAAATTGAGGCAGGTAAAGAGTTAGAAGTTTTATACGCAACACAAATAACTGATGAAAACGGGGAACTGATTGAGGGCGATATTTTCGTCAACGGATTTGATATATTCTATCCGACCGGGAGCCATCATTTTATTCTTTATCGCGTCACTCGGTTAGGCTTGCGGCGCGGTGTGCTTGAAAAAGGGATCGTGCCGGGCATCGGTGTGAACCCTGAAGATACTTATAGAGTCGTCAATCCAGAAGAAATGGAGGGTGGACATCTCGCTCTATTGGATCGCTTACCTGTCATCGGTTCGCAACGTGCTGAAACCTCAATACGATTCCCCGAAGGTGTGGCATTACGTATCACAGGTGACACCGTTTTCGATATGAATTCGCATTACGTGAACCTGTTAGGCACAGAACCCATCATCGGTGAGACGTATGTGAATCTTTGGACACTTCCGCCCGAAGCCGTCAAATACGAAGCGAAAGGACTCGCCGCCGGGAACAGAGACATAAACGTTCCACCCGGAACAACGCGCACAGTAGAAGGGACATGGCTCGTTTCAGATGCCATAAAACTTTTGAGACTACAGGGATACCGAGACGTTACAGAACTCAATGTATTTCAAGTTACCTCCCACATGCATCGGCATGGCGAGTTATTTGAAGTTTTTCGTGTCTCTACAGGTGAGGTGCTGCATAAAAGCGTGGCTTATGATAACGCCCCACTGGATCAGTTCAATCCGCCCCTAAAACTTACCATAGGCGATGGTCTCCGTTTTGAATGCACGCATTCCAATTTTGATAAAGATGAGCCGATACGATATGGCGTGACCTCTGAAGACGAAATGGCGATTATGTTCGGGTTTTATTACATTCCGAAGATTTAAAATGCTTGATTTTTTTCTGCATCTAAACTACAATGTAAGGACCGATTTTAATGTAGGAAATTTTAATGTAGGAAGGTGATTTTTATGACCGGAACCGAATTTATGACCCTTCGAGAAAATGAGGATGTCAAAATCGTTGATGTAAAGGCTGATTTGAGCAGCTACGCTGCCTCAGATTTGCGGAAGGTTTTAGAGAATCTACTAAACCAAAAAGTGGATAAGGTTGTTGTAAATTTCAGTGAAGTAAACCATATCAACAGCACTGTGGTAGGCACTTTAGTCGGAATCGCGAAACGGTTGCGTCAAAACGATGGCGACCTAAAACTTTGCAACTTAGCATCAACACTTACCCGAACATTTAATCTCATAGGGGCATCCAGCGTCGTTGAAATATATGAATCTGAAAAAAGTGCAATAGCGGCTTTCCAATAGATAAGCAAATAAAAGAGTGGTGTCAGTCTATGGCGAAAGACTATATTGAGTTGAAAGTACCGAGCAATGTGTATTACCTTGAATCGGTCCGTGCATTTATCGAAAAGTTGTCTGAAACGCTCAGATTTTCAAAGAAACGTATCGCTGATATTCAACTCGCCGTTGACGAAATATGTAGTAATGCTGTCTATCACGGTTCCACGTGTATTTCAAGTGGAATCCTGATGCAAGTGTATGTAAACACTCAAAAACTTAAAATTGTCGTTAAAGATAAAGGTAAAGCGGATACACGTGAATGGCTAACACCTAAGAGGTTAGAGGAAATTCAAGCGCGACGTTCACCTACAGGTGAGAGTGGACACGGTTTATACCTTATTAAATGTCTCACTGATGCACATAACCTAAAGCAGAATAACGTTGGTGGAACTGACGTGACAGCAATTTTCTATCGGAAAGAACGTACAGACGAAGATTAACCTTGAATTGCAATGATCGTTAAGTCATCCTCATTCGGATAGCCATTCGCAAAGTCAGTGATTGTATCAGATACTTGCCGGATAAGATCTTCGGGTGTTTTAACGTTACATGTAGCGATTGTGTTTTGTAGTTGTTCCACCGTAAATTGCTCTCCATGCGGGTTTTTAACCTCATAAGCACCATCTGTATAAAGAAATGTCCTGCTTAACGCATGAAACGGGTAAATGCAATTCTCATAAACAGATTCACCGCTAATACCTAATCCGTTTCCAGTATGTTGATGTGTAATCAGTTCACAATTGGATTGGGGTGTGTGTTGCAAGAAAGGCAATGGATGTCCAGCGTTGGCACAGATAAGCTGTTCTTTTTTTTGATCAAAAACACCACAGAAGGCAGTGGCAAACATATACAGATGTGAACTGATTATATTGTTGAAGCGCGTGTTGAGGATGTGTAGTAGATGTGCAGGATCATTGCTGAACTTATCTCTATGTTCCGTTACAACAGTTTTGATAAAGACTGTGACAAGTGCTGCAGAGGCACCGTGTCCCATTACATCAGAAATTAATACGCCTAACCTATTTTCGTCTATTTCCCATAGGTCAAAAAAATCTCCACCGATTTCAAGAGCTGGAGAACAGTGTGATGCTACGTTAAAACCTGCGATTTCTTGTGAACCGTTCTGGGGGATCAGGATATCTTGAACAGTTCGTGCCATCTGCAGTTCTGCTGCTAAACGTTCGTTGTGTTGTTCAAGTCTGTCGTGATAGAGTTTTATGCGTAAAAGCGATTTAATCCGCGCCATTACCTCAAAACTATTGAAAGGTTTCTCAATGAAGTCGTCTGCCCCTGCTTCAACTGCTTTAATTCTATTTTCGTGTGTATCGCGTAGTGCGGTAATCATGATAATAGGAATAAACTCTGTCTTTTTATCTGCACGAACTCTTTTTACGACCTGAAATCCATCTACCTTTGGCATATTGATATCTAACAGAATAAGGTCTGGCGGTTTATCTGCTATAATCTCTAATGCATCCGCCCCATCACCAGCGGTTAGTACGGTATATCCGCGAGCTTCAAGTTGTATCTGAAGGATTCTGACGTTGCGAGGTTCATCATCAACAACAAGTATTGTTGCTGTCTCTTCAATCATCATTTTTGTGCCCTTTAAGATGATGTGCAACGCGTTCTAAAAGAAAACGGGTATCAATCGGTTTACTGAGGTAATCATCACACCCCGCATTGAGCAGTCGTTCACGGTCACCAGACATCGCTGCGGCGGTTAATGCAATTATCGGAATTTCAGACCAATTCGGGTCGGTTTTTATTTGTCGTGTCAAATCTTCCCCGCTTGTTCCCGGAAGTGCGATATCCATAAGTATGAGTGCGGGATTGGTGGTTTTTAGACAAAACAGTGCCTCTGTAGCGTCAGATGCTTCAATCACCTTATATCCTTTAGATTGCAGGACGATACGGACAACCTTTCGATTCAATGCTTGATCTTCTATCACTAAGATCGGTATTGCCTCATCCTTGCTCAATTCATCACCTCTATAGCAACAAGTTTTTAGATGTCTTTCTGTGTCTGATAAGTCGGAATATTGAAAGAGAAGGTACTCCCTTTTTCTTCTTCGCTGGTAACGCTGATTTCACCACCATGCAACTCAATCAGCCGTTGCGTCAAGGCAAGACCGAGTCCAGTACCCCCATATCGTCTTGATTTTGAAGTATCTATCTGTGTAAATGGAGCAAATAGTTTCATCTGATCCTCTTCCGCGATACCTATTCCTGTATCTATCACTTTAACTTGTAATTCCGTAGGTGTAACCTGAAGATGAGTTGTAACTTTACCCCCATCTGGTGTAAATTTGACAGCATTTGAAAGCAAATTATAGAAGACTTGCTTTACTTTAACACGATCAGCTTCAATTGTCTTATTTTGGTTAAATGTTAGGTTAAGCTCAATGTTCTTTTTAAGTGCAAGTGCATTGATGATTGTGTTAACTTCCTCAACGGCATCAACGATTGCGAACTTTTCAAGTTGTAACGACATTTTTCCTGCCTCAATTTTTGAGAGATCCAGAATGTCGTTAATCATTTCAAGTAGATGTTGTCCACTCATGCGTATATCGTTGACACATTCCTGTTGATCATTGTTAATCGGACCGACGAGTTCATCTCTAAGTATCTCAGCGAATCCTATAATTGCGTTCAAAGGTGTTCTTAATTCATGGCTCATATTCGCAAGGAAGTCGCTTTTTGCTCTACTTGCGTATTCTGCAGTTTCTTTAGCACTTTGCATTGCTCTTTGCGCTTTAATCCGATCCGTATTGTCTAATGCCATGCTGATAATGATCCGCTGTCCGTCTGGTTGAATACAGAGTAAAGATGAGCTGAATTCCCAGATCTGTTTTTTCCCTGCTTTTGTCATAATCTCGTATTGTTGTGGTGCTGTACGTCCTTTGTCCTGATTGACATGTAGGAGAGATTCTTGGATCTTTTCGCTCAATTCACTGTTTGCTTCTCCCAACCAATCGGACACAGTTGTCATCTCATCAGACGTATAACCGGTGAGTTCTGTCCATGCACGGCTGATGAGAATTACCTCACCATTCTCAGCATGGATCATAATCGGTAAGGGTGCATTGAGTACTGCCCGACGGAATCTATCCTCGCTTTCCTGTAATTCAGTTTCAGCATTTTTTCTGTCGGTGATATTTGTTGAATTGACGACAAACCCGACTATTTCCTGATCGCGTGTGATGGGTCCAACCCATGAGGCGTACCAATTTCCACTCAATTTACCTTGTATTTCATACCCCGCGACTTCCCCTGTTTCAATTACTTGCTGACATGCCTTACGAAATCCATCATGATGTTCCTCTGTCAGGAAATCAAAGATACTGTCTCCAACGATATCGTCTGGCGTAATGCCAAGCCCTGGTGGTACACGATTAACAAACTGCAATGTGTAGTCTATATCGATCGTTGAGATAATATCAGGCGCACTTTCGACCAATGATCTCCATTTTGCTTCTGAGTCTCGTAGTGCTTGGTCTGCAAGTTTGTATTCTGTGATGTCTCGGGAAATGCCACATGTGCCTTTGATACGACCGCCTCTATCGCGAATTGGAACTTTCGTGGTGGATACCCATGTATCTTGTCCACCGGGCCAAGTTTCTTTTTCCTGTTTACCCTCAATCGGTTTTCCCGTATCAATGACTGTTCGTTCATCTTGATATGCTTGCTGAGCATGTTCGCGTGTAAAAAAATCGAAATCGCTTTTGCCAACGGCTTCCGCGGGATTTTTCAATCCGAAATGATTAGCAAGAGAACGGCTAATGCGGATAAATCTGCTCTCAATATCTTTAAAATAGACATGGTCGGGGTTGTTATCCATAAGTGTATGGAAAAAATCAACTTCCTGAGAGTGTGTTTGTGCCAATCGCTTAAAACGTTTTTCGCTTTCTCGAAGTTTTGTCTCAACTCTTTCTTGTCTGGTTACATCCTTGACAATGACACAATAACGCGAGTTTTCTTCGTCAGACTCCAATGTCCAGAAAAGATGTCTATAATTTTCATCACTGCATTGAACCCGATTCACAATGGAAATAGAGAGGGTGTCTCCTGATTTTAGTTTTGCTAAATCTATCTCAGTTGATTGTCGGTCATCGGGATGGATAAGTTCCATCCAATTTCGTGTCTGGAGTTGCTCACAGGTAAAACCGAGTGTTTTTTCCCAAGCTGGATTGAGAGGTAGGATTTTACCGTCAAAATTGATATACCCAAACATGTCTGAGGACATCTGAATAAAATGGAAGGAGTCAAACAGTTCAGATGTAGGTGCCATGAGGGTCCCCATTATTTGGTTACTAGGACGGCACGATTTGCGAGTTTTACTACAGTTTGCGTGGTGCTTTGGAAAACCATTTCATATAATCGTCCATGATGACTTGCACTAAGAGCGATCAGATCACAATCATTTTCCTCAGCATTTTCTAAAATGTTCGTTACTGTGAAACCGAGGGCAGTATGGAATTCAGTAGATACATCATAATAGTGTAGATAAGATTCCATCTGCTGCTTAATCTGTGCTGCTTCTTGGTTAGTATTTGAAAGTGCGAGTCCAAAGATACTTGCTTTCGTTAGCTCACCAATTTCAGCAGCGAGTGAAAGTACGTGGTCGGAGTATATATCGCCATGGTGAACAGCTAATATCTTCCGTAATAGCGTACACTGCTCATGTACGACAATAATAGGTTTTGTGATATGTGCGACAATATCATCTATTTGATTCTGTATTAGTTTTAAGCCGCGCGTTTTAATGTCTTCAGGTAGACCGACGACGACTAAATCTGCTGATTGCGCTTCTTGACAGATCATCTGTCTCGGATTTCCTGCTACGACATCAATATGGTAATCCAAAAAATCGTAAAGCGAGCATTCCTTTTCTGTGCGACGGAGTACTGTTTCCGCGAGGTCAGCACTTCCGCCGTGGGATGTGTCCTGAAAAAAGACGCACGAAAGATGTGTACCTAAAAGGACTGCAAGTTGTCCTGCGTAATCAAAGGCGTTTTTCTCATAATCAGTATCGCCTATTGAAACCAGGATATTCTTAATCATAACGTATCCTATAGGAGTTATTGCGGTGAATCGATGGAAGGATTAAGGAGTGCCCATACAGCCTCGTCTTCATTCTCAAAGTTGCGAAAAACAGTAATCAATCTCGCCATAACAATAAGATTTTTGACATGTTTGTTTACATTTATAACTGCAATGGAACCACCGCGAGGTTGTATATCAGCATATATTCTCATCAAGGCACCAAGTCCAGAACTATCCATACCTGTAACATCTTTGAAGTCAAAGACGAGTTTGGGAGGATCATCAATCCCCGCCAGCGTATTTTGAACAGTGTCTGATAATTCTTGGACGTCAGGTGCTATGATTCTACCATCAAGTTTAAATATAATTACACCATCACGTTCTAATTGGGTGATTGCCATCGGTGCAGTCTCCAGTCTGATGCGTGATGAAATATGGATTACTTGTCGCTGCCTAATGTTGAGACAGCTTCATCTTCAGTTGTGAAATGTTCAAAGATACTCGCAAGGCGGCTTCGTACAATTAAGTTCTTGATGTTCTTTCCAACATTTAGAACACCAACCCGACCCCCTTGACGCGTAATAGTGACATGTGCCCCCATGAGGGTTCCGAGCCCGGAACTGTCCATCATGTTGACTTTTTCAAAATCTATCAGAATTCGCGGTGTATCAGAGGCATCTACCTCAGCGGTAATTACCTCTCTCAACTCGGTTACCCCAGCACCCATAATCTTGCCTGATGGTTCCAAAATTGTAACACCATCTCGGTAGCGAACCGTGGTTGCCATGTTTAGTCTCCCTTTATCATTTTTATAGTTTTGCGGCATTTTCACTAATTCTATATCTATTTTACAGAAAACTTGTATGTTTTGTCAAGCGATTTACCATACATATTAGACATTTATAACCAATTGACGTTTTTGTTGATATATTGTTTACGGATTATCAAGAAACTTTACGCTATTTGGATATTTCATCAAAATTTTCACTTGCCATTTTTATCCAAAGTGACTATACTTATGGTGGAATATAAGAATATGTTTACACCTCTTCTGTAGGAGGGAACTCCGATTCCCGACTGAATGCTTTGATAGTCGGGAATCGGAGTTCCCTCCTACAGAAGAAAATGTCAAATTAATTCCATTTTCTACCATAAATTAGAGTATCTTGCGAATGTATATACAGAAAAGGAGTGAAATGGATAGAGTTAACCAACCCACATTAAAAGAACTACCAGAAGATGAACTTCCAAGAGAGAGACTATATAAACACGGACCTGAACAGTTAAAAACTTCTGAATTAATTGCGCTTATTCTAAAGAGCGGATACGAAGGGACAACTGCTGTTCAACTTGGAGAACAGATTCTGAAAACGTTTAATAGCGACTTGAAACGCATGGCGGCGAATCGACCAAAACAGTTTGAATCTGTAAAGGGTGTTGGGTCCGCAAAAGCCGCACAACTTGTTGCTGCTTTTGAATTAGGTCGTAGATTGGCACGTTCACATGCTGACCGAACTAAGATTTCTTCACCAAGTGATGTCGCTGACATGCTGATGCCACTCATGCGAGACCTGCAAAAGGAAATCGTCTGTGTACTGTGTCTTGATACCAAAGGAGGTATTACAACACAAGGTGTTGTCGGTGATGCAGACAACGAGATTGATTGGGGTCGGAGCCTCGTCGTTTCAGAGGATACAGTGTTTGAAGGCACTCTCAATGCAAGTGTTTTTCACCCGAGAGAAATATTTCGTTTTGCGATTGAGGAATCAGCAAACGCCATTGTGCTGGCGCATAACCATCCATCCGGTGACCCACAGCCGAGTCAGGAAGACATCCGCGCCACCAAACAATTGATTGAAGCAGGAAACTATATCGGTATCAAGGTATTAGACCACATCATAATCGGTGACGGTATATTTTATAGTTTGAAAGAGGAGGGGGTTATTTAGTGCCACGTTGTCGTAGCACTTCATATAACAGAACCCCTGCCGTGACGGAGACGTTCAATGAACTAATCTGACCTAACATTGGTAGGTGAACAAGATAATCACATTTCTGCTTAACAAGTCTCCTAATCCCACTCCCTTCGTTTCCTAAGACGATACATAACGGTACCGTATAGTCGGCTGAGGTATAACACGTCTCTGCATCATCAGCAGTGCCAACAACCCAGATTCCAACCGACTGAAGTTGTTCAATAGTCTGTGCAAGATTGGTCACTTTTGAAATCGGTGTGAATGCTGTACTCCCTGCAGATGCTTTATGAACAGAAGCAGTAATCTCAGCGGCGTTATTTTTTGGGATAATCACACCGTCAGCCTCAACTGCATTAGCAGTCCGAATGATCGCACCTAAATTTCTTGGGTCTTGTATCTGATCTAACATGAGCAAGACGGGAGGGGCATCCTTTTTGTTCTGGACTTTTTTCAGTATGATTGACAGGTCTGAATACTGAAACACACGAATGAATGCAATCACCCCTTGATGGTTCGGATCTTGTCTGTCAATGAGTCTATCTAAAAGATGTCTGGGAGATCGCTGAAATGGGATTCCCTTCCACGTTGCTGCATCAATTATTTCACGGATACGTCTATTCTCATTACCTTGCGCTATCAAGATTTTTTCTATTTGAGGTGAACCACTGCTGAGTGCTTCCATCACCGGGTTTATGCCAACGATTTTCTCTGACATACAGATTCTCTCCAGATGATTAAACGCATGTGGGTATTGTTGCGGTAGATCTAATCCCCACGTGTAAATTTTACATCTGGACCACGTGGTGTTATCTTGATATCTGGGTCGTCAATTTGACATTGGACACATGTGATGCTGCCAACGTTTGCGTTCTCCATTCGGGGTGCGAGTTTTCCTAATTTAAACGCAAAAGACAACATCTCATCAGCGGGAATTGTGCCATCACAATTGTTGCATGGAATAGTTTCACCTGCTTTTAGTTTTGTCAGTAATTCTGGTGCTTTCATATATGTAACTCCTTCTTTTTCAAGACGCGGCTAAGGTCGGTTTGTGTATCAAGGCTTTGTGTATTCATCGGAGCTTCCTGTTCATTTTAGTACCAATGCCTGCCCCTCTGTAGAATATCGCCATAAGTCCTCTTCTTATTTTATTCTTCCACTTTCTAACATGGAATATTTACGCTTTTTCAATAGTTTACCACCCTTTAAGGATTTGCGTCAATGCGATTTATCTATAGGGTGTGTAAAGTAATTGTCACCTTTTTTGTCTGAATCGCGGAAAGCGCGGAGAACACGGAAGACGCGGAAGGGGTTTTGGGGATTTTAGTCTATTTTCACAACCATCAGGTGTTCTGTAAGTTAAGAATAAGGAGATTGCTAATTTTACACCTATATAGACGAGAACTTTATACCTTAGCATCATCAGATGACAAGAGTTTTATACACCTTAAGGTATCTTGCTCAGCATTTGGTATTATTAAGCCGTAGCACATTCATCTTGATTGTGCTACGAAACAAGCCAACTCACGCGATAAAGTATCTGCTAAGAATTGGGTCTTATCCATGTTGTGAAGAGAGACGTAATGAACGATGGTTGTTGTCCAAAGAAGCACAATCAAGTGAATGTGCTACGGCTGTCTGACGATGTTTGACTCACGGAAAGGTGTAATGATGGTTGAAGGGTGTTTAGCACAATCAAAAGACAACAAAACTTCTACATGCCAGAGGGATTCCAGTGACAAAAACTTTACACACCCGACATGACTCTTCATTTGCAGTTCCGGGTCCCAATGATGTTATACCTGTTGAAGGGATTCTGCGGCGAAGATTGTAAGGCATAATTCTTCGTTATGGAGTTCATAGAGAGGTGTTTTTCCACTCAATTCTTCGCTTTCGTTCAGAATGATGCCGACACCTTCACCGCGGCGTTCTAAAAAGTGCCTCCGCTTTACCTTTTTTCCGACATCATCCTCTAAAGTAATTTCTGAAAGTAAACGGGCTAAGAGTTCATTCCTTGTGGCTTGCCTAAAGGGTAAGTCATCAACTGTTAGCGTATTTGCTAATGCCCCTGGGGAATATAACTCAAGTCGGTCAGCAAACATGAATAGGCGTATTTTTGACTCGCCTTTAGAATAATCCCTATGAACGACTGCGTTAACGATTGCCTCAAATACTGCACGCATACTATATTGGGGTTGGTCTATCCTTCCAACTTCCTTACGTGCTGATACCATGTTATGTTTATGAACAAATGTGTATGCATCTATAATCTGTTGATCAAGTGTTCCTCTAAAGTCTTTTGCATCGATCTGATAGTTAGCATCTTTTACTTTACCGTTATAATAGACAGCTTGAATAAAACTGTTGTAGAGATAATCATCAGGTGTGTCGTGACACATCAAAACACCAGCAACAGAAGCACGGATTTCCTGTCTCTCTTTAACAAGTAATCTTCTTTTTAGAAGTAAGTTCTCTATGACATCTTCTGTGGCATCTTCAGTGATGAATCGGCGGAAGTATGATTCCCTTAATGTTTCCTTATGCGTATTTGGGATTACTTGTTCATCAAATGTGATAATCCTTGCTTGCGAACGACTTTGTAACAATCTCGCCAACTGGTCGGTTGGCATTTCTCTTTTGCTGCTTCCCTGGCGAGCGAAATAACCGTTAGGAGTTTTGTGAACAAAGAGGCTCCTTGGCACCTCTATTTTTAGTATGTTTTTATCATCAATCCGTAATTTCTCTGTGAAAATCGGAACGGGGGGTTCAATGCTATCTTCACATATTTCAACAACCGTTTTTTCTGCCTTATCCAGTTCCTGCAGTTCTAGTCCTACGATTTCTTTGTTGTCATCAATACCGATAAGTATTGTTCCTCCTTGGGCATTCGCAAATGCAGTGATCTCGTCTGCCATGCTGTCTCTGTGTGGCATCTCTCTTTTGAATTCAATCGTTGCGTCTTCACCAAGAATGATTTTTTCAATGAGTTCGGTTTGACGTTGAAACACAATTATTCTCCGAGAGGAATGTGGTTATACCATTTATATAAGTATTGTCAAGATACCTTTGTCGCTTCGCTCTACCCGACCTACAATGTAAGAGTAGACCCTCCACTAATTTGCATAATCTTAACTAACACTGAAAAGTGGGTTTCACAGAAAATCACTTTTGATATATAACCTCCAATTGAATACCGAGTAGATCATTTGCAAGTTCCTCAAGATATGCTTTTTTCTGAGGGCCGGGAAAACGTGTTGAGATATAGTAATTCCCTGCCTCCGATTCTCGAGCTTTGTGAGTAGGTGGATGGTCAACTTCTTCCTTTTTTGTTGAGATATGTCTAAGTTTCCTAAAGGGCACTTTGTCCACATAATCCTTATCAGCTTGGATTATTCGTTCAAGACCACAGTCGTTTACGAGTTTATCAATTGCTCTCGTGTAAGATTCTATTATTGTCTTTCCTGTGACCGTTGTGTTATCGTTAAGGAATTTAACAACGAAGCATCTCTCAGAGTCATTGCTAGTGGATTCTTCTCTCTCAATGCTAGGATATACACTTTCAAACTTTATTTTCTTCAGAAAAGTTAGTACCTGTTCTGCGGTCGGTCTATGTCTGCATAAGTTTTCAGTTTTGCTCGCGATAACATCTATCCAAGAAGGATCTGCTTCAACGAGTAAAGCGTCCCAAGCTTTTTGAATCTGTGCATGCGTGTAGTCATCTTTGATTGAACGAACAGCGTTTCCATTTCTAATTTCCTCGTAGTGGAGATATCTGTTAAGATGGGTTGTACAATCCTCAATGCCAGTTTCTAACAGGTCTACTTTGTAGACAAGACGGTCTTTAATGTTCCCTTCACCGTGTGGATAGTAAAACCGCCATTCTCTACCATCTGTGAGAAGCACTATTGGAACACCTTGATTAAAAGCATATTGAAATAACTGTTCTTCTCCATTCTCATTAATATTCCCAATCTTTTTCGCCTCAATAAAAACAATTGGCTTACTCTCTGGATGGCACAACGCAAAATCAACTTTTAACCTCTTAACGGGATACTCCCGCTGAATAATCTTAGGTTTGAACCGTGGCCACTTCAATGGTTCAAGCAGGCGAAGCACGATGTGAGTTTTAACTGCTTCCTCATCATTGAATACCTTGTCTTTTAATTGTGTGCGTATATCTTCAATATGGTCTTTAAGTTCTATTGTGTTGTTGCCTCCATAGTGAATACTTCTAACTCGCGTGCTTTTGTTGCTTCTGTCAATTCTTCCTTAAACGTTTTCCATTTCTCCCGACGCGACCAATTGCGTATTGTTCCCGGGCGATCTTCAAATTCATGACCTATCTTGGCAAAAGAGTTGCCTTGGAATACCATCCGACACGCTCTATAAAGTGAATCCGGGTTGAGTTTCTTAGACATGTTTTTCTCTTTATATAACGTAATTTGTATTATTTCACTGCTGAGAACACGGACGGGGATATCTCGCCCTTACAATGAAGTGTGATTATAAGAAAGAGAACGGTAAAACGGTCTACGAGGTCATGAGATACACGTCTAAGGGACTCCTGATGTGTCCCCTGTTCCATTGTGGGTGTTTAAACCCACTCAATATGGTCTTTCGTGTTGCCTCGTGATTTACATTTCAATCTTAAGTGCGTTCCTCTTACTATTGCGTATCTGAAATTTTTAATCATCAGAATTCCTCCTAAAATCCAAAAATGGGTCGATTGAATCACCCATTCCGTTAATACTGTTGACAGTTTTGAAATCAACATTGTTTGCGGTAAACTGTTTACAGTTACATTGAGGGATTCAAAGAAACCTTTATCATTAGACAAGGTTTCTTGGATTAACGTTCCGGACATACAATTTAGTATGAGTAACACGAAAGCCATCACGACACCCATGAATTTACGTTTAGTAAACATGGGATAATGGTAATCGCTGTCTCATTAGGAGTGGTAACTATTCCCTAATGATTCATGCTATTTATTATAACATATTTCCTTACAATTGCCAAGAAAAATTTTGGATTACTTAACTCAATAAATGGAAACCTTACTCCGCAGTTATCTCCCCCGGCAGCCCATCAATAATCCGAGCAGATTCCACACTCACATAAACAATACGCTTAATTGCAGCAACCAAATCACGCGGATCATCAAACCATCCGTTAGGGTCGTTAACGATGCCGCTGTCCTTGTCTGTCTTGATATAATACCGGTCAATGAACCACTCCAGCGGTGTTCTGCCATTGACAACATATCCCCATGAGTCTTCCGGAATATTTGTTATGCGGACATTATCATTGATAGCAAGAATTCTTTTCTGATCATCTATAAACTTCATCGCTTTATCTGTTAGTCGGAAGAGGTTCGGGTCAGCATGTTCAATATCCGTTGGCGGTGATGACATATTGGGATACTCAACGTTAAGCGGGTATTGTTCACACGTCTCATAATTGAGGTGGAGTTCTGCTAATTTATATCCTGCGTCAGCAAAAGCAGTGAAGTCTAGTGCATAAGGGATACGCGGGAGCATCTTGGATAAGTCGTTTGCGAACCGTTCTCGGTAGCTTGGGGCATGGAGGATGCCATAAACATAATGAAAGATGTCGTCTTTGGTTATGGTGTCATCGTCGTAATGTTCTTGGAATGCTTTTAGTGCTGTATCTGAGATGTTGTCAATACGATCAGGTGAGTCGTCAACGTCAAGGAGGGTTTCTGATGCGTCTGGTGTATCCGAAGGTTTTGGATATTGCCACCGTGGAAAGCACTGACACGCCTCGTTGAAACCTAGATCTGGCATTGTATCGGTAATAAGAGCAGAAAATGGTTTTTTAGATCCGATGCCGGGGACACATACCACAAGGTTATCGCTTGAACTATCTGGATAAATTCGATCCATCTGATACTTTCTTTGCGCGAAAATATAATTTGCATAACAATTCGTGGCAACAAATGGTCGGTAAACAGTTTTTCGGATGTAACACTCATCAAAATCAGTTTTCTTCTTCTGTTTAAGATTGCTTTTTAGTTCTCCATCCCACTTAATATCTGTTAAATGACGGCGAGCTACTTCATCCACCGTTAGTTCAGGAGCTTCCTCAAGTTCTTGTAAGGCATTGAGATAGGTTTGTGTCATTTGCTTCGCGTTTTCTGCACAGGTTTCGTGTGAGAAGTTGTAAATATATATGTCTTTGCCTGTTGCTAAACCTCTTGAATACAATTCAAAAATTGTATTATCTGATTTACCAGCTTTCGCTTCCTTTGTGCCCAATGGGTAAAAAGTTGCAAACATTTCGTTGCGTTGTTCAATCCAATCATAGTACTTATCGGGTGTGATAGTATCCCAATCACTGAATCCTGAGATTGACTCATTTTCGCGTAGCATTTCTAATTTTTCCTCGCGTGTAAGATAGTCACCGATGTCACGGTAGTATATTTTACAACTTTCGTATGTTGCATTGGGATTTTTGACAAGGATTGAAATAGCAACGGGTGCTCGTGAACCACTACCAAATATTTTGCCACCTTCTTGTCGTGATCGTTCCCCTTGCGTTCGTTGATTTCCACGTAAATTCAAGACGTAGACAGAACTAAACTCTTCTGCCAAACATGCCCGAATACCTGCATCGACATTACCATCAATCCACGAACCGTTGGTAACAAAAGCAATGATACCTTTTTCACCAATCCTGTCGGATGCCCAACGGATTGCCATTTTGTATGTATCGTAGAGAGTATTTTTATTTCTCATTTCAGAATACTCAACATAAGTTTCTCTAACCCGTTCTTCAAGTTCAGGATACTCCACGTTTGGATTGTCATCGTCCGCACTTCGCTGTCCTGCGGAATATGGAGGATTGCCAACGATGACTTGTATTGGGAGTTTCTGTTGCCGTTCGGCGCGTTTGTTATTATCTGGCAGCCATTCTTTTGGAAAGAGGGTTGTAATGTCTTTTTTGTTGAGGTTGAAGGTGTCGGTTAGGACAATGCCGTTGAAAGGTTCGTAAGTGCTGTCTTCTCCGCGTCTACCACGGAATGTCTCTTCTATGTTGACGGTGGCGATGTAGTATGCCAACAGGACAATCTCGTTGGCATGGAGTTCTTCGCGGTATTTGCGTTCAAGGTCGGTATCTTGGATAATATTGGACTGCAGCAGACGTGTCAGAAATATACCGGTACCAGTGAACGGATCCAGCACATGCACGCCTTCATCGCTGAGACTGCGTCCGAATTCGTCTTGCAATACCTCGTTGGCACTATGGAGTATGAAATCAACCACTTCAATCGGTGTGTAGACGATACCGAGTCGTTCTACCTCCTTTTTCAAGGCAGTTACGAAAAACTTCTCGTAGAGTTCTAACAGAACACGTTGACGTGCTTCGCTATTGTCAAGTCCTCTGGCACGCAATTGGACGCTTTCGTAAAAACCAGCAAGCTTGCGTGTTTCGTTTTCCAATCCGAATTCACCAAAATCGCTTTGGAGTTTGTTCAGTGCATTTGCTACTGGGTTGCCGGATGCGAAATCGTAGTTGTCAAAGAGTGCCTCAAAGACAGGTCGTGTGATGATGTGTTGTGCCATCATATCAATAGCACTCTCACGTGTGATTGAGTCATTGATTGTTCCCATTAACTCGTTGTGGAAGTCGTCAAACCACTCTTGTAGTGCGCTGTTTTCGGGATTTTCCAGTAGGTTTTCTATCCGTCCGACGAGTCGTTTGAATATATCAGCGACATCTTTTGCCCAACCTTCCCAGTATTTTCTATCACCGCATTTCTCCGCTATTTTAGCGTAGATGGCATCGGCAGGAATACCGAAGGGTAGCAGTAACTGATCAGGATCTACTGTTCCTTCTCCATATTCACCATCGCCATTTTCCTCTTCAAAGATAATAATTTCAGTCGGTTCGTTGTTAAGGTCAATTTTATTGATTTCAGCATTAAGCCTGTCATCATGGGAGCGGAGTGCGCGGAGGACACCCCACACGGTAGCGAATCTTTCGTTATCGTTGAGTGCGTCAACGGGATCAACACCTGGCGGAATTGCGACTGGTAACACGATATAACCGTATTCCTTATCGGGTGCTTTACGCATCACACGACCAACTGCCTGAACAATGCCAACGTGTGAGTTGCGCGGTGACATGAACAGCACAGCATCAAGTGCGGGGACATCAATACCTTCGGATAGACATCTTGCATTGGATAGGATACGACAGACATCATCTGTATCGCCTTTTAGCCATTCAATAAGTCTTTTCCTATCAAGTGCATTCTTTGTTCCATCGACGTGTGCAGTTTCGCATTTGAAATTGGTTGGACGACGTTCTTCTGGCGTCTCTTCTATAGCACTCTCAATAATGCCATTCCAATGTTTCTCAAGGTTTTGTGATGATCTGATGGTGTTTGTGAATGCGATGGCGCGTGTGAGCGGTTTGATGGTATTGTCGTCTGGTGATTTTCTTTCGGGGTTCTGTAATGCGCGCCAACAACCGACAATTTTTGCTGCATCGCTGATGTTAACTTCACTGCCACCATTGCTGAGATAATTGTGTAGTGTACCCTGCACACGTTGTTCTGACATTGCAAGCACGACAACTTTGTAATCAGAGAGTAGGTCTTGTGCTACTGCTTTTGAAAATGGGAGTCGGTGGAATTCAGGTCCGTAGGTGTTTGGATCATCCATAGAGAACACGTCAATATCGTGTTTTGCTGCTTTTGTTTTCGCGCTTTGCGTATAGAGGCGGGGTGTTGCTGTCATATAGAGTCGTTTTTTGGCGCGTATACGTTCGGTATCGTGGACGAGAACGAAAGGTGAGGTTTTGTCGTCGGGTTTGTCAATACCGGTAGTTCTGTGTCCTTCATCGCACAGTATTAAATCGAATTCAGGTGCGCCTGCCTCTTGTGCTTCTGCGACTTTCGGGAGTGATTGATAGGTGCAGAATACGACACGCATGCTGTTTTCATCGTCAGTACTGTTAGATGGCTGTAGTGCTTCGGAGATAACGGTTTCATCGGTGGTAACAGGGAATTCCAATTCCATGAGGGTCGCGTCTTCATTCGCTTTTCCTGCCTTTGTATCGGAGCATATACCAATGTAGCGATGTGGAATTGCTTGTTGTTCTGCCCATTCACGCATTGCTTGTGCAAAGAGTCCGATGGATGGGACGAGATATAACACCCGACCACCAATACCCGCGATTTCCTCTGCAATTCGGAGTGCGGTGAAGGTTTTGCCTGTACCACATGCCATAATGAGTTTACCACGGTCAGAATCTTTGAATCCGTTGATAACATCATCAAATGCCTTCTTTTGATGATCATGCAGACTGAACGTTTCCAGTTGGTAGTTTAATTGGTCTGGTTCTTGGGAACTGAGATTGGGCCACTGGACAGGTCGACTTGCGAGGTCTGCTGCGCTAATCCGTTGGCATGGGGGTTCTAATCCATCAATGGCTTTTTTTAGGTTGGTAGTCCAACTTTTACCGGTATCTACAAATATTCGTGCGGTAAAGGGTTGCCGATTGGATTGTGAGATGAACGTATCAATATCAGATTTTGAAATCCGTTTGTCTTCTGCATAGCATTTGCACTGGATAGCACAAATACCACCTGTACGTTCTATTGCGACGAGGTCTATACCGCGATCTACACGGTCAAATCCGGGTTGGTTTTCTGCCCATTCTCCCCATAGATATACTTCTGAGAATCGTTTTTTATAGAAAGGGTCTTCAAGTAGATATGCTCTTATCAGTCGTTCAAAGAGTCTGCCTTTACCGAATTGTGTGTTTGCGTTTTGTCGGATGTAGTTGAGTGCATCGTAGAATCCATTATCTGACTCTTCGTTTGTAACGAATAAGGGTATCTGTGTTGCATCTGACATATCGGTCTGTAACTTTCTTGTCCTATCCAAGGAAATATCGTTCCTTTTCCTTTGCTTCTGTATACGTTTGATATGCTTTTTCAGCAGATTCTACCTCAGAAACTTCGGCGACAGGAACATCCCACCATGATTCATATTGTGGTACTCTCACGTCAAAATCAACATCAATCTTGACAACAGTCGTCTTATCAGCATCTCGTGCTTCCTGTAGTGCTATCTTTAAAGTATGCGGGGTCGTTGCTTGAATGACGTTTGCCCCGAGACTTTCAGCATTTGCTGCAAGGTTAACAGGTAAAAAATCGCCATGAAGTTTTCCTGAGTTGTCATCTCTATATCTGAATCTGGTAGCAAAGCCTTGTGCGCCTGTTGCTTTAGATAATCCACCGATACTGCTATGTCCGTCGTTATTTATTAGGACAATAATCAACTTATAGTTTTCCTGAATTGAGGTAATGATTTCCTGTGCTAACATGAGATATGAACCGTCGCCGACAAGTACATAGACATCACGTGTAGGGTCAGCCATTTTAATGCCTAATCCACCAGCGATTTCATATCCCATGCAAGAGTATCCGTATTCAAGATGGAACTGTTTCGGATTGCGTGTCCGCCAGAGTTTGTGTAGGTCACCGGGAAGACTACCCGCAGCACACACAACGACATCTTCGGGACGTGAAAATTCATTGACAACACCTATAACTTCACTCTGACTCGGCAGTGGTTGAAGGTCAAGATGAAATAACCTGTCCACTTCCTCATCCCACGTATCTCTATATTTCTCAATTCGCGATGCGTAATCGGTGTTGATTTCATAAGTTCCAACGGCATCTGTCAGTTCGGATAGCGTAACACGTGCATCCGCAACTAAAGGTAGCGCAGCGTGTTTGGCAGCATCAAACTCAGCAATGTTAATATTGATGAATCTAACGTTCGGATTTTGGAAGGCAGTTTTTGATGCAGTCGTGAAATCGCTCAATCTTGTTCCGATGGCTATGACAAGGTCTGCTTCACGGGCAGCGATGTTTGCGCCTGGTGTGCCTGTTGCGCCAATGGCACCGAGGTTTTGTGGATGGTCATACCGTAATGAACCCTTACCCGCAAAGGTCTCTCCAACAGGGATACCAGTTTTCTCAACAAATTGTGCTAACTGCTCAGTTGCTTCACTATAGATCACACCACCGCCAGCAATGATGATCAGCTTTTCGCTACTTGTAATCCATTCTACTGCTCGGTTGAACAGGTTTTCATCGGCGCGCGGTCTTGGGATAGTATAGACACGTTTTTCAAAAAGTTCTACCGGATATGGAAATGCTTCCGCTTGAACATCCTGTGGTAATGCTAATGTTACTGTACCCGTATCGGCTTGTGATGTCAGCACGCGCATTGCCTCTGGTAATGCAGTGATAATCTGCTCAGGACGATTTATGCGGTCCCAGTATTGAGAAATAGGTTTGAAGCAATCGTTAACTGAGATGTCTTGTGAATGCGGAGATTCCAACTGTTGTAGGACAGGTGCCACTAACCGTGTAGAAAAGATGTCTCCCGGTAACAGGAGCACAGGTAGTCTGTTGATAGTGGCTCCCGCAGCCCCTGTGAGCATATTTGTTGCCCCTGGCCCAATAGAAGAGGTACAAGCAAAGGTTTTGAGTCGGTTAGACATCTTTGCAAAAGCAGCTGCGGTATGTACCATAGACTGTTCGTTCCGCGTCTGATAAAAACGAAATTCATTCGAGTATTGGTGTAGTGCTTGTCCAATACCAGCGACATTTCCATGTCCAAAGATCCCAAACATCCCGGCAAAGAATTCCGTTTCGATGCCATCTCGTTCAACGTACTGCTGTTTGAGAAATTGGACGATGGCTTGTCCCATCGTTAGTTCGCGTGTCTTCATTCAATTATCTCCTATCTTAAGATTTTTCTGATTGCGCTATAATCCGCCACGTTCTTCAACGAACGCATCAACTTCAGCCATTGTCGGCATAAAGTTTGCACATCCGTGTCGGGTTACCACGATTGCCCCTGTAGCATTTCCGAGACGTGCTGATTTCTGCCAATCCCATCCGTTTAGTATTCCATATATGAATCCGCTTGCAAATGCGTCGCCAGCCCCAAGTGTATTATAGACTTCAACAGGAAAAGGGTTTGCATGAATAACTTCACCATCTTTTGTGTAAATGTCCGCGCCATCAATTCCGCGCTTCATGATAAGTGCGTTGGGTCCAGCCTCTAAAATAGTCGTAATTGCTACATTGATATCCCCTTCAATGTTCGGGTTAGAGATTTGTGAGTGTTCTATTGACATCTGTGAGACATTTGTCAGAGATGTTGCCTTAATCTCTTCCTCTGTCCCAATAGCGATATCAACATTTCGCAATGCAGACCGTATACTTACACCAAAAGCGCGAGGGTCATGCCACTGGTCTGCTCGAAAGTCTAAATCCAAGAAAACTTGACGTTGCATTGCCTTTGCTTGTTCTGCCGCAAAGAGTGTAGCAGTTCGACTCGGTTCTTTGCTGAGACCAGTTCCCGATATCAATATAGCACGACTCTCTGCAATCGGTGAAGCGAGAACATCATCAATAGTCAGTTCAATATCAGCACAGTTTTCACGGTAATAGATGAGTGGAAATTTGTCAGGCGGTTCTATACCGAGGACAACCGCACTCGTCCGATGCTCAGGTTTAATGACAATAAAACGTGTTTCAATATCTTCATCTTTCAGAAACTTGAGTATGAATTCACCAACCGGATCATCTCCGATGGCAGTGAGAAGTGCAGACTGTAGACCAAGCCGACGCGTGCCAACACTTATGTTGGTGGGACACCCTCCAACAAACGCGCCAAAACTTGTGATCTCTGGAAAAGGAACTCCGATATCATTTGAATATAGGTCTATGGAACTACGACCAATAGTTAGAACGTCATACATTCTATCGTCTTCTCAATTAGCCAACACTTTCCATGCGTATTTCGTCCAACAATTTCTGCGCTTCAATTACAGATCTCGGAGGATTTGATAATTTTTCACCAATTGATAATATTTGCATATAATAATCATAAGCTGTCTGTGGATCACCGTTGAAATGTGCATTTTCGGCTGCATTGAAATAGCAGACGGTAGCAGAAGCTTTACATTTTTCAACTTCCGGAGCGAGTTGTGCAAACCGATAATTATCTGCGGCCAGTACAAACGATTTTCCTGCCTCTGTCCATGCACGTTGCAATTCTAACTGTCGTGCCAAATGCACATAATAGACAGCTCCGCTTCTTGCGTTTTTTCTTGCGTGCCGTTGCTTTTTTGCTGCAGCATAAGAGAATCGTGCCCGCGTATAACAGTTTGCTACAAGTTCAATATCATTCACTCTTATGAACTTTTTGGCGTGTCTGTTGTAAAATGCTCCGAGTCTACTATATTGAATCAAACAGCGACGTATATTCTCTTGTTGCATATATATTTGTGCTTGTTGATAAATATGTGCTGCTTCCCTTTCATGCGGATATTGAATATCCTCATGCACCTTATCCAATAGAAACTCAGGCGGTGCTTCCTCAATTAATACCCGATAACTTCTTTCCTGTTGCACCTGCGTCTGAGGGACAGGGAAATTATCTAAGTCTTCATGGACAATTTCAGGTTCTTCATGGTGTACATCAGGTTCATCGTAGTAAACTGCGGGTTCTAAGTCATCTTCTGATACAGTCAGCATATCCAGCAGGTTGGCTTTTTCCGTTTCAGACAACTTTTCAATCAATTCTACGATGTCTTGAACTGTTAACCTATCGGGAAGCGATGTCGCATCTGTCACTTTCTTAAAGAGGGTATTTGCTTGTGCTTCAAGGTCGGCATCTTGTAAACTCAGATTATGTGCTTTATGTAACTCTCTTAGTGTCTCATCAACAGAGCCATTTTCGATGTATTCAATAGCCTGGGTATAGTGTTGCTTAAGACGAATGTTCCGTTTTTCTTCGTTTTCCTTTTCCTGTCTGTTGCGTGTTTCAAAGAAGAGTGTTTGGTTGATCAATTCAGCGACATCAATCTCTAATCGGAAAGTTTTTCTACATCGTTCAAGAGCTTTTGCCAATTCAGTAGCGGGGGAATTAGTGCTCTCGGCTATGAGTATAGATGCCTGCTGTTCATATTTCCAACGTCGGATTCTATCAAGTTCATCATACATTTCAGCGGCAGTTTGATAGCGTTTATCTACATCCCTATTGAGAGCTTTTACAGCAAAATTCCTGAATTCCTCTGGACATTTTTCGAGGTTCTCAATTTCACCTGCAGCCTTCTTTCTATCAATTTCATCTGCTTCACCCGAGAAAGGGTATTGTTTTGTGAGTGCTTCATATAAGAGCAGACCTGTAGCATATAGGTCAGCTCGGTAATCATAGGCACCGTAGTGTTGTTCTGGTGCCATATAACGTCTTGTCCCAGTCATTGTGGATGCAAATTTTGAAGCATCACCAAATATTCGTGCGATGCTAAAGTCCGCTATTTTTGCCTCTTTATCAGCCGTAAGCAATATATTCTGGGGTTTAATGTCGCGGTGTAAGATGTTTTCTGCATGTGCGGCTTTCAATCCGTTGCATATACCTATCCCGATATTAAGTACGTCGTTAATGGTTAGATCATCCTGTTGCACAAGTTGATGTAAGTTTGTTCCTTCAATATATTCCATAACTATCCAAGCAAGACAGTTATTCCGACCGGGTTCAACAGTATGAATAGCGACGATGTTCGGGTGTCCCCCAATCTTTGACATTGATTGAAGTTCAGTTCGCAAATAACGCAGTCTATCTGCAGGATAGGCATCTTTAGATACTGCCTTGATGGCAACAATACGTTCTGTCATTTCTTCACGGGCGCGAAAAACCGACGAGAAACTACCTGAACTCAGATATTCCTCCAATCTGTATTTACCTAATATTAATTGGTTAATCTTCATGGTGGTGAATTTTATGTTGAATCGTACGGAAAATCAGATGGTGTACACAACGCTATATTAAAATTAGCAAATATAGCAAAAACTGTCAACGTTAATAATTGATTATGAATTATTGCACAGAATTAACGGCAGCTGCCAGTTTTTTTGCTCTTTCGGTAAGTTCATTGAAATCGCGAGATTCAATGAGACTGCTACTTACCAGAAAACTTCCCACACCTAAAGCGGCTGCCCCCGCAGATATATACTCGGCTGCGTTGTCTACGCTGATGCCGCCGGTTGGAATTAGTGGAATCTGGGGTAGCGGTGCTTTAATATCTTTGATATAGGATGGACCAACGCCAGTTGAAGGGAAAACTTTGACATAATCCGCACCAAGTTCCCATGCTGTCAAAATCTCCGTAGGGGTAAATGCTCCAGGTATTACGACTTTACCATAGCGGTTGCAGATTTCAATTACTTCTGGTTTTGTAACTGGACTGACGACAAATTCAGCACCTGCGAGCATCGCAGCGCGCGCCGTCTCCGAGTCCAAAACAGAACCAACACCAATTAATACCGCATCCCCAAACCTCGTAGACACTTCAGTAATTACGCGTAACGCGTCTGGTGTTGTCATCGTTATTTCAATAACATTAACGCCTCCAGTTTGAATAGCCTCCGCTGCTTCAATCAATTCATTTGAGCTGTTGGCACGAATTATCGCCACAATACCGCATTCTTCAATACGGTGCATCTGTTCTAATTTTGTCATACGCTGCCTCATTATCTATTGATCAATAGTTGTTTTCAGTTGCAACACGTTCTCATTGAACACTTAAATCTATTTACTATGTAGATTTTTTGTTGCATTTAATCTCTTAACATCTTAAAATAAGTATCAAGTTATTCATATAGACGTTTTTACATTAGTATATCATACAACAAACAGAATTGAGGTCTGATACTCCCGGACGAATATCTGACACTACTTCGTCCATACAAACGAATGGAAGTTCCACTACTACCTTATTTTATTGGATTAGTAGGTTTACTCATCCTCTCGGGTTTTTTCTCCGGTTCTGAAACTGCTCTTTGTGCTTTGACTCGTGTACAGATAGAAAAGTTACGACTTGAACGAGGAAAAACCTCTGCAATTGTCAATTTTGTTGACAATCCTCGCCGACTGTTTATCACGGTTCTACTTGGTAACAATCTGGTTAATGTCTCTTTTGCAATACTTGTTCTCCGACTGGTCCTGTCAATATTCTCGGATTCCATAGAAAACGAAAACATTCTTCAATCACTTGCGTTACTATTCACCGTTGTGCCGATGCTCATCTTTGGTGAGATGGCACCAAAGACCTATGCTATAAAGTATCCTATAATCTTTGCAAAAATAACTGCACCACCTTTATGGGTCTTTTCAATCTGTATTACCCCTTTACGTTCACTGCTTCGAAGGATTATCGACCGACTTGTTCCAATATTCGGTGGAAACCCACCAGAAGACGAAGAATTCACAGCAGAAGATTTGCAAGAGTTTTTCAAAACATATCACGAAGAAACACTTCCCCCAGACGAACGCGAAATTGTCAGCAATATCCTTGAATTGCGAAACATAGAAGCGAAAGAAATCATGGTTCCCAGAACTGAAGTCGTTGCTGTGTCTACCTTGCACACTATCCAAGAAACATTGACGCAAGCAAAGCAATCTGGTTTTTCTCGCATACTTGTCTATCAAGAAGAAATTGACAAAATATGCGGCGTCTTCTACGTCAAAGATATTGCCAAATGGCGTCATAAAGATGTCAACTCTCTAACGATTGAGGCGTTCCTTAAAAAAAGAGAACAGTTTGCAGAGATATCCGAACAAGCACCCCTCATACGAGAACCTGTCACTGTCCTTGAAATCCGCAAAATCGGAATACTGTTGCTAAGACTGAAACGTGAGAAAACTAAATTAGCCGTCCTCCACGATGAATATGGCGGGTTCTCTGGCATCGTTACCACAGAAGATATCGTTGAACAGGTTGTCGGTGACATCGTTGATGAACATGATAAAGCCGATTCTGCGAATGGATGTATAAAACACTCAGAAAACCCATTAATATTAGAAACTACAGGACGCATGAGCATTCGTGATCTAAACCATCAATATCAACTCAATATTCAGGAAGAAGATGCGGATACCATTGGTGGCTACGCTTACGGTCTGTTTGGACGCATCCCTTCTGTAGGCGAAATCCAGGTGAATGAAAACGGTTTAGAATTTGAAATCATTGAGACAGAAGGAAACTTAATCACAAGTTTGTTAATCCGTGTGCCTGAACCTGATGAACCAGAAGAAGAAAATTAACCGAGTATTTTTATTTTGCAAATCCTAATTTTATCCCTTTTTCTAATCGGTGCAGGAAGCGCAACACAATCCGCTTTACTGATCACTTCGTTCGCTGTTGCTGTGCTTGTTTGTCTTATCTTGTCGGCATTTTACTCCGGTTCAGAAACTGCTCTTGTCTCTGTAAATAAACTGCGGATAAATCAACTTGTTGAGTCTAAGGACAAAAAGGCAAGGATTATCCACCGTTTAGTCGCATCGCCCGATAAGATGCTTGCCCTCACATTGGTGGGTACTAATCTTGCGAATATACTCATTGCACAATACGGGGACCGATTGACTGAACAGGTCTTGTCAGATACAAATATATCAGATAGAATACAAGGTGTTATCTCTATCCTCTATGTAACAATACTACTTCTTATCTTCGGAGAGATATTACCCAAAACCGTATTTCGCGTAAAAGCGGATATACTTGCTTTACGGTATGCCTATCTATTGAGATTTTCTGAATATGTTTTAGCTCCGCTCATCTACTTTGTGCAAACAGGAACGAAAGTCCTTGTTAGGATCATTGATAGAGGTCCTTCTGAACCTAATGTTGATGCCCAACGGGAAGAATTACGTTTGGTTGCAACTATGGGTGAACAATCAGGAAATCTACATGCTGAACAGCGACGCATGATTCACCGTCTACTTAATATTCAAGACCGAACTGTACGGCAGGTAATGGTACCGCTTGTTGATATTGTAGCGATTGAAAAAACAACCACTTGTGAAGATTTTTTGCAGATTGCTGCTGATTCAGGATACTCTCGTCTGCCAGTTTATGATGAACGTATATACGACATTATCGGGATTGTCAACTTGTTAGATGTGATCTATGCAGAGAATCTACCTGATACGATTGAATCCTTTATCCGGACAGACTTACATGTTGTCCCAGAATCGAAAAATATAAACGCCCTCCTTAAAGAAATTCAGCAAACCCAGCATACGATGGTATTTGCGGTTGATGAATACAGTGGCATTGTTGGTCTTGTAACCGTTGAAGATCTTGTAGAAGAAATCGTTGGCGAATTTGCTGATGAACGAGATGACCCCGATTCCATACATTTGATCTCACCAGAAATTATTGAATGTGAAGGTAGAACTGAGATCGACATTTTACATGAACAATACGGATTATCTATTCCTGAAGGCGACTATGAAACTATCGCAGGTTATATCCTTGAACGGACCGGTACGATACCGGAAACCGGAACAGAATTGGAACTTGGAGACTCAGTCATTACGATATTAGATGCAGATACACGAGCAATCAAAAAAATACGGATTCGTCGTCGCCTAGGAAGATTCGAAACGTAACCGCTTCTACACTCTGCCCAATAACTTTCTAAAATAACTGGACTATGAAATCCTTACAAAATTCCAAGTGGCGGCATCACGACTATCTCTTCCGTGACCATGCTGTCAGGCTGTTGACATACAGACAAAATCGCATCTGCTATATGTTCCGGTTTGAGCATCTTGTCAAAGTCTGGATGCTCCGGTATATCATCCCAAAACGGTGATTCAACTGAACCGGGTAGAACTGCTGTTACGCGAACGTTTTGTTGTCGCACTTCGGCTGCCAATACCTTTGTCAAGGCGAGTGCTCCTGCTTTTGCTGCACAATATGCCCCCGAAGCAGGAAAGGGAACTTTTGCAGCGATAGATAGCACATTTATTATCTGTCCACCCCCATCTGCAATTAGATGTGGCAGTGCAAATTTGGAGCAGAGAAACACACCTTTCAAGTTTGAATTGATAACTGTATCCCAATCTGTGTGGTCATAATCAATAACATTGCCAAAGACTCCTGCTCCGGCGTTGTTTATCAATATGTCCAGTCTCTGATAGACATCAAGCGTTTCTGTGATCAGAGATTGAACTGCGTCAACATTTGTAACATCAGTCGGAATTGCCAGCACATCCGCGCCTGTCTCTTTTAAATCGTAAGCAACTTGTTCAACGACTTTGCGCGTTCTCGCTGCCAAGACTACCTTTGCCCCCGATTTTGCGAAAACGCCTGCTATTGCTTTACCAATGCCTTTAGATGCACCTGTAACAATAGCAACCTTTCCTTCAATACTGTTTCGTGTTAGCATAATATTCTATAGTGTACGGTAAACCGAAAGATTCCTAAATACATCTCAGAAACTCTGCACGGGTAGCACTGTCATGACGGAATGTCCCAAGCATTGCGTTGGTTGTCATCTTTGAAGCCTGTTTCTCTACGCCGCGTGCCATCATACACATATGTTGTGCTTCCATCACAACGCCTACACCTGTCGGTTCTATTGCTGATTCCAATGTCTCAGCGATCTCGCGTGTTAGCCTTTCTTGGACTTGCAAACGCCGTGAAAACATATCAACAATTCTCGGTATTTTACTCAAACCGATGATGCGTTTTCTTGGTAGATAGCCGACATGACATTTCCCCCAAAAGGGGAGTATATGATGTTCACAAAGGCTATAAAACTCAATATCCTTGACAATGACCATTTCATCGTAATCTTCGTCAAAGATCGCCTGATTTAATATCTTGGTTAGGTCCTGTTTGTAGCCGCTTGTTAAAAACTCTATGGCAGTTGCTGCTCGGAGTGGTGTTCTTTCTAAACCTTGACGGTTTGGATCTTCTCCAATCTTCTCAATAATCTGTGCATAGAGGAATTCTAAATCATTTGCACTGTTTGGTGTCTCACGTTTAATATCTATTTCACTTTCCTGTTTAGTCTTCATAGATTATGCGTCTTCTCCGTAATAATCAAAATGATTTTTGGGTGTTTCCCGCAATCGCACCCTATGTAAGAGTGCAGGTTGTAAATTCGGTTCCAGAACATCCCAAAGTACTTTGACAAAGTTTTCAGATGTTGGATTAACAGTTTCAAATTCTGATGTATCAAGATTCAGATGTTTGTAGTCAAATCGTGAAAATACCTCCTTTTCAACCACTTCATCAAGCAGGTTCAAGTCTGTGACCAATCCCGTTTTAGGATCAACAGTACCTTTAATTGTCACTTCAAGCACATAGTTATGTCCATGTCCAGCGGGATTATTACATTTTCCAAAGATTTCAAGGTTTTCCTTATCTGAAAGCTGTTGGCTATGTAGACGGTGTGCAGCACTGAACTCATAAGCTTTTGTGAGATAAACCATTATGTCCTCTCCATAATAGTCAGCAAAATGTGTGGAACTTTCATAGAGTCGCACGCGATGCAGTAATCCATTAGGTAGAGAAGAAGCAAGCCTCTGCCATATATCTATCGCGATGTTCTCACAAGTCGGTTGTAGACGCGGGTTCTTTGCAAATACGGGATGCTGTTTATTCAAAAGTTTGTGGTCGTAGTGTGGCTGTACTTCTGTTTTCAACAAGGCATCCAAGTCTGTCAAGTTGATGACCATTCCATCGTGAGTGTCCAAATGACCTTTGACCATTACTTCAAGCACATAATTGTGTCCGTGGCTATTTGGATTAGCTGCTGCACCGAACAGTTGAAAGTTCTCTGCATCACTCAACCCGGGTATCCGATTGAAATGGGATGCTTCAAAAGCAGTCTGACGGGTCAAGTAATACATCTGTTAGACCAAGTGCGAAACCTTCCTGTGAGAAACTGTTCAACTATCAAACCGTTTTGGGGTAACCAACTCATCTCCAACCGATTCATACTGAACCGACATCACCCATTCGCCGGTACCCCGCAGATGGACATTGCACTTTTTTAGCCACTCAATTAGTGTAAGACGGTCGCGTGCTTCCCATTCACAAAGCATCCTGCCTGACAACGTATCACATAGCACACGGATGTTTTGAACATCTTCATCTGCTTCTTCTTGGAAGCGTTTCAACAGGCGTGCGACATCTTGCCGCGTCATACATGCGATCACATGAGCAGAGACAAATCTCATAATTTAAACTATCGTAGATTGTGCAAGTAATTTGGGTGATGATTACATCACCTTGTCTTTGTTCAATCTCGTGCTATAGGTGCACCGACCAAATTGCCCCATTCTGTCCAACTACCGTCATAGTTGCGTACCTTCTCATATCCGAGTAGGTATTTCAGTGCAAACCATGTATGTGATGATCTTTCACCGATACGGCAATATGCGATGGTTTCTTTTGTATCATCAACGCCAGCACCACCATATATTGTTTTGAGTTCATCGTATGATTTGAAAGTACCGTCTTCAGCTACAGCAGTTGCCCATGGAATATTCGCTGCACCGGGTATGTGTCCACCTCTTTGTGCTGTTTCATTCATTCCTGGTGGTGCGATGACTTCACCAGAGAATTCTGCAGGTGAACGCACATCAACGAGGTTGATCACACCCTGTTCCAGCGTGGGTAGGACATTGTCCTTAGTTGCGCGTACATTATCATCTGGGAATTTCGCCTGATATCCGGTGCTTGCATAAGATGGCACATCCTTGACAAGTTCTCTACCTTCATCAATCCATTTTTGACGTCCGCCGTTCATAACCTTCAATAGGCTCTCATCATGTCCATAATAGCGAAATTGCCAGAGTGCATAAGTGGCAAACCAGTTGTTATTATCACCATAGAAAATAACGGTCGTATCGTTCGCGATTCCGCTGTCATTGCAGAGTGCTTCAAACTGTTCTTTTGTCAGTATATCGCGTCGTATTTGGTCACACAGTTGCGTTTGCCAATTCAGTCCAACTGCACCAGCGATATGTCCATCTGCGTAAGCGGTTGTGTCAACATCGACTTCAAGTAGACGGATTCCCGCATCACTACCGTGTTCTGCCACCCAATCCGTACTAACCAATACTTCAGGATTAGCGTATTCAGCCATATCTTTTACCCTTCCTTACCTTAGAAAATTATAAAGTGATACTGTATCTGTATAAATCTTATATTAACGACAACACATTAGTATATATTTATATTATACTTATAAGATTTATTTTTGTCAAATATACTATGCAGACTATTCAGTAGAAAGTTCCACCCAGATACCAGATTTATGGTATAATTAATTTTGATGTTACTGCAGAGATGATGGTTGGGATCGTGGACGCACCATAGGCATCAATTTAAGAAGATTAATCCAATCTTATAACTTCAGTCCCGTAGGGACGATATGTTTATAGATCATGGTTGAACACCTGCTCTTTAGTCCCGTATGAAGATTAAGATTTAAATTGGGTAACATCTCGACGGGCAATGAATTGCCCTACTACAAACGGGTGGGCTCGTAGTAGGGCAATTCATTGCCCGTCGATTACCCAAAGAATTTTTTAATCTTCATTAGGGACGATATGTGTAAAACAAAGCAATACCATAAACATATCGTTCCTACGGGACTAAAGACATACCAATACCAATTAATTTCCTTAAATTGACGCACCTATAGGAGCAAAATGAAATCAGAAATACCGACATATTAGCACAGTTAAATCAACCTGATGAGCATCAAGATGATAACATACCACTATATCTGAAGATATACATGCAGAGGGAACAATGAAAGATTACACACAATGGGAATTACCAGAAAAAGCGAAAGCGCGTTTGGGAAAAGGTACTGCCTATAGATTCAAATTCACGCCAGATAGCACACAATTAGCCGTTGAAACAGCCATAGGTGTTTGGCTTTACGATGCCAATACGGGTGAAGAGATTGCACTATTCCCTGATGGTGAACTTGATAATCAAAGCATTGACAGATCATACATCAATATGCTTGTGAGCCCTACTGATCGCAACACCATTACATGTGAAGGATTAGATGAGAACAAGAACCTATGGAAATTAGAAGAAGACAGCTTGGAATCTATTTTACCGCATCTTCGTCGCCGTAATAATATTCTCCAATTTAGAGCAACAAGCACAATACTCTCTTATTCTGGATGGAGGATGAAGTTGCCATGGTATGCGAGAACTGATTTGTGGATTCTTAATGATGATCCAAATAAGTCTATCAAAACAAGGCTGAGCATGAATGACTGGATAAGTTTGCAAATAGCAATCTCACCAGATGAAAGGTTTCTTGCAGCGGCAGATGATAGTAAATATTGGTTTCATGAATATAAGATTCCTGTAGTCCATGTGTGGGACAGAACCACTGGCAAGTGTGTATTCACAGTAGAAGAACCAGAGCATGGTATAAAGACATTAGCCTTTTCTCCAGATAGCAAAACACTTGCCTATGCTGATAGTTCTAATATGGTAAGAATATGGGATGTTGAAAATAGTTCGCTTCAGTATACGATTAAAGCAGTGGAGCCATTTCAGGCAATAGCATTCTCACCCGATGGTAGCCTTCTTGCCAGTGGGAGTACTGATGGAATAGTACGATTCTGGAAAATTGATAAACGCGAAAAACATTCGATTTCTAAACGAGTCCGTAATATCTTAGGTAGACCTCAGCCTAATAAAATGTTAAAAGGACATGCAGAAAACTCAACATTTATCGCAATAGACTTTTCACCAGATGGGAAAAAGGTGGTAAGTGCGAATTCTGATGGGACTATCCGTTTGTGGGATGCGGATTCGGAAAAGCAACAATTTACACTTACACAACACTCAGAAGCGCAAACAGCATTGGCATTCAACGCTATCAACCAGTCCAGTGTTCATGATCCCACTCACAGGACACTTACAAGTTTGAGTGCAAGTAATTCCCACTTATTCGTTTCGATTTGGGATGTTGATACGGGAAACAGACTCTCTGTTGATAGGATTGAGAAAGCTAATTATAGAGACTATAAAGTCGCCATATCACCAGACGGGAGTCTGTTTGTAACCAAAGATATTGTAGTGCGATTATGGGATACTCAGACAAAAAGTTTTTTCTCTACAATAGGTGGTAAAGAATATGCTGGTTTTGTAAATAAAGTGGTGTTTTCTCCTGATGGTGAACTTCTTGCAGTAACTGCGCGTAAAGATAATACAATACAGATTTGGGATGTACCTAACCGAAATACGCGTTGTAGACTTAAGGGACTTACGACTTCTGTTTACAGTTTGGCATTTTCTCCCGATAGCAAAACTATTGTTACCTCAGGCTGGACACATGACGTCACACTGAGGTTGTGGGATACCATGACCGGTGAGCAGCTTGCATCTTATCCAGACCAAGGCGCAGTAGCATTTGCACCAGACGGAAACACCTTTGCCGGTGGTACACACATTTATACCTGGAATCCTGAAACTGTCCAATACGACCGTACAGTGCGATTAGAAGATGTATCCCAATTTAATCCTCCACATGCTATCACATTTTCTCCAGATGGTTCTATTCTTCTTAGTGGGAACAGTGGTGGAATCCTGCAATTGCGAGATTCAACTACTGGTAAGATTATTTCTAATCTCACGGGATACTCAAATGGGTTATCACAGTTTGTGTTTTCTGAAGATGGAAAAACGCTTGCTACAAGCGGTGCAGATGGCACAATTCTCTTACACGATTGGAGTAAAGTTCTCAATGAATCGGAAAATTAAAAATAACGCGTACACGTATAGATTAGTTGTTCTGATTTTCTTAATAGGTGTTTTTATCCAAAACACCTTTGCCCAAGATTATACCCGATGGGGTTTACCCGATGATGCAAAAGCGCGGATCGGTAAAGGGACAATTACAGGAGATATCATCTATTCTCCTGATGGAAAACATTTGGCAGTCCCGTGCACCACTGGCGTTTGGGTTTACGACGCACACACAGATACACCGCTTCGATTACTTTCAGGACATACGGATTTAGTTTCAAGCGTCGCGTATAGTCCAGATGGGTCTTTGTTGGCAAGTGGAAGTTATGACAAGACTATACGGCTATGGGACGCACGAACCGGTACAGAATTACGGACAATGATAGGGCATGAACATCGTGTTGAAACAGTAACCTTCAATCCAGAAGGTATGCATTTAGTCAGTGGGAGTTATGATAGAACTATCAGGTTCTGGGATGTGCAAACGGGAACACATTTGCGCACACTGACTGGACATACGCATGGTGTGCTAAATATCGAATTTAGTCCGGATGGCAAGATGATTGGCAGTGCCAGTGAAGACAGAACGTTACGACTGTGGGATGTGCACACAGGCAAAATACTACGGACTATTTCAGGGTATAAAACAGATGAAATAAAAACCGTTACTTTCAGTCCGGATGGTAAGACGATCATCAGTGCAAGCAATTACTACACTGCACATCTGTGGGATACACAAACAGGTAAGTTACGCAAAATATTGGGAGGACGTAATGACAGTATCGGTTTGGAAGGACATAATTTAGATATCAACACCATTATATTCAGTCTAGATGGCAGAATGTTGGCAACTGCAAGCGGGGACTACACCGCACGTCTATGGGACGCACAGACGTTGACACATCCCCGAGTACTGAAAGGACATACATCCGATGTATATAGCATTGTTTTTAGTCCGGACGGGAAAACGGTTCGGACTAGTAGTCGTGACGGTACCTTACGCTTGTGGAACACAAACACAGCAATGCAGCTGCGGACAATCACTGATCACACGGACAGGGTTTATACCGTTGTATTCAGTCCAGATGGGAAAATACTGGCAAGCGGAAGCACGGATAATACCATACATCTATGCGACGCACAGACAGGGGAATTGCTCCGGGTGTTGGAGGGACATACTCGGCGTGTCACAATTGTTATATTCAGCCCAAACGGGGAAACCATTGCAAGTGCAGATGATAACGAAACTATCCGCTTGTGGGATACCAAAACAGGGGATCCTTTATGGACATTGAAACAAGACAGATTTCGGATCACAAGCATTGCTTTCAGTCCAGACGGAAAGACACTGTTGCGGGCAAGTAATGAAAACAACACAGTGCAGCTGTGGGACTGGCAAAAAAGTAGACATCAATCTATTGTCATAGAAGAGAAAAGCACGATTAATAACATGACGTTTAGTCCGGATGGATCGCAATTGGCATGTGGAAGTCGGGATCATACTGTGCTGCTGTGGAATACAAACACCAACACAGTTTTTGCTCGTTTGGAAGGTCATAAGAATTCAGTGAATGCGCTTGCTTATAATCGGGATGGATCTTTGTTAGCAAGTCTGGATAGAGATGGAGATATTCGTTTGTGGAATCCGAAAAAAGGCACTCATGTTCTGACGGTAAAGACAGAGGTTAAAGATAACCTTTGCGTTGGATTCAGTCCGGATGGGAGATTACTGGTAAGTGGAGGTTGGGATAGTATCATCCGTGTGTGGGATGTACGCACTGGAATTTTCATGATAGAGTTGAAAGGACATACGGGTCCTGTGAATAGCGTAGCGTTCAGTCCGGATGGAAACACGCTTGCAAGTGGCAGTTCTGACGGGACCGTAATCTTATGGGAGCTTAGCAAGTGAGCTTATCAGCATATACAGTATAAGTCTACTTATAGGCATGAATCTTTAACCTCCATATCTGAACATTCCTTCATCTGCAGAATTATGCACCCGTTTAGTCTCTTTATGTTGTCACTATAGACAAAAACTGGGGTAATCCATGAAAAACAGTGATGCACAATTAATCCAACGTACGCTTGATGGTGATGATACCGCATTTGCGGAACTTGTTGAGAAATACCAGAAACAGGTTCACGCGCTTGTATGGAGAAAAATTGGCGATTTCCATTTTGCTGAAGAGATAACACAGGATACGTTCATAAAAGCGCATCAACAACTCAGAACGTTGAAGAAACCACAACGTTTTGTAAGTTGGCTCTATGTAATTGCTTCCAATCTTTGCGGTACTTGGTTACGTAATAAGAATATACGTTCGCAGCTGCATGAGAATATAGAAAGTACTGTAGATGAAAGGGCAATCTATTCTGAATACATCGTAACAGAAAATAACCATATCACCGTCAACACACAACGCGAAGTTGTCAAAAAGCTGCTTGCGAAACTTGCGGAAAGTGAACGCACTGTCATGACGTTACACTACTTCGGTGAGATGTCGTGTACAGAGATAGGGGCGTTTTTAGGTGTATCGGTAAATACGGTTAAGAGTCGACTTCGTCGCGCACAGCAGCGTTTACAGAAGGAGGAACCGATGATAAGAGAAGCATTAGACAATTTCCAAATCACACCACATCTGACTGAGAATGTCATGCATGAGATTTCGCGTATCAAACCCGCTGCACCGACAAGTAGTAAACCTTTAATTCCTTGGGTAGTTACTGCGTCTACATTAGTCGTAGTACTTCTGATACTCGGTTTTGGTAATAGCAAATACTTAATGCGTTTTCAAAAGCCTTATAGTTTTGATGCAAATGCAGAGATGACGGTTGAGATCGTGGACACACCTATAGTTGCGAACTTAGAATCTAAGCCAAATGTGCGGACACAAAAAGAAGTGTCTAACGCTCAGAGTAAAATCGACAATCCTAAACAGCAACCTAATGATGCCTCTGCAGAAATTGCTGAGACACAAGCGGACGAAGTAGCAGAAGATTATACAAAATGGGAATTGCCGAAAGCAGCGAAAACGCGGTTGGGGAAGGGTGGCACCAATGCGTTAGCGTTTTCACCAGATGGAAGCCTACTTGCAGTCGGCAGTAATATCGGTATATGGCTTTACGATGCGACAACAGGGAAGGAAATATCCATGTTCCCCGGTGTGTGCGAATCCCTTGCCTTTTCGCCAGATGGACGTTTGCTCGCTAATGGTGGTGGGTATGGGGGAACTGGCAGATATCAAGGAAAAGAAATTCAGTTGTGGGAAATTTCTACGGGTAAGCAAGTGGAACTTGCAAATAGTATTCCAGATGCCGCAGCATTGTTGTTTTCTAAAGATAGCAAGATGCTTATCAGTCTGGGGGATTGGGGAGATACAATTGGCAAATTAAATATTGAAACAGGAGAAGTGAACATAAAAACTTTCAGAGAACGCCCAAAGGAAAGAGCTTATAGTGAATCCTATGCACTTACACATGATAAACTAGCAATTGGTGAAGTGTCCGGCAAGATTCAATTATGGGACACGATTTCAGAGAAAGTATGGGACACGATTTCAGGGAAAAAACCACCAACTCTCAGAAAACAAATGTCTTTTGAAATGGGAAAAAACGACCATATTGTAGGATTAGCATTCTCTCCTGACGGATCTCAACTTGCTATTGGGAGCCAAGATACATCTCTATTGTGGGATACGACTGGAAACAGTGAACCGATCATCCTCAGAAAACACGTAGGTCAACTAATCGAGCACGCTCCAGTTTTTGCATTTTCTCCGAACGGAAAAATGTTAGCAAGTGGGGGTGTAAATAATACGGTGCAGTTGTGGGATACAGATACTGGTATACTACGCGCAACACTTACCGGACATACTAACCGTATAACTGCGTTAACTTTTTCACCAGATGGAAGCACGCTTGTAAGTGCAGGTGGAGATGGTGCAGTTCTGTTTTGGAATACAGAAACAAATAATCCATTACCCATACACATCTCCGAGCACACATATACACAAAGAGGAATGGCGATTATAGAAGATAGTAATACACTTGCAAGTGTAGCGTATAACGGCATAACTACATTTTGGGATCTAAAGACACAACGAAAAACTAACCTTCAAACTAAAAGGTATTGTGACTTTTTATTGAACTTAGCCTTTTCGCCTGATGGATCAAGACTTGCAATAGTCAATCAGCAACTGATTCACTTTACTGATGTCCGTACTGGTCGTGAATTAGCACGTTTGAGAGAATCAGATAACGTTTCAGCAATGGCAGTTTCACCCGATGGAAAAACACTAGCTATCGGTAGTTCAAGAGGAATCCGCTTGTGGAACACAGAAACGGGCAAAATCGTAAACATGTCTCTTAACATACCTCATAAAGATATGTTCCTGCATACAATCTCCACTTTGATATTCTCACAGGATGGAAAAAAACTCGTCAGTGGAGACTCACAAGGAAAAGTTCAAATATGGGATACGAAAACTGGGGATGAGTTAACCAACTTCTTAACAGGAGATGAAGTAGAGGAACCAATCTTCAGGGGAAATCAAATAGACTTATTAGGGAAGGAAATAGAGGAACCAACAGAAAATGGAATTGAATTTATGATTCAGAATATGATTCACAACGAAATTACCGCGTTAGCATTCTCTGCAGATGATTCTTTGCTTGCGGTAGGAAAACTTGGACAGATTCGTTTGTTCGGTAGCCAGAAAAAAACGCATTTTAAGGAAGTATCTAAGGTAAATTGCAATGCATTGGTGTTTTCACCAGATGATACAGTGCTTGTTGTAGGACTGTGGGAAGGTGGAATTCAATTATTGGATATTGCTACAGGAGACGAACTCGCTACCCTTGATGGGCACACGGCACTAATTTCAAAACTACTTTTTTCGTCTGATGGCAAAACGCTTTTCAGTACGGGGTATGATGGCACAATTCTTCTATGGGATTGGGATGAAGTCCTTAATAAAGATTAAGTTATATTACGAAACCCATCATCCCACGCGAAAAGTTCCGTGCTTAGAAAATGATTTTCTTCAACCGTAGCACATTCAGCCTTGATTGTGCTACGAAGCACGTCAGGGTGCGTAAAGTTTTTGGCACCATAAGCGTCAATTTAAGTAGATAAATCCAAATATAATAGTGACCTCAGTCCCGTAGGGACGATATGTTTATAGATCATGGTTGAACACCGTTCTTTAGTCCCGCCAAATCATGACGAATACCAAACGCGTATTCGTCCACGCGCATTTGGCGTTGATTTGGTAGGGACGATATGTATAACATTAGGCAATAACATAAACATATCGTCCCTACGGGACTAAAGAGAGTTCGGATAACGTTTTTCTATAAACATGTCGTCCCTATGGGACTAAAGACAACGCAGAACAAAACAATTTCCTTAAATTGACATCTATAGTGCGATAAGGATATCGCACCTACCAGCCTGGAAACAACCTTAAATTGGCACTTTGTAATCAAAACTTTACATACTCATATTCATTCCTCTATTTGATGGAACTCATGGTATAATATTGGTCAAACAATCCTCAAGCACAGGATAACGCGCACATGCATAGAATAGTTGTTTTGATTTTCGTAATAGGTGTTTCTATCCAAAACACCTCTGCACAAGATCATACCCGATGGGGTTTACCCGAAGGTGCAAAAGCACGGCTTGGTAAAGGTGGCATAAGAGGAAATATAACCTATTCCCCTGACGGGAGTTATTTAGTAGTCTCGTGTAGCAACGGCATTTGGATTTATGACGCACACACAGATAAACCACTCCGATTTCTCACAGGACATACGGATTTTGTTTTGATGTCGGTGTTCAGTCCTGATGGGTCGTTGTTGGCAAGTGGAAGTGCTGACAAGACTATCCGTTTGTGGGATGCGCGCACAGGTACAGAACTACGCACAATGACGGGACATTCAGACGGAGTCGAAGGCATAGCGTTTAGTCCTGACGGAACACTTTTAGCAAGCTATGATCATACCATCCGTCTGTGGGATATACAGACAGGCGCACACCTACGGACAATGGATGGACATGCATCCGGTGTCATAAGCGTTGCGTTTAGTCCGGACGGTGCAATACTGGCGAGTTGCAGTAGAGACACAACTGCGCGGTTATGGCATGTGCAAACGGGTGAATTGCTGCGGACATTCATCGGACATACAGAAAAAATAAAGTACGTAACGTTCAGTCCGGATGGCAAATCAATAGCGACTGCCAGTGATGATACCACTATGCGAACGTGGAACGTGCAAACAGGTGAAGAACGCTACACGATAGCGGATCACACGGACTTTGTCGATATCGTTATCTATAGTCCGGATGGCAAAATGTTGGCAACCGCAAGTTGGGACGATACCGCGCGACTGTGGGATGCGGAGACGGGAGCATTCATCCGCACGTTGAAAGGACATGCGTCTTTTGTGTTGAGCATAGCGTTCAGTCCGGATGGCAAAACACTGCGGACAGGTAGCCGGGACGGCACTTTGCGTTTATGGGACACAAACACCGGTATGCAGCTGCGAACAATAACTGGACATACAAATGGTGTCAATAGCGTTTCGTTCAGTCCGGATGGCACGTTTTTGGCAAGTGGGAGCAGGGATAACACCGTTCATTTATGGGACGCACAAACAGGTGAATCTATCCGGGTGCTGAAAGGGCACACAGAGCATGTCGCAAAAGTTGTCTATAGTCCCGATGGAGATACCCTTGCGAGTGTTGATCATAGCGATACTATTCGCTTATGGAATTCAAAAACAGGCAAATCTCTGAGAATACTGGATGAAAGTCATTTTTGGTTTACAGACATTGCCTTCAGTCCAGATGGTAAGAAACTATTGAGTGCAATTGACAACGTTTCCATGTATCTATGGGACGTGCAGACAGGTCAACATCAAATCCTTACTGTGGACACGAAGGGTATGATATTTTGCGTTGCGTTTAGTCCTGATGGTTCTCAATTAGCGTGCGGGGATGATGATAACACTGTGCTGCTTTTGGATACGATTACGAATAAAACTGTCACTCGTTTGGAAGGTCATACTCAGTATGTGCATACGGTTGCGTATAGCGCAGATGGTTCGTTATTAGCGAGTGCGTCGAGCGATAGAACAGTACGTCTTTGGAATCCGCAGACAGGTGAATCTGTTCGGACAGTAAGTATGGAAGGTAGAGACAACTCTTGTATTGCGTTCAGTCCAAATGGAAAGATGTTAGCGAGTGGTGGTTGGGACAGAAATGTTAGTCTATGGGATGTCCGTACCGGTTCTTTCATTATCGAGTTGAAAGCACATACGTATCCAGTGAATAGCCTCGCATTCAGTCCTGATAGCAAGACGCTTGCAAGTGGTAGTAGTGACGGCACGGTGTTATTGTGGGAACTTGAAAAGTGATCATGATAGCATAGACAAGATCAATCTTCTTGCCAGAACGAATCTTTAACCTCCATATATCTGAACATACTTCTTCAATTATCAAAATTATGCACCCGTTTAATCTCTTTGTGTTGTCACTATGGGAAAAAACGGAGGTAATCCATGAAAAACAGTGATGCACAATTAATCCAACGTACGCTTGATGGTGACGATGCCGCCTTTGCAGAACTTGTTGAAAAATACCAGAAACCGGTTCACACGCTCGTCTGGAGAAAAATTGGCGATTTCCATTTTGCTGAGGAAATAACACAGGATACATTCATAAGAGCACATCAGCAACTCAGAACGTTGAAGAAGCCACAACGTTTTGTAAGTTGGCTCTATGTAATTGCTTCAAACCTTTGCGGTACCTGGTTACGTAATAAGAAAATACGTTCGCAGCTGCAGGAGAATATAGATAACCCTGTAAATGAAAGAGCAACCTATTCTGAATACATCGTAACAGAAAACAACCAGTTCACCGTTGAAACACAACGCAATGTTGTTAGAAAACTGCTTGCGAAGCTTGGCGAAAGTGAACGTACTGTCATGACATTGCATTATTTCGGTGAGATGTCGTGTTCAGAGATAGGTGCTTTTTTAGGTGTATCAGCAAATACTGTTAAGAGTCGACTTCGTCGCGCACAGCAGCGTTTACAGAAGGATGAGGGGATTATTAGAGAAGCATTAGACCATTTCCAAATCACACCACATCTTACTGAAAATGTCATGCGTGAAATTGCGCGTGTCAAACCTGTAACACCATCCAGTAGCAAACCTCTCATTCCTTGGGTCGTTACTGCGTCTACATTAGCAGTGGTGTTGTTTATGCTCGGTTTTGGGAATAGCAAATACCTGATGCGTTTTCAAAAACCCTATAGTCTTGATGCAAATGCAGAGATGACGGTTGAGATCGTGGACACACCTATCGTTGCGAACTTAGAATCTAAGCCAAATGTGCGGACACAAAGAGAAGTGTCAAACGCTCAGAGTAAAATCGATAATCCTGAACGGCAACCTAATGATGCCTCTGAATCAATTGCTGAGACACAAACGGAGGAAGTAGCAGAAGATTATACAAAATGGGAATTGCCGAAAGCTGCGAAAGCGCGGTTGGGTAAAGGTGGGATTCATACCTTACAATTCTCACCAGACGGCACCCGTCTGGCAGTCGGTAGCGATATTGGCGTATGGCTTTATGACGCGAAAACAGGGAAAGAGATTACGATGTTCCCCGGTATGTGCGAATCACTCTCATTTTCACCAGATGGACGCTACCTTGCCAGCGGCGGTGGAAGATTTGGAAGCGGCAGTAAGTTCCGGCGAAAGGAATTACAGTTGTGGGATACTGCTACCGGACAGAAAATAACACTTACTGAGGATTTTCCTTCATCAATATTACGGTTTTCTGAAGACAGCAAAACGCTTGTCAGTTTGGGAACTTGGGGAGATACAATCGGTATCTTAAATGTTGAGACAGGAAAAATAAACCTTCAAAAGATCGAACGACCTTTTGAAGGAGGTCCGCTTCCTGCTCCCTATGCACTCACTCACAACAAATTTGCAGTTGAAAGAAAAAACGGGGATATTGAACTGTGGGATGTAAAAACTGGAGAAAAACTTTCTACCCTGATTAGACAACATAAAACGAAGCAAACCATATTTCCTAAAGTAACCGTTGATGGACAGTATACAGAAGTAAAGGGTGGACTAAATAACAAAATTTTGACTTTGGCATTTTCTCCAGATGGTACGCGTCTTGCAAGCGGCAGTTCGGATACGACGATACAATTATGGGATACCATTAACAGAGACATCCCTGTCATCCTTCAAAAACACACAGGATGGGTCAATACGATCGCGTTCTCTCCGAACGGTAAAATACTCGCCAGTGGTAGTACCGATAGGACGGTTCTGTTGTGGGATACCGCAACAGGGGAACTTCTCACAAGAATCGTTGGACATATCGGCGGTATCGCCGCGTTGACATTCTCACCAGATGGCGCAACCCTTGCCAGTGCAAGTACAGATGGCACAATCCTGTTTTGGAATACGGAAACAGGGAATCAGTTGCCGATACGTATCGCTGATCACACACAATTGATAAAAGCAGCGACTTTTGTCAATAATACTAACACCCTTGTGACTGTTGCGTTTAACGGCATAATCACCCTATGGGATTTAAAAACCTCGCAAAAGAGTGAAGTGCCTTTTACAGAAAGTCGGGGTCTAATACAAGCACTATCATTTTCACCTGGTGGAACAAAGTTTGCCAGCTTCGGTGTAAGTGGCCATTCACTTTTCCATGCAGGAATCGGCATGTCAAATCTCATTTCAATACCAGATATGTTAATACGTCTGATGGATGTAAAGACAGGACTTGAGCTGCAGACTTTGACAGGATCCATGGACTTTTCATCTGTAACTTTTTCACCTGATGGAAAAACCGTAGCTTTAATCGGTCAGCGTAAAATTCGTCTGTGGAATACTGAGACAGGTGAGCACTCTGATATACCTTACTTTGATCCAGACAATAATCTTGGGTCGTCTCACCAGTATGAAATCAGTAATTTAGTATTCTCCCTTGATGGAAAAGAATTTGTCACCGGAGCAAGGAATGGAAGACTTCAAATCTGGAGTGTTGAAACAGGAAAAGTGTTAACTACGTTGACAGAAGAAAATCCAAAAGGGGGACGGATTACAGCATTGTCATTTTCTTCAAATGGCAACCTTCTTGCAGTAGGAAGTACGCAACAGATCCGTATTATGGACAGAAATAACCTGATCCGTCAAAAGAAAGTTAAAGAGCGTGTGAAAACGTTAATGTTTGCTCCAGAGAGTACCGTGCTTGTTACTGGATTTGGAAACGGTGTGATAGAATTGTGGGATGTAGTAACGGAGAAGAAACTCGCCACTCTTGACGGACACACAGCACCAGTAGGAACGTTGGTATTTTCTCCGGACAGTAAAACACTCGTCAGTACGGGAGCAGATGGTACAATTTTTGTGTGGGATTGGGATGAAATCCTTAAGGGATTGGAACGGTAGGAGAATAGAGAGCAGTTTAGACTGTTAGAATCCCATCGTTAATACCATTGTGCTTCTCTATACAACATGTATCCTTAATTGTATTTCTTACTACAACATTCATCCTTGATTAGACGTATTGGTAGCACAATCAAGGATGAATGTGCTACAGATGCATAAAGTCATTTTCAAAGCACAGACTTTTCGCGTGGAATGATGGGCTCCGGAGTACAATCAAGGATGAATGTGCTACATAAAAATAGAATCAAAGACTATCGTGAAACTATATGGCGAAGAATGACGCTATGCGTATCTATCAGCTTGGGAATATCGCTAAATTGACGCTTATGGTGACAATATCTTTACACCCCCTCCTTATAGGTGTGTAAAGTTTTTGGCATTAACCGACATACTCATTGTAGGAGGGAACTCCGATTCCCGACAGGTCGCGATTCGGAGATCGCTCCTACAGGTTTTCTGTGCATATGTTGCCAAATACTTTACACCCCCTCCTTATAGTGTCCTATTGCCGTGAATTCATGGTATAATATAGGTAAAACAATTTTTTGCAGAATCATGCACCCAATTCACCGTCTCGTGGCATCATATAGGGTAAAATCGGAGGTGATCCATGAAAGACAACGATACACGATTGATCAATCTTACGCTTGAAGGTGATGACAGTGCCTTTGCGGAACTTTTAGAGAAATATAAAAAACAGGTTCACGCGCTGGTGTGGCGGAAAATCGGAGATTTTCATACAGCAGAAGAGATTACACAAGATACATTCCTGCAAGCGTATCAAAATCTTGCAACACTGAAAAAGACACAAAGTTTCTCAAGTTGGCTCTATGTAATTGCTACAAGTCTCTGTAGAGCTTGGTTCCGTAAGAAATACCGTCGGACACAGTTAATGCAGGACAAGGACATCCCTTATCATGAAGAAACAACCTATTCTACATACATGCATGAGGAGAATAAACGATTCGCTGTAGATGCACAACGCGAAGTTGTCAAAAAACTACTTGCGAAACTTGAGGAAAGTGAACGCACTGTCATGACACTGCATTACTTCGGTGAGATGACGTGTTCAGAGATAGGCAGATTTATGGGTGTATCTACCAATACGATAAAAAGCAGACTCCGTCGCGCACAACAGCGTTTACAGAAGGATGAACCGATGATAAGAGAGGCTTTAGACCATTTCCAAATCACACCACATCTTACTGAGAATGTCATGCGTAAAATTTCACGTGTCAAACCCACTACACCGACAAGTAATAAACCTTTCGCGCCGTGGGCAATTACCGCTTCCACGTTAGCAGTGGTGTTGCTTATTCTCGGTTTTGGAAATAGCAATTTTTTGGCACGTTTTCAGAAACCTTATAGTTTCGATGCCACTGCAGAGATCGCGATAGAGATCATTGATGCCCCTATAGTAGCGAATCTGGAATCTAAACTTGATGTACGAACAAAAGCAATAAATGAAAATGTATTGGTAAAGCAGAATGAGCCTGAAGATCAGCAAACTAACAACAGCACCACTATATCTGACGATGCACAAAAAGAGGAAACAGTGAAAGATTACACACAATGGGAATTACCTAATAAAGCGAAAAAGCGTTTAGGAAAAGGCATAATTAGAGGGATTCAGTTTTCCCCAAATGGCAAACAACTTGCTGTTGGCACTGAAATCGGTCTGTGGCTGTATGATGTAGAGACTGGACAGGAGATTTCACTGTTACCGGGAATGTGTGAAGCGTTTGCTTTTTCGCCAGATGGACGTTTCCTCGCAAATGGTGGAGGTGACCCAAGTAGCGCGATTGGCGGTAGTAGATGGGAAACAGGATTCCAGTTGTGGGAGATAGATACAGGACAAAAGGTTACACTCAACGCAACGCTGCCTGCTGCATCAGAGCTTCGGTTCTCCGATGACAGCAAAACACTTGTCGGATTGAATCAAGCAGGAGACACGCTCTATTCGGTAGATACCGAAACCGGAAAAAGTCATGTTAAGAAGCTTGAAAATCGACTTGATTCACATCCTCATGATGTTTACGCACTTACACACGACAAAGTTGCGATAGCTGAAGATAGTTTTACACTTGCGCTGTGGAACGCAAAGACTGGTAAAAAGCAGTCTACACTCACAGGAGCAGCAGAAAGGATTCAAGCAGGTGATATTATAGGACCCGATTCTAATCGTGTTATATCATTGGCATTCTCCCCGGATGGAACGCATCTCGCAAGTGGAAGATATGATAGAAGCGTACGGTTATGGGATACGTCAGGCAATAATGAACCTATCCTACTTCAAGAACATTCGTTAAGTAGGGATTTGTTGCGAACCCATCAGAAGTTAGTTGGCGGTCCAGATGTATTGTTATTCTCTCCGGATGGAAAAACCCTCGCATGTGGAGCAGGTCAGCATGTGAAATTATGGGATACTACCACGGGTGAATTGATAGCTACCTTTACAGCACATATCGGTTTTATTGAATATTTAGCATTTTCAACAGATGGCAGCACGCTCGCGAGTGCAAGTGATGATGGTACAATCAAGTACTGGAACATCAATACAGGCAAACCGATTGTATCTCACATTACCAGACACACACCTTGGATAAGAAGCATACGTTACTTGAATGATAGTTCCATACTTGCCAGTGTCGATTATAGCGGAATCATTACGTTGTGGGATTTGGAGACATCACACATAACGACACACCGCACAAAAACTGCTTTTGAAAATACGAGATGGGATGCAGAATCAGCACCATTGACGTTTTCACCCGATGGAACAAGATTTGTCAGCAAAGGCAAAATGAACGCACCGACAGAACCGCTAGGGACGACCCCTATAATTCGCTTGTTTGATGTCAGCACCGGACGCGAGTTAAATAGCTTGGTGTATACCAATGAAAATTTCTCAGAGATAGAATTCTCACCTGATGGAAAAACGATAGCCTTCGGTGTTTATAATACTTATGGAAAAATTCGCTTATGGAATACAGAAACTGACGACACCTTTGATATCAAGTTTGCTGATCGCTCCGAATGGCTCAGAGCTATGGCTTTTTCACCGGATGGATATAAACTTGTCATAGCTACCAGTGAAAAAAAGGTTCAGATGTGGGATGTCAAAGATGGTGTTCTGTTAACCTCCTTCTTTGAAGAACAACCGATTGAAAAAACCATTAGGGATATAACAATTTCTCCTGATGGATCCTTAATTGCTGTAGTCATGCAAAAACAAATTCGTCTGGTGGGCCGGGCGAAACAACCGCACTTTAAGGAAGTGTCCACTGGAGATGATACTTATTGGCTTGAAGCGATATTTTCACCAGATAATACCGTGCTTATTCTCAGTATTATTGGTGGGGGAATTCAATTATTGGATGTGGTTACTGGCGACCTACTCACTACGCTTGAAGGACATTCTGCTTCACCGTATGTTCTTTCATTTTCACCAGATGGTAGAACCCTCGTCAGTGCGGGGTATGTTGGTTCAATCCTTCTGTGGGATTGGGATGATGTCGTTAACGGATTGGAACAGTAAGAGAAAAGGGTAAGGTGTATCAACGTTCTGACTCCATAAGCGTCAATTTAGCAACACCCCAGGCCGGTAGGTGCGATTTCCTAATCGCACGGATTAGTCCCAACCAGTTCCATATAAGGTTTTCGCGTAGGGTCCGGTGCGATAAGGATATCGCACCTACCGGCCTGGGTATTATTGGTTTCGTATTCTCCTTAAAATTGACGCTTATGGTATATCAACGTTCTGACTCCAACCATTTCTGAATCCGTGCCAACTTATCAGCGGCGATGTGTGCGATGTTAGCATCTGTTGGAAAGTCACCGTTTTCTACCTCTTGCTTGTATTGACATATCGCCTCAAGAGTAAGTTGGTCGTAATCCTGATAACGTTTGGCATGTTTGAAAGGAGTCCCTATCCCTAATACATCGTTGATAACGAGTACCTGTCCATCACAGTATCTACCCGCACCGATACCTATTGTCGGAATGTCAAGCGTCTCCGTGATGATTTGGCTAATCTCTTCTGTGATTTTCTCAAGCACGATAAGTTTCGCACCTGCGTCTTCAAGTGCTGATGCGGTTTGAATGAGTTCTTTTGCTTTCGCAACCGTTTTGCCGTGTGTTGATGCTCTTGTACCGTGAATCTGTGGATTGTGTCCGATGTGTGTACAGACATCTATTCCTTGCTCGGTGAGTGCGTTAACAATAGGTATTTTTTCTGTGCCACCTTCCAATTTAATACCATCAGCTCCGTTATCTAAGAAAAGATTGGCATTGGCAACGGCTTGTTTGGTATTTCGGTCAGACGCATAAGGCATATCAACGAGGAGATAGGCATAAGTGACACCGCGACGCACAGCTTTGAGGTGATGTAGCATATCCGCCATCGTCACCTCCATCTCGCTTTTGTAGCCGAGGATGTTTGTGCCAACGCTATCCCCGACAAAAACGATGTCAATTTCTGCTTCATCTTGCATGCAAGCAGTAGGGTAATCGTAGCAAGTTAGCACGGTGATCGGTTGGTGCTGCTGTTTTTTAGTCTGAAGGTAAGCGATGTCTTTCTTCATTGTTGAATCTGTTACCCCAATACCTTTGCAACGGTTTCTCCGATGGTAGTTAGGTCATCAGCAACAGCAATTCCTGCATTCTTGAGAGATTCTATTTTATCTGCGGCAGTACCTTTTCCACCAGAGATGATGGCACCTGCATGTCCCATCCGTTTGCCGGGAGGTGCAGTCTGTCCTGCGACAAAACCGACAACAGGTTTGGTCATGTGTTCCTGAACATATTGTGCTGCTGTCTCCTCTGCTGTTCCCCCAATTTCACCGATTAAGACGACAGCGTGTGTATCATCATCTTCCTCAAAAAGTTTGAGTGCATCAACGAAGCTTGTCCCAATCACAGGGTCTCCTCCGATACCGACACAGGTGGATTGCCCGATACCGAGTTGCTTGAGTTGATATGCGGCTTCATAGGTCAACGTCCCGCTTCGTGAGACTATTCCGACGTTACCGGGTGAATAAGCAAATGCTGGCATCACACCAATTTTGCATTCACCGGGAGTGATGATACCCGGACAGTTCGGACCGATTAACCGTGTCTGTTTACCATTTAAGAAAGCTTTTGCCTTCACCATATCAAGGATAGGGATGTGCTCAGAGATACAGACAATTAATTCAGCACCCGCATCTGCAGCTTCCATAATAGAATCTGCAGCGTTGAAACGTGCGGGAACGAATATAAGAGAGGTATCTGCTCCTGTTTCCGCAATACCTTGTGCGACGGTATCAAAAACGGGGATACTGTTTACATCGGTTCCTCCCCTACCCGGGACAGCACCAGCAACGATTTGCGTGCCGTAATCCACACACTGTTCTGTGTGAAAACGTCCTGAACGTCCAGTGATACCTTGTACTATTACTTTTGTGTTTTTGTTGACGAGTATGCTCATATTTCTCAATCTATAACGAGATAACTAACGCTTTTTGCCTCCATTTTGATAGGAATTTCAACGTTGTAGTTTCGGTCAATTTTATGCTGTTTCGGTTCTCCCTCTTTCTCACGAATGTTAGCAGTTTCAGACAATCCAGTATAATATAACGGCAGTTTCAGAGTGGTCTCTTGCGTTATCCGTGTAGGATTGTAGAGCATCGCGAGTCCACATGGATTGATTTGTGGGTTAACGTGTAGCATACAATCAACGGAACGGCCATCTGGACGCCGCACGTGAATCACATCAGACTCTAATATTGTACGATACTTTTTGAAAAAGTCAACCCATTTCTTAACGATTGCTTTTGTCTGGTCTGTATCATATAACCGCGGACCACGATAGCAAGCAATCACACCACTGCCGAAGTTCTGTGCAAGATGTGCCTCGTAATCATCAAGGTGTTCACAGAGCGGTTCAAATGTTGCGGCTTGTCCACCACTGTGATACTCTACCAACGGCACGAACATCCACCCCATACTTGGTGTTTTTTCGTAAGTTCCATCGTAGATATTTTGCCGTGCAATCAGAATTTGTCGCTCGCGGGGCAAACTAAAATTCGTTTCCCGATAACCCATACCACATTTGTTTGAACCGTTGAGGTAATAATTATCTGGCGAATTGATATAGATACCACGTTTTCGGCATTCATGATAAAAGTTAACGCACGCTTCCCACTGCCGTAACTGCGAATCTTCTAATCCGTTATGGTGTTCATGCTCCGTTGAAGCACAGACATCACCGTGATAAGGACCGTCTGTCTCTATGATATCCATGCCAGTTGCATCCATAAAATTCAGGACACGTTTGACATAACCATCTCCCCATGCACTTGCAAGACATGCACTCTGTCCAAACCTGCTCCCGGGTTTCCCAGTTTCTGGGTCAATACAGTTGAATTCATCACCCACACCCCGCGAAGCACACATCAGTGTATAGCCACCGAGTTCAATTCCTTTACTATGTGCATAATCCGCTAAATCTTTCATTTTAGCGATGTATTCTGGGTTTTCGCTCTCAATATTGTATCCACTGCCAAAAGTCATTATCACCATCTCAAAACCGACTTCTGCACACTGGTCAATTGCCAAACGCACAGCGTCTGGTTCGGCACTCCGAACATGCATGAGAATAGGATTCTCCGTGACCTGTGGTGCGACTGTGCGATACATCTTACGTCGTGCGAGTCCTTTACGTTCACGATCATCACTATCATGAAATGTTTCAAACGTGCGAAAACTTGTGAAAGTATCTCCCGGTTGAAGCAGTACACCCGGACCGAGTGGATAGTGACTTGTCATCAGCAGTGGCATCTGATAACGATAATCCACTTGTGTCAGGTAATCTGCATCTGGTCCCCACTGTGTCGTTTCCATTCTACTGAAGGCATAATCGCTCTCCACTTGTAGTCTATGTTGTTCCTGCTCGTTCACCGCAAGGATTTCACAGCTTAAGGCATCCAATTGAATAGGTTTTTGACCGTTATTTTGAATAGTGATCCATTTGGACAGCACCGGAATGCCTTGGTATAGTTCATAATGCACCCAAACCTGAAGGGAGGCAAGGGATGACGGTGGTGAGAATTCGACTGTCAGTGTAACACCTTCTGGCGGATATGCTGCCGGTGTTATATTCCGTCTTTTTACCCACGGATATTGTGCCTCAGGTTTACCAACTTGATATCCGCGAAACTGAAATGCGTTCTCGTCACTGGTCAAGTCTGCGATCCATTCGTCATCAAGATATGCGTAATCGGGTTGTCCTTTTAAGCCACCGACTTCATAATCGTGTCCGTCAATTGTCAGTATTGCCTCTGGTTTGATACCTCGTAGAAGACTGCTACCGGTAATTTGATTGGTATAATCTACCGTTGTGAAATTCGGTGTGGTGATAAACCTTCGTTGTATGAGATCGTTAGTGAGAATAAGCTGATTGTCCGTTTCTTGGACTGTAGCGGGTTGCGTGTAGGGTTGGACTAACCAATCGTTTTGTTGTGATATGTGGCGCATGTTATGTTCTTTCTCGTATTTTAAAGTGAGTTCAGTATCAGTCTACTTCAAATAACCGCAATTCATTATGCAACTTCCTCAAATTCTGCTAAGTCGCGTGCATAATCAAGGCAAGCATAGATATGCGTTGTTTTGAGATCGGGAAATTCAACAATGATTTGTTCTGGGGTATTCCCCGCAGCAAGGTAACCAAGAATGAGACTTATAGGAATCCTCGTGCCTTTAATACGCGGCTTACCCCGTAGTATTTCTGGTGTGCTAACTATGTGGTCTCTCCAATTTACTGACATTTGTATTTCTCCAAATGAAACTGGATATGTTGATGTTTTTTCAAGGTCTGTTTTGACTTGCATTCAACAGAGTTTACCATAACAAGACAAGAAATGCAAGTACGGATGAGTAGGGTGCGTAAAATAATTGGCAAAATATGCACAGAAAACCTGTAGGAGCGCTCTCCGAATCGCGACCTGTCGGGAATCGGAGTTCCCTCCTACAATGAATTTGATGGATAATGCTAAAAACATTACGCACCCATGAGTGTATAAAGATTTGTCATCTTTTTTCAGAATCGCGGATTACGCGGATTACGCGGATTTATGAGTTTGATGTTCTGTAATTCTGCTTTTCTGATCAGTCCCACATTTTCAAATTCGCCCACCTCGTTGTGAGTTTATCATCTCTTCCACGACAGCAGTATCTTCAACATAGTTCAGCAAATTCTCCATGAAAAGCTTTGCCATGTCTTTCGTATTGTCATCTTTACCAACGATATGATATTTATCGGGTGCAATTGCCATCATCAGGAACTTGCCTTTTCCATATTCTGCTTCCATGATGACAGAATCTCCCGAACTTTCCATCAACACGTCAAATCCTTTTTGCGAAGCGATGACTTCCCAAACAGTAGGCCAGTTTTGATGTCCCCAGTCTTTAAACGATTCCTCATCCATACGATTTGGTTTGTTAAAGAGCGGATGGTCTGCTACCAGTATTTCAAAATCTGGACTATCACGGTCGCTCCGAACACAACTCAGTTCAGGAGGTAACCAATCTACATTCGCTTCATTCTGATCAGCTTGGGTCGGTTCCCAGACGACACCACCATTTTTGACGAAATCTTGAATCGCTATTGCATTCTTATCAAGGTTTTGGTGAAGTACAGCATTGTTGGTTGTCATGCTACCGATTAAGAAGATTCTATGTTCTGCTTTAAAAGGTAGCTGCCCATTTTCAAGTGCATTCGTCAGATCATCATACACAACGTCGAATTCATCCAGTGTCTGACGCAACGCATCAACCTTTGTCCATTCGTCAGCAAAATCAACAACGGCAATTCCAGCGGCTTGGACAACCATTACGCTCATAACGAGGGGCAAAATACAGCATCCTGCAAATAAACGGGGAATCATAAGTTAATCTCCTTATTTGAATTTTTATACTGGTGGTTTCAATTTGGACTAAACAGAGTTTACCATAACAAGACAAGAAATGCAAGTACGGATGAGTGTATGGATGTGAAAAGTTTTTGTCACTATGATGATTCTGTGCTATAATATCCAGCATCTACAAATCTCTCTCTATGTTTAGTAGGAGATGTATCCATGAATTGCAAAATAAACATTAGAAACGGCTTGATCGTACTTGTAATAATTGCAAGTTCAATCAGTTTACCTATTTCAGCACAAGATAGACATACTGTTGGTCTGTATACATTTGAATCAATCAGCGGAAATGTGCTTGAAGATATATCTGGCACTGGAAATGAGGGTGAAGTTACGGGTGCAGAATTGGGTTCTGGTAGATTTCAGAAAGGCATGGTATTCGGTGGTGATCTGGCTGGTGATTTTGTGGAAATTTCAGACAATGATACTATTGACTTAACAGATGGACTTACTGTGGAGATGTGGCTTTACCTGAATGCTGATTCTTCAGCTGGTGGACAGGGGGTAACGAAAGGTTCAACCTATAAAGTAGGTCCCCGCAGCGATTTACAGGCTGAACTTAGGATAGCGACAACGAGTGTTGCTTGGGGGAGTGCAGTTATTCTGAGTGAAACGAACTTGTCGCTTCGCAGATGGACCCATATTGCAGGTACTTATGATGCCAATTCTGGTGAAGGTATACTCTATATTGATGGTGTTATTGATTCCGAAGTAGATATTGGTGGGGGTAATATTGTGCCGAACGACAACCCGCTTTGGTTGGGTCGAGGTGGTACACCGTTCCTTGATGGTAGGTTGGACGAGGTGCGTATTTCCAATATCGCTCGTTCACAGAGTGAGATAAAACAACTTATGAATATTGGCATTGCAGGCGTACTCTCTGTAACACCCAACGGAAAATTATCTACCACATGGGGACACCTAAAGTCTCGCCTGAAGATGTAATGTAGGTTAACTTTCTCTCAATACACCAATTCAATGGAGAGACCTGACAGAAATTCCTCCGTTATCTCTCTATTATAGATGCGTGCAGAGATCACGGAACCGTATATGTTTCCTACATAAAAGATGGTGCCTAACGCGCCGAGTGTCCATCCTTTTGCTGATGTTATCCCATCTCTATTAAAACCGTCGTAGGTTTGCCAACCTGTTAAACCCACGAGAATTAAAGATGTGAAAGCATCCCCTACACGACCCGTATAGAGTCTTCCTGCCCCGGGTACAATCGTGGATAAGAATCCTGCTAAGAATGGACTCCGTGTTGGTAGATTCGCTCCCTGAATAGCATATTCGCTATATGCTTTTGCCTTTTCTCGGACCGACAATATCTCTGATTGTTGTAATTCATTGAAAACATCTTCTGCAGTGTGCCACTGTCGTTGCATCAGGTAAGAGAGACCAATTAGTTGCTGTGATTCAGTTTTGAAGCGAATATCTGTTATATTTGGTATAGATGTGTTGAGATACTTGGCAGACGCTTCAAACCGTTGCATGAGAAAATGTGAAACACCGATCTGATAGTATGCATTGCTTGCATACTTACTCGCTGGAAATTCCTTTAGATATTCTCTAAAGGAATCCATTGCCTTTTCAGTCTTACCTCCAAAACGATAGCAGAGCGCGATTCTATAATTGATTTCTTCCTTTTCTTTAGGTTGATAGAAAAGATAGCGTTGATATTCTCCTGCAGCCCGTAGATAATCCCTCTGATTCATGAGATGATCAGCAAATTTGAGGATGTTCTCTGAACTGTAGTATTCCACGGGTTCTTCGGCGTTTGCTACGGACAAGAAAAACGTGTTGAGGAGTATGATTAACAAGTATCCCCACATCTGTTTAGAATACATAATCTGATATTGGGTCGCTATATTTGCCTGTGGTAAGGTCTCTATAATAGTGTCTTGATTTTAAACCGTTACATCTGATTAGCCTGTCGGCAGCGAGGAGTATGCCACGTAAGACACCGTATTCCTGTATGCATGCCATGCCGAATCTGGAACAGCTTGGTGAGAATCCGCATACAGATCCATCTTGACTTGAGATGTATTTCTGATAGAAACGGATCAACCCTGTTGTGACTAATTTCAGTTCAGAAGGTTCCGTCGGATTAAAGTGGATCGCTTCCTTATGCTCTTCCTGTATTATAGGGTTGTTTTTGCGGATAAAGGTTAGGTCAGTTGCACTGTCGGAATATGATAAAGAAGGAGGCATACATGCAAATGCTAAACAGACAGTTGCGAGGGACAGTAACTTAATTTCTATATTATAGTTTACCATTTTATCTCCTGTACTTTCACGGATTGCGGTATTTTGAACTTTAGTATTGGATTTGGTTTTTCTGAATTTGCTTGTGGTTTACTAAAAAGAATTTTCTCAAGACGTATGATTTCAGATTTCTCTCCATAGTTGCTTGCGGTGACTTGCATTGGGATATAGGTGATACCAATTTTTTTGTGTTTCTGATAGACCGTCCTTGCAACGATTATCTCTTTCGGATTTTTGACTTCAGCAGAGATGAGCCGTTCATTCTGGATGCCGAGTATGACGGTACCGAGTTTCTCTTTTGCCTTTTCTGGCGGGTTCCAATATGTGTATAGTATCTCGTCTACAATATCGTGTTTATTGAGTGAATATCCGAGTGCGGTCAATCCGTATTCGGCTTGTGTTGATTGGATGATGGTTTCTACAAGGGGTAGTGGCACAGGTCCCTCTGAGATAAAGCGGAAAGCCTGCTTTTGGTCTGGATAGTATATCTCTAATGTATTCTCTTTTGCTACCATAATCTGTTTTATCGGTTTATTGACATGAATTACGACTCTCAATTTTTCTACATCGTAGTGGAGCGTTCCTTCTATCCGCTCCTTTGTTCCGTTTTCAGTGATTTCGCGTGTGAAATCTAATGAAAGCGTTTTGAGTGGTGCAGCATAGAGTGACTGAATTAGGTAAAATATTAGAAGAAACGTTGATAGTATCTGAAGTTTTTTGAGCATCTTTTTTGAACAAAATTCTCTCATCTTATGTTCACCATAAGATCACAAGCATGGATTAGTATATTAGATGGGTTGAATAGAATCAATTATACATTTATATATCGTTAGTTTCAAGCAATTTATCAAATCTTTCGCTACATAACCCAATCCTTCAGGTTTGAGATGTAGTAGCGGCAGTCCTTGTTGTGTCAAGAAAAAGCTTGAGTTTTGAGTTAAATTGTTGTAAAATATCTACATGAGAATGCTACTTTACCCGTTAATTCTTTTGTTGGCAGTTACATTCATTGCAGCGGAGGAACATGTCAACTTTGGCACACCGCCATGGCAACCGTTAGGTCAATATACACATACCGCTATCCGTGAAAGTTCTGGTATCGTTGCAAGTAAACAGTTCAAAGGCGTTTATTGGACGTTAAACGACTCAGGCAACCCCTCCACACTTTACGCGACTCAACGCAATGGCACATTAATCAAAGAGATTGCGATACGCGGCACTCGCAACTTTGACTGGGAAGCACTCGCCATTGACGAAAGGGGACAACTCTGGATAGGCGACATCGGTAACAATAGCCGAATGCGAATTGACCTAAATGTCGCTGTCGTAAAAGAACCTGACCCATACACAGAAACAGAAGCACACGTCATAGCAAAGTATCCGTATAAGTACCCAGAGCAAAACGTAGATGCTGAAGGTCTGTTTATTGCTGATGGAATTCCTTACATTGTGACGAAAGAGCAATCAAGTGCTATACTCTTCCGATTCCCTACTATGAAAGCGGATTCAAAACAGATATTGGAACGGGTCGGTGCGTTTACAGATGCAAGATTGGTGACGGGTGCTGGCATATCACCTGATGGGAAAAGACTTGCGGTCTGTACCTATAATGCTCTATGGGTATATCACGCAGATGATGGCAATATCTCACACATGATTCAAAGCAAACCGTGGATCTTACAGCACAATTTTCAAGGTGAAGCAATCTGCTTTGAAGGTTACAACCTTTATTTCACAAACGAAGCGCGCGATATCTATTCTCTCCCGCAATTCTGGTATGAAAAGCAACTACAATTACCACCAAAAGACACACAATCTGCAATCTCTTTATTAACTCATGAGGGGACAGAGGGAGTTACCATAGAAAACTATCGTGAGGCAGGCATTGATATAGATGGTGGACATGTTGCATTAAACGCGAAAGTCTCAGGGGGTTCGGTGCATCAAGTCATGGATGTTCCTTACAGAAACCTGTATAAAATCAGCGTTATATTGACACGCGGTCCAGAATATGGACATGTAGAACTCACCGTAAACGGCATGAAAGTTGGCGATGCTTTTGACTGTTACCATTCAGAACGTGTGGCTGGGACATTGGTGACATTTGGTGCAGTGCCGCTGAATCAAGGCAAAAATCGGATTATACTGAAAAGTATTGGTAAATCAGCACTGTCAACAGGTTACAAGATTGGTGTTGATTCTTATCAGGTATTACATGCTTCACCGTTTGTTAAACGTTATATGATTCTGGGTCCATTCCCGAAAACAGCGAATACAATCCTACCAACTACATCAACGCAAAACCCGCTCAATCTTGACCAAACCTACACGGGAGCGGAAGGTAAAACCATTCGTTGGCGTGAAGCATCAACAAGACCAAGCGGCATGCTGGATTTTCGGTCAAACATCGGCATGATGACAGGTGTCGTTGGATATGCTGTTAGCTACGTCTATACCCCAGAAGATATGGATACTGTCCTCCTATTAGGCAGCGATGAGACTGTAAAAGTGTGGTTAAACGGAACAGAAATTCATAGCAAACGGATTTATAGACGTATCACACCCGATGCCGATAGAATTCCGTGTCAGTTGAAAGCGGGTTGGAACGAAGTGCTGTGTAGCGTAGAGCAGAACAGTTGGACGTGGGCACTTTATTTGCGGTTCGCTGATGCTGATGGTGTGCTTAAATACAGTACCATCCGAGATACAGACTAGCAAATAGTGCTACTATATGTGAATAGAGGTAGCATTTAGTAGCGTTTTGTAATAGAATACACGTATGATAAGCTGCATCTGGTTTTTCTGCAAGCCCACTGAGGTCATTTCGTAGACAATATCCTGAGGGTGAGAACTTCGTCGTTTCTCATGATGTTGATACACCTTTTACCAAAACATATTGCGATATATCGGTACAGTTTGTTGGATTAGATGACTTGATCGCACGCATCCTCTTAATTTAGACGAAAACTAATGCTAAACCTGTTCAACACACAACGTGGCGAGTTCACCATTTAACTTCTGCTCAAGAGTGAAGGCATCCTCACCCAAAGTGTCAACGACCTCTGTTGTCAATGTCTCCGCAAGGATATACTCCCGATGTGTTTTGAACGCTTCTGCAACCAGTTCTGATTGCGTATCCAAACGCAATCTAATCCGATCCGACACGTTAAAATCAGCATCCTTCCGCATATTCTGGATTTTATTGACAAGTTCGCGTGCCATTCCTTCAAGCCGCAACGCATGCGTCAATTCTGTTGACAATGCTACAAACTTCCTTGCATCTACCTCTACAAAGAACCCTTCACGGTTTTGCGTCTGAACGTCAATTTCCGCTTGCTCAAGCGTGTATGTTTCCTCTGCTGCTTCAATCTGTAGGTTACCGTTTGCTTCCAGTTCTGCTTTTAATTGCATAGAATCAGCAGTTGCAAGTGCTTTTGCAATTGCTTGAACACCTTTTCCGTATTTCGGTCCCAACACTTTGAAGTTCGGTTTAAGGGAGACCTGTGCATAAGTGTCTAATTCTTCCGTGAAAACGATCTCTTTGACGTTGAGTTCATCGTGAACATAAGATGACAAACGATTGATTGTTTCTTTTTCTGCATCGGATAGTCCACCGAGCGTGATTTCACCAAGCGGTTGACGCGTCTTTATACCGGACCGATTACGCGCGGCGTGTCCCATACTGATGACATCACGTGTAAATTCCATATCGGTTTCTAATTGTGTGTCTATGAACGATTCATCGGCTTCTGGAAACGCTGTAAGATGAACACTCATGGGTGCTTCAGAATTCAGCGAACCGACTAAATTCCGATAAAGTTCATCTGACAAGAACGGAACAAACGGTGCAGCGAGTTTTGCTACAGTAACCAACACTTCATAGAGTGTCGCGTAAGCAGCTTGTTTGTCTACGCCAGCTTCGGCACCCCAAAATCTGTCACGAGAACGGCGAACGTACCAGTTGCTTAGGTCATCAACGAACATCTCAATTGCACGTGGTGCATTTGTTAGATGGTATTTCTCCATATCATCGCGAACTTTGTTTATTAGGGTGTTTAAGCGTGACAGGATCCATCTATCAATAGTCGCGCGTTCAGCAACAGGAGGTGTATCTCTCAAGACATCCACTTTTTCCAAGTTGGCATACATCACAAAAAAACTATAGACATTTTGGAGTGTTCCCATGAACTTTTTCAACGCTTCATCAATACCTTCAATCTTGAAAGTACGTTGTGCCCAAGGCGGTGATGCGGTGAACATATACCATCGCAATGCGTCTGCCCCCTGTTCGTTCAGGATTGACCAAGGGTCTACTGTGTTGCCGCGGCTTTTGCTCATCTTCGTTCCATCAGAAGCGATAACCAACTCCAGACATAGACAATTCTTGTATGCAGGTCTATCGTGGATCAGTGTTCCTGTTGCTAAAAGACTATAGAACCAGCCGCGTGTTTGATCAATGCCTTCAGAGATGAAGTCTGCTGGATATGCTTCCTCAAACAGTTCTCTGTTTTCAAATGGATAGTGCCATTGTGCTGTGTGTGCACACCCAGAATCGAACCAGCAATCGATCACATCATGAATGCGATGCATTGTACCGCTGCATTTCTCACAGGTCAATACGACATCGTCAATATAAGGACGGTGAAGTTCAATATCATCGGGCACATCCTCACCAAGTGCCTTCAATTCAGCAATACTCCCAACACAGTGTTGATGATTGCAATCATTGCATATCCAGACAGGTAGCGGTGTACCCCAATACCGTTCACGACTTAATCCCCAGTCGATGTTGTTTTCCAGCCAGTTTCCGAAACGTCCATCCTTGATATGTTCAGGATACCAGTTGATGTGCTGATTGTGCTGTAGCATTTTGTCTCTGATGGCGGTGGTTCTGATAAAATACGATTCTCGTGCATAGTAGAGTAGTGGATTATCACATCGCCAACAGAAAGGATATTGGTGTGTATATTGTGTTGCTTTAAACAGCAATCCACGGTTGTTCAGGTTTTCTATAATCTGTGGATCAGCATCTTTGACGTATTCACCAGACCACACATCTTTGACCTCTGGAACAAATTTACCATCTGCACCTACGAGTTGAACGAAGGGTAGATTGTGTTCTTTTCCAATGTCGTAGTCATCTTGTCCGAACGCGGGAGCAATATGCACCAATCCACTCCCCTCAGTCGTTGTCACAAATTCTCCAGAGACAATATAGTGTGATTTTTCGGTATGTGTTCCCGCATCAAAGAGCGGTTCGTATTCCCAGTTGAGTAGGTCGGCACCTTTGAATTCATCTACGATTTTAGGAGGTCCTTCTTCAAAAACAGTGGGGATACATTCTTTGCCAAGGATGAGATGTTGTCCGTTATCTTCAACAGCGACATAATCGTAATTTTCACCGACAGCGACAGCGAGGTTAGATGGAAGTGTCCACGGCGTTGTTGTCCATACAAGCAGATAGGTGTTTTCTTTCTTCTTCAAGGGGAATCGGACATAGATTGATGGGGCATCCACTTCTTGGTAACCGAGTGCGACTTCGTGGTTTGCCAAAGTCGTTCCACACCGATAGCAGTAAGGTTGAACTTTGTGTCCTTGATAGAGTAAGTCCTTATCCCATGCCTGTCGCAACATCCACCACACGCTCTCAATATAGTCGTTTGAAAGTGTGATATAAGCTTCATCAAGGTTCACCCAGAATCCGATACGTTCAGTCATCTCGCGCCAATCTTGTTCATAATTAAAGACGTTTTCTTTGCACTTTTCAATGAAATTCTGAACACCGTACGCCTCAAGCTCAACTTTATTTTTAATATTGAGTTGTTTTTCGACCTGGTATTCAACGGGGAGTCCGTGCGTATCCCAACCCGCTTTTCTGTGGACATAGTGTCCTGTCATCGTCTTATATCTGCAGACTGCATCCTTCATAATACGTGCAAGGGCGTGATGCACGCCGGGAGGTGCATTGGCAAATGGTGGTCCCTCAAGGAAAACAAAGGAGGGTGCGTCTTTATACATCTCCATGCTTTTCTGGAAGATGTCGTTTTCACGCCAGAATTCAAGTGTTTTCTTTTCCTTCTCAGCAAATGTGAATTGTGGTGATACCTCTTTAAACATACTTCATTCCTCTGTAGTATTTAACAGGACTTACACATTTTACTTTACTCGTCATCATATGTTAAAGTGTTTGTAGTAGGGCAATTCATTGCCCGTTCTTTGCAATATACGTTCTATTCGTTGTGCCAGAAAATACTTTAACTGGCAATCTTCTGCGTAAGTCCTGTTTAAAAAACAAAACCCCTCACTGAAATCGTCTGCTTCAGTGATGGGTGTATCCGTATAACTTCTTATCTGCTTGCGATTAACCCACCACAGCACGACGAATGGCAATAATAATATCTATGGTGTGATGGGAATCTTGACTTGACATAGTGTTGTGCGTCAATTCATTATATTGCAATGTCGGTGTAGTAAGCAATTGTTTAAACATCTGATTATCTCGCTTGAGACGTTGATTCAGTTCGTGAGTCTATAAATATGATACTACATACTATGAGATGCTGTCAAATCTTTTTGGTATGAATCATGAGAGATTTGGTGTATAATAGATATGTGGCATGCAAGATACTATAGCATACAGAGAAAAGGTATAATGGCAAATACAAAAAATGAGAAGAACCCGCAATCTACTGAAGAAATCAGGGGCATGACGCTTCTCTTGGAAATGGAATATGCAGATAGGAGTATCAGGGGTCAAGGTACTGGTTTCTTTGTAGCACATGATAAAATCGCGACGAATTGTCACGTGCTCTTAGAAGCTACAAAGGTCAATGCAAAGCATATTGAAACAGATGCTACCTACACTATTGAAGGTATCATAGCCTTTGATACTAAGAATGATCTCGTGGTTCTAAAGACCACTGATGAAGGCATTTCTTTCCAACTTAGTGATAGTGACATGGTGAAATCGGGTGAAACTATTTGTGTTTTAGGCTATCCCGAGGAAGAAAAGCAGTGTCAAGCAGATGGCACCCTAATCGGCTTCCTGAATCATGGGAGACGCATACGGTTTAAAGCACCTGTTGGACCAGGTTACAGTGGTGGACCCATGTTGAACAGTGAAGGAGAAGTAATAGCCGTTATTCACGGATCCAAAAACAAACGTGGTGATGGTGTCGCTATACCTTCAAATACACTTAAGGCATTACTCGCTGAGACAGAAAATGTTGAAGTTGAACCTTTGTCAACATGGCAGAGACGACTCAATGTTCTTGTGCTTACTGTGTATAATTTGTATGAGTTTGGAAGGTGGTTTAGGCGAACACGTTTTATTCTCCGATGCGTCTGGGATGTTGTTAAAGGCACGTTCTACAGTATACGCGCAAGTAAAAAGCATACATCAGGAAACTATGAATCAGCGATAGCAATCTATGACAAAATTATTGCGAGTAAACTCATTCCCCTTTTGAAGAGAGTCTATGCTGCACGCGGAATGGCTAAGAGTGAATTAGGAAACTACCAAGATGCAATAGAAGATGTTAACGAGGCCATCTTATATGATACAGAGTATTACAAAGGATACTTCAGTCGGGGACATGTAAACCGAGTGCATGGTAAATCTAAAGCGGATCAGGGGAATACGAAAGAAGCACAAAGACTATATCAAGAGGCGATAAATGATTATACTACAGCTATCAACCTAAACTCAAAAGAGGCTAAGATATATAACAGCCGTGGATGGACAAAATACCTATTGGGGAAACTTGAAACTGAAGCAGAAAACCAAGTAGAAGCAGATATACTATTTCATGAGGCTATATCGGATAGTGAAAAAGCACTCCAGTTAGAACTAAAGAATGCTAAATATCGTTCTGCCTTTTATCATACGCGTGGTGCTGCAAAAGCCGCCCTCGGTGATCACAAGGAAGCGATTGAAGATTTTAATGAATGCATTCGGTTAAAACCGAAGAAGGCATTGTATTATTACGATCGCGGATTATCAAAACAAGCACTTCAACAGGAAGATTCCGAATCGGATTTCGCAACGGCAAAGGAATTAGACCCACACCTGAAAACGAGCAAAATGCGTAAATCCTGTCATTAAAACGCAACACGCCAACCCACGTGTTAGAGTATCTGCTCAACATTTGGCGTTATCAATCCGTAGCACATTCATCTTGATTGTGCAACGCAACACGCCAACCCACGCTATAAAATATCTGCTAAGAATTGGGACTTATCAATGTTGTGCAGATAGACGCAATCAAGGATGGTTGTTATCCAAAGAAGCACAATCAAGGATGAATGTGCTACAGCCGCAGTTAATATGTTTGTCGTACAGAGAAGCACAATCAGGATACTTGTTGTATAAAGAAACACAATCAAAGATGAATGTGCTACTAATTGATGCTTATGGCAGAATACGCGTTTGGTATTCTGCATTGATAAGGATATCGCACCTACCGGCCTGGGGTATAACGGTTTCGTATTTTCCTTAAATTGACGTTTATGGTGACAAAAACTTTACACACCTAGTACCTTGTCTTTTTGGTATGAATCATGAGATATCTGATGTATAATGAAAGTTAATGATGAGGATACTTCTATGGAACACAACAAAAAAACACATTTGCAAGGAATTACTGAAAAAGCATTGGCTGATTCTGTTGTTCGCCTTGAAGTGTGGTCACCCGTATCATATCATGATTCTGTTATCGCTTTTGATATAGATAGTCCTACACAATATCCTGAGACAGAATCAATCGACCAACCATCCGTCAAAAAATATAGAATATTTGAAAGGGAATTGAACTATGCCAGCGGTTTTTTCGTTGAAAAGCACTTAATAGTTACCAATGTTCATGTTGTGCGGGGAGTTGCTTCCATCTTCGCGGAATTTGTAGAGAAACAAGAAAAGTGTCGTATAGATAGTGTTGAAGCGTACGACATAGAAAATGACTTAATTCTTCTAAAAGTGGATGGTGAAGGTGTTCCTCTGAGAATAGGTGATAGCACTGAAATTAAGCCTGAAGACAAAATTTGTGCTGTTGGTTATCCAAATGGAAATGCAGAAATTACGCATGGTATTATTGATGGTTTTCGGACAAGTAATGATCGCATCCGTATGAGAATCGAAACGACTAAAGGTAGTAGCGGATGCCCTATTCTCAATGCTCATGGGGACACTATTGGTGTTGATACGTCTGGAGATGAAGTTTACAGTTATGCTATACCATCTATAACGTTAACAGGATTAATGAACAAAGTTAGAGAATCTATCCCCTTAAAGGAATGGCAGAGATTACCGCATATACGTGCATTTACAGAAACTAAGGAAGGAGACATACTGCAAAATAAGGGTGAATACAGAAAGGCAATTGTCCATTATGATACTGCAATTAAACTCCAACCCGATATGGTTAAGGCGTATAAACGCAGAGCTGATGCAAGGATGGAACTTGGGGCATTTGGTACAGCGATTGAAGACCTACTCACTTTAAAACGTCTCCAACCAGTTCCATTTCGTTTTGATAATATCACAAAATATATATCATGGAAAATGGGGTGGTGTAAAACATTAGGCAAACATATTTTTATCAAGTTGTTGAGATTCATGTTTGGCAATTGTGGATGGTTTAGATTTAAGGCACATGTAAAGACTGGTTTTGCAAGTGCTGAAGTGAAACGAGGGAACAATTCTAAAGCAAGAATGCTATATCAAGAGGCAATATTTGACTTCACTGTCACCATTAATCTGAAAAAGACGGTTGCTGGAAGTTATAATAGCAGGGGTTGGACCAAGTATCTGTTGGGAGATCTTGAAACTGAAGAAGATAACAAGACTGAAGCACAGAAATTGTATAAAGAAGCAATAATAGACGCAGACGCAGCACTTCAGTTTCAGACTACAAACTCTAAAAAGATGGCTGCTTATTTTCACACACGCGGTGCTGCAAAAGCTGCGCTTAGTAATCACCGCGAGGCAATTGCGGACTTTGATGAATCAATACGATTAAATCCAAAGAAGGCACTGTTTTATCAAGACAGGGCAAATTCAAAATATACACTCGGTAAATCCGAGGCTGCAGAAGTGGATTTTGCAAAAGCAAAGGAATTAGACCCAGATTTTGAAATAAATCGTCCTAACTAACACATCAGGCAATAGACAGGAATACTGTAATGGAGCAGGTAAAGGATAAATTACGCCAGCAGGATACTATAGATAAACAAGGCACCACAGTTTGTCTTGAAATAAAAATTCCCAGCGGATATATAAATGGACTTGTATGGGGAGTTCAAACTGCACGGGGTAGTGGTTTCTTCGTAGCACCCGACAAAATTGTAACGAACGTTCATGTGCTTGCTGGAGCAACAAAAGTTACTGCAATGTGTGATCAAACAGAAGAACCTTACACTATTGAAGGTATCATAGCATTTGATGATATAGACGACCTTGCTGTTCTAAAGATTGCTGAGGAAAGAGCACCGTTCATCCTTGGTGATAGTAATACCGTTCGGAAAGGTGACCAAGTCCGTGTTTTAGGTTATCCTAAGAAAAAAGTAAGTACCGTGGAAGGCAGTGTACACAGCATTCGAAATAGTGGTAAACATCTGTGGCTAAATTTTGAGGTTTCTGAAGGAAATAGCGGAGGACCTGTGCTAAACGTTAAAGGTGAAGTCATAGCCGTTGCCACAAACGAAGCAATGTCTTTTGATAACAGTTCACCAAATAGAGGTAGATCCATTTCTTCCAATGTTCTTAGGTCTCTGCTGGAGAAGACTGGGGAAGTGGAATCCCTTGATGTGTGGCAAAAACGTTCGCGGATACGTGCCTATGTCGCAGCGTATGAAGGAGATGATAATAGAAAACAAGGTGAATATAAGGAGGCAATAGATCTTTATGATTCTGCTCTTAAACTCAATCCAGATTTAACTGACATTTACAATAATCGAGGCGTTGTTAAGATGTCCGTAGGGAGGTATGATGAAGCGTTCACAGATGCGCTAACTGCACTGCGACTCAAACCAGAAAAATTTAGCTTCATTGGTATTGGGGCGTTTTTGGCATGGAATTGGGAAATTGTCAAGGTTCTTTCCAGGAGAATTTTTCTCAGAATCATTAGGAATATATTGGGTCAAGGTTTTTGGCTGGCAATTCAGACACGTGTGAAGTGCAGTCTTGCCAAAGCAAGAACTGAACAAGGGAATATAGCAGAAGCGCGGAATCTCTACCAGATGGGAATTGAGAACTTTACGGAAGCTATCAATCAAAGACCGAAGAAGGCAAAATTCTATAATGAACGTGGATGGACAAAATACCTATTAGGGAAACTTGAAGCTGAAGAAGAAAACGAAGTGGAAGCAGATATGCTATTTCAAGCAGCGATATCGGATAGTGAAAAGGCACTCCAGTTAGAATTAAAGAAGCCAAAATATCGGTCTGCCTTTTATCATACGCGCGGTGCTGCAAAAGCCGGTCTCGGTGATCACCGCGCAGCAATTGAGGACTTTGATGAATCCATTCGTCTCAATCCAAAGAAAGCACTATTCTATCAAGACCGTGGACTTTCAAAACAAGCACTCGGACAGCACGAAGCTGCGGAAGCAGATTTTGCAAAAGCAAAGGAATTAGACCCAAAATTCAAACAAAACTGGAAAAATAAACCTGCAAAAGACTAAAAGAAAAATACAAAATGACAAAGAAAAAAGATCACAGATTCCAAAATATCGTTGAAAACACCAAAAAATCCATTGTCTTCTTGAGAGGTAGAATATTTGGGTTTACATCTGGTGTTGGCATCGGCTTCTTCGTAGAACAAGATAAGATCGCAACGAATATCCACGTTATTAGTTTACCTATTGTCAATTACGAGATAATCACACCGAAGCATTATGAAATCGTAAAGAGTTCCGCTTTTAAGCGTATTTGGTATGCAGTGAAAAAACTTACACATCAGAAGCATTTTCGGAAATTAAGGATGCAAGATAATGCAGAACATAAACAATCTGAGTATTGCGAAGCAATTACGAGGTACACAATTGAAGGTGTAGCAGGATGTGATGACAAGAACGACCTTGTACTCCTTAAGGTTGCTGAAACAGGTGTGCCGATTCCAGTTGGAAACAATGATGATCTTCAGGATGGTGATCCTGTTATCATCATCGGGTATAAAGACAATATATACAAAGGTATTATTGGAAACATTCTCAGTGATCATAATAGCGAAACACAATTCCTGATAAAGGCAAAAATATCTTCAAGGGACTGTGAAGGACTCAGCGGAGGTCCAGTGTTAAAACAGCAAGGGTGAAGTAATAGGAGTTGTATGTGCTGGTGGAAAGATGCCTAATGACAATGATACTGATACCTATTCCATGATTGGTGCCATTCCAATAACCTTGCTTAGAAGACTAATGACTAATTCCGGACAGGTAGAACCTTTGATGGAGTGGTAAAAACAACCCCGCATATATGCCTATTGTAAAGAAAAACGAGGGAGCATGGAATCTAATGAAGGGAACCATGCAAAGGCAAAGGAATTAGATCCGAATTTAAAAGGATAAACACAAAAGGCTTTTTATAAAGGAAACGCAATGGCGGAACAAGAGAAAGATAAGATACACCAGCAGATTGAAGATAAACACAGAAACGCAATAGTTTATATTGAAGCATTTTCCAAAAATATATTGTTCATACCTTGGTTGATTAAAAAGTTCTTTAAGAGAAGCAAAAGTGTAACCTATACGAATTGGCACAATTTGTTCACACGTATACATAAAGACACAGATAAAGATGCACAGAAAATCGGTGTCGCTGGAACAGGATTCTTTGTAGCACCAGACCTACTTGTAACTAATATACACGTTGTGGCAAAGGCGAAAACAATCGCTGCAAAACAGCAGATAGTCAAAAAAACACCTGTATATCATCCTGACCACAAAGATTTCGCTTATGCATACAAAAGAGAAGTTAGCAAAAAGCCTGTCCTGTATTCTATTGATGGCGTAAAAGCTTATGATGAAAGCAATGACTTGGTTCTCCTGAAGGTTAACGAGAAGTGTACGACACATCTCCATTTTGGTAATAGTGATAATGTCAAGGAAGGTGATACCGTATATACGCTTGCATATAATAACGCTGAATATAAGTGCCTTGAGGGCGTTATATCTGGTAGAAACGAAAGGGAATGGTTTGAGATTATAACACAGTACTCTCCAGGATATAGTGGGAGTCCTGTATTAAACAATAATGGTGAAATCATCGGTATAGCATGTCTAATGGCGCGAGCAATGGGTGATGATGAAACGCGACTTGATCTTCAGTTGGGAAGTGCTATTCCTTCTAATCATCTCAATTCTATCGTAGAAGAAACTGGTGAAATAGAATCTTTTACAACTTGGCAAAAGCATCCCCGAATCAAAGCGTATACTTTATTAGGTCAGGTAACTCGGAAGCAAGCAAAAGGCAAAAATAAATCCGCGGTTGCAAAATACAACAGTATTCTTAAACTCAACCCGGATATTATTATAGCATACAGCAATAGGGGTGTTGCAAAATCTGCCCTTGGCAACTACGTTGGTGCAATTGAGGATTATGACATATCTATAGGATACGATCCTAATTATACATCAGCATATTACAATCGTGGTAGTGCAAAGCGTGCACTTGGTGAGAAACTTGCTAAACAAGGGAAACTGGGAGAAGCACGGCGATACTATCAAGATGCGATTGAAGATCACAATCAAGTCATAAATCGGGATCCCAAACGGAGTATGGCACACAATAGTCGTGGATGGACGATGTATCTTCTCGGTCAGATTGAAACGGAAGAAGGAAACGAATCTGAAGCAAAAAGGTTATATCAGCAAGCAATATCCGATGCTAACGAAGCAATAAGGTTACAACCTGAAGGTGACGTTTATAGATCAGCTTACTTTCACACGCGTGGTGCTGCAAAAGCTGCCCTCGGTGATCACCGCGAAGCAATTGAGGACTATGATGAATCCATTCGTCTCAATCCAAAGAAAGCACTACTCTATCAAGACCGTGGACTTTCAAAACAAGCACTCGGACAGCACGAAGCTGCGGAAGCAGATTTTGCAAAAGCGAAAGAATTAGACCCGGACATAGAAGATTGAATGCGACATAGACTGTTGTCAAAACCGACTCGCCAATTCCAGACCCCAAAACCTTGGTTCGTTCATATAACCTGTCAGATTGTTGAAATCTATACCGCCGGTGGGAGATGTGTTATTTAGAATGTTTCGTCCTATAAATGCCACCTCTGTGTATCCATCGGATAATTGACAAGCAAGTCGTATACCTCCCTCTAATAACGAGTCATCGCTGAATTCCACAGAGTCGTATAAAAAGAAATGTACTCGGCTACGATATACCCAATCGGTTGCAGCGATAATCCGATACCCATTCGGTAGTTCAAGCATGTATCGCAACATTATATCAGCTATCCATTCAGGTGCTTGGGGTAGACTATTCCCATCAATATAGAAAGTGTTGTTTTCTTCAGAAGCAATCGGATCCAGAACCTGACACGGCGCACCACATCCTGCTACTGCTAACGCTGGATCGTCAATATTCGTATGGTTGTAGCTTAGTCCGCCTGAGACTTGAAGCGACTTAAATGGCAAGAACATCAGTTCTACTTCAACACCTTGTCCAGTGGTGCTTTCGGCATTCAATAACCTATTGACGTTAGATTCTCCACCCACAGCGGACAGCTGCTGGTCTTGCATCATATAGTTGAAAACACCTAAGTTAAGGTGTAGACGTTGGTTCAATAGTCGCAACTTTGTTCCACCTTCTACGGACAGAATAGTCTCTGTATCTGCGATTGTCACCTCATCATCAAACAGTAATCGTCCCTGAATGCTTGGTGCTCGGAATCCTCGTGCTGTGCGTATATAGGTTTGAACATTTGGGGTGACTTGATAACGTATGCTGATATCCCCACTCCAGACAGTATCTTGTTGGTCCTGTAGGATGGGTTCAAGGGGTTTAGCATCGGTTTTATCAGGAACGACTTCACGCCATGCCCTATAGTCTTTTGCGTCATTAGACAGGCGCACACCAGCTCCTAATTCAAGGTCTTCAATTATGCTGTATGTGGCAGAAGCGAAAGCTGCCATTGCGGTAGCAGTCTGTTCTTGATAGACTGCTCTATCCATAGCACCACCTGCTGTGGTAAGGAAGTTGAAATCCTCCATCTCTACGAACTCATGAAAGTAGTATATTCCGGTCAGATAAGAGAGCGAGTGGTCATCTGGACTCATCAACCTTACCTCTTGACTAAACTGACTCAATAAAGGGATTCCGGAGGCGGTTTCAGATGGAAATGGGATGAAACCTGGACCACTTTCTGCAAGGAAGGTAGCACCGTATCCACCGTCAATATCTCCTCGTGAATAGTTTGTAAGTCGTTCATATCCAGTTAGTGAGATCAATTGAAAGTTTCCGATATTGTAGCGCAGTTCAGCAGCAAGTCCACCTGAACGCAGTGTTTGTTCATTATCTCCATCGTGTGTGATGCTGTCACGTTCAAAGTCATCTATCAGACCACCTTCATCCGGTTTCAGGATATTTGCACGGAACAGACGAGAAGTGCCATTGAGATCACGCGCATGCAACTTTATCCATGCTTCCAACTCGGGTATGGGAGTCCATAATAGTTGTATACGGCCTGCAAGGTCAAGATGTCCGCCAAGAGAGACACTCTCTTCGTTGAAGTTATTATCTATCCAGTCGTCGCGCCATTGACTGAGTAAGGAGAACCGAGAGGATAAAACAGAAGGTATCAGTGGTACTGATACTGCGCCTTCAAAATTGGAGGCGTTGAATCGTCCATAGTTCACCCGTACGTATCCCTCAAATGTCTGTGTCGGACGGAGTGATTCAAACTTAATAGCACCTGCGGGTGTATTCCGTCCGAAGAGTGTGCCTTGCGGTCCTCGCAACACCTCAATCCTATCTACGTCAAAGACAGGATACCCTTTTAGTAATGCATTTTCAAGCACTACACCATCGGACAGTAGTGATACCGGTTGTGAAGCGTTGAGATCAAAGTCTGTGTTTCCAAGTCCGCGAATGTATAATCGTGGAAAGACGCGTCCATAGGATGATTCCATCTGCAAACTCGGTGTGCGATTAGATAGAAAACGGAGGTCTAAACCAGAGGATCGTATTGTATTGGATTTATCACCGTGGATAGTAGAAACAGATAGCGGCACCTCAAAGGATAACTGCTCGCGCTTGCGGGCAGTTACCACAATTTCTTCTAATATATATACCTCTTCTGTTTCTTCATCGGCATTGACTGATAAAGCGATTGATAACATCGCTATCAAAACTAAAGTCCAAAATAATCTACCAAAGTTCATATTCTTTCCTGAAGTGTTTGTGTTACAGAATTATGATTACACAATTTCACAATCTTATTAAGTAGGTGACGTTTCAGCCACCTGCGGTGTGCTTGCTTTTAATGTCTCGTCTGATTTTGTCAATTTTTGGCTTGTGACCTCATCACTCTGATCTTTTGCTTTTGCTGCTAAAGGTTCAATTGAAAGTTGCCATCCGAAAACTTTGAGGATAGTACAAAAGATGTTAAGATTCAGTGGGTCTTCACTGGATAAGAAATCTGAAAGTGTTTCTGGATCGATGCCTGCTTGTTTCGCGACTTTAGGGATGCCTCCCTGTGCTTGGACAACGTTCCGTACTCCTTTTAGAAAGAACGGTGTATCACCATCAATCAGATAGTCTTCAAGGTAAACTTGGAGATAGCCAAGTGCTTTTTCTGGATTAGTGAGTTTTTCAATCAGAAACTCACGCCATGTTGGATATTTTTCCATTATTGTGTCTCCTTGTATTGTGTCCAATAGTCTTTTGCCCGATCAATGTCTCTTGTTTGTGATGCATAGTTATCTTATCTCTTATGTACCCCACTGATGTATTGGGAAATCTTAGAGTAACATAGGAATTCAAATTAGGATTTGCGATCCTTGCTTCCTATAAAGTATATCACAAATTTGTCGGATACTCAAAGGTTTCTGTTTTACAAGGTGTGTGTAAAGTTTTTGGCATGATCACACTTTCTATTTTGAAATTCAGTAATGAACATCTTTCGGATATGTAAAGTTTTTGTAGAAACAAATGAGTAAGGAG
>JAAXGN010000003.1 GCA_012267415.1 Candidatus Poribacteria bacterium | reverse complement strand
CACATACACACACTACATACATGTAGAATATTACAACAGGTTTTGCAAATTTATAGAGCTTCAAAACTCAGCCCACTTTTATACATTGGACAGTATTCCATGCAAACACTCTATTCTTACTACATGAACAAAAAGGACACATATCTTTTCATAGTCTCCCAAAAAGGAATAATCTTTTAGCAGCTGAACCAAAGGTTTCCTTTGACACAATATGTCATTGCACCTTATATATTAAGACAGGTTGATTAGCTCCCTCACCATAACTTGGTTTGGTTTGACCTTCTTATGCTCTGCTTCACATACATGTACCTCCAAGGATAACTAGGGGACTAGGGCAAGTACCATTATCATTATCCTGAACTGTAAGAAGTAGACTCTTCAGTCTAGAGCAAAACTACGAACATGAAACGGTATATATGTTAGCACCTTATATATGACTTACATTATTTACATGTACCTCCACTAGCATAGTAGGTTCATGTCCATTACTTGTGATAACATCAGTTTCTCCTTGTGGATAGGAAAGCAGTCTTCTTCCATATCCACCCACTCATCAAAGTCTTGGTCCATGTACCATAGAACCAGGGGACCATCCACATCAAAGAGTTCCATTGCCTTGTTTTCTAGAACGGATTGCACATTCTGGACATTGCAACTGAATGTTATAATTTTCCTATGGCACCCAAATGTCATCAATACCTTCTTTGGTTTGTCCATTCTAATAAAATGAAAAAAGTTTAAAGGTTACATTGACCTAGGTGTGAGCAGCTTTCATTGGCAAATGCTCAGTATATATATATATATACCCATTCGTTTTATAAATTAGTCCAACGTATAAGTATTTAACTAACCTGGTGAGGAGAAATCCCGCCCGCTCGCTGCTTGTGAGGATTGTGTCTGGGAAGTAGAAAACTTGCTGCGAAAGGTAAACTACAAATGGGAAGGTCGTTTGAGTCCAATTTCTTCTTAAGAAATGCGGTCAACCACGACTAATCACTGCCACTCTTTAGCACCGACTGTACGCACCAGCTGCTCAATCGTATGGCGC
>JAAXGN010000074.1:456-1352 GCA_012267415.1 Candidatus Poribacteria bacterium | reverse complement strand
GTTCATGACTCACCACAAGTTCTTGCTGATCAGTTCTGCGACTTTTTCAAAGACAAAATCACGAGCATAAGAGATCAATTCAGTGATAGTACCAACAGTGATTTCAGTGATATACCTTGTGGATCTACTTGTAACTTCTGTGATTTCTCTCTTGTGTCACTGGATTCTCTACGCAAATGTATCCTTGCATCTCCTAGCAAATCATGTTCATCAGACCCTCTGCCTACTCATCTTCTAAAGGAGCATCTTGACCAAATCTTACCATCTGTGCTATTCATCATAAACCAATCTCTGCAGACTGGCGTTTTTCCCTCTTCGTTCAAGAAAGCTGTTATCACACCACTGTTGAAGAAACCCTCTCTGGACTGCATCTTTAAAAACTACCGTCCTATCTCAAACCTTTCGTTCATATCAAAAGTACTTGAAAAGGTTGTTGCTGCTCAGCTCACCAGTCACTTGACAGAACATCACCTACTCGAAACCTTTCAGTCTGCTTATCGTCAGCACCACAGTACTGAGACAGCTCTTCTGCGCGTCCAGAATGATATCCTGTGTGCCCTAGACAGCCAATGTACCGTTCTTCTTTTACTTATCGACCTTTCTGCCGCTTTCGACACCGTCGACCATCAGATCCTTCTTCAGCGTTTGGAAACCTGCTTCGGTCTTTCTGGGAACGTTCTTCACTGGTTCACCTCTTATCTCAACTGCCGTCAACAGTGTGTTAGCCTAAAAAACGTCAAATCTGAAACACAGGGCCTTCTCTGGGGAGTGCCTCAAGGGTCTGTCTTGGGACCAATACTCTTCTCACTGTATGTCTCACCTTTAGCTGCTGTCATCCGCAAACACCTTGTGAACTACCATATGTACGCTGACGATGTACAAATCTACATTTCATT
>JAAXGN010000074.1:0-300 GCA_012267415.1 Candidatus Poribacteria bacterium | reverse complement strand
AACAAGCTCAAGCTGAACGATGGGAAAACCGATGTCATCTTGTTTGGCAGAAAATCTCAAGTGTCTCTCCTTCCTCTTGACTGTGTCTCTGTCGGTGACTGCAACATCAAATTCAGCACCTCTGCTAGAAACCTTGGAATACTTATGGATCGTGAGCTCACCATGAGGAACCAAGTGAATTCTGTATGTCAATCAACCTTCTACTACCTGAAGAACATTTCTCGCATCCGAAAATTCCTCAACCGTAGTGCTACCGAGTCTCTCATTCATGCTCTTATCAGTTCTAGACTAGACTATGGT
>JAAXGN010000139.1:780-1048 GCA_012267415.1 Candidatus Poribacteria bacterium | reverse complement strand
CGTCGTGAGCAAAGAACTCTCTTCTGTAAGCTTTACCTGCCAGTAACCATCCTTGCAATCAACTTTCTTAAAAATTTTGGCATTGCCTAACTCTGGTAGGATGTCTTCAATCACTGACATCGTAAAATGACATCTCTTTAACGCTTTGTTTAAAGGCTTAAGGTACAGGTAGAGGCGCAGCTTGACGTTAGCTGTTCTTGCACACAAAATAGAATTTACTCATTCAGTAGGTCTCTGCACTTTCTCTATGACAACCTTAGCTTCAAGA
>JAAXGN010000139.1:0-763 GCA_012267415.1 Candidatus Poribacteria bacterium | reverse complement strand
GTGCTCTTTCAGTGGTTTTCTCATAGCTTCAGGAACTCGTCTCAATGGCTGCTAAACGGGTCATCTTTATCGACTTCGAGCTGCAATGGGGTTGCAAGACTGCCAAGACCATCAAAGAGACAACACATCCCTGAACTCAGAGCAATTCCAATTCACCGAAAGTTTGGTAACTTGTTAGGTTCACGTTCACTTTCGCGGTGGACGCATGTTCAGTTACTTCGGGGCACGAAGTCTTGATCTTTTCATTCCGAATTGTAATTAATTGCATCTACTCCCAACCAGATTGACACAACGTTCATCTTTCTATCCACGGGGTTTACCAGTTGAACCTTACACTTTCCATGCGGCCAGAGGGACTCGCGGCATTATAAATCTTGAGAACTGGATTGGTTGGCATCATTCCGTTCATATATTTTGTTCCCTTGATAGCCCTCAACATCGCATCACGGCCGTGCCAGTGTCAACTTGGAAATCAACTTCCAGTCCACTCTTAAATTTCATTGTTGCACTGATCTTGGGAGGAAAACACTGTGTTAACGGGATTCAGGTTCCCAGGCTTTTTCTCTTTCTTTCACGTTGCATACAAACTTTATGAGAATGATTGGTTCTTCCACAGGTACTACATATTTTTTCACATGTAGGCCATTTTTCCGTCTGAGCTTTGAGTACCTCTACAATATTTGCACCTTTTCGCATCCTTTCCTGGTTTCCTTTCTTGTCACTGGTTCAAAGCGTGTAGTCTCACTCTTATCCGATGCTGCCG